>NZ_JANUES010000001.1:0-823444 GCF_024809075.1 Aeromonas sp. BIGb0445
ACCAGCAGTACCTGTTGCGGGAATAGCTCAGTTGGTAGAGCACGACCTTGCCAAGGTCGGGGTCGCGAGTTCGAGTCTCGTTTCCCGCTCCAATCGAAGAAAGCCGTGTTTGCAGATGCATCGACGCCAGTCGAATCGATGCGGGAATAGCTCAGTTGGTAGAGCACGACCTTGCCAAGGTCGGGGTCGCGAGTTCGAGTCTCGTTTCCCGCTCCAAGCATCCATAAACACCGTCATACCAGCAGTACCTGTTGCGGGAATAGCTCAGTTGGTAGAGCACGACCTTGCCAAGGTCGGGGTCGCGAGTTCGAGTCTCGTTTCCCGCTCCAATCTCTCCTCGAAGTACCCTCTTTCATCTCCGACATTCAGTTACCTTGAGTATTATTACCCACATTTTTCAGCTATTTATCACTTCGCTTTGCCATGAAAACGTTTGCTGTTTTGTGCGATAATCCGCGCCCTATATGGTTGATGGGCCTGCTGCCCATGACCCGAGTACACGAGCAGAGGAGTAGTTTGGCAATGCGTAATCTCACACAGTGGTTCATGGCCTTGATGATGGCCATGAGCATGACGACCCAGGCCCAGTCACTCAGCAGTGTCACTGTGGCCGGCCACGATCATCCTCCTTCGTCTCCCATCCTGATCCAGGGACCCATGCCCATCGAAGCCGAGCACTTTGCCTCCTTGTTGCAAGGGGTGGTGATGGAGCAGGTTGGTCCCTACCTCTTCTACCGGGGGACTCTGAACGGTTACCCGGTGATCGTCAGCCAGACCGGCAAGGGGCTGGAGAACACGGCCGCGGCGACGGCCATCGCCATTGGTCGCTATCACCCCCTGGCCATCATCAACCAGGGCACGGCCGGGGGCCATGACAAGCAGCTCAAGGTGGGTGACATTGTGCTGGGCAAGCGGACCGTCAACATTGGCAATCTGAAGACACCCCAGCGAGCAGAAGGGCAGGGGGTCGATGCGCTGGCGTGGCTGCCGATGGATATCATGGCATCTGCCGGCAGTGCGGGTGGCGACGATGCCAACAAGATCCGTTACTACGAGGGAAGCCAGCCGCTCATCGACATCGCCCGGCAGGTAGCCTATGCCAGGGGGAAGGTCGTCGAAGGGACGGTGGGGTCTGCCAACTTCTGGAACAGCGAGGTAGATCGCATCAACTGGTTCCACCGGGAGTTCGGCACCAGCGTGGAAGAGATGGAAGGGGCGGCAGCGGCGCAGATAGCCGATGCCTTCCAGATCCCTTTCCTCTCGATCCGTATCCTCTCCAACAACCTGACCAATGGCGGCCACTATGATCCGAAAACGGGGGAGGCCTGTCAGCTTTTCGTGAAGGGTGTGGTAGAGCGCTACATCGCAAGCCTGCCCCGATAGGAAGTGCTTGGTCCCGGTAAATCCAAGGCCCCTTACGGGGCCTTTTTTGTCGGTTTCGAACGAGTGGCTGCCTGTTCGGCGGCATAGAGCGCGGCCCCGATGATCCCTGCCTGGTTGAGGCTGGCGGCGGCGATAAGCGGCGCCCGGGTGGCTATCTTGTCGACAAACTTGTCGAGTTTGGCGGCAGTGCCCCCGCCCAGGATGAAGAGATCCGGCGAGAAGAGGAACTCGAGCCGGGCCAGATATTGGTTGAAACGCTTGCCCCACTTGCTCCAGGAGATCTCCTCCCGCTTGCGCGCCGCATCCGAGCAGTAGTGTTCGGCTATCATGCCCTCCAGCATCAGGTGACCCAGTTCGGTATTGGGCAGCAGATGGCCACCCACAAACAGGGCCGTGCCTATGCCGGTACCGACGGTGATCAGGATGACGACCCCATCATGGCCCTGGCCTGCGCCAAACCGCATCTCGGCCAGGCCTGCGGCATCGGCGTCATTGAGCACGAAGCAGGGCTGACCTGTCACTTCGCCAAACAGCCTGGCCGCGTCCGTCTCGATCCAGCTCTTGTCGATATTGGAGGCATTCTTCGCGACCCCGTGGTGTATGGTGGCCGGGAAACCGCAGCCGATGGGGCCCTGCCACTGGAAGTGTTCGACCAGTTGCTTGAGGGCATGGGCGATGGCGGCCGGGGTGGCGGGCTGCGGGGTCGGGATGCGATGGCGTTCGCCGATGAGTTCGCCGCGCTTTGTATCGACCAGGGCCCCCTTGATGCCCGAGCCTCCTATGTCCACACCCAATATCTGCATCTGCTCCGATCCTTATGATGATGACGCCACACTGGTGCGCTAAAGCATGGGAAATGTGCGAGGAAACAGCAAGGAGGCCGATCCTCAAGCGTGATCTGTCGCTGATCTCTTGTCGATCAAGGGCATGGCTACTGGCTCTGATCGCGAGTTAGCAGAGGTGACAGTGAGATTAAGCGTGATCCGGCAGACCCTTTTCGATGCAGCGGATGAGCAGCTTGGTCTTGCGGTTCTCACCCTGCTGACGGGCGGTCAGGCTCGCCACTGCCCAGCTGATGTGCTCGGCCACCATGGGATCGGCGCTTGGCAGGGCTGCGTGCAGGGCGGTGAAGACGGCTTCATCGGCCGGGCCGTTGCCGAGCGCCACTGCCAGGTTGCGGCGCCAGCGTTGATAACCGATGCGGCGGATCGGGCTCCCCTCGGTATTTTTCAGGAAGAGAGCCTCGGACCAGGCCCAGAGATCCAGCAGCTTGGGGCTGTGCAGATTGGCGCGCGGACTGAAGTCAGGCTCGGGGCTGGCATCGGCGTAACGGTTCCAGGGGCAGATGAGCTGGCAGTCATCACAGCCATAGATACGGTTACCGAGCAGGGGCCTGAGCTCGACAGGAATAGGCTCGTCACTCTCTATGGTGAGGTAGGAGATGCAGCGCCGCCCATCCACCACATAGGGCGCGATGATGGCACCGGTGGGACAGATGTTGATGCAGGCCACGCACTTGCCGCACTGCTCTTTCTCCACCGGCTGGTCGATGGGCAGCGGCAGGCTCAGCAGGAGTTCGCCGAGGAAGAAGAAGGAACCGGCGGACTCATTGAGCAAAAGTGAGTGTTTGCCAACCCAGCCGAGCCCAGCCTTGGCGGCGAGTGGCCGCTCCAGCACGGGGGCCGAGTCGACGAAGGGACGCCAGCCCAGGGTCTCGCAGCGCGCCTCAATCCGCTCACCGAGCTGTTTGAGCCTGGCGCGCAGCAGCTTGTGGTAGTCGCGGCCCAGGGCATAACGGCTGATATAGCCGAGGCTGGGATCGCGCAGGGTCGCGGCGAAACCCGCCTCGAAGGGGAGATAATTCATCCGTACCGACAGCACCCGCAGGGTGCCCGGCAGCAGCTCATGGGGGCGGGCGCGCATCATGCCGTGACGGGCCATGTAGTCCATGGTGCCGTGATAGCCGGCATCGAGCCAGGCCTGCAACCTGGGCTCTTCCTGGTGCAGGTCAGTGTCCGTGATGCCAGCCTGGTCAAATCCTAGCTCGCGTGCCCAGAGCTTGATATCTTGGGCCAGTTTGTCGAAATCGGGAGCCGTCATGATGCAGATCAACAGGGAAGGAGGGGGCAGTTTACCACAGCTCCTCAACGAACCGCGCAGTCATGGCCCACGGCTCCCCAGCGCGCTATGGCGTAGCGAACAAATTCGCCGTGCCGAGGCGGAACTGGCCGCCGCTGCGGGGGTGTCGCTCTATGAGTTGATGGAGCGCGCCGGCACCGCGCTGTTTGATTATGCCAAGGGGCATTGGCCAGCTGCCCATCACTGGTGGATCTTTACCGGCCCCGGCAATAATGGCGGCGATGGCTATGTATTGGCCCGGTTGGCGCAGGCTGCTGGCTTCAGAGTGAGAGTCATCGCCGCGCGAGCCCCGGCGCAGCTCAAGGGGGATGCTCATCGGGCCGCGGCCGCTTTCCTGGCGGCGGGGGGTCAGGTTGAACGCTTCGAGGATGTCCATCTGACCCTTGCCGAGCCGGTTTCCCTTCCGGATCTGCTGATAGATGCGCTGCTTGGCAGCGGCGTCCGCCTGCCACTCACGCCGGCGATGACAAAGATTGTCGCAACCATCAATCGTTTGCCCGTGCCGCTGCTGGCCGTGGATCTCCCCTCAGGGCTGGATGCCGATACCGGCCACATCATGGCCAGCCCGGTGCGGGCGACTCGTACTCTCTGCCTGGTCGGGCTCAAGCAGGGGCTGCTCACCGGCCAGGGACCGAGCTGGTGTGGGGAGCTGGATCTGGACCCTCTCGGTCTGGATCTGAGTCATTGGCAAGCGCCCGCCGCCCGACGTATCGATTATCCCGCCCTGGCTCATCTGTTAGTCCCCCGTGCACGCTGCGCCCACAAGGGAGAGCAAGGCCGTGTGCTGCTGATTGGCGGCAATCAGGGCATGGCGGGGGCCATCTTGCTGGCAGCCATGGCCTGCTTGCGTACCGGGGCCGGGCTGGTCAAGGTGTGCCAGCATCCGATGAATGCTCCCGCCAGCCAGGCCCAGCCCGAGATCATGACATTAGCGCGCGACGCGCTGGTCGGCTCTTTATCGGCGGCAGAGACCCTGCCTGGAGAGAGGCTCCGGGCGGGCGGAGTCAATCCCTGGGGATCAGTACGGGTGCTGGGGCCAGGACTGGGCCTCGATGCCTGGGGCGGGGCCCTGTTCAAGCAGGCTTTGTGCCGGGAGCTGCCACTGGTATTGGATGCAGATGGATTGAATTGGCTGGCGCTACAGCCCCGCCATCAGGATAATTGGGTGCTCACGCCCCATCCCGCCGAGGCAGCCCGCCTGTTGGGTTGCAGCACCGCCGAGGTGGAGGCCGATCGCTTCGCCGCCGTACAGACCCTGCAGGGCACCTATGGCGGCGTCGTGCTGCTCAAGGGGGCAGGTACACTCATCGCGGATGGTAAACAGGTCTGGCTCTGCCATGAGGGGAATCCCGGCATGGCCAGCGGCGGCATGGGTGACCTGTTATCTGGTATAATCGCCGCCCTTTTGGCCCAGGGGCTAGGGGCGCGTGATGCAACCTGCCTGGGCGCAGTGCTCCATGGGGAGGCTGCCGATCTGGCGGCGTCAGAAGGGGAGAGAGGCATGCTGGCATCTGACCTGTTGCCATGGATCCGCTTTCTGGCCAATCCCGACACTCCTGACAAGTTAAGAAGACGATGGCAAAACAGTTGATGATAGCGTTGCCGGATGAGGCAGCGACCGTAAATCTGGGTGGTCAGTTGGCGCGCGCCAGCCAAGTAGCGACCACCGTCTTTATGCACGGCACCCTGGGGGCGGGCAAGACGACGCTCACCCGTGGCTGGATCCAGGGACTCGGCCATTCAGGCAAGGTAAAGAGTCCGACTTATACACTGGTCGAGCCCTATGAGCTCGGAGCCTGGCAGGTCTATCACTTTGATTTGTATCGATTGGCAGATCCCGAGGAGCTGGAGTTCATGGGGATCCGTGACTATTTCGGCCCCAACACCCTCTGTCTGGTTGAGTGGCCTGAGAAGGGAGAAGGTTGGCTAGCCGCCCCGGATCTCGAGATTACCCTGACATATGTAGACATGCAGCGCGAGGCCCTGCTGGTGGCCCGTACTGCGATCGGCGAAGCTATTCTGGAACGGTTGCAACCCAAGTGCGTCTGATAATTTCCCTGTGTTTTATTCTGCTTGCCTCACCGACCTGGGCCAATCAGCTCAAGAGTGTGCGGATCTGGCCCTCGCCCGACAACACTCGGGTGGTGCTGGATCTCTCCAGTTCGCCCCAATTCAACTATTTCACCCTGACCGGGCCGGATCGGCTGGTCATCGACCTCAAGGGGGCCAGCAATGGCGCCAATCTGGCCCGGGTCGAGAACAAGAGCGAGCTGGTACGCAAGATCCGCGAGAGCACGCCGGTGGACAAGGGAGGCCTGCGTCTGGTGCTGGATCTCAAGTCGACCATCAAGCCGGTGGTATTTCCATTGGCGCCAGCCGGTCCCTATGGCCACCGGCTGGTGATCGATCTCCCCTATGAGGAGAGTTCGGCCCGTCATGCCACGCCGGCCCCCGCGACCCCGGGCAGCAAGGTGATCATCGCCATCGATCCCGGTCACGGCGGTGAGGATCCTGGCTCCATAGGTCCGCGTCGCACCTACGAGAAGCGAGTCACCCTGGCGGTTTCCCAGAAGCTGGCCGCGCTCATCAATCGTGAACCCGGCATGCAGGCGGTGATGACCCGCCGCGGGGACTACTTCGTCGATCTCAATAAACGTTCCGAGATTGCGCGCAAGTCCAAGGCGGATCTGCTGGTCTCGGTGCATGCGGACAGCTTCACCAACCCGCGTCCGCGCGGTGCCTCGGTCTGGGTACTCTCGACCAACAGGGCCAATCGCGAGATGGGCAGCTGGCTGGAGAAGCAGGAGAAGCAGGGCGAGCTGCTGGGTGGTGTGGGCAAGGTGATTGCCGAGTCTGACCCCAACCCCTACTTGGCGCGCACCTTCCTGGATCTCTCCATGGACAAGTCCCGCGCCGAGGGCTATGACGTCAGCCGCATGATCTTGAAAGAGATGGGGCGAGTCGCCCGCCTGCACAAGTCCGCCCCAGAGCATGCCAGTCTGGCAGTGCTCAAGGCGCCGGATATCCCTTCCGTGCTGGTGGAGACGGGTTTTATCTCCAACCACGAAGAGGAGAAGCTGCTGGCCAGCAATGCTTATCAGAACAAGCTGGCCCAGGCGATCTTCCACGGGATCCGCAACTACTACAAGGCGCATCCCGTCAAGGGCCACATCATGTCGGGCAAGGTGAGCAGCGCGTCGACGCGCAGCACCCAGCCAGCCGTCAGTCAGGTGGCGCCTGTTAGCCAGTCTGCTCGCAGCGGCGCCCCCGTGGTCAGCGCATCCGGGGCGGGTGTTATCAAGCCGATGACCAGCCTCAGCGGCGCGAATACCATCGACAAGCAGCGCAGCATCAGACACGTGGTAACCCGCGGCGAGAGCCTGTCACGGCTTGCCGAGCGCCACGGCATCTCCATGTCCCGGCTTGCTAAATACAACAATCTGAAATCCAACGAGATCCAGATTGGGCAGGTGCTCTACATACCCAAAGGATAAGCGATGCAGATCCGTGTTTTGCCTCCTATTCTCGCCAACCAGGTAGCCGCTGGCGAGGTGGTTGAGCGTCCCTCCGTCGTGGTGCAGGTACCTGTATTCCCCAGGTTCAACAATCAGGAGTAAGCGATGCAGATCCGTATTTTGCCTCCTATTCTCGCCAACCAGATAGCAGCGGGTGAGGTAGTGGAACGCCCCTCCTCCGTCGTCAAGGAGCTGGTCGAGAACAGCCTGGATGCGGGGGCGAACCGGATAGAGATCGACATAGACAAAGGGGGTACCAAGCTGATCCGCATCCGTGACAACGGCTGCGGCGTGCCCAAGGATGAGCTGGTGCTGGCCTTGTCACGGCACGCGACCTCCAAGGTGGCGACCCTGGATGATCTGGAAGGGATCAACAGCCTCGGATTTCGGGGAGAGGCGCTCGCCTCCATCAGTTCTGTCTCCCGGCTCAGTTTCACGTCGCGTACTCAGGAACAGTCCGAAGCCTGGCAGGCCGAGGCAGAGGGACGGGAGATGAATGTCACCATTAGACCCGCCGCCCATCCCGTCGGCACCACGGTCGAGGTGGTGGATCTCTTCTTCAATACCCCGGCGCGGCGCAAGTTCATGCGCAGCGAAAAGACCGAGTTTGCCCACATCGATGAGCTGGTGCGCCGCATCGCCCTGTCGCGCTTCGATATCACCCTGCTGCTGCGCCACAATGACAAGCTGGTGCGCCAGTATCGCGCCGCCAGTTCGGTGCAAGAGCAGGAGCGCCGCCTCGCCGCCGTGTGCGGCACCCCCTTCATGCACCATGCCCTCGCCATCGAGAGCGAGCACAGCGACGTGCGACTGCGCGGCTGGTTGGCGACCCCGGCCGGGGCCAGGCCGCAGAATGATCTGCAATACACCTATGTCAACGGCCGCATGATGCGCGACAAGCTGATCAATCATGCCATCCGCCAGGCCTATGACGAGCTGCTGGGACCGGATCGCTTTGCCGCCTACGTGCTCTATATCGAGCTGGATCCCCGTCAGGTGGACGTCAATGTGCACCCCGCCAAGCACGAGGTGCGTTTTCATCAGGCGCGGCTCATCCACGACTTCATTTATCAGGCGCTGTTTAGCGCCCTGCACCAGGCCGACCGTCAGGAGCCTCTGGCGATGAGTGAGGTGAGCCTGCCGACCACGGCTCCCGACTATCCGGGGCAAGCGGCGCGCACCGACTGGTATGGGGCAGAACACGGCTATCGTGCCCCCACCGAGGTGCGGGAGGGGGCCCGTCAGGGCGGATCTGATGGCATCATGGGCAGCGACCGTCCCGCTAGTCAGCCGCGCACGACCTTGGCCAGGGGGCAGAGCTCTCATGGTGGGGATCTGCCGCAGGCCCCCACTCGGGAGGCGCTGCGTGGCATGGAGGCCCTGTTGACGACCTTGCCCGCTCTCCAGGCGCCACCTCCGACCAGCACGGCGTCCCGGGATGAAGCGCACATCGAGGGCACCGCTCGGGCCCTGACGTTGGTGGAGGGACGTTATCTGCTGCTCGAGCAGGGAGGCGGGCTCGCTCTGCTACGGTTGGTTGTGGCCGAACGGCGCCTGCTGCGCCACTGGCTGCTCGAAGGTTGGGGGCAGGGGCTGGCCGCCCAGCCGCTGCTGCTGCCCGTCGCCTTTAAATTGCCCAAATCCCTCCATGGGGTGGCCGCCGAACAGGAAAAGCTGCTCAAACGCATGGGACTCGAGTTGAAAAGCGGTGGTCGCGACACCATGATCCTGACTCGGGTGCCGGCGCTGCTGCGCCAGACTGATCTGGCCCGTTTGCTGCCCGAGCTGCTGCAACTCCTCGAAGGGTTGAGTGCTGCCAGCAACGAGGAGCAGGCTCAGGTGCTCTGTCAGTGGCTGGTCGAACAAGGCTTGGCCAGTGACAAACAATATGACTTTGCCACGGCCACTCGCCTGCTTGGTGAGCTGGTGAGCCAACTGGGTGATCCGCGTGGTGACAAGGGGCTGCTGCGCCCCCTCTCCCTGGCCGCGGCCCTGGCCGAGTTTGAGGAAGAGTGAAGCCACTCGCAGCTGACTTGCATGGGGCAGCCCCCCATTTTTAGCGTTTTGTGAAAGGAATTGACCGTGACTGACTTGCCGACTGCCATTTTTCTGATGGGGCCTACCGCCTCCGGCAAGACGGATCTCGCCATCGAACTGTGCCAGACCCTGCCCTGCGACATCATCAGCGTGGATTCCGCGCTCATCTATCGCGGCATGGACATCGGCACCGCCAAACCGAGTGTCGACGAGCTCAGGCTCGCCCCCCATCGATTGATCGATATTCTGGATCCGGCGCTGAGTTACTCGGCGGCGGATTTTTGCCGTGATGCCTTGCGCGAAATGGACGAGATTGCCAGTCGCGGCCGCATTCCCTTGCTGGTCGGCGGCACCATGCTCTATTTCAAGGCACTGCTGGAGGGGCTCTCTCCGCTGCCCTCGGCCGAGCCCGTCATTCGCGCCAGCATTGAGGCCGATGCGGCCCGGCTGGGCTGGCAGGCCCTGCACGACGAGCTGGTGCGCATCGATCCTGTGGCCGGGGCGCGTATTCATCCCAATGATCCCCAGCGGCTGAGCCGGGCCCTCGAGGTCTATCGCATCAGCGGCAAGACCCTCACCGAGCTGACTCAGGTGCAGGGGGAGGGGTTGCCCTATCGGGTGCATCAATTTGCCATTGCCCCGACCGAGAGGGCTCAGCTGCATGAGCGGATCGAACAGCGTTTCGATCTCATGCTGGCCCGAGGGTTCGAGAACGAGGTCAGGGCCCTGCGCGCACGGGGGGATCTGACGCCGGACCTACCCTCAATTCGCTGCGTTGGCTACCGCCAAATGTGGGACTACCTGGCCGGGGAACTGGGGTATGATGAGATGCGTTATCGTGGCATCGTTGCCACTCGTCAGCTTGCTAAACGGCAAATGACCTGGTTGAGGGGATGGCCTGAGGTCACCTGGTTGGGATCTGGTGAGTCTGACAACCTCGCCAGGGTCATTGCCTGCGCTGGTGCGGCTTGACACTCCCTGTATAATCAGGTTGTTATAGTGATATCCGGTGTTTAAAAACAACAAACTATAAGGAAAAAAGAAGATGGCTAAGGGGCAATCACTCCAAGACCCGTTTTTGAATGCGCTGCGCCGTGAGCGGATTCCTGTTTCTATCTATTTGGTGAACGGCATCAAACTGCAGGGTCAAATCGAATCTTTCGACCAATTCGTCATTTTGCTCAAGAACACCGTCAGCCAGATGGTCTACAAGCATGCCATCTCCACCGTGGTGCCGGCTCGCGCCGTCAACCATCATCAGCATACCGTCACTGGTCAGGGTGATGAGCCGTCAGGTGACAGTGAGGAGTGAGTCCAAGCGGCGAGCCAGCTCGCCATGCCTCATGAGTCCAGTTAAGGAGCAAGCGCTTGTTTGACCGTTATGAAGCAGGCGAACAGGCTGTGCTGGTGCATGTCAACTTCAGTGATGAAGGGGAACGTGAGGATCTCGAAGAGCTCAAGCTGTTGGTGAGCTCTGCCGGGGTCAACATGTTGGGCGTCGTCACCACCAGTCGCAGTGCGCCCAGCGCCAAGTTCTTTGTCGGCAGCGGCAAGGCGGAAGAGATCGCCTCCGAGGTGCAAGCCCTGGGGGCGGATGTGGTGATCTTCAACCATGCCCTGACCCCTGCCCAGGAGCGCAACCTGGAGCGCTTGTTCCAGTGCCGGGTCGTCGACAGAACCGGCCTCATTCTCGATATCTTCGCCCAGCGCGCCCGTACCCATGAAGGCAAGCTGCAAGTCGAACTGGCCCAGTTGCGCCACCTCTCTACCCGACTGATCCGTGGCTGGACTCACCTTGAGCGCCAGAAGGGCGGTATCGGCCTGCGTGGCCCGGGTGAAACCCAGCTTGAAACCGATCGTCGTCTGTTGCGTGAACGCATCAAGGCCATCTTGCGTCGGCTCGACAAGGTCGCCAAGCAGCGGGAACAGGGCCGTCGTGCCCGCAATCGCAATGAAGTACCAACCGTTTCTCTGGTGGGTTATACCAACGCCGGAAAATCCACTTTGTTCAACCAACTTACAGATGCCAGCGTGTATGCTGCCGATCAGTTGTTCGCAACTCTGGACCCGACGCTGCGTAAAGTGGAGATCCGGGACGTAGGAGATGTGATACTGGCGGACACGGTAGGCTTTATTCGACACCTTCCTCATGATCTGGTCGCGGCCTTCAAGGCGACCCTGCAAGAGACCCGGGAGGCTGACCTGCTACTGCATGTGGTGGATTGCGCCGACGAGCAGATGCAGGAGAATATTGACGCCGTGCAGCGGGTCTTGGTCGAGATCGAGTCCGATGATCGCCCCCAGCTGATGATCTGTAACAAGATTGACAAGCTGAGCGATCGCCCCGCCATGCTGGAGCGTGACGATGAGGGCCGACCGGTACGGGTTTGGCTCTCCGCCCAGACGGGTGAAGGCCGCGAACTCTTGTTCCAGGCCCTGACCGAGTTGTTGGCTGGCACCATGGTGCACCACAGGTTGCAGTTGCCACCCTCGGCCGCCCGGTTGCGCAGTACCCTCTATCGCCTCAAAGGGATAGAGCAGGAAGGTTTTAGCGAGGAGGGGGATTTCGTGCTGGAAGTCCGCTTGCAAGTGGCCGACTGGAACCGCCTCGTGAAGCAAGAAGGTGAAGTTTTACAACGCTTTATCATGCATTGATCCATCACATGGGCTACTGAGCCTGGTGGACTGATTGCCGATAGAGATGACATCCATTCGCAAGTATTTAAATGGAGATGCTGATGGCTTGGAATGAGCCTGGTAACAACGGCAAAGACCGTGACCCTTGGGGGAATAACGGCAAGACTCAGGGACCCCCTGATCTGGACGAGATGCTGCGCAAGGTCAGCCGTCGCTTCGGCGGTCTGTTTGGCGGCGGTGGTAAATCCGGTGGAGAGATAGGCAAGTTCGGCCTCTCCATCGCCCTGCTGGTCGCCGTGGTGGTGTGGGTCGTCAGCGGCTTCTATACCATTCGCGAGGCCGAGCGTGGCGTGGTGCTGCGTTTTGGGGAGTACTCCCATAACGTGGATCCGGGTCTGCGCTGGAAACCGACCTTCATCGACAGGGTCATCCCGGTGGATGTGGAATCGGTACGCTCCCTGCCAGCCTCTGGTTTCATGCTGACTCAGGACGAGAACGTGGTCCGGGTCGAGATGGACGTGCAGTATCGCATCGTCGATCCCCAAGCCTATCTGTTTAGCGTGACCAATGCCGACGAGAGTCTGAGTCAGGCCACCGACAGTGCCCTGCGCTACGTCGTTGGCCACACCCGGATGGATGATGTCCTGACCACGGGTCGGGAAAAGGTTCGTCAGGAAACCTGGCAGGTGATCGATGGTATCATCGAGCCCTACCAGATGGGTCTGCAAATCGTCGACGTCAACTTCCTGCCGGCGCGTCCGCCAGAAGAAGTGAAAGATGCCTTCGATGATGCCATCTCCGCTCAGGAAGATGAGCAGCGCTTCATCCGTGAAGCCGAAGCCTATGCCCGTGAAGTGGAGCCAAAGGCTCGCGGCTCGGTCAAACGTCTGGAACAGGAAGCCGAAGGCTACAAGTCCCAGATTGTGCTGAAGGCCAAGGGTGAAGTTGCCCGCTTCAATGAGCTGCTGCCCCAGTATCAGGCCGCCCCCGAGTTGACTCGTGAGCGTATCTACCTGGAAACCATGGAAGAGCTCTATCAGCAGACCAACAAGGTGCTGGTCGACATGCCTGCTGGCAACAACAGCATGATCTATCTGCCCCTCGACAAGCTGTCTGGCAAGGCGAATGCGGTGCAACCGGCCCGTCCGGCTGGCACTCCTGCGGTGGAACCGGCTCAGCCGTCCAACGAAGGGGCCAACTCCACTCCGACGCCGCTGCGTAGCGGTGACCGTTTCAGCACAGGGAGAAACTGATAGATGAATAAGATAGCTATTGGTGTCATCGCTGTGGCTGCCATGGTCTGCTTCTCTTCCGTCTTCATCGTCGATGAAGGGCAGAAAGGGATAGTGGTGCAGTTTGGCAAGGTGAAGCGAGTTGACTCCGGTGAGCCTCGTCTCTTCGAGCCAGGCTTGCACTTCAAGGTGCCGGTGATCGACCAGGTTCGCAAGATGGATGCTCGCATCCAGACTCTGGAAGGCCAGGCGGATCGCTTCGTCACCTCGGAGAAGAAAGATCTCATCATCGACTCCTACGTGAAGTGGAAGATCGAGGACTTCTCCAAGTACTACCTGGCAACGGGTGGTGGCAACAAGATCCAGGCCGAAGACCTGCTCAAGCGCAAGATCAACAACGGCCTGCGTTCCGAGATAGGTAATCGCACCATCAAGGACATCGTCTCCGGTGAACGCAGCACCGTGATGGAAGATGCCCTGATGAAGATGGCGCGCTCTTCCGAGCTCGGTATCAAGGTGGTGGATGTGCGCATCAAGCAGATCAACCTGCCGGTGGAAGTCTCCAACTCCATCTATCAGCGGATGCGTGCCGAGCGGACTGCCGTGGCCCGTGAGCATCGCTCCCAGGGTCGCGAGCAGGCTGAAATCCTGCGTGCTGACATCGACCGCAAGGTGACCGTCATGATCGCCGACGCCGACAGTAATGCGCGTCAGCTGCGTGGTGAAGGGGATGCGGAAGCCGCCAAGATCTATGCCGACAGCTACAAGAAAGACCCCGAGTTTTTCAGCTTCGTGCGTAGCATGGAGGCCTATCGCAAGAGCTTCGCCGGTGGCAACGACCTGATGGTCCTGAAGCCGGACAGCGAGTTCTTCCGCTACCTCAAGTCGCCGGAAGGCAACAAGCAGTAAGCTTGTTAGTCCCATGTCGTTATGTAAAAGGGCCCGTGAGGGCCCTTTTCTATGGCTGGGATTTAACGCCGGTTTAGGCCGACAGATGTGATGATGCTCAGCTGGGGGAGGCCACTGCCACTGACCTATGACGTGTTCGTAAAGGCGCTGGTAAATGGAGGGGACAAGTAGGGCCAGGGGATGACGTGCTTGGGCAGCAGCTGCGGTAGAACAAAGGCCAAGGACGCTCTTGAGCAGAGGGTGGGCTGAGCGATGAAGACAGGGTCTGTCTCTTCTCCACCCTGGTGCATATCAACCAATAAAAAAGAGGCCATCAGGCCTCTCTTTTATTGGTCACGGCGCCAGCATTCAGGCGCTGCGCTGTACTGCCATCTGGGCCAGCTGGATCAGGGCCTGACGATGTTGTGAGTCCGGCAGCACCATGAGTGCCGCTATGGCCTTGTCGGCCTCCTCGCGGGCGCGTTGGCGGGAGTAGTCGAGCGCCCCTGTGCCATCCAGAATGGTGAGGATCTCGTCCAGATGCTCCATGCCGTTACGGTGTTCTATCGCATCACGGATGCGCTGACGCTGGGCCGGCGTCCCCACTTCCATGGCACGCAGCAGCGGCAGGGTCGGTTTGCCTTCAGCGAGATCGTCGCCGACATTCTTGCCCATCTCATCACTCTGAGAGCAGTAGTCCATGACGTCATCGATGATCTGGAAGGCGGTACCCAGATACTTGCCGTAATCGGTCATGGCCGCCTCTATGCGGGCATCTTGCTGGGTCAGCACGGCAGCGAGTCGGGTCGCGGCCTCAAACAGCTTGGCGGTCTTGCAATAGATGACCGTCATATAGCTCTGTTCTGTGGTGTCGGGATCGTTGCAGTTCATCAACTGCAGCACCTCGCCCTCGGCGATGGTGTTGGTGGCGTCGGACAGGATCTCCATCACGCGCAGGTCGGCGAGTTCGGCCATCATCTGGAAGGAGCGGCTGTAGAGATAGTCACCGACCAACACGCTGGCCGCATTGCCGAACATGGCATTGGCGGTCTCCCGGCCACGGCGCAGGTCGGATTCATCGACCACGTCGTCGTGCAGCAGGGTCGAGGTATGGATGAACTCTATGATGGCAGCCAGCTTGAGGTGATCTTCTCCCTCATAACCCAGTGCTCTTGCAGCCATGACGGTCAGCATGGGACGCATCCGTTTGCCGCCTGCACTGACGATATAGAAGCCCAGCTGATTGATCAGACTGACCTCGGACTGAAGTCGGGCCAGGATCAGCTCATTGACCGCCGTCATGTCGGCGGCACAGAGCGCTCGAATAGTCTGTTGGTCCATAGATCTCGTAACGTGACGGGCAGCAATGTCTGCAGTTTTAGTAATGGCGGGGATTCTACACGATTTCACAATGGGTTACAGTGAAGCGTTTATTCACGGCTCGGCACGTGCGCACAAAATAAACTTTTTGCTAAATTGGTCTTGCCTGAACAGATCGATGTGCGTAGAATGCCGGCCCATTGTTATAGGTTTTTGTGCGGGTCTGGCCTTGAGCAAAAGACTCGCCTTTACGGAGTTAATCAAATGTACGCGGTATTCCAAAGCGGCGGAAAACAACACCGTGTGGCCGAAGGTCAAATCGTTCGTCTTGAAAAGCTGAACGTTGAGACTGGCGCTACTATCGACTTCAATGAAGTTCTGATGGTTGCTGCAGGCGACACTTTTAAAGTAGGTGCTCCTTTCGTTGAAGGTGGCAAGGTTGTAGCTGAAGTTGTGGCTCACGGCCGTGGCGAGAAAGTGACTATCGTCAAGTTCCGTCGTCGTAAGCACCATCGTAAGCAAGCGGGCCACCGTCAGTGGTTCACTGAAGTCAAAATCACTGGCATCAGCGCTTAATTCGAGAGGAATCTGAAAAATGGCACATAAAAAAGCTGGCGGTTCATCCCGTAACGGTCGCGACTCAGAAGCCAAACGTCTCGGCGTCAAGCGCTTCGGCGGCGAAACTGTACTGGCTGGTAGCATCATCGTTCGTCAGCGTGGCACCAAGTTCCACCCTGGCACCAACGTTGGTCTGGGTACCGACCACACTTTGTTCGCTACTGCGACTGGTAAAGTGTTGTTCGAAGTTAAAGGTCCGCAGAATCGTAAGTACGTCAGCATCGTTGCTGAGTAATTACGGACCGCAAGGATCCGAAGCCCCGCCAACCTGGCGGGGCTTTTGTTTTTCTGAAAAGTTTGACGAAAAAACGGCACGCGGATGAGCTGGCGCTGACAGGCCTCATCGCCAAGATGCGTCTCGCCCGCAGGGGTCTGTACCACTATAATTGCGTATCGGTTTTTCGAATTAAGGTGACGGTTACCTATGAAGTTTGTTGATGAAGTCCAAATTCGAGTCGATGCCGGTGACGGTGGTAACGGTTGTGTGAGCTTTCGCCGTGAGAAATTCATCCCCAACGGTGGCCCTGATGGTGGCGACGGTGGTGATGGCGGCGACGTTTATCTGCTTGCCGATGAAAACCTGAATACCCTGATCGACTACCGTTTCGAGCGTTTCCACGCCGCCGAGCGTGGTGAGAATGGCCAGAGCGCCAACTGTACCGGTCGCCGTGGCAAGGATCTGACCCTGAAGGTGCCGGTCGGTACCCGTGCCAGCGATGAAGATACCGGCGAGCGGCTCGGTGACCTGACCCAGCATGGCCAAAAGCTGCTGGTCGCCAAGGGCGGTTTCCATGGTCTGGGCAACACGCGCTTCAAGAGCTCGGTCAACCGTGCCCCCTATCAGAAGAGCAACGGCACCGAGGGTGAAGTGCGTACCCTGAAGCTGGAACTGCTGCTGCTGGCTGACGTCGGTATGCTGGGCTTGCCCAATGCCGGTAAATCTACCTTCATTCGTGCCGTCTCTGCCGCCAAACCCAAGGTTGCCGATTACCCCTTCACCACCCTGGTGCCGAATCTGGGTGTGGTACGTGGTGAAAACTCCCGCTCCTTCGTGATCGCCGATATTCCGGGCCTGATCGAAGGTGCCGCCGAGGGCGCCGGTCTGGGTATTCGCTTCCTCAAGCACCTTGAGCGCTGCCGCGTGTTGATCCACCTGGTTGATATCTGTCCGGTTGATGAGTCCGATCCTGCCGAAAACGCGGTCACTATCGTCAAGGAGCTGGAGAAGTACAGCCCTGAGCTGGCGAGCAAGCCGCGTTGGTTGGTGTTCAACAAGATGGACTTGATCCTGGAAGAAGAAGCGGCCGAGGTGATGGAGCGCGTCAAGAGTGCGTTGGCCTACGAAGGCCCCGTCTACGAGATCTCCGCTATCAGCAAGCAAGGTACCAAGAAGGTCTGCTACGACATTCTGGATCTGCTCGATACCATGCCTCGTCAGCTGGAACAGGATGCCAAGGACGCCATCGAGAAGGTGGAGTTCAAGTGGGATGACTACCACAAGAACCAGCTGGCCCAGGCCGAAGCAGAGGCCGCAGCGGCTTCCCGCGCCTTCGATGAATCCCTCGGTGATGATGACTGGGATGAAGACGATGATGACGGCGTAGAAGTCATCTACGTGCGTGACTGATCACTCTTCAGATGGTTGAGATGAATACCGGAGTCCGGCAACGGACTCCGGTTTTTTTATGGGCGCTACTGTGGTTTTCATGGATCCGAAGCGTACCAGTAGATGTATTTGTGATGCCTGTTCTTGCCTGTCCTCGCCAGCTGGTTATACTGCGCACCTGAACGTAACCTGCTTGAAACAATATGCTAACACTGTGTCATGAATTGATATGCATATCTGTTTGGGGATGTTCTTATGGAAGCTTCGTCTGAAAAATACTTATGCTTAAAATTATGCATTAAAAGCTTGTTTGTGCATTTTTTTAGAGTATTCTTTCGCCCGTTTTGCTGGGCGGGGCATGAGTATGCAGGCGACCTGGCTAAGGAAAAGTAACATTAAGGCTGTAATCTCATGTTGGAAAAGACCCTCGAAGCTCCTGCGGTAAATACGCGCCGTAACTTGCTGATGTTCTTGATCCCGTCACTTATCGGGATCCTGCTGTTCATGACGCCTGTGCTCTATGACGGCAATATCACCATCCCCGTGGCTGTGCTGGCCAAGACGGTACAAGCGGTGTTCGCCGACTCCCTGGTGGCCGTGGTGTGCGCCTTGATCACCACGACCATGCTATTGACCCTGGTTGCCTGGCTGTTCAAGCCTGCGATCCTGGTACGTCGCCCCTTTCTCAATGCCCTGTTTAACGTGTCCCCTTTCTGGGCCATGGTGCGAGTACTGGGCGGCCTCTTCGCGTTGCTGACCTTCTTCGGAGTGGGCCCAGAGGCACTGCGTTCCGATGCGACCGGTGGTCTGGTGCTGCATGACCTGTTGCCCGTGCTGTTCTCGGTGTTTATCTTCGCCGGCCTGCTGTTGCCGCTGCTGCTGGATTTTGGTCTGCTGGAATTTGTCGGCACCCTGATGACCCGCATCATGCGTCCGGTATTCCGTCTGCCGGGGCGCTCCGCAGTCGACTGCTTCGCCTCCTGGCTCGGCGATGGCAGCGTGGGCATCCTGCTGACCAGCAAGCAGTATGAAGGCAAGTTCTACACCCAGCGAGAAGCCGCCGTCATCGGCACCACCTTCTCGGCCGTTTCCATTACCTTCTGCCTGGTGGTCATCTCGCAAGTCAGGCTCGAGCATATGTTCGTGCCCTTCTATCTGACCGTCTGTCTGGCGGGTGTGGTGGCTGCCATCATAGTGCCGCGTCTGCCGCCGCTCTCCTGGAAGAAGGATGTCTATGCCGATGGCACTCCGCTGTGCCGCAAGCAGGAGGCGGTGCCCCACGACCACAGTCTGGTGAGCTATGGCTTCGAGCGTGCCCTCAAGAAAGCCGATAGCGTGACTGACCTTGGTGCCGTGGCGCGGGAAGGAGTTAAGAACGCCCTGGACATGGTGTTTGGCGTGCTGCCGGTGGTGATGGCGATCGGTACCTGTGCCCTGTTGCTGGCCGAGCATACGCCCGTGTTTAACTGGCTGGGTGCTCCCTTCATACCGCTGCTTGAGCTGTTGCAACTGCCGGAGGCCGAAGCCGCTTCCAAGACCATAGTGGTCGGTTTCGCGGACATGTTCATCCCGGCGATCCTGGCGTCCAGCATAGAGAGCGAGATGACCCGCTTCGTCATCGCCGCCATGTCGGTGACTCAGCTTATCTATATGTCGGAAGTGGGTGCTCTGCTGCTTGGCAGCAAGATCCCGGTCAAGCTGTGGGAGCTGTTTGTGGTCTTCCTGCTGCGTACCCTGGTGACCCTGCCGGTCATTGCCGCCATGGCTCATCTGTTGTTCTGAACCAGCGTGTTGGTAAAAACGGCTAAAAAAACGGACAGTCCCTTGGCTGTCCGTTTTTTATATATATTTTCTGCCGATCTGTGATCGAACTGGTCTTTTGCAACCGCAGCGGCCGCTCAGGCAGCTGTTCGACCAAAGTGGGCTTTGCAATCCCATGACTTTACATTAACGTAACATTCGTCATCGCGATGTTGCCAGCCGAGCCGTAGGCCAGTCGTTCCCCTTATGGCAAGGAGCCCCCCATGCCCGCACCGCTCAGCTATCGCGTCGGCCCGACCGATGCCCCCCTGCTTGATCAGACCATAGGTGACTACCTGCTAGGGATAGTCGAACGCTTCCCGGACCGGCCCGCCGTGGTGGTGCGCCATCAACAGATCCGCTGGAACTGGCGTGAATACGCGCAGCAGATAGATCGCCTGGCCAAGGGGTTGCTGGCCATCGGCATACAGCCCGGTGACAGGGTCGGTATCTGGTCTCCCAATAACATCGAGTGGTGCCTGGTGCAGTTTGCTACCGCGCGCATCGGCGCCATCATGGTCTGTATCAATCCAGCCTATCGCCGTGAGGAGCTGGCCTTTGCCATCAACAATGTGGGCTGCAAGGCATTGATCTGCGCCAGCCGATTCAAGGGCAGCGACTATCTTGCCATCCTGGCCGAGCTGGCCCCTGAGTTGGACAGTTCAGCGCCCGGCTCTCTCAAGGCGGCCGCCTTGCCGAGTCTGGCCTGGGTGGTGCGCCTGGGGGAGGATAAGAGCCCGGGCATGCTCAACTTCGACACCCTGCTCACCCTGGGCGATGAACAGGATGCTTGCGCCCTGCAAAGGGTATCTGCCGGGCTCAAGGCCTCGGATCCCATCAATATCCAGTTCACCTCGGGCACCACGGGCAGCCCGAAAGGCGCGACCCTGAGTCACAACAACATACTCAACAATGGTCTGCTGGTTGCCGCCGGCATGGGACTGACCGAGCACGACAGGCTCTGCATCCCTGTGCCCCTCTATCACTGCTTCGGCATGGTGCTCGGCAACCTGGTCTGTCTGAGTGTGGGGGCCTGCGCCCTCTTCCCCAGTGAGGCGTTCGACCCCGCCATCACCTTGCAGATGGTCAGTGAGGAGCGTTGTACCGCCTTGCATGGGGTGCCAACCATGTTCATCGCCGAGCTGGAGCTTGCGAACTTCGCCGAGTTCGATCTCGGCTCCCTGCGTACCGGCATCATGGCCGGGGCCATCTGCCCGGAGCCATTGATGTTACGGGTGCAGACCCTGATGCACATGACCGAGGTGACCATCGCCTATGGTCAGACAGAGTGCAGCCCCATCAATCACATGACGGCGGTGGATTGTCCCCTCGACAAGCGAGTCACCACGGTCGGACGGGCTATCGGCCATACCGAGATAAAGTTGGTCGACCCCAGCGGTGAGACGGTGCCCATAGGGGAGAAGGGGGAGATCTGCTGCCGTGGCTACAACGTCATGAGCGGTTATTGGCAGGATCCGGCCAAGACGGCCGCCACGATAGATGGTGAGGGCTGGCTGCACTCCGGCGACATAGGGGTCATGGATAGCGAAGGCTATGTGCAGATCGTGGGGCGCAGCAAGGAGCTGATCATTCGGGGTGGCGAGAACATCTATCCCCGGGAAGTCGAGGAGCGGCTCTACGATCACCCTGCGGTACAGGATGCCGCCGTGTTTGGCATCGACAGCGATCGCTATGGCGAGGAGGTCTGTGCCTGGATCAAGCTCAGGCCCGGTTGTGATGCCGATGAAGAGGAGATTAAACACTTCCTGTCGGCCCGCATCGCCTACTTCAAGGTGCCACGTTATATCCGTTTCGTGGATGAGTATCCCATGACGGTCACCGGCAAACTGCAGAAGTTTCGCATGAAGGAGTTGATGAGTGTCGAACTTGCCCCTCATTAGTCACGGGGGGCCGTCCCAGGGCGGATAGCCCGGCGACCTGTTGTGTCAGCCAGGGGGAGGGCGCTTGCTGGTCTGCCGGGAAGGCTTGAGATCCCGGGACCTGAGGAGCGAGGCCGGCTCACTCGGCCCCGGATTGGAGAAGGCGGCCAGATTGACCTGATCGCATTGCGCCTCGTCCAGGAAGCGCTGGCCATATTGTTGCCAGATACGGCTGCGCAGAAAGAGGGAGAAGAGATCCGGGTCAATGTGACCCTCATTGGCCATCTGGCTCATGATGGCGAGGGACTGGCTGAGACTCTTGCCTGACTTGTAGGGACGATCGCTCGCGGTCAGCGCCTCGAAGATGTCGGCGATGGCCATGATGCGGGCCGGTATGCTCATCTGCGCCCGGTTCAGCCCCCTCGGATAGCCGCTGCCATCGATCTTTTCGTGATGGCCACCCGCTATCTCTGGCACCTGTTTCAGGTGGCGGGGGAAGGGCAACCGCTCCAGCATCCTGATGGTCTGGATGATGTGTTCATTTATCTTGTAGCGCTCCTCCTCGCTCAGGGTGCCCCGTCGAATGCCGAGATTGTGGAGCTCGCCGCGATCATAGAGGCACTCGGGTACCTTCACCTTGAAGCCCCAGGGATTGTCAGCCTCCAGTCTATCGTGGTCGGGGCGGGGGATCCTGTGCTCGGGCTTGTCGGCCAGCAAGGATTCGCGGCAGGGCAGGGGAAGTGGGGCCCTGCCATGGCGTTTGAACTCCTCGACGCCAATGCCAAGCCGGTCATCCAGAGTGCGTAGCCAGCTGCGACTGGCAATCCGTTGCAACTGCTCGAGCCGCTCGGGTGCCATCCACTCACCGCCCTGATTGCACTCGGCCACGAAGGCAAACTCGGCATCGAGCTCTGCCCAGGCCGGGGCCACGGCCGTGCGGGCGAGGTTGCACTGCTGCTCTGACAGCTGTTCACTCAGGGCTGCGATGTGGGCATCGCGCTTGAGCACCTCGAAGCGGGTGCGGATCTCGTGGATGCGGTCGTAGAGGGTCTCCAGCTTGGTTGCCTTGTCGACCACGAACTCGGGGGTGGTCACCTTGCCACAGTCGTGCAGCCAGCTGGCGATGTGGATGGCTTCCCACTCCTGGGCATTGGGACGGAAATCGGCAAAGGGGCCATGGCGCTCTGCGCTCGCGGCTTCGGCCAGCAGCCGGGTCAGCTCGGGGACGCGCTGGCAGTGGCCGCCCGTGTAAGGGCTCTTGGCATCGATGGCGCCGGCGATGAGCTCGATGAAGGACTCCAATAACTGCTTTTGCTCCGCGAGCAGGCGCTGATTTTCGATGGCCGAGGCCGAGGTGCCGGCCAGTGCCTCGATCAGACTGATGCGAGCCGCCAGTTCATCAGGGGAGCAGGGGGGTAACAAGATCTGCAGACACCCGGTCACTTCCTGGTTGTGACTGAGCAAGGGTTCGGCTACCAGCTGTCCTGGGCCCGGATAATCCCCCCAGCCACTCAGATGGCGATGCCATATCCCGCTCTCCAGGGCCAGACTCACCCGCTCGCCCTGCAAGACGGGGCGCAGCAGGGGAGCACCATCGAACCGCTGCAGAAGTTGACCCTGCCAGAAGGCCCTGACGGGCCGCAACTGCCCGGACTCGACCAGATAGAGGGCTCCCCCGATGGCACCCGCTGCGGATATGGTCTCACTGAGCACCAATTTGAACAGTGTATCCATGTCGTGCTCGGCGCCAAGGGCTCTGCCCATGTTCATGAAATTGCCCAGGGTCAGGCGCATGCCTGACATGGTGCGGGAGAGATCCTCTATCTCCTGAATGGAGGAGTGGGTATGTTCCCCTTCGCTAAAGTCGAAATGCTGAATACGTTCGGCCTCTCGGGTCAGGGCGAGCAGAGGGGTGGCCGTGCGTCTGGCCGCAAACCAGATGATAGGCAGCATGAGCAACAAGGCCAGCAGGGCATTGCCGAGATTGTGCAAGGCCTGACGCTTGGCATCCGCAAACAGGCGTTCGCTACTGATGAGCAGCCCGAGGTAGTAGGACGATCCCTCTCCAACTGGAGAGAGGTTGACCTGCCACTCCCCCCGTTCTGGATCGTCGAGGGTCAGGGCGTGGCGGCCCTTGAGCAGTTCGGGTTCGGCGCTCAGCCGGCGCTGCAACAGGGTAAAGACGGGATCGCTCAGGGTCGAGATCTTGGGGAGAACTCGCAGTCTGTCGTAGCCGGGTAGTTGGGCCGGATCCGTGGCCAGCAGGGTGGCATGACGATCGAACAGTACCAGTTGGGTTCCCTCCTGCTGCATCTTGCCGATGAGTGCCGAGATGCGCTCGACACTGGCATCGATGCCGATCACCGCTTTGCGATCCTGGCTGGCCATCGCCAGTGTGATGCCTGGCTCCTTGGTGGTGAAAAAGAGATAGGGGGCTGTGCTGGTGATGCCATTGTGGTGAAGCGCCTGCTGATACCAGAGCCTGGCGCGGGGATCGAACTGGTAGTCGGGGATGGGCTGGCGGGCAATCAACTGCTGGCGGGCATCATAGTAGAGGTAGTCGCCTTGGCCTCTGGCGAGGCTCTGCACCAGAATGTTGCTGCCTTCTGGCAGTGAACCCAGCTGCGCCTTGACTCGCTCGGTCAGGGTTCGCACCAGAAAGAAGTCACCGTTGTCATAGCCGACATAGATGGCGCCATAACCGTGGTTGCTGGCCAGTACTTCGATGAGCTGGGGCAAAAATGTCAGTCGGGCCTCCAGATCGTCTGCCTGCATCAGTGAACCGGCCCTGAGTAGCTTGAGACTGGTTCGGGCGGGACGTTCGTTGAGCTGCAATGCGAGGGCCAACCGCTCCCTATATTGCTGAAAATTTTGATATTCGTGTGCCATGCCCTGAGCACGATGCTGTGCGAATTGCTGCAGTATCAAGAGGGCACCGAACAGACAGAACAGGCCGATAAACAGAGTGGCTATATGCACATAGAAAGGGCGGCGTTGTGAGCCGGATTGCCTCATGGTCCAGATCCTTGTGATGGCCACTCATCCATGGTTGGCCAGCAATGAGTGTGGCTCATGGCATCGAGATCGCCAGTGATGGATGATTGTGTCTCATTCAGAGCTAGTGATAGAGTGGGGGTTTTCTCATCCACAGGAGTGAGTCATGGGTGTTCCCTATTCGGTACTGGATCTGGTGCCTGTCCCCGTCGGTTCCCGCCCCGCCGATTCTTTCCGTCGCTCCCTTG
This sequence comes from Aeromonas sp. BIGb0445, assembly GCF_024809075.1. Taxonomy (NCBI): domain Bacteria; kingdom Pseudomonadati; phylum Pseudomonadota; class Gammaproteobacteria; order Aeromonadales; family Aeromonadaceae; genus Aeromonas; species Aeromonas sp. BIGb0445. The sequence goes on from NZ_JANUES010000001.1 coordinate 24,298, forward strand.
AGTTGGCCCAGCAGGCCGAGGCTTGGGGTTATCACCGCTATTGGCTGGCCGAACATCACAACATGCCGGGGATCGCCAGTGCGGCCACCTCGGTGCTGATTGGTCATCTGGCTGCGGGTACCCATACCCTGCGCCTGGGCGCCGGTGGCATCATGTTGTCCAATCACTCTCCTCTGGTGATCGCCGAGCAGTTTGGCACCCTGGAATCCCTCTATCCGGGCAGGATCGATCTGGGTCTTGGCCGGGCACCAGGTTCGGATCAGCGCACCATGCAGGCCCTGCGCCGTCAGCGGATCGGTGAGGTGGATGATTTCCCCGCCGATGTGGCAGAGTTGATGGCCTATTTCGGTGATGAGCCGGGCCCGGTACGTGCCGTGCCGGGGCTGGGGCTCAAACTGCCGGTCTGGCTGCTCGGATCCAGCCTTTACAGCGCCCAGTTGGCGGCGGCCATGGGGTTGCCGTTCGGCTTTGCTTCCCATTTTGCCCCGGCGCTGTTGTCGCAAGCGCTGGAGATCTATCGCAGCCAGTACCGCCCCTCGGTGCGTTGGCCCAAGCCCTATGCCGTGGTCTGCGTCAATCTGATTGCCGCCGAGAGCACGGCCGAGGCCCGCTTTCTGCTGAGCACAGTACAGCAGCAGTTTTTGCGGCTCTATCGGGGAGATGCCGGGGAATTGCCGGCGCCGGTCGAGGAGCTGACCGGTTGGGCACCCCATGAGCTGGTGGCCATGGAGAAGACGCTGTCTCGCTCCCTGGTGGGTGATAAAGCGGCCATTCGTCATGGTATTCAGGCATTGCTGGCCGAAACTCGGGCCGATGAACTCATGTTCAATGGCCCCATTTTCGATCATCAGGCCCGCTTGCACTCCTTCGCCCTGGGTGCCGAGGTAATGCGCTCGCTCTGATGGCCCGCAAACCCGGTGTATATACACCGGGTTTTCACTCGCGATTGACAGACCTCCCCACCCTTTTTATTCCCTTCTGACCTTCTGACCTTCTGACCTTCTGACCTTAGGTCTCATTCTTGCCATCCACGGCACGTCATCCCATTGGTTTCGGCAATCATTCATATGTTCGACGTTTCTGGCATTTAGCGGCAACTTTGCCGATTTTTATCAATTTATCCTGATTTTCATCCCTTTTTCCTCCTGATTTTTTCTGCCCATTGCTGGCTCTGCCTGCTTCGGGGCGGCTGATCAGGCCCTCCTGTTGCAGTGGTGGAAAAGAGGCATCTGTTCCAGGAATTTGATGCTCTGAGGCTCAAGCATTAAATTTCGTTTAGAACATTAAATAATTTTATGGTCAAAAGCTTCTGGTTTGGTGCATCAACCTGACAATGGAAATTGTTGTTATCGTATTTTGTAGTTTAAAGTCAGTGGTTTAGTTGGTTGTTGTGGGTTTGTGGGTGTTATTTAGCCTTTAAATTCACTCAAAAATTGTTTAGTGTATAAAGTGAATTTCACCATGGCCATGCCATGGCGATGGAGTTTTAATCAATTAGAAAAGGGCAACATGACAGTCAAACTGGAAGTAAAGACCCTGTATAAAATCTTTGGAGAGCAACCTGACAAGGCGTTCAAGTTATTGGAAGAGGGTGATGATCGTGCCGGTATCTTGCAAAAGACTGGGCAGACCCTCGGTGTGCATGATGTGAATCTGCAGATCCATGAAGGAGAGATCTTCGTGGTGATGGGGTTGTCGGGATCTGGCAAATCCACCCTGGTACGCCTGCTCAACCGGCTGATAGAGCCGACCCGAGGACAGGTGTTGATCGATGGTGAAGACATCGCCGTCATCTCGGATGAGGCGTTGCGTCAGGTGCGCCGAAAGAAGATCAGCATGGTGTTCCAATCCTTCGCCTTGATGCCGCACCTGACGGTATTGGACAACGCCGCTTTTGGTCTGGAGCTGGCTGGGGTATCCCAGGACGATCGTCATCGCAGTGCCCGTCAGGCGCTGGCTCAGGTAGGTTTGGACAAGTGGGCGGACGCCTATCCTGACGCTCTGTCCGGTGGCATGAAGCAGCGGGTCGGCCTGGCCCGCGCCCTGGCCAATGACCCCGATATCCTGTTGATGGATGAGGCGTTTTCCGCGCTAGACCCCCTCATTCGCACCGAGATGCAGGACGAGTTGCTCAAGCTGCAAGCCAATCACCAGCGCACCATCGTCTTCATCTCCCACGATCTGGACGAGGCGATGCGCATCGGCGATCGCATCGCCATCATGCAGGATGGCCAGGTGATCCAGGTCGGCACCCCGGATGAGATCCTGAGTCAGCCAGCCAACGATTATGTGCGTGCCTTCTTTCGCGGCGTGGATCTCGCCAATGTGTTCAGCGCCCGTGACATCGCCAGCCGCAAACAGACCCCGCTCATCAAGAAACACATCACGGATGGCCCGGCCAACGCCCTGCGTCAGCTCAAGGAGCAGGAGCGGGAATTTGGTTATGTGATCGATCGCAGCCGACACTTCGTCGGTGTCGTCTCTCTCGATTCTCTGGCCTGTGCCGTGGCGAGCAAGGGTAGCCTGGATCAGGCCCTGCTCGAGGAGGTGAGCCCCTTGCTGGCGGATACCCCCTTGCATGAACTGATCAGTCAGGTGGCAGCCGCACCCTGTCAGGTGCCGGTGATCGAAGAGGATGGTACTTATCTGGGGCTTATCTCCAAGGCCAATCTGCTCAATACCCTGGACAGGAGTACCCCGGCATGAAGCATCTGTTATCCCTCTGCCTGGCGACCCTGTTGCTGGCCGCACACCCAGCCTGGGCCGACGAAGCCCCTGGCGCTGCTCCGGACCCCTGGGCCGAAACCCCGACGACGCAAGCCGAGGCGGATCCCTGGGGCAGCACTACCCAGACCGCGGTCGCCAGCAACGACTGGCAGAACCAGATAACCGTGGCGGATGAAAAACCGGCGCTGGATCTGCTGGATCCTTTCCAGCAGGCCTGGTTGCCCCTCGATGTCTGGGTTGAAGAGGGGATCGGTGTCCTGGTGACCCACTTCAGACCCCTGTTCCAGGTGATTCGTGCACCGGTCGAGGTGACCCTCAACGCCTTGACCCAGGCGCTGCAGAGCGTGCCTTCCGCCCTGATGGTGGGCCTCTTGACCCTGATCGCCTGGCAGCTGGTCAGTGGGCGCATGGCACTTGGCACCCTGGGTTCCCTCATCGGGATTGGCCTCATCGGGGCCTGGTCCGATGCCATGGTCACCCTGGCCCTGGTGATGACCTCCCTGCTGTTTTGCATGTTGATCGGTCTGCCTGCCGGCATCTTGCTGGCCCGTAGCGAGCGGGCCACCGCCTGGACCCGGCCCCTGCTCGATGCCATGCAGACCACGCCAGCCTTCGTCTACCTGATCCCCATCGTCATGCTGTTTGGCATAGGCAACGTGCCAGGGGTGGTGGTGACCATCATTTTCGCCCTGCCACCCATGATCCGGCTGACCATACTCGGCATTCGCCAGGTACCGGCGGATCTCATCGAGGCGGGTCACTCATTTGGTGCCAGCCCACGGCAACTGCTGTTCAAGGTACAACTGCCGCTGGCCATGCCGACCATCATGGCCGGGGTCAACCAGTCGCTGATGCTCTCCCTCTCCATGGTGGTGATCGCCTCCATGATTGCGGTGGGCGGGCTGGGCCAGATGGTCCTGCGCGGCATAGGCCGTCTCGACATGGGCATGGCCTCGGTCGGCGGGCTCGGCATAGTGCTGCTGGCCATAGTGCTCGACCGTCTCACCCAGGCCATGGGCCAATCCAGCGCCGAGCGTACCGGTCGCTGGTATCAGCGAGGCCCCGTCGGCCTGCTGCTCGCCCCGTTCGGGCGCCATCATCAGAATCACACCAAAGGAGAAATACTATGAGAGCCATCACCAAGGGATTGACCCTGGCAAGCCTGTTACTGAGCACCACCGCCATGGCCAGCGTCCCGGTGCAACCCATTCAGAGCAGCGTACCGGAGGAGGCATTTCAGACCCTGCTGGTGAGCAAGCTGCTCGGCGAGCTTGGCTATGACGTCAAACCCGCCAAAGAGGCGGATTACAACGTGGGCTATGCCTCGGTCGCCAGCGGCGATGCGACCTTCCTCGCGTTCAACTGGGATCCGCTGCACAAGGACAAATACGAAAAAGCGGGCGGTGACACCAAGTTCTATCGTGAAGGCACCTATGTGACGGGGGCGGCCCAGGGCTACCTCATCGACAAGTTGACCGCCGACAAGTACGGCATCACCAATATCGCGCAACTGAAGGATCCCAAGCTGGCGGCCCTGTTTGACAGTGACGGCGATGGCAAGGCCGACTTGGCCGGTTGCAATCCGGGTTGGGGCTGTGAGGGGGTGATCAATCATCAACTCAAGGCGTTTGACCTGGACAAGACGGTGACTCACCAGCAGGGCAACTATGCGGCCATCATTGCCGACACCATTACCCGCTACAAGGAGCACAAGCCGGTGTTCTATTACACCTGGACCCCATACTGGGTCAGTGGCGATCTGATCCCGGGCAAGGATGTGGTCTGGCTGGAAGTGCCCTTCACCGCGCTGCCGGATGGCCGCGATGGCGACACCAAGCTGGCCAATGGCAAGAACTATGGTTTCGAGATGAACACCATGCACATAGTGGCCAACCGCGTCTTCGCCGAGGCCAATCCGTCGGCAGCCAAACTGTTTGACGAGATGAAGTTGCCCATCAACGACATCAACGTCCAGAACAGCCTGATGAAGCAGGGTCAGAACAAGCCCGCCGACATAGAGCGGCACGCCGATGCCTGGATCAAGGGGCATGATAGCCTGGTCAAGCAGTGGCTGACGGAGGCTCGCGCCGCCAAATAGGTGTCAGCAGTCTGTCATCCGATCACGCCCGGCTCTTGAGCCGGGCGTTTTTATTTGTGCAGCTTATTCTATAAGATGTTGATCTAAAAAGGCTGTCGCGCAGATGTCGGGTCGCTGTCGTCAAGGATTACTGCCAGGCCGGGTACGCTTGCTCTCGTCAATACCACAAGGAGTTCATCGATGATTGTCAGGAAGTTGAGATTGCAGCGCGGCTGGTCACAGGATCAATTGGCTACCATGTCGGGGCTGAGTGTCCGCACAGTGCAACGGATAGAGCGGGGGCAGGCCCCCGGCCTCGAATCCCTCAAGGCCCTGGCCGCCGTCTTCGAACTCGATATCAGTCAACTGCAGGAGAGCGAGATGAGGGAAACAAGCATGGAGACGGGATCCGGGGTGTCGCTGGAAGAGCGCGAGGCGATGAAGTTTGTCGAGGATCTCAAGGGATTCTACGGCCACCTCATCAGCTATGGGCTGGTGATCAGCCTGCTGTGGGTCATCAATCTGGTGACCAGCCCGGGGCATATCTGGGCCTGGTGGCCCATGCTGGGCTGGGGCATAGGTCTGACGGCTCACGCCTTCAATCTGTTCAAGCTGCCCAAGTGGCTCGGCCCCGACTGGGAGCGGCGCCAGATAGAGAAGCGACTCGGCCGCAAGTTGTGAGCCGAATATGAAGAGGCCCGGTATGATCCGGGCCTTTTTTCATGGGGTAAACCGGTGCTCAGATCCCGGAGCCGTCGTTCTCGCCGCTCTCTTCGTGCAGGCCGCATTCTCGCTTGAGTCCGAAGAAGCGGGTCTGCTCCTCGCTCATGCCCGGCTCCCACTTGGCGGTGGTGTGGACATCGCCCACCGAGAGATAGCCCTGCTCCCACAGGGGGTGGTAGGGCAGGTCGAACTCCTTGAAGTAATAGAAGACGTCCTTGTTGCTCCAGTCGATCACCGGCAGGAACTTGAAACGGCCGCGCTGGATGGCCAGCACCGGCAAGTTGCCACGGCTGTCGGACTGCTCCCGGCGCAGACCGGAGAACCAGGTTTGCGCGCCGAGATCCCGCAGCGCCCTGTCCATGGGCTCGACCTTGTTGAGCTGGTTGTAGCGGGTGATCCCCTCGACCCCTTGCTCCCACAGCAGGCCGAAACGGGCCTCCTGCCAGGCAGGGGACAGCTCGGAGCGGTAGATCTTGAGATTGAGCTTGAGCCGTTCGCTCAGTTCGTCGATGAAGCGATAGGTCTCGGGGAAGAGGTAGCCGGTATCGGTCAGCACCACGGGCACGTCACCTTGCTCGCGACTCACCAGGTGCAGCATCAATGCGGCCTGAATGCCGAAGCTGGAAGAGAGGATGTGCTGTCCTGGCAGATTGGCCAGGGCCCAGCGCACCCGCTCGGGGGCGCTCATGGCCTCCAGCTCACGGTTGTGGGGGGCGAGGGCGGCGACCTGCTCCTCTTTGGAGAGGTTGAGCAATAGGGTCAGATCCAGTGTCATCTCAGTGTCTCGCTCTGTGAAGAAAAGCGGGCGCCGCGGCAATGCGGGGCGCCCTTGGGGTCAGGCTGCGTAGAAGTCCACGGCCGAGTTGACCACGGGGGCGACGATGGCGGCGCGGATCACGAAGTCACCGAAGCATTCACCCGGGTTGCGCTCCTTGGCCCAGCGGCCGATCAGGGCATCCAGTTCGGCCAGGATCTGCGGCTCAGTGATGTTCTCCTGATACATGCGCGGGATCCGGGTCCCTTCCAGATTGCCGCCCAGGTAGAGGTTGTAGCGACCGGGGGCCTTGCCCACCAGTCCCACCTCCGCCAGCATGGCGCGCCCGCAACCATTCGGGCAGCCGGTGACCCGGAAGATGATGGCGTCATCGGCCAGGCCGTGCTTGCCGAGCAAGGCTTCGATGTCGGTGACGAAGGCGGGCAGCATGCGTTCGGCTTCCGCCATCGCCAGCGGGCAGGTGGGCAGGGCCACACAGGCCATGGATTGCTTGCGCTGCTCGCTCACCCCATCGTCCAGCAGGCCGTATTGGCGAGCCAGGGCTTCGATCCGTGACTTCTCGCTGGCAGGTACGCCGGCGATGATCAGGTTCTGGTTGGCGGTCAGGCGGAAATCCCCCTGATGCACGCGGGAAATCTCCAGCATCCCGGTCTTGAGCGGCTTGCCTGGGAAGTCCAGCAGGCGGCCATTCTCGATAAAGAGGGTCAGGTGGTGCTTGCCGTCTATGCCCTCAACCCAACCGAAGCGATCCCCACGGCTGGTGAACTCATAGGGGCGACTGTCGGCGAAGGTGATGCCGGCGCGGCGCTCCACCTCGGCCTTGAACGCCGCCACGCCCACTCGTTCGAGGGTGTATTTGGTCTTGGCGTTCTTGCGGTTGACTCTGTTGCCCCAGTCGCGCTGGGTGCTGACCACGGCGGCCGCCACCTCCAGCACGTGGGAGAGCGGGATAAAGCCGAAGTCGCTCGCCTTGCGTGGATAGGTGCTGGTGTCGCCGTGGGTCATGGCCAGTCCGCCACCGACCAGCACGTTGAAGCCCACCAGCTTGCCGCCTTCGGCAATGGCCACGAAGTTGAGATCGTTGGCGTGCACATCGATGTCGTTGTGGGGCGGGATCACCACTGTGGTCTTGAACTTGCGCGGCAGATAGTTGGAGCCGAGGATGGGTTCCTCATCGTCGCCGAGCTTCTCGCCATCGAGCCAGATCTCCACATAGGCGCGGGTCTTGGGCAGCAGGTGCTCGGAGATCTGCTTGGCCCACTCGTAGGCCTCCTGGTGCAGCTCGGATTCGACCGGGTTGCTGGTGCAGAGCACGTTGCGGTTCACATCCCCGGCGGTGGCGATGGAGTCGATGCCGGTGCTGTTGAGGGTCTGGTGCATCAGCTTGATGTCGCGCTTGAGCACCCCGTGGAACTGGAAGGTCTGACGGGTGGTGAGGCGAATGCTGCCATACAGGCTGTGATCTTCGGCGAACTTGTCGATCACCTGCCACTGGGCCGGGGTGATGATGCCACCGGGCAGACGGGCGCGCAGCATGACGTTGTGCAGGGGCTCAAGCTTCTGGGCGGTGCGTTCCGGACGAATGTCGCGGTCATCTTGCTGGTACATGCCATGGAAGCGGATCAGCTGGAAGTTGTCGCCGTTGAAGCCGCCGGTCAGGGGATCCTGCAAATCCTGCTCTATGGTGCCGCGCAGGAAGTTGCTCTCGCGCTTGAGCCGCTCGTTGTCGGACAGCGGCCCTGCAACCGGCCCCGCTTCTTGTGTTGAGATTGTTTGCTTGCTCATCAGTAGACATCCCTTTGGTAACGTTTGGCACGACGCAATTCGCTCAAATACTCTTCTGCTTCTTCACGGCTCTTGTGGCCATGTTGGGCAATCACATCCAGCAGGGCTTCCTGCACATCCTTGGCCATGTGGTTGGCGTCGCCACACACATAGAAGTGGGCACCCGCCTCAAGCCAGGAGAACAACTCTGCACCCTGTTCACGCAATCTGTCTTGCACATAAATCTTGCTGGCCTGATCCCGGCTGAAAGCCAGGGAGATGTTCGACAGCAGGCCGCTCTTCACATAACGCTGCCACTCCAGCTGATAGAGGAAATCCTGGGTGAAGTGGGGGTTGCCGAAGAAGAGCCAGTTTTTACCCGAGGCTCCGATGGCATCACGCTCTTGCAAGAAGGCGCGGAACGGCGCTATGCCGGTGCCCGGGCCCACCATGATGACGGGGGTGGCGGGGTTGGCTGGCAGGCGGAAGTTGTCGTTGTGCTCAACGAAGACCCGCACCTCGGCATCCTCATCCAGCCGATCGGCCAGATAGGAGGAGGCGGCGCCACTGCGCAGGGTGCCATCTTGCTGGGGATAACGGACCACGGCGACGGTGAGGTGCACCTCCTCCTCGACTTCGCTCATGGCGGAGGCGATGGAGTAGAGGCGAGGGGTCAGCGGACGCAGCAGGCCGACCAGCTGTTCCACGCTCAAGGGCGTCGGGAAGCGCTTGAGCACATCGACGACCTGGGCGCTGGCGACCAGGGCGTTGAGCTGAGTCTTGTCACCGGCGATGTCGTGCAGTGCCGCATCGTTGGAGATGGCGGCCAGACCCGTGATAAAGCCGCCATGCAAGCGGGTCAGCTCGAAGTGGCGAGTGAGGGCCGCACGCAGGCTGCCCTGCTCGGTCGACTCCTCGCCGGACAGGCTGGCCAGGGCCAGCAGTTCGTCCACCAGCGCGGCCTCGTTATCGAACCAGACGCCGAGGGCATCACCGGGTTGATAAGTGATGCCGGACTCTTCGAGGCTTATCTCGATGTGGCGGATATCCTTGGTCGAATCACGGCCGGTGACCTTCTGATTCACAGACAGCCGGGCCGGGAAGGGGTTGGCTTTATCATATTGACTGTGACCGACTGCGCTCTTGACGGCACCGGCCACCGAGCCGACCGGCCCCGCATTCAGGGTCGCGGCGACGGCCGCCAGCGCCTGTTCTGTCCAGGCCTTGGCACCCGCTTCGTAGTCCACATCCAGACCGGCCAGGGGCGCGATACGTTCAGCCCCGGCTTGAGCCAGCCAGCCATCGAAATCCTGGCCGGTCTTGCAGAAGAACTCATAGGAGCTGTCTCCCAGCCCCAGTACGGCAAACTTGACGCCATCGAGCTTGCCGAGCTTGCCCTTCTTGAGCTGCTCGTGGAGATCGACCGCGGGCTCGGGCGGCTCGCCCTCGCCATAGGTGCTGACGACGATCAGCAGGTGGCTCTCTTTCTTGAGCTGCTTGGGCTTGTAGTCGGCCATGGAGATCAGCGTGGTGGGTAATCCCTGTGCCTGGGCCTGTTTCTCGATGGCACTGGCCACCCCTTTGGCATTGCCGGTCTGGGAGCCGTACAAGATAGTCAGGCTGCCACCGGCGCTGGCGGGCAGGACAGGCGCCGCACTGACAGCGCCACCGGCCTGGACCAGACCATAGAGATAACCGCTGACCCAGGTCAGCTGCTGGCTGTTGAGCGTGCCCAGGGCCTGGGTTAGCTGGCGCTGCTGCTCATCGGAGAGGGGAGTTATGTTGGTCAAAGAGTCCGTCAATTGCATCACACAGGTCTTCCATGGTCTGAATTTTGGTCAGATTAAGGGTTGGCATGAATAACAACAAAGAATAAAAATGTCTTTTTTATTCGATTGAGGCATTAAAAAGTGTGAAATCTCCCTTGCAGATCCCTGCCCACAGGAAGGCATGTCTGGGGGAGGGCGATCTTTGTTAGAGTCAGTGCCTTCCATCTGTCTGCCTGGAGCCCCGATGATCCGTCTGTTTCACGTCAATGCTTTCGCCCATGCCCCTTTCACCGGCAACCCCGCCATGGTGGTGCTGAGTCAGGGACTCGATGAAGCCACCATGCAGCGCATGGCCGCCGAGTTCTGCCTCTCCGAGACCGCCTTCCTGGAGGCCATCACAGGGGATCACTATCGACTGCGCTGGTTCACGCCGCAGCTTGAAGTGGATTTGTGCGGCCACGGCACCCTGGCGGCGGCTCATGTGATCTGGGCGCTGGGTTTGGCTCTCCCTGCCCAGTCACTGCGCTTCGATACCCGCAGTGGCTTGCTGACGGCGGTGCAGGCGGAGGGGGGGATCCGGCTCGATTTCCCTGCCATCGCGATGGCGCCGCTGACGCTGGACGCCGCTTACGGTCAGGCGCTCGGGGTCAACCCTCGTCACTGCCTGGCCGCAGGGGCCAAATTTGTACTGGAGTTGGATAGTGAGGCCGAGGTGCGTGCCATCAAAGCCGATTTTCAGGCCCTGCGCGCCCTGCCGGGACGGGGACTCATCGTCACCGCCCCCGGGGAGGATCCGGCGATAGATTTCGTGTCTCGCTACTTTGCCCCCTGGGTCGGGGTGGAGGAAGATCCGGTCACCGGCTCCAACCACTGCGCCCTGGCGCCCTTCTGGGGCAAGCGTCTGGGCAAAACGGAGCTCAGGGCCTATCAGGCTTCAGGGCGGGGTGGTGAGTTGTTACTGCGGCTGGCAGGTGACAGGGTGCAGATGACGGGGCGGGCGCTGATCCTGAGCCGGGGTGAGTGGTTGCTGCCAGTGTGACAAGCCTCAGTGGCTGAGCAAGAGATAGGCTGAGCAAGAGATAGGCTGATCCAACCCATAAAAAACGCCCCGCAGTTGCGGGGCGTTTCGTTGCGCTCAAGGGGCAGGTCAAGCCTGCCAGAGTGCTTATTTCTGTTGCGGGCGCAGGGCCGGGAACAGGATGACGTCGCGGATGGTGTGGCTGTTGGTGAACAGCATTACCAGGCGGTCGATACCTATGCCCTGACCGGCGGTGGGCGGCAGGCCGTGTTCCAGCGCGGTCACGAAGTCGGCGTCGTAGAACATGGCTTCGTCATCACCCGCTTCTTTCTGGTTCACCTGATCCTGGAAGCGCTTGGCTTGATCTTCCGCATCGTTGAGCTCGGAGAAGCCGTTGGCCAGCTCGCGGCCACCGATGAAGAACTCGAAGCGGTCGGTCACGTCCGGGTTGGCGTCGTTGCGACGGGCCAGCGGGGAGACAGCCGCCGGGTATTCGGTGATGAAGGTCGGTTGCAGCAGCATGTGTTCCACCGTCTCTTCGAAGATGGCGGTGATCACGTGGCCCAGCTCCCAGCCCTTCATCAGCTCGATGTGCAGACGCTTGGCGACGGCCTTGGCGCTCTCCAGGGTGGCGAGATCTTCCAGGGTGACGCCCTCGGCGTACTTCAGGATGGAGTCCACCATGGTGAGGCGCTGGAACGGCTGACCGAAATCGATGGTCAGGCCCTCTTCACCCTCTTTGGCGTAACGGATCTGGGTGTCACCCAGGATGTCCTGGGCCAGGGTGCGCAGCAGCTCCTCGGTCAGGTCCATCAGATCGATGTAGTCGGCATAGGCCATGTAGAACTCGATCATGGTGAACTCGGGGTTGTGACGCACCGAGATCCCTTCGTTACGGAAGTTGCGGTTGATCTCGTAGACGCGCTCGAAACCACCGACCACCAGCCGCTTCAGATAGAGCTCGGGGGCGATACGCAGGTACATGTCGATGTCCAGCGCGTTGTGGTGGGTGACGAACGGACGCGCGGAGGCACCACCCGGGATGACCTGCATCATGGGGGTTTCCACTTCCATGAAGCGCTTCTCATTGAAGAACTTGCGGATGCCGGAGACCACCTGGGTGCGGATCATGAAGGTCTTGCGGGACTCTTCGTTGGCGATCAGATCCAGATAACGCTGGCGGCAGCGCGCCTCCTGATCGGTCAGGCCCTTGTGCTTCTCTGGCAGCGGACGCAGTGCCTTGGTCAGCAGACGGATGGTGGAGACATGCACCGACAACTCGCCAGTCTGGGTCTTGAACAGGGTGCCTTCCACGCCGACGATGTCGCCCAGATCCCACTTCTTGAACTGTTCGTTGTAGAAGCCTTCCGGCAGATCGTCACGGGTCACGTAGATCTGGATCTTGCCCGCCATATCTTGCAGGGTGGCGAAGGAGGCCTTGCCCATGATGCGGCGGGTCATGATGCGACCGGCGATCGATACCCGTTTACCCAGGGCAGTCAGCTCATCGCTGCTCTTGTCGTCGAATTCGGCGTGCAGATCACCGGAGAGGCTGTCACGACGAAAATCGTTGGGGAAGGGGTTGCCCTGGGCGCGCAGGGCGGCCAGCTTGGAGCGACGCTCGGTCATCTCGTTGTTCAGTTCGAGCTGGTTCTCGACTGCCGGAGTGGTGCTTTGTTCAGACATGGTGATTCCTGCTGCGTGTTACAGACCTGATTTCAGGCTGGCTTCGATAAACTTGTCCAGGTCGCCGTCGAGCACCGCTTGGGTGTTACGGGTCTCGACGCCGGTGCGCAGATCCTTGATACGAGCATCATCGAGCACGTAAGAGCGGATCTGGCTGCCCCAGCCGATGTCGGACTTGGTCTCTTCCAGGGCTTGTTTCTCGGCATTCTGCTTCTGAATTTCCAGCTCGTAGAGCTTGGCCTTCAGCTGCTTCATACACTGATCTTTGTTCTTGTGCTGGGAACGGTCGTTCTGGCACTGCACCACCACCCCGGTCGGGATGTGGGTGATCCGCACCGCAGACTCGGTCCGGTTGACGTGCTGACCACCGGCGCCCGAGGCGCGATAGACGTCGATGCGCAGGTCGGCCGGGTTGATGTCGATCTCGATGTCGTCATCGATCTCCGGGTAGACGAACACCGAACAGAAGGAGGTGTGGCGGCGGCCACCGGAGTCGAACGGCGATTTACGGACCAGACGGTGCACGCCGGTCTCGGTGCGCAGCCAGCCGAAGGCGTACTCGCCGGTGAACTTGACGGTGGCGGACTTGATGCCGGCCACGTCGCCGTCAGAGAGCTCGATCAGCTCCGGCTTGTAGCCGTGGGCGTCGCCCCAGCGCAGGTACATGCGCAGCACCATGTTGGCCCAGTCCTGGGCCTCGGTACCGCCCGAGCCGGACTGGATGTCGATGTAGCAGTCGGAGCCGTCGTGCTGACCGGAGAACATGCGGCGGAACTCGAGATCCACCAGCTTGGCTTCCAGCACATCCGCTTCGGCCACGGCTTCGTTGAAGGTCTCTTCATCTTCCCCTTCGACGGCCAGGCTGACCAGCATCTCGACGTCCTCAGCACCTTGTGTCAAGACGTCTATGGTAGTGACCACGTTTTCGAGCGACACGCGCTCCTTGCCCAGCGCCTGTGCGCGCTCTGGTTCATTCCAGACGTCGGGCTGTTCCAGCTCGGCGTTGACCTCTTCTAGACGCTCTTTCTTGGCGTCATAGTCAAAGGTACCCCCTAAGAAGCTCGGTCCTCTCAGACAGCTCCTTAAGCTTGTTTAATACAGGATTGACTTCAAACATCGTGAAAACTCTCGGGGTCGATGTGATTTAAAAACGGGATATTCTAGCCAATTGTGGAAGGAATAAACAGGGTTGCCCGCCCCTCGTGGGACTTGATGGGGCAATTAGTGGTGCATTTTTGCCCATGGGGGTGAAAAATTTAGCGGTACAGGCAGATAAAGGTTCAGATTTTCCCCAGCGCGCCGCTATTAACGTCTGCAAGACAAAGATGTCGACGGCATTAATGGGCACTCTCTCTTCCTGACATAAGAAGCACACATGATGAAAAACCTCTCACTCAAGCAGAAGATACTGTTATCTGTGGTGATCGCTCTCTCCCTGGTGATCCTGCTGCTCTCCTGGCAGAGCTATACCAGCCAGAAGTCCCTGTTGCTGCAAGGCAGTCAGGAACAGGTGCAGCGCTTGGGTAACCAGCAAGCACAGAGTGTCAGCGACTGGCTGAGTGCCCGCCGCGACGTGATCCAGGCACTGGGCAACAAGGCAAGCAGCGAGCCCCTCAATGCCCTGCAGCAGGCCCAGGTCTCCGGCCGTTTCCAGCTCACCTATTTTGGTGAGGGCAGTGGCAAGATGAATGACTCGGATCCCTCCATCAACCGCGACGGCTATGACCCTCGCTCCCGTGGCTGGTATCAGGAGGCCATGAGCAAGGGCGGCCTCATCGTCACCAAGCCTTATCTGGACGTGGCTTACAACATTCTGGTGGTCACCCTGGCACAACCCGCCCTGGGCGGGGTGGTCGGCGGCGATCTCTCCATCGCCGCGCTGGTCGATGACGTCACCAAGATGACCCTGCCGGCAGACGGTTTTGCCATCATGATGCACAAGGACGGCACCGTCATCGCCTACAAGGATGCCGCCAAGGCGATGAAGCCGGCCACCGAGATCGACAACGACTTGACCAATGCCCTGATCGATCAGAGCAAGTCGAGCCAGAGCCTGGTGCCTGCCTACTTCGATAACGAGGGGCGCGACAAGTTGCTGCTGGCGGTGGACGTGCCCGATACCGATTGGGAGCTGGTGCTGGTGCTGGACAAGGCCACCCTGGAGGCGCCGCTCTCCTCCTTGCTGATGACCCAGCTCGCCATGGCGCTGGTGGTGCTGGTGGGCAGCATCCTCGCCATCTCCTGGCTGGTCAGTCTGCTGCTTGGCCCCCTGGCCAAGGTCTCCCAGGCCCTGGCCCGCATCGCCGACGGTAATGGCGATCTGACCCAGCGCATCAAGATAGATGCCAATGATGAGGTGGGTCAGCTGGCCAACAGCTTCAACCGCTTCGTCGGCAGCCAGCATCAGCTGATCGGCCATATCCGCAATCTGGCCCATGAGCTGAATGCCGACGCCGAGCGCAGTCTGGTGACCAGCCAGGCCGCGGTGGAAGAGCTGCAGCGTCAACAGCAGGAGGTGACCATGGTCGCCACCGCCGTCACCGAGATGGCGAGCGCCACCATGGAGATCGCCGGCAACGCCGAGAACACCGCCTCTGCGGCCCAGCAGTCGGCCCAGAGCAGTGAACAGGGCAAGCAGCTCGTGAACCAGACCCGTCAATCCATCAACAGCCTGGCCAGTGAAGTGGGGCAGGCGACCGAAGTGATTGGCGAGCTGAGCCGCCACGCTCAGGCCATCTCCGGCATTCTCTCCACCATCCAGGGCATTGCCGAGCAGACCAACCTGCTGGCGCTCAATGCCGCCATCGAAGCGGCCCGTGCCGGTGAACAGGGTCGTGGTTTCGCCGTGGTGGCGGACGAGGTGCGGGTGTTGTCCCGCCGCACCCAGGACTCCACCCAGGAGATCCAGTCCACCATCGAGACCCTGCAAAAGACCACGGCCCGTGCGGTGAGCCTGATGCAGACCAGCCAGGGGCTGGCGGACAACAGCGTGCAGGATGCCGATGCCGCCGCCGCCGCCCTGGAGGAGATCACCCAGGCGGTCTCCCTCATCTCCGACATGGCGGGCCAGATCGCCACCGCCGCCGAGGAGCAGACTCAGGTGACTGGCGAAATCACCCAGAACACCACGGCCATCAAGGATGTGAGTGACGAGATCACCGCCTCCGCCATGCGCGACCTGGATCAGGCCCATGGCCTCAAGGGTCGGGCCACGGATCTGAGCAAACAGGTGTCGACCTTTATCCTGTAGCGAGGCAGGGTTGGTCCAGTGAGCTGACCCCTGTCGCCAGTGCCATGAAAAAGAGCCCATTCGGGCTCTTTTCTTATCTGGGCGTCAGCCGCTCTGCAAGCCGGTGCAGTGCTGGGTCCCCACCACGAAATGAGATGGCGTCGGGCCTTAGTCGAAGGAGGGGGTCAGCAACTCCGTTTCGTCCGGGGCGACAGCCGATGGAGACGGCTTGCTCAGCTGCAGCAGGAACTGCTGCTGGGGCTGGGGTTTGGCGTAGAGGTAACCCTGCTGGAAGTGCACCTGACGCTGGCGCAGAAAGTCGGCCTGCTCCTGGGTCTCGACCCCTTCGGCAACCGTATCCAGACCGAGGCGGGTCGCCAGATTGATGGTGTTGTCGAGTATGTGGTGAGAGAGCGCGTCTGTACCGATCATGTCGACGAAGCTCTTGTCGATCTTGAGCAGGTCTATCTGGAATTTTTGCAGATAACTCAGGCTTGAATTGCCTGTGCCAAAGTCATCCAGCGCTATCTTGACCCCTAACTCATGGAGGGCGCCAAACAGCTGCTCGGTGATGAGGGTGGGGGTGATGAGCTCACGCTCGGTCAACTCCAGTACCAGTACCAAGTCTCGGCGCTTGAAGGCGGCCAGGAAGGCCCTGCAATCATCGAGCAGGCTGAGATCCTGGCAGTGGCGGGCGCAGATGTTGAAGCCGAAGTAAAAGTCAGGGGGAAGGAGGTGAACCTTAGGGGCAAGTGCCTGGCTCACCTGCTGCATCAGGCTGCGGGTCATGGGGACGATAAGGCCGCTCTCCTCGGCCAGGGGAATGAAGAGATCCGGGCGGATCAGCCCCTGATGCCTGTGCTGCCAGCGCATCAGTACCTCGCAGCCACGGATGGCCTTGCTCTGGCTATCTATGATGGGTTGCAGATAGGGGATGAACTCCCCGTTGCCTAGGGCGCGTCTGAGCTCCTGGGTCGGGGTGGATATGTGCCACCACCAGCGGTAGACGCTGAGCCCCGTCATGAGTGCCAGCACCAGGCAGAGCAGCAGGGCGGGCCTTTGCTGTTCGAGCAGATATTGATGGAACTGCGCCTGGCTGAAACCAAAGCGCACGCTATAGGGATAAAGAGTGGAGTCGAGCTGGACGTTATCCCCCATCAGCGGCGGCGGCGGCTCCAGATGTATGACGCCATGGGTGCCAATCCAGCGATCGCCGACCTTGATCAAGGTCTGGGGACCAGTAAGAGTCCAGTCTAGATTGCGGAACAGGTTATAAGGGTCGATAGCGACCTGGACACCTGTACCGCCGAGGTCCAGATGATAGAGAAAGAGTTGAGAATGGCGGCCCAGGGGCGAGCTGGGGAGTAGGCGCAACTGACCCCCTATGTAGCTGTCCCTGTGTTCAGGCACATCGACCTCTTCGAAAATAGAAGAGCAATAAAGGTGGCCATTGCGAGTGAGATTGATGGCGCGAATATAGGGAGAGGAGGCGGCCAGCATGCGCAGTTCTCGCGCGGCCGTCGTGCAGGCGCTGCCCGCCAGGGGTGTGGCCTGCATGGTTATTTCTTTACTGTCTTCCAATACCTGATCGATCTGTTCCACGGCATCAAGAGCTGCGTTGTGAGCCTGTTGACGCAGGTCGGATCGGGTTTGCCAATAAAGCGCGGTGAGTGCGGTGAGTGCGACCAACAGGAGAGACAACAGGCTGTTCAGCAGGCGAGGCTTGTTGCTGCGCATGAAAGAGAGGGGCATAGCCTGACCTTGGTGGAAAATGGCCGCTGAGTTTACTGAGGGGGAGAGGGATAGACTAGTGCATTTCACATTCTACAAATGATAAAAGCGACCATAAGGTCGCTTTTTCAACAAACAAGGCAGGAATCAGAGCTGTTCGATACCAGTGATATGCCAGGGGGCACCGGCCTTGGCCAGGTTGCGCTCCAGGTGCCATACCTCTTTGATATCTTCCTCAACCTGCTCCTGGCGGTCCATGTAGCGGCCGCTGAAGCGCACGCTGACCTGAGCCCAGTCACTGCCGTGGTCGGCGCGGACCAGTTGGGTGTCCACATACATCACTTCGGTATGCTGCTCACCGGTCAGTTCGGCACGCTCTGTGATGAGCTGTTCGAACAACTCCGGGCTCAGATACTCGCGCATCTTCTCCAGATCGTTCTGGTTCCAGGCCTCTTGCAGGGTGCGGTAGTGATCGCGGGCACCGGACAGGAAACCGTTCATGTCAAAGCCCGGCGGCAGACGGAAAGGCACATCGCTGTCGGCAAAGCCGGTCGCCTGGGGGGCGCTGCTGCTCTGCTCGAACTGCTGTGGTGCCTGGGGCTGATAACCTGCTCCGGCATAGGCCGTTCGCTGCTGCTGTGGCATCTGGGCCGCCTTGCTACGGCGCAGGGCACGGATCAGGAAGAAGGCACCGAGGGCCAGAGCCGCTATCAGCAACATGTCCATGCCTTGCAGGCCTTCGAAGGCACCGCCACCGAGCAGGGCTGCAAACAGGCCACCGGCTAGCAGGCCGCCGAGCAGGCCGCCCATCATGCCGCTCTTCTTGGGAGCCCCTTGGGCGCCCACTGTCGGGTTCTTGCTGTCAACGGGCTTGGCGGCAGGCTGGGCCGGTGCCGTCTTGTAGCTCTTGCCAAAAGATTTACCGCCGCCAAATTTCTTGGCTTCGGCGATGGGTGCCCCCAGGCCAACGGCCAGGATCAAGGCAAACAAGGTCAGCATTTTTTTCATTTTGACGCTTTCACTCTCAGCAATGGATGGGGCATGCCCCGTTAGTGGCAAGGCGCATGGCAAGCTGCCAGTCCCGCTATGTGTCGCAGCTTGTCACTAGGAGTAACACCCCCGGCATGAATTATTCATGAACGAATTTATCAAGGTGCCAGCCTGCCCGAACGGCGATCTCTTGGCAAATCGCGGCGGCCCTGGTCGCTTATCCGGCCCGCGGCCAGATTAGCGCTCGCGGTGGCGGGCTTTCTTTTGTAAAATTCTCGTCCCCTTCCCGCTGCGGTTTTTTAGGTGTATGGCAGAGCAAGTGACGGCGAAAAAAGACGCCAAGACACAACAGCTGAAAGTCCCCCCCCACTCTTTTGAGGCAGAGCAGTCCGTACTGGGCGGCCTGATGCTGGATAACGAGGCCTGGGACAGGGTCGCCGAGCGGGTGATCGACAAGGATTTCTACAGCCGTCCCCATCGGCTGATCTTCCAGGCCATGGCGCGCCTCTCCAATACCGGCAACCCCATCGATCTCATCACCCTGCAGGAGGAGCTGGAGCGCTCCGAGCAGCTGGAAGAGTCGGGAGGTTTTGCCTATCTGGTGGAGATTGCCAAGAATACCCCGAGCGCCGCCAACATCAGCGCCTACGCCGAAATAGTGCGCGAGCGCGCCGTGGTGCGGGAGATGATCTCGGTTGCCAACGAGATAGTCGAAGCGGGTTACGAGCCCCAGGGCCGCACCTCCGGCGATCTGCTCGATCTGGCCGAGAGCAAGGTATTCAAGATTGCCGAGCAGCGCACCAGCGCCAATGAGGGGCCACAGCCGCTCAAGCTCATTCTGGAGCAGACGGTCGACAAGATTGAGGAGCTGTTCAAGACCCCTCACAACGGGGTGACCGGGGTCTCCAGCGGTTATGGGGATCTGGACAAGATGACCGCCGGTCTGCAGCGCTCGGATCTGGTGATCGTGGCGGCCCGTCCCTCCATGGGCAAGACCACCTTCGCCATGAACCTGTGTGAGCACGCGGCCCTCACCGCCGACAAGCCGGTGCTCATTTTCTCCCTGGAGATGCCCTCCGAGCAGATCATCATGCGTATGCTCGCCTCGGTCGGGCGCATCGATCAGACCAAGGTGCGAACCGGCCAGCTCGACGACGAGGATTGGGCGCGGCTCTCCTCCACCATGGGGCTGCTGCTCGAGAAGGGCAAGATGTACATAGATGACGCCTCCGGCCTGACCCCGACCGACGTGCGCTCCCGTGCCCGGCGCATCGCCCGTGAGCACGGCGGCCTCTCCATGATCATGATCGACTACCTGCAGCTGATGCGGGTTCCGGCGCTGTCTGACAACCGAACCCTGGAGATCGGTGAAATCTCCCGCTCCCTCAAGGCGCTGGCAAAAGAGCTGCAAGTGCCGGTGGTGGCGCTCTCCCAGCTCAACCGAAGCCTGGAGCAGCGCGCCGACAAGCGGCCGGTCAACTCGGATCTGCGGGAATCGGGCTCCATCGAGCAGGATGCGGATTTGATCATGTTCATCTATCGCGACGAGGTCTATCACGATGACAGCCCCGACAAGGGGGTGGCCGAGATCATCATCGGCAAGCAGCGTAACGGCCCGATAGGGCGTATACGACTCACCTTCCAGGGTCAGTTCTCCCGGTTCGACAACTATGCCGGCCCGGCGTTTGACGATGATTACTAAGGTGATATTGGTTTAGGTATCACCATGTTCGCCCTGACAGGGGATGGCCGAGTCGGTGCTCGTCGCTCCCGTCAGAGCCAGTTTTCCCGGTTCGACAATTATGCCGGTCCGGCCTTCGACGATGATGACTCAGGGTTGACACCACAAGGTGCCTGGCGCATTCACGCGCCATCACGCCCTCGCATAGGGAAAATAGATGAAAGCGGCTATTGCCCAAATTGATACCTCGGCCCTGCGCCACAACCTCGCCGTGGTCAAGCGCCACGCCCCTTCCTGCAAGATCATCGCCGTGGTCAAGGCCAACGCCTATGGCCATGGCCTGCTGCCGGTCGCCCGTACCCTGGTGGACGCGGACGCCTATGCGGTGGCCCGCATCGAAGAGGCGCTGATGCTGCGCTCCTGCGCCGTGGTCAAACCCATAGTGCTGCTGGAGGGGTTCTTCTCCCGGGCAGACTTGCCGGTGCTGGCGGCCAACAACCTGCAGACGGCGGTGCACACCTGGGAGCAACTCGAGGCCCTGGAGCAGGCCGAGCTGCCCGCCCCGGTGGTGACCTGGCTCAAGCTCGACACCGGCATGCACCGGCTCGGGGTGCGGGCCGAGGAGATGCCCGCCTTTATCGCGCGCCTCGCCAAGTGCAAGAACGTGGTGCAGCCGTTCAACATCATGACCCACTTCAGCCGCTCCGATGAGCTCGAACAATCGACCACCCGCGAGCAGATCGATCTGTTCAGCCGCCTGACTGCGCCGCTCAAGGGCGAGCGCGCCATGGCGAACTCGGCGGGGATCCTGGCCTGGCCCGATTCCCATTGCGACTGGGTGCGCCCCGGCGTCATCCTCTACGGCGTCTCCCCCTTCCCGGACACGGTGGCGGCGGATTATGACCTCAAGCCGGTGATGACCCTCAAGACCCAGCTTATCGCGGTGCGGGATCACAAGGCCGGCGAGCCGGTGGGCTATGGCGCCAACTGGGTGTCGGACCGCGATACCCGGCTCGGGGTCATCGCCATCGGCTACGGTGATGGCTATCCGCGCATGGCGCCCAACGGCACCTCGGTGCTGGTCAATGGCCGCATAGTGCCCCTGGTGGGCCGCGTCTCCATGGACATGACCACGGTGGATCTCGGCCCCGGCGCCACCGACCAGGCCGGCGACGAGGCCGTACTCTGGGGCGAGGGCTTGCCGGTGGAGCGAGTCGCCGAGGAGATAGGCACCATTCCTTATGAGTTGATCACCAAGCTCACCTCCAGAGTCTTTATGGAGTACGTTTAACCCCCCTCATCCCCGACCCTTCTCCCGCGAGGGGAGAAGGGAGTGACGACCACCGTTCTCTCTCTGCTGGGAGAGGGATTAATCAATGAAATGGCCGCTCGCGTGATATCGCGAGCGGCCTTTTTGATCGGTGAATGATCATAAAAAGCCCCGCATAAGCGGGGCTTGAGTCTCTGTCTGGGGCGCTTAGCCGATGGTCATCAGACTGGCGTTGCCACCGGCGGCGGCGGTGTTGACCGAGAGGGCGTGCTCGATCAGCAGCCGCTCCAGCGGGATGTCGGTCTCGCCACGGTGCAGGCCGTGCACGCCGACGATGGCGCCGGGACGGGCGGCGGCGAGCTTGCTCACCTCGATCAACTGATCCGAGTCACCATGGTGCAGCAGGGCATCGAAGCCGATGTCGCTGTTTGCCCAGTCCCCGACCAGCTGGATGCGCTGTTGCACCTCCGTTGGCAGGCTGGCGAGCAGGGTGCGACGCTCGGCATTGTCCTGCCACAGCACCTCGGTTCCGACCGCCAGACAGGCCGCCAGCTGGGCCAGCAGATCCGCCTTGGCCTCGTTATCGTCGGCAGCCAGACAGAGCACCCGTTCCCGGGGCAGCAGGCTGTATGTGTTGCGCTCACCGGTGGGGCCGACCAGCACCTGGGTCAGGCCGCTCTGGGCCAGCTTGGCATACTGGTCGCAGAGGGTGACGAGGGCCGGAGCCTGTTTGGTTGCCCAGTTGCGCAGGGCCTGCAGGGCCGGTTTGGTCGCCTCGGTCTGTTGAGATGCACCGGACTCCTGGCGCAGCTGACTGGCCACCGCATCCTGCGGACGGGTGGCCAGCAGGCGGTACATGTAGAGCGGACCGCCCGCCTTGGGACCTGTGCCGGAGAGGCCCTCGCCGCCGAATGGCTGCACCCCGACCACGGCGCCCACTATGTTGCGGTTCACATAGAGGTTGCCCACCTTGGCGGTGTTGACCACCTGGGCGATGGTCTCGTCAATCCGGGTATGGACCCCCAGGGTCAGGCCGTAGCCGCTGTCATTGATCTGGCTGAGCAGCTCGCCGAGCTTGGCGCGGGGGTAACGCACCAGGTGCAGCACGGGGCCGAACACCTCGCGGCCGAGTTCGTCCAGGCTGTCGAGCTCGATCAGGGTCGGCAGCACGAAGGTGCCGCGGCTGTAATCGGCGCCCTTGTCTGCACACAGAGGGACACGGGCAATTTGATGTACCTTGCGACCCTTGTCGGTCATGGCCTTGATGTGCTGCTCGATATTGGCCTTGGCCTCGGCGTCGATGACCGGGCCTATGTCGGTGGAGAGGTGCTCCGGGTTGCCGACCTTGTACTCGGCCATGGCGCCCTTGAGCATGCGGATCACCCGATCCGCCACATCTTCCTGTACGCAGAGCACCCGCAGGGCGGAGCAGCGCTGGCCAGCGCTGTCGAACGCCGAGGAGATGACGTCCATCACCACCTGTTCGGTCAGGGCGGAGGAGTCGACGATCATGGCGTTCTGACCGCCGGTCTCGGCGATGAGCGGTATGGTGCGACCCTGGGCGTCTAGGCGACCGGCCAGGTTGCGGGAGATGATACCCGCCACTTCGGTGGAGCCGGTGAACATGACGCCACGCACCCGCTCGTCGGCGATAAGGGCGGCACCCACGGTCTCACCGCGGCCCGGCAGCAGTTGCACCGCGCCGGCGGGCACCCCGGCTTCCAGCAGGATGCGCACCGCCTGGGCGGCGATGAGCGGGGTCTGCTCCGCCGGTTTGGCGAGCACCGTATTGCCGGCGGCGAGCGCCGCGCAGACCTGGCCTGCGAAGATGGCCAGCGGGAAGTTCCAGGGGCTGATGCAGACCACGGGGCCGAGCGGTCTATGGCTGTCGTTGGCGAAGTGGTTGCGGGCCTGGGCGGCGTAGTAGCGCAGGAAGTCCACCGCCTCGCGTACCTCGGCGATGGCGTTGCTGAAGGTCTTGCCGGACTCGCGCACCAGCAGGCCCATCAGGGGTTGCAGTTCGGACTCCATCAGGCTGGCGGCTCTGTCCAGCACGGCGGCGCGCTCGGCGGGCGGGGTCGACTGCCAGATCTGGCCGCTGGCCAGGGCGCAGCCGAGGGCAGAATCGACCAGCTCGGGGGTGGCTTCGCTCACCTGACCGACAACATCGCGGTGATCCGCCGGGTTGAGCACATTCAGGAACTCGGTCGGTGCCTCAGTGTCACAGCCCGGCTGTTCATTACCCAACATGGGCAGCGCCTGATAGCGGTTGTTGGTGCTGGCGAGCAGGGCGGCGGAGAGCGACCCCAGGCGGTGTTCGTTGGCCAAGTCCAGCCCTTCCGAGTTGGGACGGGCCTCGCCGTACAACTCCCGCGGCAGCGGAATGCGTGGATGAGGCAGACCCAGCGCCCCTTCACGGGCGGCCATCTGTTCGATCTGCTGCACCGGATCCTGTACCAGATCCGAGAGGGAGATGTTGTTGTCCGCGATGCGGTTGACGAAGGAGGTGTTGGCCCCGTTCTCCAGCAGGCGGCGCACCAGATAGGCGAGCAGGGTCTCGTGGCTGCCGACCGGCGCATAGATGCGGCAGGGGCGGCCCAGCTTGCCATCGGCAACCTTGCCGACTACCTGCTCATAGAGCGGCTCACCCATGCCGTGCAGGCACTGGAACTCGTACTGACCGGGGTAGTAGTTCTGCCCCGCCAGCTGGTAAATCGCGGCGAGTGAGTGGGCGTTGTGGGTGGCGAACTGCGGGTAGATGGCTTCCGGCACCGCCAGCAGCTTGCGGGCACAGGCGAGGTAGGAGACATCGGTATAGGGCTTGCGGGTATAGACCGGATAGCCCTCCAGGCCGTTGACCTGGGCCAGCTTGATTTCGCTGTCCCAGTAGGCGCCCTTCACCAGCCGGATCATCAGGCGGTGACGGCTGCGCTTGGCGAGATCGATCACATAGTCGATCACATAGGGGCAACGCTTCTGGTAGGCCTGGATGACGAAGCCGATGCCGTTCCAGTCGGCGAGGCTCGGGTCGAAGCAGAGCCTTTCCAATAGATCGAGGGAGATCTCCAGCCGATCGGCCTCCTCGGCGTCGATGTTGATGCCGATGTCGTACTGTTTGGCGAGCTGGGTCAGAGAGAGCAATGTGGGATAGAGCTCTTCCATCACCCGATCGTACTGGGCGCGGCTGTAGCGCGGGTGCAGGGCGGAGAGCTTGATGGAGATGCCCGGGCCCTCGTAGATGCCACGGCCGTGGGAGGCCTTGCCGATGGCGTGGATGGCCTGCTCGTAGGAGGCCAGATAGCGCTTGGCGTCCTCCTCGGTGAGGGCCGCTTCCCCCAGCATGTCGTAGGAGTAGCGGAAGCCCTTGCTCTCGGTGGTGCCCGCGTTGGCCAGCGCCTCGGCTATGGTCTCGCCGGTGACGAACTGCTCCCCCATCAGCCGCATTGCCATGTCGACACCCTTGCGGATCAGCGGCTCGCCGCCCCTGCCGATCAAGCCTTTGAGGGAGCTGTTGAGGCCAGCCTCGTTATGGGTCGAGACCAGTTTACCGGTGATGAGCAGGCCCCAGGAGGCGGCGTTGACGAACAAGGAGGTGCTGTTGCCCAGATGCTGGCTCCAGTTGCCGCCGCTGATCTTGTCGCGAATGAGGGCATCGCGGGTCGCCTTGTCGGGGATGCGCAGCAGCGCCTCGGCCAGGCACATCAGCGCGACCCCTTCCTGAGAGGAGAGGGAGAACTCCTGCAGCAGACCCTGCACCAGCCCTTGACGACCGCTGGCACCCTTCTGGTTGCGCAGCTTCTCGGCGATGCTGGTGGCCAGCTTCTGGGTGGCCTCTGCCTTCTCTTTGGGCAGGCGGGCCTGCTCCAGCAGCATGGGCACCGCCTCGGTCTCGGGGCGGCGATAGGCGGAGGTGATGGCGGCGCGCAGCACGGACTGCGGCAAGATGCTCTCGGCAAATTCGAGGAACAGTTGCAGACCCTGTTCGGTCAGGGTTTCCACCGACTCTTCTCCCGCGGCGGCGGCCAGACCAGAGAGTTCCGTGGGGGTCAGGCCACGCTCCAGCTGCTCCAGATAGGTGAAGATCGCCTGCTTGATCAACCAGTGCGGGGTGCGGTCGATGGTCTGCGCTGCCTGCTTGAGCCGGTCGCGGGTCGCTTCATCGAGTTTAACGCCAAGGGTGGTAGTAGCCATGGGACTTCCTGTATCTGTGCCGGCGAGAATATTGCCGTATGGTTAAATTCCGATGAGGATGGCGCAACCAGGTGCAACCTTCAAGTTAGAAATTTTAATGTCTCCGTTACATGGTTGCGTTTGGATAAGCGCGCTGGCGGGGGCTGGCGGTGAAAAACGATGCAGTGTCAGTGTGTTGCGACAAGATAATGAAGTTAAAAATATGTCTCAAAAATGTGCACTCGCTACGGACGCATAAACGGAGGGTTGCACCTTTTTTCAGTCGCGCCGTGGTGTGGGTGCAACCCATGGTGTGGGTGCAAATGGAGGTTTGTCGGCCTTGTGCCAGGGGTCAGGATCTGTCACAGGGCGCCGCAGACGGCATATCCGTTGATTGGCGATGCCAGCCCAGGGGAAGTCCTGCGCCAATGGGCATGCTGCCTAGGTTGGTATGGCTGACACAGTGCAATGGGCTGGCGCTGTCCGCTCGGTGAGAGGAGGCCATTGAGGCGATGGAGCCGCGCTCTTCTATGCTGATAGCTGGTCTCGTAACCCGTAATCAATGACAAGGAGTTCACCATGGCGCGTGTCAGTACCTATCTCAACTTTGCCCGGGAGACGGAGGCGGCGTTCCTCTTCTACCGGGAGGTGTTTGGTGGCGAATTCAATGGCCCCATCCACAGGTTCAGCGATTCACCGGGCTGTCCGGGTCAGGATCCCGTCTCCCCGGAAGATGGGAACTTGGTGATGCATGTGGAGCTGGCCATTCTCGGCGGCCATGTGTTGATGGGCACGGATGCGCCGGCCAGCATGGGGTTCACCCTGGTGCAGGGCAACAACAGTTACCTCAATCTGGAGCCGGACAGCCGGGCCGAGACCGACTGCCTGTTTGCTGCCCTTGCCGAAGGCGGCAGCGTAGAGATGGAGTTACAGGAGATGTTCTGGGGTGACTATTTCGGCAGCCTGGTGGACAAGTTCGGTACCCACTGGATGTTCAACTGTCAGAGCAAGAGCTGAGACGGCTTTGCTAATGAAAAGGGCGCCATGGCGCCCTTTCGGTTTTTACTCGTGGCTATTTGTTTCGGCCCACCATCTCGGCAGGCACCACCCAGAGATCGAATTGCTCGGCACTCAGGTGGCCGGAGGCGATGGCCGCTTCCCGCAGACTGATCCCCTGATGGTGTGCCTTCTTCGCTATCTCGGCGGATTTGTCGTAACCGATGTGGGGGTTCAGCGCCGTGACCAGCATCAGGGAGTTGGTCACCAGCTCGTCGATGCGGGCCTGGTTCGGGGTTATGCCGCGGGCACAGTGATGTTCGAAGCTGGTCATGGCGTCGCTGAGCAGGCGCACACTCTGCAAGAAATTGTGGGCAATCATGGGCCTGAACACATTGAGCTCGAAGTTGCCGCTGGCCCCGCCGATGTTGATGGCCACGTCGTTGCCCATCACCTGCGCCGCCACCATGGTCAGCGCCTCGCACTGGGTCGGATTGACCTTGCCCGGCATGATGGAGGAGCCTGGCTCGTTCTCCGGAATGTTGATCTCCCCTATGCCACTGCGCGGGCCGCTGGCGAGCCAGCGCACATCGTTGGCGATCTTCATCAGGCTGGCGGCCAGGGTCTTGAGGGCGCCATGGCCGTGGACCAGGGCATCGCAGCTCGCCAGAGCCTCGAACTTGTTCGGCGCTGTGACCAGGGGCAAGCCGGTCTGGCTGGCGAGCTCCCCGGCAACCGCCTCGGCATAACCGGCTGGCGCATTGAGGCCAGTGCCGACCGCGGTGCCGCCCAGCGCCAGTTCGCACAGATGGGGCAGGGCGGCTCGAAGATGGCGTTCTCCATGGGCGAGCTGAGCGGCCCAGCCGGAGATCTCCTGACCCAGGGTAAGGGGGGTGGCATCTTGCAGGTGGGTGCGGCCTATCTTGACGATATGGTCAAATGCCTTGGCCTTGTGCTCCAGGGTCTGGCGCAAGCTGGCGAGGGCGGGCAGCAGATGCGCCACTATGGCGGTCACGGCGGCGAGATGCATGGCTGTGGGGAAGACATCATTGCTGGATTGACTGCGATTGACCTCGTCATTGGGATGCACCAGACGCTCCTCGCCGCGCATGCCACCGAGCAGCTCGCTGGCCCGGTTGGCGAGCACCTCATTGACGTTCATGTTGGTCTGGGTGCCAGAGCCGGTCTGCCAGACCACCAGGGGGAACTCATTGTCATGCTGACCCGCCAGCACCTCAGCGGCGGCGGCAATGATCGCCTCGGCATGGCGATCCTTGAGCAGCCCCAGCCGCTGGTTGACCCGGGCGCTGGCGCTCTTGATTTGCACCAGGGCACGAATGAGCTCGGGACTCTGCCGCTCCACCGAGATGGCGAAGTGGTGCAGAGATCGCTGGGTCTGAGCCCCCCACAGCCGGTTGGCCGGTACCGCGATCTCTCCCAGGCTGTCCCGCTCCATCCTTGTCTTCATCGTCGTTCTCCTTTTGTTGGCTGTAGAGCCTTAGCATGCTGGCAACAAGAGAGGGAGGCCAGCATTGAATTTAAACATACATCGTATATAATAAGTAATGCTTACTAATTTATTGGTCTCGCTATGATGAAACAACCTGACACCCTGGGCTTCCTGATCGGCGACGTGCATCGCCTGATGCGTCGTCACTTCCAGCAACAGTTGGAAGGGAGTTGTCTGACCCTGGCCCAGGCCCGTGCCCTGGTCCATATCGCCCGGCATGAAGGGATGCGTCAGGTTGAGCTGGCCGAGCGGCTGGATATCCAGCCTATCACCCTGGCTCGCCAGCTCGATCAGCTGGCCCAGAGTGGTCTGGTCGAGCGACGCCCGGATCCCGATGACAGGCGTGCTCATCAGCTGTTTTTGACCGAAGCGGCCGTCCCTCACCTGCAATGCATCAAGCGGGCTGGCGACGCCGTACATCGCAGTGCCATGGGCGATCTGGATGAGAAGGCGGCGAACGCCCTCTATCAGGCGCTAAAGACAATGCACGACAACCTTTCCCAGAGCTGATCTTCTCGATTTTTCGGAGTGTTTCTCATGACTACTGATCCGACTTCCGCCCCTGTGGCGGTTTCCGACCGACGCCGTACCCGACTGTTACTGCTGGTGGCGGTCCCTCTCATTGCCCTGTTTGGATGTGGCGTCATCTATATGCTGGGCGGGCGCTATGTGGAGACCGACAACGCCTATGTGAAGGCCGACAAGGTGCCGATCAGTACCGAGGTGCTGGGCCGGGTAGACAAGGTGATGGTCAAGGAGAATGCCCAGGTCAAGGCCGGGGATCTGATGTTCGAATTGGATCCCGCCTCCTTCGAGCTCGCCGTGGGCAAGGCCGAGGCTGAGCTTGCCAAGGTACGCACCGATCTGGTGGCATTGCAGACCAGCTATCGCGGTCAGCAGGCCGAGATAGCCGTGGCTCATACCCGCAACGCTTATGCCCAGAAGGAAGAGCATCGCCAGGCAGATCTGGTTGCCAGGCACTTCACCTCCACCGCCAACTATGATGATGCCCGTCAGCTCACCATACAGACGGCGCAGCAACAGGTGGCGCTGGAAGAGGGGCTCAAGAAGATAGAGGCTTCCCTGAACGGTGACGTCAATCTGCCGGTCGAACAGCAACCCGCCTATATGGAAGCGGCCGCCGAATTGGCCAAGGCAAAACTGGATTTGGCCCGTACCAAGATCTATGCCCCGGTCAATGGCATCGTCAGCCAACTGCCCAAGTCTGGCCAGTACAGCATTGTGGGCATGACCGCCATGATGCTGGTAGAGACCGATCAGCCCTGGATAGAGGCAAACTTCACCGAGACGGATCTGACTCATGTCCAGCCTGGCCAGCAGGTGAACATCAGTGTGGATACCTATCCGGATGCTCACTGGACAGGGGTGGTCGAGAGTCTTAGCCCGGCGACAGGTTCAGAGTTCTCGGTGATACCGGCCCAGAATGCGACCGGCAACTGGGTCAAGATCACCCAAAGGGTCGCGGTCAGGATCCGGTTGGACGATGCCAGTGCAGCGCCTGCGCTCAGGGCTGGACTCAGTGCCGTGGCCGAGATAGATACCGGCCATCACCGCAGCCTGTTTGGCTGGTCGTTGTGAGGTGAACCCTATGACAACAGCGACTCAGGAAGGACCCAGCAAGGCACATCTTGGCTTCATCACCCTGTCGGTCATGCTGGCCACCATCATGCAGGCGCTGGACACCACCATAGCCAATGTGGCCCTGCCCCATATGCAGGGTGCCATGGGGGCGACCCAGGATCAGATCTCCTGGGTGCTCACCTCCTACATAGTGGCGGCCGCCATCTTCATGCCGCTGACCGGCTTCATCTCTGACCGAATTGGCCGCAAGCGGTTGTTCATGTGGTCGGTGGCGGGTTTCACCATCGCCTCCATGCTGTGTGGCGCGGCCCAGAGTCTGGAGCAGATAGTGCTGTTCCGGCTGCTGCAGGGGATCTTCGGCGCCAGCCTGGTCCCCCTCTCCCAGGCGGTACTGCTCGATAGCTATCCCCCTGAAAAGCATGGTTCTGCCATGGCGATGTGGGGCATAGGTGTCATGGTGGGCCCCATCCTGGGCCCCTCGCTCGGGGGTTGGCTCACCGAGTACTACAACTGGCGCTGGGTGTTTTACATCAACCTGCCATTCGGCCTGCTGGCCTGGTTCGGCCTCGCCGCCTTCATCGAGGAGACCAAGATCAATAGCAGTCGGCGCTTCGATCTGCTCGGCTTTGCCCTGCTCAGTATTGGCATAGGCGCGTTGCAGATGGCGCTGGACAGGGGCCAATCCCAGAACTGGTTCGCCAGCGCCGAGATCGTCATAGAGACGGGCCTGGTGGTGCTCTGCTTCTACCTGTTCGTGGTGCACATTTTCACCCACTCGCACCCCTACATAGAGCCGGCGCTGTTCAAGGATCGCAACTTCAGCGTCGGCCTGGTGTTCATCTTCATCGTCGGCATCATCTTGCTGGCGACCATGACACTGCTGCCCCCCTTCATGCAGGGGCTGATGGGCTACCCGGTGATCGATGTCGGCTACCTGCTGGCGCCACGGGGAGTCGGTACCATGTTCGCCATGATGCTGGTGGGCAGGCTGTCGGGTCGGGTGGATGTGCGCATCCTGATCCTGCTGGGGCTGCTGCTCACCAGCTTCTCCATGTGGGAGATGACACTGTTCAACACCGACATCAGCAACTGGGACATCATCCGTACCGGGGTCGTTCAGGGCCTGGGTCTGGGTTTCATCTTCGTGCCGCTCTCCACCATCACCTTCGCGACCCTGGCGCCCCGTTTTCGCACCGAGGGCACGGCCTTGTTCAGCCTGATGCGCAACATCGGCAGCAGCATTGGCATCTCTGTGGTGATCACCTATCTGGCCCAGCGCACTCAGATGAATCATGAGGTGTTTGCCTCCTACATAACCCCCTTCAACCAGGCGCTGCATCATGGGGGAGGCATGGCGGAGCTGATGACGCCCAAAGGGCTCAGCGCGATAAATGGTGAGGTGACCCGCCAGGCCAGTCTGCTCGCCTATCTGCAGGACTTCCGGCTGATGATGTGGGTGAGCCTGTGCGCCATTCCGCTGGTGTTGCTGCTAAAAGCCCCCCAGCGGGGCGGCGGCAAGGAGGAGATGGCGATCCTGGAGTGAGTGCCCTTGCAGGATCTCGCCCCGGCGCGAGGGGGCAAACGAAAGAGGGATGGCCCAGGCCATCCCTCTTTTCATTGCAGTGCCCCTGACTCAGAGCTTGGGGATGAAGGGGGTGAGGGCGGCCAGGGGAGCGGCATCCTCATACTCCTGGATCGTCTCGCCGTGCTTGAAGATCTTGAAGCCTTCGCCGCGCACGCTCCAGTACTCGACGGTCTCGCCGCTGATCTGCAACAGGCTGGCTTCGCGCAGGGCCACCACGGATTCGCTCGGGTTGATGGCGCAGAACTCGGCGAGCCGCTCGTCCCGGGTCTCCCCCATGTGGCCGCTGATGCTGGCGTCCAGATAGTGGGGGTTGATCTGCAGCGGGAACAGGCCCAGGGCCGGCAGTACGGCGGCGCTGCACACCGGCATGTCGTTGGTGGTGCGGATGCTCGGGGTCGCCACGTTGCAACCTGCGCTCCAGCCCACATAGGGCACGCCCCGTTCGCGCACGGCGCGCTGGATGGGCACCACCAGACCGTATTCGTGCAGCAGCTGGTTCAGGCGCCAGGTGTTGCCGCCGCTGATAAAGATGGCGTCTGCCTGGTTGATGGCCGCCACGGGATCGTCGAACTGGTGGATGCTGATGGTCTCCACTCCCAGGCTCTCGCTGAGATCCTGGGCGCGGGCATCCCAGTCGCTGCGGATCACCGCATAGGGGATGAGCAGGATGCGCTTGACCTGTTTGCGGGCGAGCAGGGTCTGCACCCGGTCGCGGGCCCAGCCGAGCAGGCCCGGGTGTTCGGTGGTTTTTCCGTTGCTCAGTAACAGCAGTTCCATGATGTCTCCTCGAAATAATGCGCAGGACCTAGGTCGGCCCTGATAAAGGGAAGGGGCTACTCTACCCCCAAGGCGGCGCCAAGTGTGTGATCTCGCCACGTTTTATCTCCCGGGGCTGGGGTTTGCCCATGGCGTGAGCGATTCAGGGCTGCCCATTGACCGCCGCATAGCGCAGCATCAGCTCGGCCAGTGAGCCCACCTCGAGCCGCCTCATCAGGCTGGCGCGGCACACCTCGACGGTGCGCACCGAGATGCAGAGATCCTGCGCTATCTGCTGGTTCTTGTGGCCTTGGGCGATGAGCTGCAACAGCTGGTGCTCGCGGGAGGTGAGCCGCTCGAAAGCGTGTCGATGGGCAAGGCGCGCCGCCGCGGCCAGGGTCGCCTGTTCGGCCCGCGCGATGGCGGCGAGCAGGGGCGCCAGCTGCACCGGCTTTTGCAAGAAATCCACAGCCCCCTGCTTGAGGGACTCCACCGCCAGAGGCACCTCCCCGTGGCCGGTGAGAAACAGTATGGCGATGGGGCTCTGGGCCGCCTTCAGCCGCTGCTGCACCTCGGGGCCCGACAGCCCCGGCATGCGGCAATCCAGGACGAGGCAGGCGGGCAGGTGCAGATCGACCTCTGCCAGGAAGCGCTCGCCGTCGGCAAAGCAGCGCAACTGGCGTTCGTCGCAGATCTCCAGCATGAAGCGCAGGGAGTCGAGCACGGCCTGATCGTCATCGACCAGGTAGAGGGGAGGGCGGTCAACGGGCTGCATATCAGCTCCTTGGATTGGGATGGGAAGCGACCTCAAGCCGCTGCTGAGGGGCGGGCAGGGTCACCCGGGCCAGGCAGCCATGGGGGCTCAGGTTGCTCAAGGCGAGCTGGCCGCGATGACACTCGACCACGTCCCGGCAGATGGCGAGCCCCAGCCCCATGCCGCCCTCCTTGTCGCTGTGAAACGCCTGTTGCAGCAGCGCCTCTGGCATCCTCAGGCCGGGGCCGTTGTCGCGGATCTCCAGGATCAATAGCGCCGCCTCGAAGCAGACAAGCAGCTCGACCCGGCCCGGCTCAGCCCTTTGCGCCGCTGGGCCGTTCGTTCGGGCCGCGCTCTCGGCGCCATTCTTGATGAGGTTCATCAGCAACTGTTCCACCCCTATGCCATCCAGGGGGAGCAGGCGCGGCTGCCCCTGCCAGCGCAGGGTGAAGGTGACGCCGAGGGGGGCCAGCATCTGACCGAGCAGGGGTTGCAGGCCCTCCACCAGGGTGATCAGGTCCGTGGGCTCGGCTTGGCGCGGGCGCTTTTGCAGCCGGGCTCTGAGTCGCTGGACTGTCTGGGTGATGCGCTGGACCTGCAGGCCAATCTGCTCCAGGGCCTGGCGCAGGGGCTCCTGTGATGCGGTCGTGGCCGGATCCTGCCCCTGCCTAGCGAGGCGCAGCAGGGCACCCTGGCTGTAGTTGGCGATGGCGGTGAGGGGCTGGTTGATCTCGTGGGCCATGTTGGCGCCGAGTTCGCCGAGCTCGGCGAGGCGTCTGGCCTGCTCGAGCTGGCGTCCCTTCTCCTCGAGTTGTTGGCGGGTGGCGAGCAGTCGGCGCTGGCTGCGGTTGAACAGCCGTTGCAGCAGCAGGTGGTGGCCGCCGAGCAGCAGCACCAGCGCCAGGGCGCCCCAGCCCCACTGCTGATGCTGGCGCAGCCAGTGCCAGGCCGATTGCCACCAGGGGCCCTGCAGGGGGTGGCGATCCAGCGCCTTGAGCAGGCGGTCGATGCCAAGCTGGCTGGTGGGCACTGTCCAGCCCGCCGAATCGGCGGCCATGGCCGCCTCGCTGTCTGCTGGCAGGTCGAACAGGGCTCGCGTCACCGCCAGGGCAAGCGCAGGGGAAGCCTGCTCCGTCTGGGCGAAGGCCCAGTTCGGGTAGAGCCGGGTCGAGCTCTGGCAGCCAAAGCCCGCCGGCGCCTGGTTGTCCAGCACCCGAAAATCCGAGTCGGCGACCTTGCCCTCCCGCACCATGCGCTCCAGCTGGCACACCGGCACTATGGCGGCGGCGACCTGGTCCGCTGCCAGCTGCTCGATGAGCCTGTCCAGGGGAAAGCCGGTGAAGCGCACGGCGGAGAAGAAGCGCTCCAGCCTGACCCCCTGCTCGTCCGCCTCGAAGCGGTAGGCGAGGTAGCCGCCGAAGGCGTTTTCCGACACGGCGGCGACCGGCCGCCCCTCGAGATCCTGCCAGTGCCGGTAGGGGGCATGGGCGCGCACTACCAGAGCGGCGCCGATGGCGAGGTTGTCACCCCCCGCCGGGCTCTTGAGGGTGGCGAGCCAGGCCAGCGGATACTGGCGCGCCAGACTCACCGACTGGCCCGGGTTGGTGATGACAAAGTCGAGCCTGCTTTGCGCGACGGCCTCGGCCAGGGCATCGAGCTCCAGGGGCACCAGCGCGAAGCGCCGCCCCGGCACGCGCTCATCCAGCCAGCCCATCAGCGGCTGCCACTGGGCCTTCGCAAGCGCCGGGCCGCGGGTCGCCAGCACCCCTATTCGTACCGGCTCGGCCAGGGCTAGTTCCGGCCCGGCCAGGGCGGGGGCGACCCAGATCCAGAGCAACAGGGCCAGCAGGGGCTGGCGGGCGAGCGATGAGGGGGGGTGACGGAACAGGGCGCTCTCCTTGGGCGGCTGATGGGGGTGGGGAAGCCAGTCTATCACCGGGACGGTGCGCTGGGCCGCCCAGGCGCCGTGATGGGGCGGCGAATGGGGCTTTGGTCACAGTTTGGCGGTTATGGGGCCGGTTTTATTGCGCTGGATCAACCCGGCTCCCGGTATGTGGAAAACCACAATAGAGGCGACTTGCTGCGTTGCGGACAATCAGCCCAACCCCCCTCTTGGGGGAAGCCAGCTCAGCAGAAGGAAAGAAGCCATGGAGCTCAGCAAGCGCCGATTGTTATCCGGGATCGCCGCCCTCACCGCAGGGGCGGCCCTGATCCCTGTCGCTCAGGCCCAGTCCGTCCCCGTGCCCCGCAATGGGCGGGCGGCCATCAGCCGGGGGGATGGCCGCAAGCGCTACGGCATGCTGATTGACTTGCGCCGCTGCGTCGGTTGTCAGGCCTGCACAGTGGCCTGCACCATAGAGAACCAGCCCCCTCTCGGCCAGTTTCGCACCACTGTCAGCCAGTACGAGGTGAGCGACCTGGCGGCACTCGATGCCCCCGCCTCCCTCTTGATGCTGCCGAGGCTCTGCAACCACTGCGCCGAGCCCGCCTGCCTCGACGTCTGCCCCACCGGCGCCACCTTCCAGCGCGATGACGGCATAGTGGTGGTCAACAACGACTGGTGCGTCGCCTGCGGCTACTGCGTGCAGGCCTGCCCCTATGACGCCCGCTTCATCAACCACGAGACCAACACCGCCGACAAGTGCACCTTCTGCGCCCACCGGCTGGAGGCAGGGTTGCTGCCCGCCTGCGTGGAGAGCTGCGTCGGCGAGGCGCGCATCATAGGGGATCTCAACGATCCCAAGAGTCAGATCAGCCGGTTGCTGCGTGAGCATGAGCCGGCCCTCAAGGTGCTCAAGCCCGAGGTCCATACCCAGCCGCGGGTCTTCTATCTCGGCATGGATGAGGCGTTTGTCAGCAAGATCGACGGCCACCCGGCGCAGCGCACGCTGCTTGGCGACGACGGCAAGGAGATAGCCCATGACCATTAATGAACTGCTGGCCCCGGATCAACCCATCACCTGGCTGCCCTGGGCGGTGCAATATTTCTTCCTCATAGGCCTCGCCTATGGCGCCCTCTGGCTGGGCGCGGCCGATCTGTGGCGCAAGGCGCCGGATCGGCGGCTGCAGACCCTGGCCGCGGTGCTGATGATGGGGGCCGGCCTGGTGGCGCCCATCGCCCTGACCGCGGATCTGCACCAGCCAGCCCGGGCCTGGCACTTCTACGCCCAGACCCGCTTCACCTCCATCATGTGGTATGGCGCCTACCTGCTGCCCCTGTTCAGCCTGCTCAGCATGGGGCTGGGCTGGCTGCTGATAAGGCCGAACCTGGCCAGGCGTGGGGAGGATCATGACAGGGTCGCCGCCCTGGCGCGGCTGCTCTGCCTGGGGCGCTGGTCCGGCGAGCGCTGGCGCAAGCCGCTTGCCTTGATGGCGGCCTTGAGCGGGCTCAGTATCGCCCTCTACACCGGGCTCGAGACCATGGCGGTGCAGGCGCGCCCGCTCTGGCATACCCCCTGGTTGCCCTGGCTGCTGGCGCTGAGCGCCGTGCTGGCGGCCCAGAGCGCCCTGCTGCTGCTCAACCGGCTGCTGGCGGGCTGGCAGCAGCACACAGAGGCGGGGCTGCTGCGCCAGATCCGCCCGACCCTGGCCCTGCTCGCGCTCTCCCTGCTTGGCTGGGCCCTCTTTGGCGGCGCCTCGGCGGCTGAGGCGAGTGCCCTCTATCGGCTGGATCCTAGCTGGCGGCTGGCGGCCCACTGGCTGCTGCTGACCCTGGGCCTGCTCGGCCTGTTGCTGCTGGCGGGGCACAGGATCTCTTTACGCCTGCAATCCTGGGGCCTGGGGCTGCTGGCACTGCACCTGGTGTGGGGCCTGCGCTGGCTGGTGCTCATTCAGGGACAGCTGGCGCCGAAATACGGCGCCGGTGTCTATGTCTACCAGATAGCCTGGGGGCCGGCCGGGGTGCTCGGCATCCTCGGCACCTTCGGCCTGCTGCTGGCCCTGCTGGTGGCGCTCTCCGAGCTGGTGCGCGCCCCGGCTCTGCCATCAGCCACAACTTCATCTGCCACCCATTGCGCTCGCGAGGCACTCTGATGGATCACAGCAAACGCAAGTTTCTCAAAGGGGCCGCCATTGCCGGGGGCACGGGGCTCTTCGTGGCCGGTTACAGCGACACCCTCAAGCAGGTGGTGAGCGGGGTGGCCACCGGCAGCTCGGGCAAGCCGACCCGGGATCCCATCCACGGCAACTCCCTGGCGGTGGAGTACAGGGTCGATGAGGGAGGGGAACTTCACCCCAACCCGGACCAGCGCCTCGCCAACACCATGTGCCTCGGCTGCTGGACCCTGTGCGGGGTGCGGGCCCGCATCGACAACGAGAGCGACAAGATAGTGCGTATCCTGGGTAACCCCTATCACCCCCTCTCCGCCCTGCACCACATAGACTTCAAGACGCCGATCAAGCAGGCGCTGCTCGCTACCAGCGGTTATCAGGAAGGGGGGCTGGAGGGGCGCTCCACCGCCTGCGCCCGGGGCAACGCCATGCTGGAGCAGCTCGACAGCCCCCACAGGGTCACTCGCTGCCTCAAGCGGGTGGGCCCGCGCGGCAGTGGCCGCTGGCAGAGCATCCCCTTTGAGCAGCTGATCGAGGAGGTGGTGGAGGGGGGCGATCTGTTCGGGGAGGGCAGTGTCGAGGGGCTCAGGGCCATCCGCAACCTCGCCGAGCCGCTCGATCCCGCCAACCCGGAATATGGCCCCAAGGCCAACCAGCTGCTGGTTAGCAACGCCTCGGACGAGGGGCGCGATACCTTCATCAAGCGCTTCACCTTCAACGGCTTCGGCACCCGCAACTTCGCGAACCACGGCGCTTACTGCGGCCTGTCGTTCCGGGTCGGGGCCGGCGCCCTGCTGGACGATCTGGAGAAGAACGCCCACCTCAAGCCCGACTGGGACGAGAGCGACTTCCTGCTGTTCATGGGCACCTCCCCCCAGCAGTCCGGCAACCCCTTCAAACGCCAGTCCCGCCAGCTGGCGGCGGGGCGGGCACGGCAGGGCAAGCCCTTCTCCTATGTGGTGGTGGCCCCCAGTCTGCCCAACACGGTGAACATGCCGTCCGCCCCCACCAACCGCTGGCTGCCCATCAAGCCCGCCACCGACTCGGCCCTGGCCCTGGCCATGTTGCGCTGGATCATCGACAACGATCGTTACGCCGCGCCCTTCCTAGGGGCACCTAACGCAGAAGCGGCCGAGCGGGCCGGCTATCGCGGCTTTTGCAACGCCAGCCATCTGGTGGTCTGCGACGAGTCGCACCCCCGCTTCGGCCAGATGTTGCACGCCAGCGATCTGGGGCTGCCCTTTGAGGGCGAGGCCTATGGCGAGGGGGATGCCGTGCTGGTGATGGAGGCGGACAGTGACGAGCCGACACCGGCCGGCCGTTGCGAGCGGGCCAGCCTCTGGGTGGATCGCCGCATCCCGACCCCGGGCGGGGCGTTGGCGGTCAAGAGCAGCTTCCAGCTGCTGGCCGAGGCGAGTCGGGAGCACAGCCTCGAGCAATACAGCGCCGAGTGCGCCGTGCCGGTGGCCGACATCAAGGAGCTGGCCCGGGAGTTCACCAGCCACGGCACCCGGGCGGCGGTGATCACCCACGGCGGCACCATGAGTGCCAACGGCTTCTACTCGGCCTGGGCCATCATGATGCTCAACGCCATGATAGGAAACCTCAATGCCAAGGGTGGCGCCGTGGCGAGCGGCGGCAAGTTCAATCCCTTCGGGAGCGGGCCGCGCTACGATCTGGCGAGTTTCCCCGGCATGGTGAAACCCGCCGGCGTCTTCCTCTCCCGCTCCAAGTTCCCCTACGAGAAGACCTCCGAATATCGTCGCAAGAAAGAGGCGGGGCAGAACCCCTATCCGGCCCACGAGCCCTGGTTCCCCATCTCGGGCCCGCTGCTCGGCGAGCACCTGACCGCGGCGGTGAGCGGTTACCCCTACCGCGCCAAGGCCTGGATCAACCACATGGGCAACCCGCTCTACGGTCAGGCCGGGCTGCACCAGGCCATAGGTGAACAGCTCAAAGACCCTAGGGTGTTGCCGCTGTTCATCAGCATCGACAGCTTCATCAACGAATCCTCGACGCTGTCTGACTACATAGTGCCTGACACCCTCACCTACGAGTCCTGGGGCTGGGCAACCGCCTGGCACGGGGTCATGACCAAGGTCTCGACCGGCCGCTGGCCTGTGGTGGAGCCTAGGGTGGTCAAGACCGCCGAGGGGGATGCCGTCTGCATGGAGTCCTTCCTCATCGCCGTGGCGAAACGCCTCGGCCTGCCGGGCTTCGGCGAGAGGGCCCTGAAAGGGGCGGATGGCAAGCTGCATGGGCTCAACAAGGCGGCGGACTTCTCCCTCTACGGGGCGGCCAACGTCGCCTACCTCGGCCAGCCGGTGCCTCCCATCGGCGCTGAAGACCTCGCCTGGTCCGGGGTGGAGCGGATCCTGCCGACCCTCAACGCCACACTGAGCGCGGAGGAGGCGAGTCGCGCCGCCTACCTCTTTGCCCGGGGCGGGCGCTTCGAGCCGGTGGCCAAGGGGCGCGATGAATCGGGGCAGCCGAGCAAGCGTTGGCCCAAGCCGCTGATGCTGTGGAACCCGGCGGTGGGCAGCCGCCGTCACAGCCAGAGCGGCCAGTTCCTGAGCGGCACCCCGCGCTTCTTCCGGGCTCAGCTCGCTGACGGCACGCCGCTGAGCGAGGCGTTCAAGCCGGCCCAGTGGCCCCTGCTGCTCACCAGCTACAAGTCCCACACCATGAGCTCCATGAGCATAAGCTCGGATCGTCTGCGCCAGGTGCACCCCAGCAATGGGGTGCGGCTCAACGCCCAGACGGCGGCCAGGCTTGGCATAGTGAGCGGGGACAGGGTGCGGGTCAGCACCCCTAATGGCAGCGTGATCGGGCTGGCCGAGTGCGTGGCCGGGGTGCAGGTGGATGCCATCGCCATCGAGCACGGCTTCGGCCACAAGGAGCTGGGGGCGCGGGCGCACTGGATAGACGGCCAGCCGGTGGCGGCCAGCGCCCTGCGCGGCGCCGGGGTGAACCTCAACGATCTGGCGGTGCTGGATCCGAGCCGCCACGGCCGCTACCCGCTGGTGGACTGGGCCATCGGCTCCTCGGCGCGCCAGGGCTTGTCGGCCCGGGTCGAAAAGCTGGTCTAGCGCCAGATGCAAAAAAGCGGGGCCATCATGGCCCCGCTTTTCATTGAGTGGATCCCTTGGATCACTGGTCCAGTTCGACGTCCACCCACACCAGGCGGTGATCCGAGCTCACCCCCTTGGCGATGCCTCGCTTGGCGTCATACACCAGGTGGTAGCCGGGCTCGAAGCTGGCGGGCCAGAACACCCCTGAGGCGACCGCGTTGAGGTTGGCGGAGGGGATCAGGTGATCGAGCTGCAGGCCGCTGCTGCTGGTGATGCGTTCCGGTGTGGTGCGGTTGTTGTTGCGCTTGCACTGATCCGGCTGGCTGGCGAGGCACTCGGGGCCACCCTGGCTGACCGGGATCAGGGCGCCGTTGGTGACTGCCTGGTTGACCAGCGCATGGTTGTGCAGATCCTGGATGGCACTGAGATCCCCGTCACCTGCTTGCGGATCTGCGTTGAGATCCCCGGCGATGACGAAGCGGGCGCCCTCGGCCAAGCCACCCGCCTTGCCCCCATCGTCCACCATGTAGCTGGCGCTCTCCACATAGTCCTGCCAGAAGGCGACCTCGGCCCTGTTGTGCTTGACGTTGTGGCGCGCCGCGTTGCCGAAGATGGGGGGCGTGGGGTGGGAGATGAGGAAGTGGATCACCTCCTCCTTGTTGCCCTGCTTGATGCGCACCGGCACGTCCGCGTGGTTCTTGGAGGAGAGCGGGAACTGCTCCCAGGCCGCGGCGTCATACCAGGCATCGCCGCACTGGCGACCGGCCGGGATCGGCGCCCTGGGGTTGTTGCAGTCGTCGATGATGGGGTTGGCTTCGCCCGGCATGTCCTTCCACTTGAACTGCTGGAAGGTGCGGATCCCTTTGGTATCGATGGGGTACTTCGACATCAGGGCGAAGGCGTACTGGCCGTGGTAGTTGCCAAAGCCCCAGGCGTCATCCGGCCCGCTGCTCAGCTTGCCGTCCAGATTGAGATCATGACCGCTCATCAGGCCGGTGTTGGTGGCGAAATTCTGCATCACCGGGTAGCTGATGGCCTGCACCTCGCCGTGCTGGGCATGGGCCAGGTAGTTGTCGTTGAACGCCTTCAGATCGGCGGTGCTCTCGCCCTTGCCGTTGTTGTCGAATTCGTTGAGCAGGAAGACGTCCGGGCGGGTGCGCTGGATGATCTCGGCGATATTGCGGATCTGCTGCACGTCTTTCGCTTGGGTTATCTCGGCCTTGCCGAGGCTGGTGTCACCGTCCTGATAGCGGGCCAGCAGGGCGTCCTGGGCGGCGCGGTCCAGGGCCAGTTCGCCGGAGAGCATGCCGGGGGCGGTGCGATCGAAGGAGAGGTTGAAGGTAGCGAAGCGAACCATGGGATCTGGGGCCTTGGAGTCATTGTTGCTGTTACAGCCTGCCAGTAATCCGAGGGAAATGGCGGCGGCCAGTAGGGTTTTATTGAGGTTTTTCATTATATTTTCCGTAGCGTCAATAGGTTATCGCCTTTTTTGGCGCTGGCATTATAAGGCGCAAGGAGGAAGGTTGGGTGTCGATTGACCTCGGTTGTGAGCCACTTCACAGGCCGGGAAATAGCAGCAACCTTAAGCGGGATCCCACTGTTCATGGAATAGTCAGCCAAAGGGCAGTAGGGTAAATGATTAAATAGTGTCAAAGCGGGGCCTTTGAGTGATAAATCCCCCGTCTGGACGTTGAAATTTGTGTCACGGCAGGGAAGAATGCGCACCAAGGGTGCTGGCAGCTCATCATGAGCGTGCACCTTCCCCAGATCAGGTCACAGAAACACCTATAGGAATTGTATGAACGCCTTTAGTACCACGGTTCGCGTCGCCGCCTCGGCCCTCTTGTGCAGCCTGACACTGGTCAGCCAGCAAGCCGCCGCTGTTGAATATGCTCTGCCTACCGCCAAGAGCCGTTTGATCGGTGAAAATCAGGAGTACGTGGTGCCGGCGGACAACCGCCCCCTCGAACAGATCGCCGCCGACTTCCAGTTGGGGCTGACCAACATCATGGAAGCGAACCCCGGCGTGGATCCCTTCCTGCCCAAAGCGGGCAGCACCCTGGTGATCCCTCATCAGCTGATACTGCCGGATGCGCCCCGTGAGGGCATCGTCATCAACGTGGCCGAGATGCGTCTCTACTACTACCCCAAGGGCAAGAATGTGGTGCAGGTGTTGCCGATAGGCATAGGCCAGCTTGGGGTCAATACCCCGGAAAACTGGGTCACCAAGGTGGAGCGCAAGCGTGCCAACCCGACCTGGACGCCGACCGAGAACATCCGTCGCCGTTATGCCGCGCAAGGCAAGACGCTGCCCGCTGTCTGGCCGGCCGGCCCGGATAACCCCATGGGTCTGCATGCCCTCTATATCGGTAACCTGTACGCCATCCACGGTACCAACGCGACCTTCGGCATCGGCCTGCGGGTGAGCAGTGGTTGCGTCCGTCTGCGTGCCGACGACATCAAGTACCTGTTTGACAAGGTACCGGTCGGTACTCGCGTGCAGTTCGTCAACCAGCCGGTCAAGGCCACGGTCGAACCCGATGGCAGCCGTTACATGGAAGTCCATGAGCCGCTGTCGCGCAGCGAGGCCGAGTTCAACTCCAATACGCCGGTCCCCCTCAAGCTGACGGCCCCCATCAGCCGTTTCGTCGCTCATGCCGAGAACGATTCCAAGATGGTGAAAGAGGCTCTGGAGCAGCGTTCCGGCCTGCCGACTCGCCTCAACCCCGAGGTCTGATGGTCTCATTGAGAGTGTCAGTCAAGAGAACGGCGACCCCTGGGTCGCCGTTGTTGTTTCTATGGCAGCCATTGGATCAGGATGCCGGGGGCGCATAGAGCGCCAGTCGATTGCCTTCGGTGTCCTCGATGATGACCCGGGAGCCGTGACCGCTGCCGATGCCGTGCAGAGGTGCCAGGACTCGCCCGCCGAGTCGGGGAACCATGAGTTCGGCCTCTTTCAGCCTGTCTCCGAGGGAGAGATAGATGAGGGGGCCACTGCCGCCGGGCTGGTGGTATTCATCCATGGGGCCGAGACAGGCCGCTGCATTATTGCCGTCGTGGCGCAGCATGGCGAAGCGTATCTCCTCCTGTTGTGCCGTGACCGGCACGTCGAGCAGGGCCGAGTAGAAGGCCATGGCGCGGTCCAGATCCCGGGTTGGAATGTCGGCCCAGACTAGCGTGTTGTCCATCTTGCATTCTCCAGACGTTTCCGGCCGATGCGACCGGTGGCTCTTAGAGGTTAGGAGGGGAGAATAAGGGGCGCCATCAATGAAAAAACGGCGCCATCAGGCGCCGTTTTGGAGTGGGGGAGAGCAGCAATTTCTGCACTGTATACAGTCAGTTACCTTCGAGGTTCAGGCCACCGCCCCATCTCTGTGCTGGCATACAGCGGCTCTTCTTGTCCGAAGGGCTCACTTGCCGGCGATGCTCAGCCCGCCGAAGCGGATGAATGATGGCGCGTAGAAGACTTTGCCATCATTTCCTGTGTCAGCGGGCTATTTCCCGGCGATATTCAAGCCGCCGAAGTGGATGAATGATGGTGCGTAGGAGCCTTTGCCATCGGGTCAAACGCACCGCTTATTTCCCGGCGATGCTCAGCCCGCCGAAGCGGATGAATGATGGTGCGTAGGAGCCTTTGCCATCGGGTCAAACGCACCGCTTATTTCCCGGCGATGTTCAAGCCGCCGAAGCGGATGAGCGGCGCGTAGAAGCCTTTGCCATCGTCGTGGTGCAGCAAGTCGCCGACCGCTTCCAGCTCCCCGAGCAGGCGGTAGAAGTTGCCCGCCACCGTGATGCCGCGTA
Source organism: Aeromonas sp. BIGb0445 (assembly GCF_024809075.1). Classification (NCBI taxonomy): domain Bacteria; kingdom Pseudomonadati; phylum Pseudomonadota; class Gammaproteobacteria; order Aeromonadales; family Aeromonadaceae; genus Aeromonas; species Aeromonas sp. BIGb0445. The sequence goes on from NZ_JANUES010000001.1 coordinate 68,033, forward strand.
CCGGCGCGATGCGAACCCCGTCCCGACACAGGAAGCCCGAGGCGCCAAACGAGAAGTCACCGCTCACCGCATCGGCCCCCGAGTGCAGGCCATCGAGCTTGACCAGTTCCAGATACTCGCCTGTTTGTACCTCGGTCTCGCTGTGGGGGCCTGTGCCAAACACCAGATGGCGCGGGCTGACATCCAGGGCGCTGCGGGCGCTGCGTGAGGCGGCCCCATTGCTCTGGATGCCGAAGTGGTGCGCCGTGACACTGTTGTGGAGCAGGGTTTTCAGATCCCCCTCGCCAATCAGCAGCAGATCGGTGCTGGGGGCTCCCTCACCGTCGAAGGCCTTGATGTTCATGCCCCCCGGCATATAGACCCGGCTCTCCAGGGTGAGCCAGCGCGACGCCACGCTCTGCCCTACTTTGTTGCGCCAGGGGTTGATCCCCTGCTGGGCCCATTTGCCAGACAGCGCCGACTGGAAGCAGCCAAACAGGCTGGCCAGGCAGTTGGTGCTGAACAGGGCGCTGTAGCGGCCGCTCGGCACGGGGTCCCCCATCAGCAGCCCCTCAGCCACGGCATACACCTGTTCGATGAGGGTACGGCTGTCGAGTTCGTCGAAGCGGCGGCCGTACTGTCCCTGATAATGCATGGACTGGCGCCCTTCACGCTCAACCAGCGCCGAGGTGTAGCAGCCGACGCTGAACTCGCTGTGCTGACAGAGGGTTCCCAGGCTGTTGGCGAGCCAGAGACGGCTCTCCCCCTCGAACAGGCTGTTGTAGGGCGCACCTGTCACATCCGGCAGGGCCAGCATGTCCGCCTCGAGGCGCAGGGCCAGGGCTATCTTCTCTTCCACCGGGGTGCGATCGGGTTGATGGATCTCGGCGCAGTCGGTATTGAGCTGGCTGTCGGCCACCCGAATCGCCTGATCTGCATCCACCTTGGCGAAACGGCTGGCGTCGAGGGCATCTTGCAACATGGCATCGAGGGCGGCCTCATCCAGGGATTCCGAATAGGCGATGCCGACCCGGCCATCCTTGATGAGACGCAGGCCAAGCTGCTGACTGCTGGTGACCTTGTATTCACCAAGCTCCCCCTTGTCGGCCTTGAGGGAGAACGCCTTGTCCTGATTGGCGATGATATCCGCCTCGGCATTGATATCGGCCACTTTCTCCAGCAGGCGGCTGAGCAGAGTATTCATATCGAGTGCGCTCATCAGGCGTTCCCTCCCACTAAGATGTTATCCACTTTCAAGGCTGGCTGACCGACCGAGGTGGGCACTGAGCCCGAGACGGAACCACACATGCCCGCGGCCAGGGCCAGATCGCGGCCGACCATGGAGATCTCCTTGAGCACCTGAGGGCCGGTGCCTATCAGGGTGGCCGACTTGAGTGGCCGGGTTATCTTGCCGTGCTCGATGAGGTAAGCCTCCTGCACGTTGAAGTTGAACTCGCCGGTGCCAGGTTGCACTGAGCCGCCGCCCATCTTCTTGGCATAGATGCCGTGTTCCACCGTGGCCAGCATCTCGTCCAGGCTGTGATTGCCCGCTTCGATAAAGGTGTTGCGCATGCGCGAGGCGGGGGCGAAGCGATAGGATTCGCGTCGCCCTGAGCCGGTGCGGGCATGGCCGGTCTTGAGCGCCCCCATGCGGTCGACCAGGAAGCCGGTCAGTACCCCATCCTTGATGAGCTGGGTGTGCTGGGTCGCCATCCCTTCATCATCGACGTTGATGGAGCCCCAGGCGTTGCCTTGCAAGCCTTCGTCCACGGCGCTGACCGCCGGATTGGCGATGAGCTGGCCCATCTTGTCGTGAAACACCGAGGCCTTCTTGGCGACCGAGGTGGTCTCCAGCAGGTGGCCACAGGCCTCGTGGAAGATGACGCCGCCAAAGCCGCTCTCCATGATGACCGGCAGGGTACCGCTCGGGCAGGGCGCTGCGCCGAGTTTTACCAGCGCCTGACGGGTGGCGGTGAGCGCCAGCTCGCGGGGATCTATGCTGGCCGCATGCTCCCAGCCCATGAGGGCACCGGGGGCTTCGTAGCCCATGGTCTGCTCGCTGCCCTGGGCGGCGATGGCCTGGGCCATGATGCGGTTGTAGTGGCGACGATCCCCCACCTGCAACCCTTCGCTGTTGAAGATCTCCACCTCCTGCTCCCAACCCATGGCATTGGCGGAAAACTGGCTCAACTTGTCACTCTCGCTGCGGGCGGCGGCATCCATGGCATGCAGATAAGCGATCTTCTGCTCAAGCAGCTTGTCCGCCGACAGCGGCAGGGCGATGGGATGGTGATCGGTCAAACGGGTGAAATCGAAGGCGGTGGCGGTCACCACAGGATCCCGTCTGTCTTTTGCCGCCAGCAGACTGACGATGCGCAGCAGCTCATCGCGGCTGGCCAGATTGGTGTAGCCGTAGAGCACCTTGTGGCCATAGCACAGGCGCACGCCTATGCCAAAATCGAGGCCGCCACTGATATTTTCTATCTGGCTCGACAGCAGGCTGATCTGGCTGCGGCGCTTGCGCTCCACAAACAGCTCGGCGAAGTCGGCCCCCAGCGCCAGGGCGTGATCGAGCACGTCGCGGGCGATGGCGGGGGCCAGGAGGGAGATTTGGATCATAGAATTTCCTTTTCTGGTCTATTCCTGTTTGCTTCCAGCGCCCTGATTTTTAGGATTATGTTGGGCGCAGGTAAACATTGTTACAGACCAGTGTGCAAAAGTCGCTAGGCCGAACCCGATGACGACAATAGAAAATATGAGGGGAAGGGCAGGCTTACAGCAGTTCCTGGATCTCATTGAGGATCTGTTCGACCCACTGTTCGAGTCGCTCATCGGTCTGGTCATACTGGTTGGCGTCATCGAGGGCCAGGCCGACGAAGTGGCGACCGTCGTCGATGAGTGCCTTGGAGGCCTCGAATTCGTACCCTTCATTGGGCCAGTAACCCACCAGCTTGACTCCCTTGGGCAGCAGCTGATCGTGGAGCAGGCCGAGGGCATCCTGATACCAGTCGCCGTAGCCGAGCTGATCGCCCATGCCGAACAGGGCGATGATGCGCCCCTCGAGGTCGAGCCCGGCGATGTCATCCCAGCTGGATTCCCAATCTTCCTGCAACTCGCCGAAATCCCAGGTGGAGATGCCGAGGATCAGGATCTCGTAATCCTGCATGCGTACCATGGGCACGTCTTTGATGTTGTGGATGTCGACCAGCTCCGGGCCCAGCAGGGTACGGATCTTCTCGGCGGCCATCTCGGTGTAACAGGTGGTGGAACCGTAAAACAGACCTATCTTCATCGCTCTTCCAGCCAGCTCAAGGTAAGGGGGCAAGTTTACCAGAGAGTGGCCGCCGCTTCCCAGTCTGGACGGGCCTTGATCCCTCGCCATATCAGGGCATCTGATCCGACTCTCGCAGCCCGGCTTGTGTGGCGGCCCCGACTTGGCGTTAGAATGGCAACCTGTTCGTCAACCCGGCCGCCCCATGACCAAGCAAACCGTCAAGTCCGCCCACTCCCCGCACCCCCTGATCGAGCAGTTCCTCGACGCGCTCTGGCTGGAGCGGGGTCTGTCTGACAATACCGTGGCCTCCTACCGGGTCGACTTGAGCAAGTTCGCCCATTGGCTGGATGCGCAGGGCAGCGCCCTGCTGCTGGCGGGGATGGCCGAGATCCAGCACTACCTCGCCTGGCGGGTGGATCAGGGCTTCGCCCCCAGCAGCACGGCGCGCTTTCTCTCCGCCTTGCGCCGCTTCTATCAGTATCTCAACCGGGAGAAGCTGCGCAGTGACGATCCGACCGTCTTGCTGGAGGGACCCAAGTTGCCCAAGAAGCTCCCCTCAGACCTGAGTGAGGGGCAGGTTGGCACCTTGCTCGATGAGCCTGATGTGGAGGATCCCCTTGAGCTGCGGGACAAGGCGATGCTGGAGCTGCTCTACGCCACTGGCTTGCGGGTCTCGGAACTGGTGGGATTGACCGCCGAACACCTGAGCCTGCGCCAGGGGCTGGTGCGAGTGGTCGGCAAGGGCAACAAGGAGCGGCTGGTGCCCATGGGGGAGGAGGCGGTGCATTGGCTCGAGCGTTATTATCGTGCCTCGCGCCCCCTGCTGCTCGGCGGGGTGAGCTCGGATGTGGTGTTCCCTTCCAAACGGGCGCAGATGATGACCCGCCAGACCTTCTGGCATCGCATCAAGCTCTACGCCCTGCGCGCCGGCATTGCCGGGGAGCTGTCCCCTCACACCCTGCGCCACGCGTTCGCCACCCATCTGCTCAACCACGGTGCCGACTTGCGGGTGGTACAGATGCTGCTGGGGCACGCGGATCTCTCCACCACCCAGATCTACACCCATGTGGCGAATGAACGACTCAAGGCGCTGCATGGTGAGCATCACCCCCGTGCCTGATTCAATGTGAGCTGACTTCTGCCAACTGGTTCTTGCCATTGGCTTTGGCCTGGTAGAGCGCATCATCCACCTGTTGCAACAGCGCTTCCCAGGCTTGCCCCTGCCAGGCTCCGAGACCAGCGCTGAAGGTGACGGATAGTGCAGGTTCACGCCATACCAGCGTGCTGACTGCTGTTCGCCACGCTTCCATCAGCAGCTTGGCCTCCAGCAGTGACTCCTGCTCGAAGATGACGATCAGCTCCTCGCCACCATAGCGGCACAGGGTCCCCCCCTGGGGCAGGATCTCCTGTCCCAGGGCCGACACGCGCTTGAGGACCGCATCTCCGGTCGGGTGGCCGAAGCTGTCATTGATCGACTTGAAATTGTCGAGATCGACCAAGGCGAGTACGAAGGGACGCTGCTCGTCATGAAGCCGACGCATTTGGTTATCGAAATAACGGCGATTGTAGAGGCCGGTGAGCGCATCTCGATTCGCCTTGTCGGCCACCTTGTCCATCTTGGCCGTCATCCGGTTGAGTTCATCTTCCAGCTCCTCAACCCCTTTGATACTGGGCAGGATAACCTGTTTGCCGGGAGGCGTGACTCGCATCAGGCGCACGACCTGGATGAGCTGGGTGATGATCTGTTCAATTTTGTTCTTGAAGATGACGGCCACCAGGCCAAACAGCAGTAGGGAGAGCAGCAACATGACAATGACTGTGGTGATGAAACCCTTGTTGATGTTATTGGTCAGGCTGAGGGGGAGCTGAGTCACCAGGATCCAGTTGGGGTGCCCCTCAATGCTGCCGAAGGTGACGAGGTTATTCTCATCATCGAGGAACTGGCCATCCAACCCTTCTAACTGCACCAGCATCTTGGGGTCGGCGGGGCTGTTGATGAGAGAAGCGTCGCTGTGAGCGATCAGGATCCCGGTCTGGGTATCGACCAGCATCATACGGGCCCCGTTGGCCAGTTTGGTGTGTTGCTGAAAGATAAGACTCCACTCCTGCAGTGACACATCGAGGGCGACTACCCCATCAATTTCTCCGTCGGGAGCGAGCAAGGCCTTGGAGACCGATATGACCGGGATCTTGGTCAAGGCATCGCTATAAGGATTCCCCCACACCGGTGTATTAGGCAGCTCAAGGGCAACCTGATACCAGGGGCGCCGGGTGGGCTGGTAGTCGTCGGTGAGCAGCAAGGTGGGATAGGAGAAGAAGCTGCCCTGATGACTGCTGTAGTAGATGTGCTTTATCAGGGGGGAGGGATAGCTAAGAGCGCGCCAGCGCTGGGCCAGCTCTTCTTTTTCTGCATTGGAGAGCCGATTTCCTCTTTTTGTCTTGTGCAACTGCTCTCCCGCCATATTGAGCTGGGCGACCAGCATGGTGCTCTGGCGGGCTATGTCTTGAACCATGATCTGGCTGGTCGCCTTGAGTGTCGCCTGGAGAAGATTGGACTGGGTGAGCTGATTGAAATAGAAGAGACCGCCACTGATCAGCAGCATGGGGATGGCCAGGATGATGAGATAATAAGTGACAAACTGATGGTAACTGTTTGTGGGTTTGCTGGGGGAGGTCATGGCATTCCTGAAAGGTTCTGGGCCGAAACAGGCTGACCGACCAGTCTACGTGGCGGGATCCCTCAAGGCAAATGATTGATCTGTCATTTGTATATTCATTTGGGTTTATGCCGAGAAGGGGGCCCTCCTCGGCGTGGTTGCGGGGGCTTGCCGGAGAGTTATTGCTGCTTGTTCTTGAGCAGATCGCGGATCTCGCTCAGCAACTCTTGATCCTTGGTCGGCGCGGCTGGTGCCGCTGGCGCTTCCTCGGCTTGTTTCTTCATGCTGTTCATGGCCTTGACGCCCATGAAGATGGCAAAGGCGATGATCAGGAAGTCGATGATGGTCTGGATAAACTTGCCATAGGCGATCACCACGGCGGGGGTCTCTCCCTCGGCCGCCTTGAGCACCACGGCCAGATCGCTGAAATCGACCCCGCCCAGGATGATACCTATGGGGGGCATGATGATGTCACCGACGAACGAGGAGACTATCTTGCCGAAGGCGGCACCTATGATGATACCGACGGCCATGTCGATCACGTTGCCACGGGCGGCAAAGGCCTTGAATTCCTGGATCAGGCTCATTGAAATCTCTCCAAATGGGTAAAGTTGCACAAAGTTATTAGTCATGGAGTGAGGGCTGAGTACAGGCTGCGCCTACACCCATGAGCCATCTCTGCTAGCTTGATGTGACTGAGCCCAATTGGCAACCTGAGCGGGCAAAATTTCTGTTAACGATCAGTTATTAATGGGATTCGTAATAAGATCCCGAATGATGGAATTTGCCTATCGGGGGCAGGAGTGCGATCCTTGCCACCTGTTTTCGGCCTCTGCCACCGTGTTGATTAACCCCATTGGATAGCCCCATGTCCCTGCAAATTCGTCGTCGTCCCCGGGTGGATGATGCTCATCTCCCCGATACCCTGCATCCCTTGCTGCGTCAAATCTTCGCCAGTCGCGGGGTGGAGGATCCCGCCCTGCTGGAGCGCAGCGCCAGCCAGCTGCTGCCGCCCCAGCGGCTGTTTGGCATGGAGCAGGCGGTGCCGCTGCTGGCCGGGGCGCTGACTGCCCAGAAACGCATCCTCATCGTCGGCGACTTCGACTGCGACGGCGCCACCAGCTCGGCCCTGTGCGTGCTGGCGCTGCGGGCCATGGGAGGGCAGAGTGTCGATTTCCTGGTGCCCAACCGCTTCGAGTTCGGTTATGGCCTCACCCCGGAGATCGTCGCGCTGGCGGTGGCTCGCGGCGCCGAGTTTCTCATCACAGTGGATAACGGCATCTCCAGCATCGCCGGGGTGGCCGCCGCCAAGGCCGCCGGGATGCAGGTACTGGTCACCGATCATCACCTGCCGGGTCATGAGCTGCCTGCTGCCGATGCGATAGTGAACCCTAACCAGCGTGGCTGCGATTTTCCCTCCAAGTCCCTGGCCGGGGTGGGGGTGGCCTTCTACCTGATGGCGGCCCTCAACACCCATCTGCGCCAGAGCGGCTGGTATGAGCGACTCGGCATTCGTCCCCCCAACGTGGCGGACTATCTCGATCTGGTGGCGCTTGGCACAGTCGCCGACGTGGTGGCGCTGGATGGCAACAACCGTATCCTTGTCCATCAGGGGCTGCAGCGGATCCGGGCCGGTCGCTGCCGCCCCGGCATCCAGGCGCTGGTGGACGTGTCGGGCCGCGATGGTCGCCGCCTGTGCGCCGCCGATCTCGGCTTCGCCCTGGGGCCTCGCCTCAATGCGGTGGGCCGGCTCGATGACATGTCCCTCGGGGTCGCCTGTCTGCTGAGCGATGATCTCAACCTGGCGCGCCAGCTTGCGGCGGAGATGGACAGCCTCAACCAGGAGCGCAAGGAGATAGAGCAGGGCATGCAGCAGGAGGCCCTCGCCACCCTGGAGCAGATCCGGTTTCGCGACGGCGAGGTGCCCAGCGGCATAGTGCTGCACCGGGATGAGTGGCATCAGGGGGTGGTGGGGCTGGTGGCCTCCAAGATCAAGGAGAAGTACTACCGACCGGTGATCGCCTTCGCCGAGAGCAGTGACACCGAGCTCAAGGGCTCGGGCCGCTCCATCCCCGGGGTGCACCTGCGCGATGCGCTGGAGCTGCTCGATACCCGCCATCCGGGCCTGATGGGCAAGTTTGGCGGCCACGCCATGGCGGCGGGGCTGACCCTGCCCAAGGCCAATATAGCGGCGTTCGGCCGGGCGTTTGAGGCGGTCATCGCCGAGCTGGTGACCCCGGAGCTGCTGACCGGGGTGCTGCTCACCGATGGCGAGCTGCTGCCCGACGAGCTGAGTCTGGAGCTGGCGGAGCTCATCCGTGCCTCCGGCCCCTGGGGCCAGGCCTTCCCCGAGCCGCTGTTCGACGGTGAGTTCGTGCTGGTCCAGCAGCGGCTGGTGGGGGAGAAACACCTCAAGCTGATGCTGACCACGGATTCCGGTCATGCGGTAGATGCCATCGCCTTCGGGGTGGATCTCAAGCGCTGGCCCGATGCCTCGGTGAAACGGGTGCGGCTGGTCTACCGGCTCGATGTCAACGAGTGGCGCGGCAACCGCAGCGTGCAGCTGCTGGTGGAGCATCTGGAGGCCGCCGGTCTCTAGTCTTGCCGCTTCAAACGTCACGCAAGCCAACGGCCACCCTCGGGTGGCCGTTTTGTCATCGAAAGTTATCGAAATCTACCGACAATGACAGCCATGCCATCAACCTGCCTTAAGCGCCCCTTGGACATCACCCAGGGCACTGACCATACCCATCACTTGTTCATAGGCGAGGGGCAACTCGGTGAAACCCTCCCGGTCGAGGAAGTGTCCCCCTTGCTCGATCAGATGCAAAGGAGCCTGGAGCCGCTGGGCCAGACGGGCCGAGTAGGGCTGGGGCACTATGGCATCATCCATGGAGGCGATCAGGGCGCAATGGTGCAGGCGAGCACGAAGCTCGGCAAGGGGCAGCGACTGGGCGACGAAGGGGGTCAGCTCGGGCAGGGTCGCGAGGGGCTCATCAAAGCCACTGACCAGCAGCAAACCGCCGAGGTGATGCGTCGCGGTTTGTTGATGCAGGTAACGCAGGGCCGCGATGCAGCCCAGGCTGTGGCCAACCAGTATGGTGCTGCCATCTGCTTCTCCGATACGCTGGGCCAGATAAGCATCCCAGGCGGCAGGCGCCGGGGTATGGGGATCCGGCATGGCCAGCACAGTGACCTGCACCCTCTGCTCTTCGAGCCGGGTGGCGAGCCAGGGAAACCAGTTGGCCTGGGGGGATGCCGTGTAACCATGGATGATGAAGACCTTGACCGGGGACATGAGCAGCTCCTGAATGCGGCGGGAAAGTCGGCATCATAGCCTCTGCCCGAAGGAACAGGAATGCTCGAACGGGGCCTTATCGTTGCCTCCAGACGCCTGCGCCGAGTCAGGTCCGCGGGATTCATTGCTCTGGATCAGGCCAGGTCAAGGCCAGTGGCGCTAGATTGAATCTATTTGGAGAGAAGCTGATGCAAATTGGATTCGTCGGCCTGGGCGCCGTGGTGGAAACCGCTTATCTGCCAGCCCTCAAGCGGCTCACCATACCGGACCTAGATCTGTGGGGCCATGACGTGGATCCCGCTCGGCAGTTGATGGGCATTCATGGCCTGCCGAGTCTGGGAGCCTTGCTGGCCAAGCCGCTGGATCTGTTGTTCATTACCACTCCCTCCCTCGTTCATCTGGAGACCCTGCAGGCAGCCCTGGCTAGCGCAATACCGCTATTGGTGGTGGAAAAACCTCTGGTTGCCCGTCTGGATCAGCTTGGGGAGATGGAGGCGCTGCTGGCCGACGCTGCCCAGGCCGGGCGAGTGCTGGCCCTGGATCACTGGATGGCACGCCGTGGGATCCAGCAACTGCTATCGGGGCAACTTGGCGCGCATTGGCAGGCAGAGGATCCGGCGCAGGCGGATCTTCCTGATTTCACCGGTGCTCGGCTTGTGCTGCTGGAGGGCTATCTGCAAGAAGCCAGTGGCAGGGACGATCAGGGGCAGCCCATCGCCCTCAACTTTGCCACGGGAGAAGCGGATCGCCGGGCGCTGCGCCATCCCGATGGGGTCATCCTCGACATAGGCACCCATGTGCTGACTCAGGCCAGAGAGCTGGTGGCGGCGCTTGGGGAGGATGAATCCCTGCAACTGAAAGCCCGTGGCGTGACAGACCGGCTGGGCCAGGCCATAGCCCGAGGCGACCTGCACAGCGCCGAAGGGCGGGCCGAACTGCTTGGCTCCCTGGGATCCATACCGCTTCATATCTGGCTCGACAAATACGCCGGCCCTGCCGGGGGACAGAAGGGGATCCGGGCCTCTCTGGCAGATGGTCGGCAGATCAGCCTGGATCGCTGTGGCAGCGAGGAGCGGCTCACCTTGACTCAGGGAGCCGTCAGCCGCAGTTGGCGCCTGAGCGGCCCTCTCTATGATCACTGTCTGGCCGACTTGCTGACGGGTGAGGGCATGGGCAAGGCGGAGCGTATTGCGTTGACCCGGCGCCGCCTGGCCGAGGTCAGGGCCCTGCTTGAGCTGCAACAACAGGTGCGGGGCCCTCATTGAGCCAAGCCAACAGCCGACCCGGCATGGCGCTCGACCTATTACAGCCTTGATTGACCGATACAAGAAGAGCGCCCTGAGGCGCTCTTCTTGTTGGCAGATGCATGGGGATGCAAGGGCGATTATTTGACCTCTTCGCCCTTGGCTTGCAGGTCTGCGTGGTAAGAGGAGCGCACGAAGGGACCGCAGGCGGCGTGGGAGAAGCCCAGATCCATGGCGACGTCTTTGAGCTCGTCGAACTCTGCGGGCGGCACGTAGCGCTTCACCGGCAGGTGGTGGCGGCTCGGCTGCAGATACTGGCCCAGGGTCAGCATGTTGACGCCGTGCTCGCGCAAGTCCTTGAGCACCTGGACTATCTCTTCGTTGGTCTCGCCAAGACCCATCATGACACCGGACTTGGTCGGTACATGGGGGTGCATCTCCTTGATGCGGCGCAGCAGCTCCAGGGACCACTTGTAGTCGGCACCGGGGCGGGCGACCCGGTACATGCGCGGGGCGGTTTCCAGGTTGTGGTTGAACACGTCCGGCGGGGTCTCGCGGAACACGTCCAGGGCCTGCTCCATCCGGCCACGGAAGTCCGGGGTCAGGATCTCGATGCGGGTCTGGGGGCTGTGCTCACGGATCTGCTTGATGCAGTCGGCGAAGTGCTGGGCACCGCCGTCACGCAGGTCATCGCGGTCCACCGAGGTGATGACCACGTATTTCAGCCCCATCTCCTTGATGGTGAGGGCCAGTTTCTGCGGCTCGTCGGGATCCAGTGCCAGCGGGCGGCCGTGGGCCACGTCGCAGAAGGGGCAACGACGGGTGCAGATGGCGCCCATGATCATGAAGGTGGCCGTGCCGTGGTTGAAGCACTCGGCCAGATTGGGGCAGGAGGCCTCTTCACAGACCGAGTGCAGCTTGTTTTTACGCAAGGTGCTCTTGATGTGCTCAATCTTCTGGCTCGAAGGCGGCAACTTGATGCGCATCCAGTCCGGTTTGCGCAGCACTTCTTCGGTGGGATCCGGCATGAATTTCACCGGGATCAGGGCCATCTTGTCGCCATCGCGCAGCTTGACGCCCGGCTCCATACGAACTGGTTTGCTCATGATTCACTCTCGGTGTTTGTTACTGTCAGGTTGATGGCCGAAGGGGGCATCTTGATGTTCCCATCGCCGCAGGGCAGGAAACGACTCATGCTGCTTGCTCGACATGGGTAATGGTCTGATAGCCGATCAGGCTGGCCAGGGCGTCGATAAGCGGCACCGCCGCGTCGGCGACGCTCAAAGGGCCGCCCAGGGCACTGGTTTGAGCCATCGGCATGCCTGCATAACCACAAGGGTTGATCCGCAGGAAGGGGCTCATGTCCATGTTGACGTTGAGGGCCAGGCCATGGAAGGAGCAGCCGCGCCGAATGCGCAGTCCCAGGGAGGCGATTTTGGCCTCGAAACCGGCTTGCTGCACATAGACACCGGGGGCATCCGCCTTGGCATAGGCGGCGATATCGCTCAGGGCCAGGGTCGATATGATGGCCTGCTCCAGGGCGGTAACCAGCTCGCGCACCGACAGCTTGCAGCGGCGCACGTCCACCAGCACATAGAGCACCAGCTGGCCGGGGCCATGATAGGTCACCTGGCCACCACGATCGCTCTGCACCACAGGAATGTCGCCGGGGGCGAGCAGATGCTCGGCCTTGCCGGCCTGTCCCTGGGTGTAGACGGGCTCATGCTCCACCAACCAGAACTCGTCAGGGGTGTCGCCATCGCGGCCGTCGGTGAACGCCTTCATGGCGTCCCACACGGCCTGATAGGGGCTGCGACCCAGGTGTCTGATCAGCAGGTGACGTTGTGCTGGGCTGGACATGGTTTCCTCACGGGCAGGGCACGACAAAAAATTCGTCGCCCTCAGGGGGCGACGAAGGCATGAGGTTACAGAACGTAGCGAACCAGCTCTATGTTACCCAAGGCGGTATACATGGCTTCGACATGTTCTTTGCTCTGGGCGGTAACCGTCACCCGTACAGAGTGATAATTGCCTTTGGAGCTGGGTTGGACGACGGGGCTGTAAGTGCCCGGCGCATGCTGCTGCAGCACTTGGACAACCTGATCCGGCAGGGCGGGATCGGCGACACCCAGTACCTTGAAGGGGAACTTGCAGGGGAACTCCAGCAGTTCATCAAACTTGGTATTCATTGACTCACCTTTTGTGTCATCAGGGATGACTCTCTCATGTAGCTCATTGCCCTTGGCCTAGACGGCCGCCAGTACAAGTCTATATGGGCATGGCCCAGACCGGGATCAAGACCCGGTTTCGTGCGACAAGACATGGAGGTGCTGCTTTTTACCACAAATCCCGGGGCGGCGGAACCTGCAGATTGCAGGGTTATTCGCTAGTGGCTGCCAGCGAGACAGTAACGGCGCCTGATGGCGCCGTTACTTGACAACATTTTACCCTGCTTGTCCGGCGTCAGCTGGTCAGCCGCCGGGCCATGACTTAGGCCTCGCAGGCTGACGCACTTAGCCGAGCCTTACTTGAACCAGCTGGTCACCAGCAGGACGACATAGTCCCACAGACGGCTCATCAGGCCACCCTCTTGCACATCTTCCAGGGCAACCAGGGGCACTTGCTTGATCTCTTTGTCACCCTGCTTGAGGAAGACGGTCCCGACTTTTTGTCCCTTGGTCAGCGGTGCCTTCAGCTCGCTGTCGAGCTGGAAGTCCGCTTTCAGGTTGCTGGCCTGACCGCGGGTCACCACCACAGAGACATCCTGATCCACCCCCAGCTTCACCTCCGGCTTGTCACCCATCCAGATCTTCTGGCTCACCAGCTCGGTACCCGCTTTATAGGGGGTGGCGCTTTGGAAGAAGCGGAAGCCGTAGGTGAGCAACTTCTTGCTCTCGGCGGCGCGGGAGGCCTCGCTGTTGGCACCGAATACCACGGCGATGAGGCGCATGCCCTCATTGTTGGTGGCGGAGGAGACCAGGTTGTAACCGACCTGGCTGACGTGGCCGGTCTTGATGCCATCGACCTGCAGGGATTGATCCCACAGCAGGCGGTTGCGGTTGTGCTGAGTGATGCCGTTGAACACGAACGACTTCTGGGAGTAAATCTTGTACTCCTCCGGCAAGTCGCGGATCAGGGCCTGGCCCAGGCGCGCCATGTCGTGGGCGGTACTGTAGTGACCCTCGGCATCCAGACCATGGGGGTTCATGAAGTGGCTGTCGTTCATGCCAAGCTTGGCGGACCAGGTATTCATCAGGCTGGCGAAGGAGTCGGTGCTGCCTGCCAGGAATTCGGCCATGGCGACACAGGCGTCATTGCCGGACTGGATGATGATGCCCTTGTTGAGATCGTCGACGGAAACCTGCTTGCCAACCTCGATGAACATCTTGGACGAATCGGAGTAGTTCTTGGACCAGGCGTTTTGGCTGATGGTCACCATGTCGGTGCGCTTGATATTCCCCTTGAGCAGCTCCTGACCAATGATGTAGGAGGTCATCATCTTGGTCAGACTGGCAGGCGGCAGGCGCTCTTCGGCATTCTCCTCGGCGAGGACCTGACCACTGGCGTAGTCGATCAGGATATGGGCCTTGGCCGAAATGGTCGGCGCGGCGGGCACTACCACCGGCATGCTGTTGGGGGTGGGCAGTGCATCCGGCACCGGGGTATTGGCCTGGGCGGTTGCGCTGATCAGGGCGGCGAGGATAACTGAATGAGAAAATTTGGACATCGTGAAAATTCCTGCGGGCCTGGTCGGGGGGTGACCCCTGGTAAATGTAAATGAAAAAGCGGGGCTAACTATACCAGAAGCGCGCAGCGGTTATAGTCCGGCATGGCGATCGGGGGGGATTTTTTAACAATCCAGCTCAGCAAACGCGTCGTAATCAGGCGCGCCCCCGCCTTGCAGTGGCCGCGGGGGAGGGCCTGAAACGAGCGCATCAGGGGAGCAAGAAAGCCTGTTCGAATCCTGAGCTGCGCAACTGTTGCAGCAACTCAGCCTGCTTGGCCGCAGGGATGGGGCCCAGCAGCACGCGAAAGACGTGGCCGGCGGCCTCAATCTGATGAGGTACCCCATATTGTTTGCCGAGGCTCTCGGCCAGGCTCTGGGCCCGCTGCTGGGACCCGCTGGCGAGCACCTGCATCCGCTTGTCAGACCCTGTCGCCGGGGTGGCCGCAGTGCTGGCCACAGGTGTCTGGGCCTTCACCGCCGGTTTGGCTGGGGGCGCGACTGGAGGCTTGGCCGCTATCAGGGGCTCGGGGGCCTGGGCCGCGAGGGTGTCCGTCATGGGAATGTCTGCCACCCGTTCAATCTGTTGATCCGGGGTATCGGTGATGAGATCCAGCCTGACTCGCGCCGTGCCGTTATCGACCATGCCGAGTTGATGGGCGGCGGCATGGGAGAGGTCGATGAGTCGTGATGGCGTGAAGGGACCACGGTCGTTGACCCGCACTATGGTCTCTTTGCCATTGTCGAGGTTGGTGACCCGCACATAGCTCGGCAGCGGCAGGTTGCGGTGGGCCGCACTGAACTGGCTGCTGTCCATGATGTCGCCGTTGGCGGTCTTGTTGCCGTCGAGCCCCTGGTCGAGCCAGCTGGCGGAGCCCTCCTCGCTGTAGTCCTTGATGTCGCGCCACACCTGATACTTCTGCTTGCCTATCCAGTAGTCGCGGTTGCCGCTCGCGCTCAGGGGCTCATGGCGCGGTATGGCGCCAGTGGCCTGGGGGAACTCGATGACCGGCGGTTTCTCCACCTGTACTGGGGGGGAAGGGGGGGCCGGGGGCTGCTCGGGTTGGCTGCTACAGGCGGCCAGCAACAAGGTCAGGCTGAGAAGGAGGGCTTGGTTGTGCTGCATAGGCATCCTGAATGGCTTGGCTGAGTTGATAGACCGCCATGCCGTACAAGGGGCTGCGGTTGTAGCGATTGATCACGTAGAAATTGTGGCGGGCGACCCAGTAGCTGGGGCCGTCCGCCTTATCGAGGGCCAGCAGACGAACCCTGGTATTGGCATCCAGTGGCGTGGCGAGGCGCAGCCCGGCATCAAACAGGGTCTGCCATGGCAGGGTCGGTTCGGGGGCCTTGCCTATCAGAGACTCGGCGACCGGCAGGGTCGCCTCGGCGGGCTCGACCACGGGCTCCTGCCAGCGCCAGCCATGCTCGGCAAAATAGTTGGCCACGCTGCCGATGGCATCGGCCTTGTTGCCGAACAGATCCCGCTTGCCGTCACCATCAAAATCCACGGCATAGTGGCGATAGCTGGAGGGCATGAATTGACCCATGCCCATGGCGCCCGCGTAGGAGCCCTTGAGGGTCTGGAGGGACAATCCCTCCTCCTGGCCGAGCAGCACCAGCTGGGCAAATTCCTTGGCGAAAAAATCGGCCCGTTCCGGGTAGTAGAAACCCAGGGTATAGAGACTGTCGAGTACCCCGTGGCGGCCCATCTGCTTACCGTAGGCCGTTTCTACCCCCAGGATGGCGGTGATGAGGGCGGCGGGGACTCTGTAAGTCTGTTCCGCCTGGCTGAGCTGGGTGTGGTTTTCTTGCCAGAAGCGCACACCGGCCTGAATGCGTTGTTCGGTGACGAACAGCGCTCTGTACTGATACCAGGGCTTGGCCTCCCAGGGGCGCTGCATCAGCGCCAGTATCTCGGGATTGAGTCGGGCGGCCCCGGCGGCAGCCTGCAAGTCGGCCAGAGGAACGGCCTGACGTTCGGCCAGGGTGGTGAGGGTGGCCATGCTCGGCGGCGCAGTGGCGACGGGAGCCGCCATGGTTGGCAAGGTCACTGCCAGCAACAGCAGGCGGGAGGCGCGCCGCAGCATCAGGCCAGCAGCCTTCTGTGAGTCTGAATGGACATCAGGATGCCGAAGCCGGCCATCAGGGTCACCATGGAGGTGCCGCCGTAACTCACCAGCGGCAGCGGCACGCCGACCACCGGCAGTATGCCGCTGACCATGCCCATGTTGACGAACACATAGACGAAGAAGGTGAGGGTCAGGGCGCCGCCAAGCAGGCGTTCGAAGCTGCTCTGGGCCTGCATCGAGATATAGAGGCAGCGGCTGATGATGTAGAGATAGAGTGCGAGCAGCAGCGCGACGCCCACCAGGCCGAACTCCTCGCTGAACACCGCGAAGATGAAGTCGGTGTGGCGCTCTGGCAAAAATTCCAGCTGGGATTGGGTGCCCTGCAGCCAGCCCTTGCCAAAGACGCCGCCGGAGCCGATGGCTATCTTGGACTGGATGATGTGGTAGCCGCGGCCGAGGGGGTCTTTCTCCGGATCGAGCAGCATCAGCACCCGCTGACGCTGGTAGTCGTGCATCAGGAAGAACCAGAGTACCGGCATGAAGGCCGCCGCCAGCAGCGCGGCCAGTCCGATGAGCCACCAGCTGATCCCCGCCAGGAAGATGACGAAGAAGCCGGAGGCCGCCACCAGGATGGAGGTGCCAAGATCGGGCTGAGCCGCGATGAGCAGGGTCGGCAGCAGCACCATGATCAGGGCGACTATCACGTGGCTGAGTTTGGGAGGCAGCGAATGCCGGCTGAGCCAGGTCGCCACCATGATGGGCATGGAGACCTTCATCACTTCGGAGGGCTGGAACTTCATGAAGCCGAGATCCAGCCAGCGCTGCGCCCCCTTGCCGATATGACCAAAGACATCGACCGCGATCAGCATCAGCACCACCACGGTGAACACGGGGATGGCCCAGCGGGCATAGAGGGTCGGTGGCAGCTGGGCCAGGGCCAGCATCAGCACGAAGGCGAGGCCGCCGCGCACCAGCTGGCGCACGATGGAGTCCATGTCCTGACCCGAGGCGGAGTAGAGCACCACCATGGAGAGGGCCATGAGGCAGAGCAGACCGATCAGCAGGGGCAAATCGATATGCAGCCGGTACCAGAGGCTGTTCTGGCGGGCCGAGTTACTCATGGGGGCTTACCTCTGTGGCGTTGGCATCGGTCGGTTTGGCTGCCGCCGCTTTGAGCGGGGCCGGGGGCAGTTCGGGCTCGGGGGGCAGCAGATAGGAGTCGAGCATCTGACGTGCCACAGGGGCTGCGTTCTTGCTGCCGCCACCGGCGTTCTCCAGCACCAGGGCCACTACGGCCTTGGGCGCCTCGAAGGGGGCATAAGCGACAAAGAGTGCATTATCCCTGTGCTCGACCTTGGTGGTGGCCGCGTTATAGATCTGGTTCTCCTTCAGACCGACCACCTGGGCCGTGCCCGATTTGCCACCGGAGACGTAGGCGGTATTGGCAAAGGCATGACGGCCACTGCCTTCCTTGCCCTGGTTGACCCGCCACATGCCCTGCTGGGCAACTTGCCAATAGCTGTCGCTCTTGGTCTTGAGCGCCACCTTGGTATTGATCGGCGCAGGCACCGAGCCATCCAGGGAGACGGTGCTCTTGAGCAGGTGCGGCGTCACGTCATGACCGTTCTGGGTCAGGATGCTGATCGCCTTGGCGAGCTGGATGGGCGTGGCACTCCAGTAGCCTTGGCCTATGCCGATGGAGATGGTGTCACCTTGATACCAGGGTTGGCGCCAGCGTTTCATCTTCCACTCCCGGGAGGGCATGACCCCTCGGGTCTCCTCGTAGAGATCGACGCCACTGTACTGACCGAAACCGAACTGGGTCATGTATTCGTGGATCTTGTCGATGCCGACCCGGTAGGCGAGATCGTAGAAATAGGTATCCGCCGACACTTCGATGGCGCGATACACATCGAGCCAGCCATGGCCCCAGCGGCGCCAGTCCCGGAACTTCTTGGTGGTACCGGGAATGGAGAAGGTGGGTCCGCCAAAGTAGCGGTATTGGGGGGTGATGGCCCCCTCGTTGAGCCCCATCACCGACATCATCGGCTTGACGGTGGAGGCGGGGGCATAGATGCCCTGGGTGGTGCGGTTGACCAGCGGGCGGGCCGGATCGTTGAGCAGACCCGAATAATTGGTGGTGGAGATGCCAGTCACGAACAGATTGGGGTCATAGCTCGGGCTCGACTCCATGGCCAGGATGGCACCGGTCTTGGGATCCATCATGACGATGGCCCCCCGCTGGCCAGCCAGCAGCTGCTGGGCACGTAGCTGCAGGCGGATGTCGATATTGAGGTAGATGTCCTTGCCGGGCTGGGGTGCCTGGAACTTGAGGGTACGCACCACCCGGCCACGGTTATTGACCTCGACCTCCTGGTAGCCGGCGACGCCGTGCAACTGATCCTCGTAGAACTTCTCCACCCCCTGCTTGCCGATATCCTTGGTGGCCGCGTAGTTGGCGAGTTTGTCCTCTTTATCGAGACGCTCCACATCCCGGGTATTGATCTTGGCCACATAACCCAGGGCATGGGTGAGGGTATCGCCAAAGGGGTAATAGCGCTTGAGGTAGGCCTCGATGCTGGCCCCCGGATAGTTGTGCTGATCGACGGAGAAGACCGCGACCTGCTTCTCGGTCAGCTTCTCATAGAGGGAGACGGGCTTGAAGCGACGCTGACGCTTGACCTCCGCCAGGAACTTCTCCTTGGTCCCTTCCGGCAGCCCGAGCAGGGCGATGAGTTCATCGGCCATCTTGTCGATGTCCCCGGCCTCTTCCGGCACGATTTCCAGGCTGTAGACCGGGCGATTTTCCGCCAGCAGCACGCCATTGGTGTCATAGATGAGGCCGCGCGGAGGGGCCACCGGCACGACCCTGATCCGGTTGTCATTGGAGCGGGTCTGGTAGGTGTCGAACGATTCTACCTGCAGGTAGTAGAGATTGCCGAGCAGCACCAGCATCAGGGCGACCATGCCCAGGTAGGCGACCAGGGTGCGACGGAAGAAGAGGTTGCCCTCTGCACTGTGATCGCGCATCTCGATGCGTTGTTTCAGCATGGGGATGCCTCAACCTTGGGGGGGAGCGAAAACATAAAGCGCTATTCCCTGTGATAAGGGTGGTTGGTGGTGATGCTCCAGGCCCGGTAAAGGCTCTCGGCCACCAAGACCCGCACCAGGGGATGGGGCAGGGTGAGTGGCGAGAGGGACCAGCTCTGCTCGGCAGCCGCCTTGCATTCAGGGGAGAGCCCCTCGGGGCCGCCTACCAGCAGGGCGACGTCGCGGCCATCCAGCTTCCAGGCTTCCAGCTGGCCTGCCAGCTGCTCCGTGGTCCAGGGCTTGCCGGGAATATCCAGGGTGACGAGGCGTGAACGACCCGCAGCGGCCAGCATGGCTTCCCCCTCCTTTTGCAGGATACGGGGGATGTCGGCATTCTTGCCGCGTTTGCCTGCGCTTATCTCGACCAGCTCAAATGGCATGTCTTTGGGAAAGCGGCGGCGGTATTCCTGGAAGCCGTGCTCGACCCAGGCGGGCATCTTGGTGCCCACGGCAATTAACTGAATCTTCATGGGGATCAGGCTTGTACCGGAGCACTGCCCCAGAGTTTCTCCAGTTGGTAGAAGTCGCGATACTCGTCTTGCATCACATGCACTATGACGGAGCCCAGATCGACCAGCACCCACTCGCCGGTCTGTTGTCCTTCCACGCTCAGCAGATTGAGCTTGGCATGGCGCGCCTCGCTCGCCAGGTTACTGGCGATGGCACAGACATGACGACTGGAGTTGCCGGAGCAGATGATCAGGGTATCCGTGATGGTGGATTGACCGCGCACATCCAGGGTAACGATGTCGCGGCCCTTCATGTCATCGATCTTGTCGATGATGAAGGCGTGCAGTTGTTGCTCTTGCAATAGTGTTTCTCCTCTGGATCCGGCGCGGCTTGCTTGGGCATGGGGCGGCGGATTATATCATGGGTGGCTTCATTTCCTACCAGGCTGGGTAGGGGAAGCAAGGGGGATCTTTGCGCTGGCGCGATAGAGCCCTTGTTGATCAATATAGTGTGCGACAGAGGCTGGCAACAGATAGCGGGGATCCTGTCCCTTGGCCAGCAACTCCCGCAGCGCCGTGGCAGAGAGATGGATGGGCAGGTTGTCTGCCAGCCAGATATGACCGGCCAGATGCTGGTGCAGGGCACCGGGATCCCGAGTCTGATGGCGGGCCAGCAGCTCGGCCACCGGGGCGGGGTAATCCGGCTGCCAACCCGGGCGGCCGCTCACCACCAGATGGGCATGGTCGAGCAGTGCTTGCCAGCGATGCCAGCTCGGCAGACTGAGCAGGGAATCCATGCCCATCAGAAAGCAGAGCGGCGTGTCGGGCAGCTCGCTCCTCAGCTCGATAAGCGTCTCTATGGTGTAGGAGGGACGCTCTCTCCTCAGCTCCCGCTCATCGACCACAAACCCCGGATTCTCTGCCGCCGCCAGCCTGACCATGGCCAGGCGCTGCTCGCTCGAGCAGAAGGGGTTGGCCCTGTGGGGGGGGATATGGTTTGGAATGAGCCGGATCTCGGCCAGTGACAGCGCCTGTTGCGCCTCGATGGCTGGGCGCAGATGGCCGATATGAATGGGATCGAAGGTGCCGCCGAGCAGGCCGATAGCTGGATTCAACATGCAGCCCACCCCTGTGGCACTGTCCTGATCGTCGGGGGCCGATGACAAATGGACTCGAAGATGGCCTTTGTCGCGCGCAGGCCGATTGGTTTGCTTAGCATGGGCTGCGCTCCACAGCCATCGGCAAGGGGTGACCATCGCGAAATCCCAGGGCCAGGGTTTGCAACAGCAGCCAGGCACGCTCTGTCTCGAAGTGGCTCAGGGCGGCGTCGAGCTGGCTCATCAGCTGCCAGAGCTGCTGCAACTTGGCAAAGGGCAAGCGGGTCAGCGCCTGCTGGATCAGCTGCTGGCGGCTCTGCCAGATACGCAGGCGGGAGAAGTGCTCCCCCAGGGGTTGGCCACTGCGCATGGCCAGCGACAGCTCGGTGAGCGGTTCCAGCTCGCGAGCCAGGGTCCAGGCGAGCATGCCGGGCTCGGTGCCCTCGGCGCGCAGGGCCTGCAAGATGCGCTGGGCCCGGTTCACTTTGCCCTCCAGCAGGGTATCGATCAGCTGGAAGGGGGTGAAGTGGGCGTGACGAATGATGGTCTCTTGCAGATAGGGGACGCTGATGGGCTGAGGTGGATCCAGCAGGGTCAGCTTCTCAATCTCCTGACTCGCCGCCAGCAGGTTGCCCTCATAGGCATGGCACATGAAATTGATGGCATCGGGCAGGGCCTTGAGGCCGAACTTCTGAAAACGGGCCCCCATCCAGCGCGGGAAGAAGCGCGGCTCCGGGTGGTTGACCGGCACATAGGTTCCAAGTTGGTAGAGCTTGTCGAACCAGGCTGCCTTCATCTGGGTCTGGTTGAGCCGGCCACCGCTCAGCACCAGCAGCAGGTCGGGATGCAGCTGCTTGCCGATTTCGCTGATGCGGGCGGCGAGATCCTTGTCGACTTTTGGGGGGAGCTCCAACTCGATGAGCTGGCGGGCCGAGAACAGGCTCATGGCCTGGCAGGCATCGTAGACCTGGTTCCAGTCAAGCCCCGGCTCGACCACGAAACTGTGGCGCTCATCGAACCCCAGCTTGCGTGCGTGCTGGCGGATGCTGTCGATGGCCTCCTGTTTGAGCAGCGGCTCGTCACCAAAGACGAGATAGCAGGGCCTGAGTCCTGTCTTGAGATGATCCGCAAACTGCTCGGGGTAAATCCTCATCAAGATACTCTCATCAGAACTGGCTCTGGCTGGGTCGATGGATGGGCAAGGTCGATGGCCTGCTCTGCTGTCTCGAGCCGCGGCTCGGCACCAAAGACGAGATAGCAGGGCCTGAGCCCTGCCTTGAGGTGATCCGCAAACTGCTCGGGGTAAATCCTCATCAAGATACTCGCATCAGAACTTGACCTGGCTCAGCTGCCGCACTATCAGGCTGGCGGCCTGTTCCTGCATCTCCTTGCCGAGCTGCTCCTGCTCACGGGAGGAGGCAAGGGCCGCGTCCGGTTTGTTCAGGAAACTGCGGTTGAAGGTGATGGGGAAGATCTGGGTCGGTTGACCCGGCATGGAGATGGTAAAGCTGGTGCTGTAGCCGAGCACATACTCCCTGTCCTGACCGAGGGCATCGACCGAGGCGACCTCGCTGCTGTTGCCGATGCTGCCCAGGGTCAGCACCGGAATGCCTTCCTTGTCGTCCAGCACGACCCCTGACGCCTTGAGGCGGGTGGTCACCAGTCGATAGAGATCGCTCTTGGTGTCACCGACCACCTTCATGGTCATCAGTTCGGGGGGAATGGCCTGGCCGCGCATCTGGAAGCCGCAGGCCGAAAGCAACAGTGTGGTCAACAGTATGCTGATCCAGCGAATGAGGGGCGAACCCATGGCATGTCCTCTCCAACAAGGAGGCGGCGCGCACCGGCGAGCCGCCTCCTTTGATTATACGAGGGTGCGCGACCTGCGGCCTTGCACCCGGTGATGGCATCGGGAAGGATGCCTGATTAATCAGTTAGCGACTATGTTGAGCAGCTTGCCCGGGATATAGACAATCTTGCGCACCGTCAGGCCGTCGATGAACTTCTGCACGCTGGCATCATTCATGGCCTGGCGCTCGATGTCGGCCTGACTGATCTCGGCGGGCACCGTCAGCTTGCCGCGCATCTTGCCGTTGATCTGCACGACGACCAGCTTCTCGGTCTCGACCATGGCGGCCTCGTCGGCCACCGGCCAGACGGCGTGGTCCACATCGTCACCCTTGCCCAGCATCTTCCACAGCTCGAAGCCGATGTGCGGGGTGATGGGGTAGAGCATGACCACCACGGCTTCCAGCGCTTCTTGCATCAGGGCGCGGTCTTGCGCATCCGAACCCAGCTTGGCCAGGTTGTTCATCAGCTCCATGATGGCGGCGATTGCGGTGTTGAAGGTCTGGCGGCGACCCACGTCATCGCTCACCTTCTTGATGGTCTTGTGCAGCTCGCGGCGCACCGCTTTCTGATCGCCGGTCAGGGCGGTCAGGTCCAGCGCAGGCACGGCACCGGCCGAGACGTGTTCGAAGGTGAGGCGCCACAGACGACGCAGGAAGCGCTGGGCCCCTTCGACGCCGGAGTCGGACCACTCCAGGGTCATGTCGGCCGGGGAGGCGAACATCATGAACAGACGGACGGTATCGGCGCCGTAACGCTCCACCATCAGTTGCGGGTCTATGCCGTTGTTCTTGGACTTGGACATCTTGGTCATGCCGGAGTGGATCACTTCGCGGCCTTCCAGATCGACGGCCTTGGTGATGCGGCCCTTCTCGTCACGCTCGAGCTTGACCTCGGTCGGGCTGACCCAGACGTTGCCGCCCTTCTCGTCCTTGTAGTAGAAGGCGTCGGCCAGCACCATGCCCTGGCAGAGCAGGCGCTTGAACGGCTCACTGCTGTTGACCAGGCCCGCATCGCGCAGCAGCTTGTGGAAGAAGCGGGCGTAGAGCAGGTGCATACAGGCGTGTTCGATACCGCCAATGTACTGATCCACCGGCAACCAGTGGTTGGCGGCAGCCGGATCCAGCATGCCCTTGTCGTAGTCCGGGGAGCAGTAACGGGCGTAATACCAGGAGGACTCCATGAAGGTGTCGAAGGTATCGGTCTCGCGGAACGCTTCCTGGCCGTTGTAAGTGGTCTTGGCCCAGTCGGCATCGGCCTTGATCGGGCTCTGGATGCCGTCCATCACCACGTCTTCGGGCAGCAGTACCGGCAGTTGATCTTCCGGGGTTGGCACCACGGTGCCGTCGGCCAGAGTCAGCATCGGGATGGGGGCACCCCAGTAACGCTGACGGGAGACACCCCAGTCGCGCAGGCGGAAGTTGACGGTGCGTTTGCCGCGGCCCAGCGCCTCGAGCTTGTTGGAGATGGCATCGAAGGCGGCCTGGAATTCGAGGCCGTCGAACTCGCCGGAATTGAACAGCACACCCTTGTCGGTGTAAGCGGCGTCGCTCACATCCACCTCGCCATCGGCGGGTTTGATGACCGCCTTGATGTCGAGGCCATATTTGGTAGCGAATTCAAAGTCACGCTGGTCGTGGCCGGGGACCGCCATCACGGCGCCGGTGCCATAGTTCATCAGCACGAAGTTGGCGACCCAGACCGGCACCTTATGGCCGCTCAGAGGGTGAATGGCGTACAGGCCGGTGGCCATGCCCTTCTTCTCCATGGTTGCCATCTCGGCTTCGGCGACCTTGGTGTGCTTGCACTCTTCGATAAACGCGGCCAGTTCCGGATTGGTGGCAGCAGCCTGCAGGGCCAGCGGGTGACCGGCCGCGATACCAACGTAAGTCACGCCCATCAGGGTGTCGGGACGGGTGGTATAGATGTCGAAGGAGGCATCGCTGTCGGCGACCTGGAAGGTCATGTTGACCCCTTCGGAGCGGCCAATCCAGTTGCGCTGCATGGTCTTGACCATCTCGGGCCAGCCATCCAGGTTCTCTATATCGTCCAGCAGCTCCTGGGCATAGTCGGTGATCTTGATGAACCACTGGGGGATCTCTTTCTGCTCCACCGGGGTGTCACAACGCCAGCAGCAGTTGTCGATCACCTGCTCGTTGGCGAGCACCGTCTGATCGTTCGGGCACCAGTTGACCGAGGAGGTCTTCTTGTAGACCAGGCCCTTCTCATGGAGCTTGGTGAAGAACCACTGCTCCCAGCGGTAGTAATCCGGCTTGCAGGTGGCCAGCTCCCTGTCCCAGTCATAGCCCAGTCCCAGCATCTTGAGCTGGTTCTTCATGTATTCGATGTTTTCATAGGTCCAGGGGGCCGGCGCCGTGTTGTTCTTGATGGCGGCGTTTTCGGCGGGCAGACCGAAGGCATCCCAACCGATGGGTTGCAGCACGTTCTTGCCATTGAGCCGTTGATAACGGGAGATCACATCACCTATGGTGTAGTTACGCACGTGCCCCATGTGTAGACGACCAGACGGATAAGGGAACATGGAGAGGCAGTAGAACTTCTCTTTGTCTACTTTCTCCACTGCCTTGAAGGTTTTCTTGGCATCCCAGTGCTGTTGCACTGCTGGTTCTATGGACTGGGGAACGTATTGCTCTTGCATTTGGTGACATCCGGATCTGTGAAATGGGTAGATAAATCGGCTGGGAAATCCCGATAGAATACCCATATCCTGCGGCGGCAACAACCGTCAGCGTCCCGGGTTACCAGTCGGGCAAAGCATCCATCCGTCATTCGAGAGGAGTAATGCCATGGACAAACGTCGAAAAGGTTATGAGGCCTTCATCGCCCAGCTCAGGCAGCAGTGGGAGGAGACGGAAGCCTTTCAGGGCGAGCGCCTCAATCGCATGATTGCCAAGGTACAGGCTTATATGGAAGCCGCCGGTGACCTGACCCAGGATGAGCTGGCCCTGATCGCCGAATACGTGAAGCGGGATCTGGGCAACTTTGAGGCCGGTCGGGCCGAGGCACCGGAGTCGGCTTTCATGCTGGCGCTCAAAGACACTGCCTGGTCCTGGCTCGCCGATGTGACCGACCGATCCCAGGTGGAATGGCAGGAGCTGGCCGACGAACTGGAGCACAAGGGCGTTTATCGTGTTGGTGATTGGGTCGGCCTCGGGGTGCTGGTGTGCGAGGATTGTGAGTGGCGCCATACGGTGCTTCATCCGCAGCAGCTCGGCCCCTGCCCGGAATGCGGGGCGAGCGAGTTCCATCGTGAGCCCCTCTCGCCCTGAGAGTCCGCGTATCCCAGACATAGAAGAAGGCGCCTTTTTGGGGCGCCTTCTTCATTTATCCCTCGGCTATCACAGTTCACGAGCCCAGGGGTGGGCGCGGGGTCTCAGCACCAGGGCCAGCCCCAGCCCCAGGGCGCAGAACGCGTAGAGGGGCCAGCTGCCAAAGCGGTGATAGGGAGTCTGGCCATGGGCGGGACGCACTTCACTGCGCAGCACCTTGGCTTCGAACTGCGGGATCTGGCCTGTGATGCTGCCATCGATCTCGGTGGTGATGGTGATGCCGTTGTTGGTGGCACGCAGCAGCGGGCGAGCCAGTTCCAGGGCGCGCATGCGAGCGATCTCCATGTGCTGCCAGGGACCTATGCTGCTGCCAAACCAGGCGTCATTGGAGACTGTCAGCAAGAAGTCGGTGTCCGGCTGGACGGTGCGGCGCAGCTCCTCCGGGAAGATGATCTCGTAGCAGATGGCCGCGGCCAGCTTGAACCCCTTGGCGATCAAATTGGGTTGCACCTCATCCCCTGGGCTGAAGGAGGACATGGGCAAATTGAAGAAGGGGGCGATGGGGCGCAGCCAATCTTCGAACGGCACATATTCGCCAATGGGCAGCAGATGATACTTGTTGAAGCGGTTCTCATGCTCATAGTGGTAGCTCTGTTTGCCGTCCGCATCCTGTACCCCCATGCCGAGCACCACGTTATAGAAACGCTGCTGCTTGGTGTCGTAGTTGATGATACCGGCCAGCAGGGCGGTATCATTGATCTTCATCGCCTTGTCCAGGCTCTCCAGATAGTTGCCCATCTCTTTTTCGAGTGCCGGAATGGCGGATTCCGGCCAGATGATGATGTCGGCATCCTGGTTGTCGCGGCTGAGATCCTGATAGGTGCGAATGGTGGGCACCAGGGCCTCGGGATCCCACTTGAGGGACTGGGCTATGTTGCCCTGCACCAGCGCCACCTTGACCGGCTCGCCCCGGGTCACCCAGTTGAGCTGCATCAATCCATGGGCGCTGGCGACCAGGGCGACCGGCAACAGCAGCCAGGCCGGTTTGCGGCTCTGCCACAGGAGCCAGAGGGCTGAGGTACAGAGCAATAGCGCGAGGGTGATGCCCTGCACCCCGAGGATGGGGGCAAAACCCTTGAGGGGGCCATCAATCTGGCTGTAGCCAAACCAGAGCCAGGGGTAGCCGGTCATCACCCAGCCGCGCAGCCAGTCGGCGATGAGCCAGAGCGCCGGGAAGGCGAGCAGCCAGCGGCTCCAGTGGCGGGCGGTGAAGAAGCGGGCGAACAGCCAGCAGGCCAGGGTCGGGTAGAGGGACAGATAAGCCGCCAGTGCGGTCAATAGCAGGAAGGCTGCTGGCAGGGGGATGCCACCAAACTCCGTCATGCTGACATGGATCCACCACTGCCCCGGCAGGAACATCCCCATGGCGTAACCAAAACCGCGCCAGGCGGCTTGCCTGGGGTTGGCCTTGTCCAGCAGGGCATAGAGGCCAAGCAGGGAGGGGACAACCACGGGCCAGTAACCGAAGGGCGAGAAGGCCAGTACGGCGAGGGCGCCACAGGCAAAGGCACAGAGGCTTGTCAGGAGTTTTGATTTCACGGGTAATTGGGGCTCAAATTGGGCTTCAATGATATTGGCCGCTATCTTAACCCGTAATGGCGGGCAACGGCGAGCCCGGGGGCTCGGCATTGACAGATCGCCAATGAAAACGCCCCGCGGTGCGGGGCGTTTTTTGCAGTCAACCAGGGTGGCGTGCGCCGGCTTACTGGGTCTCGGATTGTGCCGCGATATGATTTTCGGGGATCCTGACCTGCAACTGCTGCAGACGACGACGGTCGGCGTGCATCACCTTGAACAGATAGCCATCGAGCTCTATCTCTTCCCCTTTCTTGGGCAGGTGACTGAAGGCGTGCATCACCAGGCCGCCCACCGTATCCACCTCTTCATCGCTGAACTGGGTGCCGAAATAGTCGTTGAAGTCTTCTATCTCGGTGAGGGCGCTGATCGCGAAGACCCGCTTGCTGATGCGGCGGATCTCATCGGGTTCGTTGTCGTCATCGTCGAACTCGTCATCTATCTCGCCGACGATGAGCTCGAGAATGTCTTCTATGGTCACCAGACCCGAGACACCGCCGAACTCGTCCACCACTATGGCCATGTGGTAGCGCTCCTCACGGAACTCCTTGAGCAGACGGTCGACCCGCTTGCTCTCGGGCACTATCACGGTCGGGCGCAGGATGTTTTCGAGTTGCAGGGGCTCGCTGGCGTGGTGAGAGCCAAAACCGAATGGCAGCAGATCCTTGGCGAGCAAGATGCCCTCCACATGATCCTTGTCTTCGTTGATCACCGGAAAACGGGAGTGACCAGATTCTATGATGACCGGCAGCAGTTCATCCACGGATTGGGATTTCTCGATGGTCACCATCTGGGAGCGGGGGATCATGATATCGCGCACGCGCAGCTCGGCAATTTCGAGCACACCTTCAATCATGTCCTTGGTGTCCTGGTCGATGAGGTCGCGCTCTTCGGCGTCGGCAATCACATCTACCAAATCATTGCGGTCTCTTGGCTCGCCCTGGAAGAGTTGGCTGAGTTTATCGAGCCAGGTTTTCTTCGGCGAGCCGGTACTAGGGTGATCGTCGGTCATGATGTCTCTTGATTACTCATTAAAGGGTCAGCGACCCGAATAGGTCAGGCCCGAAGGCCTGCGTCGTCAACGGGGTTGACGTCAGTCGCCGTGATGCTCGTCACCGAGTATATCGTCCTGATAAGGATCTGGGAAACCGAGCTCGGCCATGATGTCGCGCTCAAGCCCTTCCATCTCTTCGGCTTCCTCATCCTCGATATGGTCATAACCTAGCAGATGCAGACTGCCGTGCACAACCATATGGGCCCAGTGGGCTTCCAGGGTTTTACCTTGCTCTGCGGCCTCGCGCTCCACCACCTGACGACAGATAACGAGATCGCCGAGCAGGGGCAGCTCCATGCCTGGTGGAGCCTCAAACGGGAAGGAGAGCACATTGGTGGGCTTCTCCATGCCGCGATAGGTGTGGTTGAGCTGCTGGCTCTCGGCCTCATCGACGATGCGTATCGTCACCTCGGCCTCTGGCTGGAAGCCGAGGATGGTGCCTTCCAGCCAGCCTTGCAGCTGGGCTGCACTCGGCAGCCCCGTCTCTTGCTCAGAGGCCAGTTGCAGATCCAGGGTCAGGCTCATTGGGCGCTCTCTTGTTTGGCGTTGGCTCTATTGGGTTTGGCAGTGGCGGACTCGGCCTGCCGGGCGTCGAACGCCTCGTAGGCCTGCACTATGCGGGCTACCACGGGGTGGCGCACCACGTCCTTGGATTCGAAGAAGTTGAACGACAGGCCATCGACCCCCTGCAGCACTTCCAGGGCGTGGCGCAGGCCGGATTTGGTGCTGCGCGGCAAGTCCACCTGGGTGATGTCGCCGGTGACCACCGCCTTGGAGTTGAAGCCGATGCGGGTCAGGAACATCTTCATCTGCTCCGTGGTGGTGTTCTGGGCTTCGTCCAGGATGATAAAGGCATCGTTCAAGGTTCTTCCGCGCATATAGGCGAGGGGCGCCACCTCTATGATGTTGCGCTCCATCAGCTTCTCGACGCGCTCGAAGCCCAGCATCTCGAACAGGGCGTCGTAGAGGGGGCGCAGGTAGGGGTCCACCTTCTGGGAGAGATCCCCGGGCAGGAAGCCGAGCTTCTCACCGGCTTCCACCGCCGGGCGGGTCAGCAGGATGCGGCGGATCTCCTGGCGCTCCAGGGCATCCACCGCGGCGGCCACCGCCAGATAGGTCTTGCCGGTACCGGCCGGGCCTATGCCGAAGCTGATGTCGTGACGCACTATGTTGCTGATGTACTGGGCCTGGTTCGGGCTGCGGGGCTTGATGAGGCCGCGCTTGGTCTTGACCGTCACCTCCTTGCCATAGGGCTGGCTCGGCGCCTCGTCATCGTCCTGCTCCAGCACCCGGGACTCCTGCACCGTCAGGTGCACCATCTCGGGGGTGATGTCGGTCACCTTGCCCCCCTTGAGGGGCTGGGTTTCCACATAGAGGTGCTTGAGGATGGCGGCCGCCGCATCTATCTGGGCCTGCTTGCCGAGCAGCTGGAAGTGGTTGTCACGGTAGCTGATCTCGATGCCGAGACGGCGCTCCAGCTGCTTGAGGTTGTCGTCAAAGGGGCCGCACAGGTTGGCGAGACGCAGGTTGTCGGCGGGTTCCAGGTGCAGGTTCAGGGTCGAGATGTGTCGGCTCAAGGTGTCCTCGTATCGGCTGTTCCCCCCGCCCTCGGGAGGGGGGAGAAAATTAATGGGGTCTGAAGGCCGCCACCCCGAGATCATCGGGGACGTTGTCCGGGCGGCGAGCCAGGATTTCGCTCGGCGCCGTGGCGATGCGCAGATTCATTTCGTCCTCGCCGCGGATGAAGCGGCCACGCAGGGAGTAGGGGCGCACGTCGGTGATCTCCACGTCGGCGAAGCCGCCGATGAGGCGGTGCGGGCCTTCGAAGTTGACCACCCGGTTGTTCTCGGTACGGCCACTGAGCTGCATGGGATCCATCTTGGAGGGCCCCTCCACCAGGATGCGCTGCACCGAGCCCAGCATGGCACGGCCGATGAGCATGGACTGGTGATTGATCTGGTTCTGCAGCCGGGTGAGGCGGGCCTTCTTCACCTCCATGTCGACGTCGTCCGGCAGATCGGCGGCCGGGGTGCCGGGGCGCGGGCTGTAGATGAAGCTGAAACTCATGTCGAAGTTGATCTCCTCGATGAGCTTCATGGTGGCCTCGAAATCCTCGTCCGTCTCGTTCGGGAAGCCGACGATGAAGTCGGAACTCATGGTGATGTCGGGACGGGCGGCGCGCAGGCGGCGGATCTTGGACTTGTACTCCAGCACAGTGTGCGGGCGCTTCATCATGGTCAGGATGCGATCCGAGCCGCTCTGCACCGGCAGGTGCAGGAAGCTGACCACTTCCGGCGTGTCCTTGTAGACCTCGATGATGTCGTCGGTGAACTCGATGGGATGGCTGGTGGTATAGCGAATGCGGTCGATGCCGTCGATGGCGGCCACCAGGCGCAGCAGCTCGGCGAAGGTGCAGTCATTGCCATCGAAGGTCGGGCCGCGGTAGGCGTTGACGTTCTGACCGAGCAGGTTCACCTCGCGCACCCCCTGCTGGGCGAGCTGGGCGATTTCGTAGAGCACGTCGTCGAGCGGGCGGCTCACCTCCTCGCCGCGGGTGTAGGGCACCACGCAGAAGGAGCAGTATTTGGAGCAGCCTTCCATGATGGAGACGAAGGCGGTGACCCCCTCGGCACGGGGCTCCGGCAGGTTGTCGAACTTCTCGATCTCGGGGAAGGCGATGTCCACCTGGGCACCGCGCCCCTCCTGGACCTGCTTGATCATGGCGGGCAGGCGGTGCAGGGTCTGGGGGCCGAAGACGATGTCCACATAGGGCGCCCGGCTGCGCAGGGCTTCCCCTTCCTGGGAGGCGACACAGCCACCCACCCCTATCACCAGTCCCGGTTTTTTCAGCTTGAGCTTCTTCCAGCGACCGAGCTGGTGGAACACCTTCTCCTGGGCCTTTTCACGGATGGAGCAGGTATTGAGCAGCAGGACGTCTGCCTCCTCGGGCTCTTCGGTCAGCGTGTAGCCATTGCTGGCGTCCAACAGGTCGGCCATCTTGGACGAGTCGTACTCGTTCATCTGGCAGCCCCAGGTCTTGATGTGAAGTTTCTTGCTCATTGCTACTCTTGACGGTTTTTGGCTGTTTCTAAAATTTGACAGGGTCAAACGACCGAGCATTTTACTCCGCAATGGGGACGCTGACCAGTTAATATCCAGCTGGCACCAGGCTTGGCGTGATGGAACTTGTCCTGTTGCCATGGCCGGGCCCTGGCGAGCCAGGTCACTGCTTGCCACCGCATCTTGGGGTATCATGGCCACAGCAACGCTTGGCCGGTTGCCAAGCCTTTGTCACAGAGCCCACCCTCGTCGGTTGGCGCCGCGCCTCTGGGCGCCCGTTTTCAGGAAGCACCCATGTTTGCAAAGTTAGATGTCCCCAGCCAACGGCCCAATGACGCCGATGTGATCATCGTTGGGGCCGGCATGGTGGGCGCCGCCATCGCCTGTCTGCTGGCGAGTCAGGGGCGCTCGGTGCGGCTCATCGAGACGCGCCTGCCCGAACCGTTCAGCCCAGAACAGCCATTGGACTTGCGAGTCTCCGCCATCAGCCAGGCCTCGGTGGCGCTGCTGGACAAGGCCGGTGCCTGGCAACACCTGCAACAGATGCGGCTGTGTCCCTACCGCCGACTGGAGACCTGGGAGCAAGCGGGTTGCGCGACCCGTTTCTCGGCCGAGGAGCTGGGCCTGCCCCAGCTCGGTTACATCATAGAGAACCGCCTCATCCAGCTCGCCCTGCTGCGCCGCATCGAGGATTTTGCGAACATCCAGACCCATACCCCGGCGGCGGTGCAGAGCCTGCAGCAGAACGGTGATCACGCCACCCTGCTGCTCGATGATGGTACCGAGTTGCGGGCCAGCTGGGTGCTGGCCTGCGACGGTGCCGAGTCCCTCACCCGGCGCCTGGCCGGGATCGGGGTGTCACGCTTCGAGTATCGCCAGCACTGCATGCTGATCAATATCGATACCGAGTTCGAGCAGGAAGATATCACCTGGCAGCAGTTCACCCCGAGTGGGCCGCGCGCCTTCCTGCCGCTGCCGGGTCAGCATGGCTCTCTGGTCTGGTACGACAGCCCGGCCCGGATCCGGGCTCTGTCGGCCCTGGATAACGAGGCCCTGGCCGCCGAGGTGCGTCAGCACTTCCCGACCCGACTCGGCGGTTTCAGGGTGACCGGCAAGGGCAGTTTCCCGCTGGTACGCCGTCATGCCAACGACTATCACGCCGGGCGGGTGGTGCTGCTCGGAGATGCCGCCCACACCATCAATCCGCTGGCGGGTCAGGGGGTCAACCTCGGCTTCAAGGACGTGGCCTGCTGGAGTGAACTGCTAGAGGCGGCGGGAGACAATTGGCAAGATCCTGCCTTGGCAAGGCGTTATGAGCGAAGCAGGCGCCCGGACAATATGTTGATGCAGTCGGGGATGGATCTCTTCTACGCGGCCTTTAGCAACGACATAGGGCCGCTGCGCCTGGCCCGCAATCTGGCGCTCAATCTGGCCGACAAGGCGGGCCCCCTCAAGGAGATGGCGCTACGCTACGCACTGGGGCTGGTGTAGGTCACTCGTTCACATTTGGAGACGCAACCATGACAGACAAGGCACTGCTGGTCATCGATTTCATCAAGGATCTCGCCCACCCGGATGGCAAGATAGCGGCCTCTGCCCGCCACGTGCAGGAGCAAGACGCCATCACTCATGCCAATCAGGCACTGAAATATGCCCGGGCCCATGGTTGGCTGGTGATCCAGGTCAAGGTAGGTTTTGAGGCCAACTATCATGTCCAGCCCAAGGGCTCCCCCATGTTTGGCCGCGCCCAGGACTTTGGTGCCCTCTGCCTCGATGGCGAGGGGTGCGAGTTTCACCCGGAGCTTGATGTGCAACCGACCGATCTGGTGATGGAGAAGCCAAGGGTCAGTCCCTTCTATGGCACCCTGCTTGAGCCTGCCCTGCGGGCCAATCGCATCGAACACCTCTACCTGTGCGGGCTGAGCAGCAGCTGGGCCATCCAGGCCGCGGCGCGGGATGGCCATGACAGGGATTACCGCATCACCATTTTGGAAGATGCCTGCGCCGCGGCGGATGCCAATGAACACCATGCATCCCTGCGGATGCTCAGCCGTATCGCCGAGGTCATCAAGGTCGAACAGCTAACGGCGGAGGGGCAAGGCTAACGCCTCTGGGCGGCTTTCGCTCATAACAGAAGGCCGATCCTCATGCTCGGCCTTCTGTTTTTGCGGGTGGGCATGAGGGCAACTGCACCTACTGGGATTGCTGGGCTGCCCGGTAGAGGGTCCACTCTTCCATGACGGTGCCATCTGGCAGATGGCAATATCCCACTGTCCCCCCCGCTTCTTCTTCCATGACTAACTTGCCATCCTGCTCGGTGCAATAGACCGAGGCCGGATTGGCCATGCCTATCTTGGCTGGTACGGGTGCAGGGCCCTGCTGGGCGCAGCCCGCCAGGGTCAGCAAGGGGAGCAGGGGCAGGGCGTTGTGCCATCTCAATCTCATATCAAACCTCTCGGCAGTGTCAGTGTCGCAGACGATACACCCAGGCTTGGCCGGGTCGCAACTCAGGCATCCCCGGATCTCGTCACTGTGATCCCGGGCGCTGTGGTGCCATGGTCGTCATCATTTTCAAGAAGTTATCCCGGATGGGATCATGGAAGCCCGGGTTCCACACCAGGCTTATCTCCCATGCGGAGTGGGGACCCGAGAGGGGATAGAGGGTCACGTTGGGGCCAGCGATGAAGCTGACACTCCTCGGTAATATCGCATTGCCGATGCCGGCGGCGACCAGGGCCACCAGGGTCTGAATATCTTCCGCCTCTTGAATGGTCCCTGTCAGTCGATTGGCGCCGAGGAAGCTGGCAATTTGCTGGCTCAGGCCCGGACAGCGATGCCCCACCATCTGCAGCAGCGGTTGCCGAGTCAGCGCCTGCTCCACATCCAGCCCGGTAGCGTCACCCTGAATGCTTTGGGTGGGCACCGCCAGCACCAGTCGATCTGTTAGCAACGGGATCTCGTGAAGCTGTTCACCTTGAGGGCGGCGCATGAAGCCGAGTTGCAATTGCCCCGACAGCAGTTGTTCATGCTGGACGGCCGAGGGCATGTCCCGCAGATGGACAAGCACTTCGGGGGCGTGCTGGCGAAAGCGAGCGACCAGCGTTGGCGCCAGTTCGAAGCTCGACAGGCCGAAGCCAATATTGAGCCGTCCGGCGATGCCGCTGGCCAATGCCAGGGCGTGGCGCTCGAATCCCTGTCCATGCTCGACCAGGGCGCGGGCCTGGACGAGCAACTGGGCGCCGATGGCGGTTAACGCTGCCCCGTGGCGACCACGATTGAACAGGCTGGCCCCCAGCATCAGCTCCAGCCCCTGGATCTGCTTGGTCAGGGCCGGTTGCGTGATGAAGAGGCGTGCCGCCGCCTCCCGGTAGTTGGCGCTCTGGGCCAGGGTCACGAAGGCTTGTAGCTGTTTGAAGTCGAATTTCATTCCGTTTGATTATCGAATGTTGAGTTTTATTGATTATAAATTATCTATTGCCCTTGTTCTAATGGTCTCGAAACGGGCCTGTTGTCCGTCACGCTGCCCAGAGGGAAGAGACCATGAGCACAGAAACGTATCTGTTATTACGCAAAGAAGGGACTGTGATCGCTCAGCCCCTGGCGGCCCCGGAGACGGGAGAGCTGCTAGTCAGTCTGTTGCAGCAGGGGTTTGTGCTGGATCCCCGGCAGATCCTGGCGGGCAACAGTCGGCAGGCGTTGGCCTGCCATGAACAGGAGATAGGGGAGCTGCCCGGCATTCAGGGCACCCCCAGGGCGGGACGTCCGTCATGACCGGGCTCACGTTGCAGGCGGCGGCGCTGCTGCTCGACATGGACGGTACCCTGGTTCACTCCACCACCGAAGTGGAGACGGTGTGGCGGCTATGGTGTCGGCGCCACCGGCTCGACCCCGAACCCGTCCTGGCCGTCTGTCATGGGGTGCGATCCTTTGAGGTGATCCAGGCCCTGGCGCCCGACCTGGTTCTGGCCCGGGAGATAGCCCTGCTCGATGAGATGGAGATCCAGCATACAGGGGCCGCCGAACCGCTGGCGGGTTGTCGCGCCGTCTTGCAGGGGCTACCTATGACCCGCTGGGCGCTGGTGACCTCGGCCAGCCGCCGGGTGGCCTTGCACCGTCTGGCCTCGGCGGGTTTGCCGGTGCCGCTGCAACTGATTGGTGCCGCCGAGGTAGCCAGAGGCAAGCCGGATCCCGAACCCTATCTGCTGGGGGCCAAGAGCCTGGGAGTGGCGCCTGCCGACTGCCTGGTGTTTGAGGATGCGCTGGCTGGAATACAGAGTGCTATCAGAGCGGGTTGCCGGGTCGTGCAGATCGGTGGAGATCGCGCGCTCGATCCTGCGGTGGTGGCCCGAGTGCGGGATTGGCGGCAGATAAAGGTGACAGAGCAAGAGGGGGGGCTGGCGATCAGCCTGCACGCTGACAGCAGCTGGTGGTAGTGCACATCCTGCCAAAGCGAGTGTTCGCCGCTGCAGAGATCGGCTTGGGGAGACGATGGACAGTGGCAAGCGGTTGATGCAGAAGGGGGCCCATGGGATGGGCACAGAGTCCGATGAGAATGGGTTGTGAGCCCCCTCATGGGAGGGGGCGGTGGATCTCAACCAAAGACGCGGAAGCGCTCGGCATCATCCATAAAGGTCTTGTCGCCGGCGGGCTGCTCTATGCTGCCAAAGGGCATCTGGGCACGCAGCAGCCAGCTGGCGGGGAGCTCCCAACGCTGATGAACCTGATCGTCAATGATCGGGTTGTAGTGTTGCAGTGAGGCGCCAATGCCTTCCTGGGCCAAGGCGCTCCAGACTGCAAACTGGGCTATGCCGGTGGCATGTTCGGACCAGATGGGGAAGTTGTCGGCATAGAGGGCGAACTTCTGCTGCAGCTCCTTGATGACGGCGGTGTCTTCGAAGAAGAGCACAGTGCCAAACCCTGCACGGAAACTGCCGTTGATTTTGTTTTCCGTCTGGGGGAAGGCCTCGGTGGGAACGAGTTTGCGCAGCGTCTCCTTCGTCAGGTCCCAGAGGGCGTGGTGCTGATCACCAAAGAGAATGACCACCCGGGAACTTTGGGAGTTGAACGAAGAGGGACTCTGCTTGACCGCCTCTTGAATGAGGGCGGTCAACGCGTCCTGACTGTGGGAAACCTTGTCCCCGAGTGCATAGATGGTGCGGCGTACTTTCATCAGTTCGATAAATGAATTGCTCATAACCTCTCCTTGCGTAACGAAAATGCGTGGTTCAACGGCATGGCGGACCCAAGGGCCAAGCTGGCCTCGTGCGCAGCCAGTGTAGCGCCGCCATCAAGCTCTTCCTAGCCCATCCATCCATAGCGTTTGGAGATCCCGCAGGTTCAGGTCATGCCCGACTGGGCCCCTTGCCGACAGGAGTTGACCGATGACGAATGACGTCAGGGAGGGGATTCAGGATGAGCTGGCAGGCGTTATCGAGAACTATTCATGACAATTCAAAGAGTTAAACGATGACCCATTCAGGCTCAGTCAAGCTTTGTCGTCTGGAAGGGGGAGGGGCTATGGCGCGCGTTACCGACTCTCATCATAGTGCAGGGGAAAATTAATCAGCTGGACAGGAGTATCCCATGGGAATGAACAGACAGACGCTGCGTTCCTTGGCGTTGTTGGGGCCTCTGTTGTTGGCCTGGCTGCCGGCGCAGGCCTCCGAGACGGTCAATACCATACTCGGCGGTGGTGTCGGTGGCGTGGCGGGGACCATGCTTGGCAAGCAGCTTGGTGGTGATACCGGTGCCCTGGTTGGCGCGGCCCTGGGGGGCGCGGCAGGTGGTGCCGCGACTGCCAATCGCGGTAACAAGAACGAAGCCGCCATCGGCGGCGCCGTGGGGGCCCTGGGTGGGGCGGCCATCGGCAAGAGCCTGAGCGGTGATACCGGTCAGTTGATCGGTGCAGGCATAGGTGGTGCCGGTGGTTCGGCTATTGGCGCCCGCACCGGGGACGGTCACGAATCCCGTGATGATGACAGGGGCGGTCGCCGCTACGACGGACGTCGCTATCATGACGATCGCCATTATCACCACCACAAGCACAAGAAAAAATATTACAAGAAACACCGCAAACACGGATGGCATGACGACGACTGATCTCATTCGTGTGCCGAGCAAAGGATCCGTGACAAGCATGCCAGTCTGTCAGACTGGCATGCTTGATTGCATTCTGTCTGCGGTATGCGGGCCGTGGCATGTCCGGCCTGTTGATCCATCGCCCTCCCTGGAAGAGAGACGAACAAGAGAATGGTAACAACATCAGTCATATTAATTTTTTAGAAATATAAAGGAGTTAGCTTAGCCGGACCTCTTACTCAACAAGGTTATGCTCATGTCTATCCCAACACCTCGCCTCCTTAGCCTGGTGCTCTTTTCTCCCCTGTTGCTTTCGGCTTGCCATGATAATGCGTCGACCTCCCAGCTTGATACCCCACCACACCTGTTCAACGAGCCCAGGGCCTTCGATCTAGAAGCGCATCGTGGCGGCCTCGGCCTCGTCTCGGAAAGCACCCTGACCGCCTTTGCCAACGCCCTGGAGATGGGGGTCACCACCCTGGAGATGGACACCCAGATCACCCGGGATGGCATAGCGGTTGTGACCCATGATCGCAAGATCTCGGACAAGAAGTGTCTGGATACCCAGCCCGCCAGCGAGGGAGATCCCCTGTACCCCTACGTGGGCAAATACATCAAGGATCTCACCCTGGCCCAGGTGAAGACCCTGGATTGTGGCTCCCTGCCGCTGGCCGATTTTCCCGAGCAGGTGCAGGTCCCCGGTGCCACCATGCCGACCCTGCAAGAGGTGTTAGCCCTGGTGAACGCCTACCAGGCCGATCAGGTGCTGCTCAACATCGAGACCAAGGTCGAGGCGGGCGCACCGGAGGAGACGGCCCCCCGGGAGATCTTCGTCAAGACGGTGCTCAAGGAGATCCGTGACGCCGGTCTGATGCGGCAGGCAACCATACAGAGTTTCGACTGGGGCTCACTCATGCTGGCGCGGGAGCTCGAACCCAGCCTGCCCATCATAGCCTTGACCAATGGTCAGCAGTTCCTGCAGGTTGGCATGCCGGGTGCGTCTCCCTGGCTGGGGGGGCTCGACATCGATGACTTCAATGGGGATCTGGTGCAGGCCGTGGCCTCTTTCGGCGCCGATGCCATCTCTCCGGTACACGGGGATCCCCAGGGGGGACGTTACGGGGATCCCGGCTATGTGGAGTACACCACTCCGGATCTGGTCGATGCCGCCCATGCCGAGGGCATCAAGGTGATCCCCTGGACGGTCGACGATGAGGGCACCATGAATCGCATGCTGGAGAACGGGGTCGACGGCATGATCACCGACTACCCGGATCGACTGCGGGTGGTGATGGAGGCGCGGGGGATCCCGCTGCCGCCCCCTGTCTCCCCACGTTGAAACGCAGGGTGTCTGCAGGCATGAGTTCGCCCATGTGCGGATAACGTAAAGATAAGTGCCAAGACAGGCGCAACAAGACGAGCTGCAGCCGCAGCTTGGTCTCGACCCCGGCTCTTACCGGGAACAATAGAAGAGGGGAGGCATGGTGCCTCCCCTCTTTCTGCCGTTTCACTATCGCCGCTGTGTCGCCCTCCGTGGGAACCGATATGCCTCGTGTTCATTCGCCTTGAGCGTCCTGGGTCAGACCAGCCGGTGCTGGCGTCTCCCGGCGGCAAAGGCGTTGATGTTGTCGATCAGCTGATCGGCCAGGCGCTGCATCGACTCTTCGCTGGCCCAGGCCACGTGCGGGGTCAGGATGAAGTTGGGATATTGCAGCGCCCGCATCAGCGGGTGATCCGGAGGGGGCGGCTCCTGGCTGGCCACATCGAAGCCGGCGCCGCCGAGTCGGCCGTTCCCCAGCGCCTCCAGCAGCGCCTGCTCGTCCACCAGGCCGCCACGGCCTACGTTGATCAACAAGGCCGTCGGTTTCATCAGTGCCAGCTCCCGCTCCCCGATGAGGTGGCGGGTGTAGGGGGTGAGGGGGCAGTGCAGGCTGATCACATCCGAGCTGGCCAACAGCTCATCGAGGGGCAGGCGATCGCCGGCTGCCTCACCGCCTATCTGGCTCTGGGCATAACGCACCTCCATGCCGATGCCAAGCGCCCGCTCGCCCAGGGCCTGGCCCAGGGTGCCCTTGCCGATGATGCCGAGCCGCTTGCCGTGCAGATCCATGATGGGGTGATCGAAGAAGCAGAACTGGCCGCTCTGTTGCCAGCGCCCCTCCAGCAGGGATTGGCGCCAGGCGAACAGGTTGCGCGACAGGGCCAGCATCAGGGCCATGGCATGCTCTGGCACCGAGGGGCCCGAATAGTTGCGGATGTTGCACACGGCGACGTTGGCGGCGCGGCACGCCTCCAGATCCAGGTTGTCGCTGCCGGTGGCGGCCAGGGCGATTAAACGCAGCCCTGGCAACGCGGCCAGTTCGGCGGCGCCGATGCGCACCTTGTTGATGATGGCGATGCTGGCCTTACGCAGGCGAGGCACCACCTGATCCGGTGTCGTGGTCGGGTAACTCAACCAGTGATGGGGGAAGTCGGGGCGATGCAGTCGCACGCCCGCATCCAGGGTATCGCTGTCGAGGAAGACTATCTGCTGCATGGGGCCTCCGGCTATGGAGTCCCATGATGCCAAAGAAAGGGGGCGGAGGGCCACTGCCAATCGCCCTTGGCAGCGAGATCCCGCTCTGGGGCCGGATCCGCTATTTCATCCCCTGGCATCAGAGCCGTCAGAGCCAGCCAAGGTGAGTGAGCCAACCCTGGATGCGCCCCGGCGCCTCATCGAGTTCCATCAGGGCATAGGGGCGGTAGTTGAGCTTGTGACTGCGCCGACTCTCCTCACGGCGTTGCTCGGCGGCCTGCAGTGGCCAGTTCCCCCCCTGCTCCTGATAGAGATCCAGCGTGGGTATGGTGCCTTGGGCGACCTGCTTGGCCAGGGTCTGGTTGCTCTGGGAATTGGGGAAGAAGCCGTCGAGCAGCACCAGGGCATCGGGGGCGGGCAGCTGCTCGCTGGCAATGAGGTTGCTGACCCAGGCGGCGCTGGTGCCCTGAGCCAGCAGCAGCTTGAAGCCCCCCGCCTGCCACTTGGCGTCACCGAGTTGGACGATGCGCTCGGCGAACTGTTTGCGAAAGGCATCTATGCCCTGCTGCTTCTTCTCGGCCGTGGGATCGAGCTCGGTTTGATTTGGGGAGGGCAGCAGCAACAGGGTATCGAAGCCGACGCGGGTCAGCTGGCGTGTCAGTTGCCACAACTGACCACTGCGCTGCCAGTCAGGCAGCAGGATGGCCAGACCCAGGTAGCTGTTGCTGTCATGTTTGGCAAAGAGCACCGTCTGTTTCTCCAGCTGACTGGCGCCGGGCAGACCTTGCCAGTCACGACTCTGCCAGTGATCCGCCGGAGGGGGCGGGGTCAGCTCGCTGGCAAGGAGAGGCCCACCGCTCAGGCTGCACAGGCTCAACAACAACGGTAGCGATACTCTGGCCATAGGCCCCTCTTGGCTCACCCTGGGTACGGGTCTTACTGTTAGCGGCGGCCTGGGGCATTCCTGAAGGGGAGTCGAGGGATTAGGGGGGCATGGGCTGGGATCGCCAGACAGGCGGAGGAAGGTCGGCCAATAAAAAAGCGAGCCAGAGGCTCGCTTTTTTCAACACTGGCCTAAGCCGTCACATCAGTTGACGCGACGCTTGAACTCACCGGTGCGGGTATCGATTTCGATCTTGTCACCGATCTCTACGAAGGCGGCAACGGCCAGCTCGTAGGTGGTGCCCTTCAGGCGGGCAGGCTTGGTCACTTTGCCGGAGGTGTCGCCACGGGCGGCCGGTTCGGTGTACTCGACTTCGCGGACTATGGTGGTCGGCAGTTCGACGGAGATGGCTTTCTCGTTGTAGAAAGTCACTTCGCAGATGTCTTCCATGCCGTCAACCATGTAGTTCAGGGCATCACCCAGGTTGTCTTTCTCGACATCGTGCTGGTTGTACTCGGTGTCCATGAAGACATACAGGGGATCGGAGAAGTAGGAGTAGGTGCACTCTTTACGCTCCAGCTGAACCACGTCCAGCTTGTCGTCAGCCTTGAAGACGGTCTCGGTGGCGCTGCCGTTGAGCAGGCCCTTCAGCTTCATCTTGACCACGGCGGAGTTACGGCCGGATTTGTTGAACTCAGCCTTCTGTACCACCATCGGCTCGGTGCCGATCATGACGACGTTACCAGCGCGGATTTCCTGTGCGGTTTTCATGTAAAAAATTCCTGTGCAATATGTGCGTATAAGGGGATAAAAACCGCCAGATTATATACGGCTTTCCAGAAATTTCACCAATCGCGTGAGGAGATCCCCATCCCTCAGCAACTTCTGTGACCAGTCTCCCCCATGTTGCCGCAAAATAGCGTCATATTGCGGCCATTTGTCCCAGAGCTCCCTCGTGCCATCCCCTTGATTAAGCGCATGGTTGAAGGCCCGTAGCCATTGACTGACCTCGGGTGGCAAGTCGGCCAGGTAATGATCGAGGAAGCCGTCCAGCTTGACCATGTGGGCCTGCTCCTCCTGGGGATAGATGTGCCAGAGGAAGGGACGCGCCGCCCACTGGGCCCGCACGAAAGAGTCTTCGCCGCGCACCAGGTTGAGATCGCAGCTCCACAGCAGCCGGTCATAACCGGCCTGATCCGTCATCGGCAGCAGCTTGACGCTGAGGTTGCCCCCTCGCAACAGATCACCGGCCTGCACGGCCTGGCCCTCACAGCCCAGGCCCCGCAGCACGTCCGCCACGGCGCGGCCCAGCGGCAGCAAGAGGGTGACCGGGGTTGGGCTGGCCTGCCAACCCTCGACCAGGCTGATGAGCGCCTCGCTCTCATAGGCAAACAGGCTGATGCGCCGCTCATCTTCCCCTTGGGGCGGCAGGCCGAGACTGGCCCAGTAGGCGACCAGTCCGGCCTCATCCTGTTGCCAGGCGTCCCGTGCCTGGATCAGTCTGCGCTCGCACAGCAGGCCGCCGGTGCTGGGGGTGAAGCCCGGGAAGAAGAAGTATTTATTGAGGCTCTGACTACCGACCCGCTGGGGGGAGGCGAGGCCGTGGCAATCCTCGACCCAGGCTTCGGCACTGAGGTACTCCAGATTGATCCAGCAGGGGGGCGGGCTCTGCTCGGCCATGGCCTGTACGAAAGGCGTGGGCAGTTCGCAGGCAAAGGCTTCGATCACGACCCTGGCCGGGATGACATCGACGGGCAGGGTATAGTGCCAGTGCTGGATGTGGATCCCCTCAACCCACTGGCGATCCAGCGCAGGATCCAGCCCCGGACAGATGCGGGCGAAGCTGGCCAGATCGTCCACCCAGAGCCGTACCTGTCCATGACCCTCCTGCTCCAGCTGGCGGGCCAGCCGCCAGGTGACGCCTATGTCGCCGAAGTTGTCCACCACGGTGCAGAAGATGTCCCAGTCAAAGGGGGGCAGGGGGCTTGTCATGGCTCGGGGTTCCAGATGCAAAAAAACCGGTGCGCAGGGTAGCACACCGGTGGGTTGGCTTCTAACCGTCAGCGGCGCGTTACTCCTTGCCGTAGACGTTGTTCTCTTGTTCGCGCACCCGGATAAAGGTGGTGCGCTTGGTGAGCTCCTTGAGCTGGCTGGCGCCGACGTAGGTGCAGGTGGATCGCACGCCGCCGAGGATGTCCCGCACCGTGTTCTCGACCGGGCCGCGATAGGGCAGCAGCACGGTTTTACCCTCGGAAGCGCGATAGTCGGCGACGCCGCCTGCGTGCTTGTCCATGGCGCTGGCCGAGCTCATGCCATAGAACTTCATGAAGGCGTTGCCTTCTGACTCGACGATCTCGCCGCCGCACTCCTCGTGGGCCGCCAGCATGCCGCCCAGCATCACGAAGTCGGCGCCGCCGCCAAAGGCCTTCGCCACGTCTCCCGGGCAGGCGCAGCCGCCGTCACCGACGATCTGACCGCCCAGGCCATGGGCCGCATCGGCGCACTCAATGATGGCGGAGAGCTGGGGATAGCCGACCCCGGTCTTGACCCGGGTGGTGCAGACCGAGCCCGGGCCTATGCCGACCTTGACGATGTCGGCGCCGGAGAGGATCAGCTCCTCCACCATCTCGCCGGTGACCACGTTGCCCGCCAGGATGACGTGGTTCGGGCAGGCGTCGCGGGTCTTGCGCAGGAACTCGACGAAGTGCTGGGAGTAGCCGTTGGCCACATCGAGGCAGATGAAGCGCAGGGCCGCCGACATGGCGAGGATCTGGCGGGTTTTGATAAAGTCCTCTTCCGAGGTGCCGGTGGAGACCATCACATGGCCGAGCAGGGCCGGATCCGTGTCATTGATGAAGGCTTGCCACTGGGCGAGGCTGTAGTGCTTGTGTACCGCCGTCATCATCTCGAAGCCCGCCAGGGTGCGCGCCATGGCGAAGCTGCCGACGGTGTCCATGTTGGCGGCGATGACGGGCACCCCCTGCCACTGGCTCTGGGTGTGCTTGAAGGTGAACTGACGGGTCAGGCTGACTTGGGAGCGGCTCTTGAGGGTTGAGCGCTTGGGGCGAAACAGCACGTCTTTGAAACCGAGCTTCAAGTCTTCTTCGATACGCATGACATTTCCTTAATGAGCCTGGTCGAGGGGCCAGGAGCCCTGTCTGGATAAACGGCAGGCACAAAAAAACCGCAGGTTTTCGAGGCCTCCGGTTTACAACAGTCTAGTCAGAAATCCCTCCGGAACAAGACTGATAATGGCAGATCTTTTGTGGTAGCCTTTGGCGTCACAACCTGGGTTTTCCCCCGCGACGTCTCCCTCAGTTCCTCCGTTTACATCGCCTCGTCCCGTTGTCATTATTTTGTCGAAAGATGTCCGAATTTGTCGGAAGATAGCTGCCACTTTCCCGATCTTATCCCGGATGCACCGCGCCGCATTGACGGGGGCAACATCAAGCTTCAAGCTGGAACCGATGACGGGCAGGGGCCCGGCATAGATCAAAGAGGGTGAGCGACAGGATGAAACATCAGAACATTGCGCTGTGGGGCTTGCTGGCGCTGTCGCTGAGCACCTCGCAGGCCCAGGCCGACAGCGACCATGTCTATGGCTGGGTCGAGAAAGGGGTGATCATGCCAAGCGGGGTGACGGTCAAACTCAAGCTGGATACCGGTGCGCTCACCTCCTCCATGGATGCGCGAAACCTGACCCGCTTCGAGCGCGATGGCAAGG
This sequence comes from Aeromonas sp. BIGb0445, assembly GCF_024809075.1. NCBI lineage: Bacteria > Pseudomonadati > Pseudomonadota > Gammaproteobacteria > Aeromonadales > Aeromonadaceae > Aeromonas > Aeromonas sp. BIGb0445. Next base: position 113,004 of record NZ_JANUES010000001.1, read on the forward strand.
AGTGGGTGCGCTTCAATCTGAATATGAAAGATGTGGAGACAGACAAGCAGGTCAAGCAGGAGATAGAGCGGCCCGTGCTGCGCCGCGTGACGGTGAGTGGTGCCGGTGGCTCCGAGCAGCGGCCTGTGGTGCATATGTCCATTTGTATCGGTGAGACCCTCTACAAGGAGGAGTTCACCCTGCGATCCCGGGCGAACATGGTTTACCCGGTATTGCTGGGACGGCGCCTGCTGGCGGAGTTGGGTCCTGTGGATGCAGGGCGGACGTTCACCACCCAGCCTGAGTGCCCCTGAGCGGCCTCAACCACAAGGCTGCTCTTCCATGACAGCCCTGCCCATGCAAAGAGGGCCACGCCGGCAGGTGTGGCCCTCTCTGTTTTGGTGTCCCTGGGGTGTCCCGAGCCCGCTTGCGCGTCTGCTGCCGGGTCGGAGCGGCGTCACATCCAGATGCGCGGCTTTATGGGGTTCCGTCGAGGATCACCCTGACCACCAGGCCCCCCTCGGCGCCATTGTGAATATCGAGCTCGGCGCGATGCAGCTCGGCGATGCTGCGCACTATCGCCATGCCAAGCCCGACGCCATCTCCCTGCTGGGGGTTGACCCGAAAGAAGCGCTCGCACAGTCGGGCCATGGCCTCGGCCGGAATGCCGGGTCCATTGTCCCGGACCTCCACCCGTACCCGCTTGCCGAGTTGCTCGACTCGCACGCTTATCTCCCCCTTGGCCTGGGTATAGCGCAGGGCATTGTCGATGAGATTGCTAAACAGCAGGTCGAGCAGGGTGGGCTGCCCCATGACCTCCGTCTGGCCCTCGACATCGAGGGAGAGTTGCTGATCCTTTTGCAACGCCAGGGGGGCCAGAGTGGCCAAGCTGCCCTGTAGCAGCTGGCCGAGATCGACGCGCTCCAGCACGGGATCCTGCTGATTGTCGATGCGGGCCTGGGTCAGCAACTGGCGCAACAGGCGATCGCTGCGATCCAGGGCGATCAGCATCTTGCCGAGGGAGTGGCGTCGACTCGCCTCATCCTGGGCCGCCAGGGCGTTCTCGCTATGAATGCGCAGCACTGCCAGGGGGGTTCGCAGTTCATGAGCCGCCTCATTGGTGAACTGTTTTTCCCGCTCCAGGGTGTCGGCCAGGGTGTGCATCAGCCGGTTGATCTCGTTGGTGAGCGGCGTGATCTCTTGTACCTGGAGTTCGAGGTCGAGGGGATCCAGGTTGGCGGGGTGGCGCTCGCTGACGGCTTTCACCAGCTGGCGCAGTGGTGCGAGACCGCGAGTGATCAGCCACCAGAGCAGGCCGAGCAGGAAGGGCAGGGTGATGAAGAGCGGCAGCATGGTGAGGGTGGCCATCTTGCTGGCCAGCTCGCCGCGTTCGTCGTCCCGCTCGGCGACAATGAGCCAGGTCTGCTGCTTGTCGTTATAGAGGGTGAAGGTGCGCCACTGATGCCGGTCGATATGCATCGTCTCGAAGCCGATGGCCAGCTTTACCATCGGGGTCACGGGGGCGCTGGGGGAGCGCAGCAGTATGACGCCGTCACTGTCGATGAGCTGGAAGGTGAGGTTGCGCTCGAATTCGTGGCCATAGGGGGTGGTATCCCTGTCCTCGCCACTGAGATTCATCCCCTTCTCATGGGGGCGAGTGCCCGGATTGCGCTGCTCCCAATCCTCATAGATGGTGCCATCGGCAGGCAGCGTCTTGGTGTGATTGATGTAACTGATCAGCAGTTGATTGGTGATACGGGACGACTGGGCCAACCGGGCATCAAACAGCTCCTCCATCTCGTGGCTCGCCTCGAGATAGCCAATGAAGGCGCTGAGTACCAGGCTGCCGCCCACCAGAGTCAGTATGCCGGTGAGCAGGAAGCGACGAATGGAGCGCTGTGGTTTCATGAGAGTAAGATCTCGCCAGGAGGAGTGGTGACCATCAGGGGAGGGACTCCTTGAGCGGCACTATGTAGCCGACGCCACGGATGTTGCGAATGAGGTCCGAATAGAGCTTTTTACGCAGGTGGTGGATATGTACCTCGACCGCATTGCTCTCGGCGCCTTCATCCCAGCCATAGAGGCTCTGTTGCAGCTGCTCCTTGCTGAGCACTCGACCCGTCTGAGTCAACAGTTCCTGCAACAGCTTGTATTCATGAGGGGTGAGTCGCACGGCTTCCCCCCGATAGGTGACCTGCTGTGCATCCGGATAGAGCAGGATATCACCATATTCCAGCACCGACTGGGCCTGCCCCTTGCTGCGCCGCACCAGGGCGCGCAGGCGGGCGTTGAGCTCCTGCAGGGCAAACGGCTTGACCAGGTAATCGTCGGCACCAGCATCCAGGCCGAGCACCCTGTCATCCAGGGCATCCCGGGCGGTGAGGATCAATACCGGCAGGCTGTGCCCGGCGCGGCGCAGTTGGCGCAGCAGGCTGATGCCATCTATATCGGGCAGGTTGAGGTCCAGGATCAGGGTGGCGAACTCTTCGCATTTGAGCACGGACAGGGCAGGCAGGCCGAGCTGCAGCCAGTCCACGGTGTAACCGCTGCTGCGCAGGGCATCGCGCATGCCGTCACCCAGCATGAGATCGTCTTCCACCAACAGTACTCGCATACACAACTCCGGGTCAGCAAGGCCTCCCAGTATGTCTGCTGGCGAGCGCAGTTTAAACAAAGAATTCCACGGGTTAACTCACCCGCTTGGACAGGTTCTTGCGGGAGGAGAGAGGGCGGATTGCAGCCGCCCTCTCGGGTATGCCATGGCGTCAGAGTTTGGCAAGCAGCCCCTTGGCTTCGGCCCGTCGGCCCTGATCGGCCAGGGCGCGCCCCGGTCTGTCCGGTGCCTTGAGGGCGTGTTCCAGATAAGGCCTGGCTTCAGCCTTGCGGCCTTGATCTATCAGAAAGTCGCCATAGAAGAAGTTGGGGTCTATGCCGTCTGGATTGAGGGCAAGCGCCTGCTTGAGCAGTTGCTCCGCCTTCTCGTCATCGCCAAAACCCACCGGCCAACCCGGCACCTTGTAGTAGAGGGATCCCAGACTGGTATAAGCGGAGCCGTCGAGCGCCTTGGGATCCTGCTTGATGGCAATCTCCAGTTTGGTCTTGGCCGCCTTGACCAGACTCAGCGCCCCCAGCCCCCCCTTGGCACCGGCCCAGCTGCTCTGCACTATGGCAGACCAGATCAGCAGATCCGTGTTGAAGGGCGCCGCGGCGCTGGCCTCGGCTGCCTCGCTGTTCAACTGCTTGAGGCAGGTTTCCTGCTTGTCGCTGCTCTGCTGGTACTGACACTGGGCCCAGGCCTGTTGTATGCCACCGAGATCCAGGGGGGCGGCCTGGGAGAGGCCGGGGGTCAGTGCGAGCAGGGCAAGGGTGGCTATCACTGTCTTTTTCATTGTGTTTCTCCTTGATCCTGTTGCTTTTTTTGTTCGGTGTTGAGGGGCTGTCGTTGGCGGGCATGGCGTGCTATGACGGCATGTTGTTTGGCAAGGGCCCAGTCGACCAGGGCGGGCAGCAGGCCGTTGAGCCGCACAAACAAGGCCTCGGGCCAACCGAGCCAGTAGTTGCGTCCCTCCCGCATCAGGGCGTGCGACGCCGCCTCGGCCACGGCTTCCGGGGTATCGGTTTTGGTCCCGAGTTCGGCATTCATGGCATAGGCTTCGGTCGAGTTGAGTCGGGTGCGGGTCGCCCGTGGGGCGAAGTGGATCACCTTGATACCAGAGCCTTTCAGCTCCCTCCCCAGGGCTTCGCTAAAGCCGTGCAGGGCAAACTTGCTGGCGCAGTAGACGCTGTAGCCCGGGTAGCCGATGGCGCCGAAACAGGAGCCCACATTCATGATGAGGCCAGGGTGATTGAGCCTGGGCAAGAGGGCGCGGCAGAGCTGAACAGGGGCCTCCAGGTTAAGGCGCAGCTGGCGTTCGACCTGCTCGCTGCTCTGATCTTCCAACCAGGCAAACTCGTTGCAACCGGCGTTGTTGATCAACACATCGATGGGCTCATCCAGTGCCGGGTGTTGCAGCAACTGAGCGAGGCCCGTTGCCGTCATCAGATCTGCTACCAGCAGTTGATGGCGGTCAGGGGTGGGTAGCCCCTTGCGCAGCCGCTCCAGGGCGCTGCTGCGGCGTCCATGCAGCAACAAGATGGCTCCCTGTGCTGCCAACTCCTGAGCCAGGGCCTCCCCGATGCCGCCGCTGGCACCGGTGAGCAGTATGCGCTTTGCGGAAAGATTCATGACGAGCGCCCCCCGGGTGAAAGAGAACAGATGACAGCCATCAATGGCGCTCCGTCAGGCTGTAGAGCATGTCGCCGTAGAGGCGGTAGACCACCTTGGCGGCATGAACAATGGCCCCCTGATCGGCCGGGTTCTCGACCCTGTCCATCAGGGATGCGAAGAACTTGAGGTGTTCCTGATCCAGGGCGCCGTGGGAGCTGAGATAGCTCATCGCCTGGGGTGGCAGACCCAATCCGCTCTTGAGCTGGTCGGCAATGGTGGTCGCGATGGCCACGCTGGTGCCTTCCAGCACCTGCACCATGCCGAAGAAGGCCATGGGATTGCCACGGGCTATCTGGTCATAGAGGAAGGCCACCATCAACTCGATGGGCTGCTCGGGCTGGCCGTGGCGCACCGCCTCTGCATCACCGCCGCAGGCGCGGATGTCGCTTAAGATCCACTCCTGATGACCGTACTCCTCGTCGATGTACTCCCGGATGGCGCCGCGCACCCACTCATACTCCTGTCCCAGCTTGCCGCCGGTGGCCATCAGCAGCGGCATGGTGTGGCGCACATGATAAAAGGCTTGGGCCAGGAAGGTGAGATAGGTCTGGCGGCTGATCTCGCCGCGGCGACAGGCTTCGATGATGGGCGCGCTGAGCAGATGTTCGCGCTCATGTGCGGTGGTGTGTTGCAGGGTCTGATAGAAGCTCATGAGGTCTCTCCTGTGAGGCCTTGGGTCAGGCATTGCTCGATCTGCCGGGAAAAGTGGTGATAGATCTCGTTGCGGCGGGGCCGACCGTTGGCGGTCAGCAGGCCGGGGTGCTGATCCAGCGCCACCGGCAGCCAGTGGTGGATGCGGGCGTAATCGGGCAACTGCTGGTTGAGTTGCTCGATCTGTTGCGCCAGCTGGGTATGGCTGCCGGGCAGCGCCTGGATCAGCGCCACGTTGGCGGGCTGACCGTCGCCAAATACCACGATGCGGCCGATGGCGGGACAGAGCTGGGCCTCGGCCTCTATCCATTCGGGGGAAAAGTTGCGACCAAAGGCGGTGATCTGGACATTTTTCTTGCGCCCGGTGAGGTGCAGATACCCCTCCTCGTCCAGTTGGCCGAGATCGCCTGTGGCAAGGGTGCCCTGGTTGCACTGGGGGTCACCCAGGTAGCCGAGCATGGTGGCGCCCTCCACCATGACCTCGCCATCCAGGGCAATGCTGACTCGGCAGTGGGCCAGAGGCCTCCCCACGCTACCCACTTTCATCTGATCCGGGCCATTGAGCGCCACGACAGAGCCGCATTCGGAGAGGCCATAACCCTCATAGACGGGCAAGCCGAGGGCGCGGGCACGCAGGATCAGTGCAGGGGCCACCTTGCCGCCACCGACGGCAATGAAACGTACCTCCCCGGCGAGATCTGGCTGGTTGGCGCGCAGGCCGACCAGCAGGCGCAACAGTTCGGGCACCAGCACCAGACTGTGGCTGGGCCAGCGTGTGAGTGCCTCGGCCAATATCATGGGGTCCAGCTTGCTGGAGCCGGAGAAACCAAGCTCGACCGGGGAAGGGATGCGGCTGCAGGCGCCGGTGAGCAGCGGCACGTACAGACCGCTAAGATTCTCCAGCAGGGTGGCCAGGGGCAGCAGGGTCAGGTGCCGTTCAACCCCGGCTGGCGCGACCCGTTCGGCCAGGGAGTGGCACACCCTCATCAGATGGGGCCAGGAGAGGCAGACTCCCTTGGGCTGCCCCGTGCTGCCGGAGGTGTAGGTTATCTTGGCGGTACCCTCTGGCAGGGCTGGGACCTGAGCTGGCTGGCAGCGCCACAGCGTCAGTTCGGCGCCGAGCAGGGTGAGGGGGTGATCCGCTTGCCAGCCATCACGGGCAGGGCCGACCAGGGCATCGGCCCCGCTGCTCTGGAGCAGCCAGGCCTGCTGCTGCGCACTAAAGAAGTGGGGCACGGGGATCACGACGATGTTGGCCAGGGCGCAGGCCAGGTCGATCAGCGCCCAGGGCAGGCCATTATCGAGTTGCAGGGCGAGGCGGCGCACCCCCGCGTCTTCCAGACGCCAGGCCAGGCTGCGTATTTGAGGCCAGAGTTCGCCATAACTCAGGCTCTGCTGGCTGTCACACAGGGCCGGGCGGTGCGGATCCTGACAGGAGAGATCGAACAGGGTGTCGAACAGGCTCATAAGGATGCCCTCATCTGGCAGGGAAACAGGGACGGCATCGGCCCCAACAGGGAGATCAGCAGACTGTTCTGGCTCAACATCTGGCGCCCCAGGCCGAGATCGCCAGCCATGACTCTGGGCTGGCACTGGTAATAGGCCCCCCAGGCCTGAGCGTCTTCACCGACCCGGTGCGGCTCGGCGCTCGCCAGCTCAACGGGCTCGAGGTGCAGGCGATGGAAACTGTTGCGCAGCTTGGCGGTGCCGGTGAAGACCACCACATCCAACGCATTGTCACAGAGCAGGCAGGTGAGGGCGGCGAACATCAGGCGCGCATTGCCCGGGGTCAGGCAGGCGAAGTTGCCGACCTCTATGATGCGCTCTCGCCCCGTCTGGATGCCGAGGCCGCAGGCGATCGCATCTTCAATCGGCTGCTCCAGATACTGCTCCAGATAGAGGGGCTCATCCCTGGCAAGCTGGAGGCCACAGGCCCCCACCAGCAGACCATCGGCGCGATAGAGACCGACGAGGCAAGAGAGAAAGTGGGGTATGGTGGCATCGAATTCACGCTGATAGGCGTGCTGGATATAGGCTTGCAATTCGGCCCTCTGCTGCGGCTGCTCGGCCAGCACGAGCCGATAGGGGGCTTGGATATCTGTCGTCATGAGCCATCTCCTCATCGTCAATGAGTGCAGCCTAAAAGAGCAAACTTAAGACACCATTAAGAAGATGAAAAAATAGGCTCCGATAATGTCCGGTCATGACGCAGTCGCACTCCGCCCTTGCCATGGCGTCTGTGGGCAGGCACATTGCTCGCCGACCAAGATCGCGCTTCATCCCGATACAAGTAAGGAGTCTGTGTGGAACTCTGCGCCTGCCCCCTGTGCGGCAGCACCCGGCACTATGCCTTGCCGGTGGCTGACAAGCTGTATGGCCGCTGCCTCGACTGTGCCCTGGTGTTCATGGCGCCGGTTCATCGGCTGGATGATGCGACCGAGAAGCGGGTCTATGACGGCCACCAGAACGAAGTGGATGACCCCGGCTACCGCAGGTTTCTGATGCGCGCCTTTGGTCAGGTGCTGGCGCAGATCCCGGCGCCCGCGAGCGGGCTGGATTTCGGCTGTGGCCCGGGACCTGCGTTGCTGGCCATGGGGCGCGAGTCGGGTTACCAGATGGCCGGTTATGACAAGTTCTATGCCGACCTGCCCGCCCTGTTGACTCGGCAATATGACTTCATCACCAGTACCGAGGTGATTGAACATCTGGCCGAGCCAGGCGCCGTGCTCACCCAGTTGTGGGATTGCCTCAAGCCCGGTGGCCTGCTGGTGTTGCAGACCCAGCGGGTGCTCAGCGACGAGCGCTTTCGGCATTGGCGTTATCGCCACGATCCCACACATATCGTTTTTTTCGCCGACGCCTCCTTTCACTGGCTGGCAGCGCGGCTCGGCGCACAACTGAGTCTGCCTCACCCGGATGTGGCCGTGCTCGCCAAGGGCAGGATTCAGCCCTAGGGACGCCCTCTTCAGCGGGGATAGCGTCCACATGGTGTAGCCCGGTTTTCATCCGGGCCACTTTTGGGCATGCTGGGGATCCACTCTCCCGAGGCCATCCCCATGTCTGCCATTCATCTCAGTGTTCAGGATGCCCGTCATCTGCAACTCGCAGCCCAGGGTCTGCTGGCGCCGCCCAGGCGCAAGGCGGGCCCGGCCGATCTGCTGGCCTGCATCCGCCGCATGGCGCTGCTGCAGATAGACAGCATCTCTGTGGTGGCGCGCAGCCCCTATCTGGTGCTGTTCAGCCGGCTCGGCCACTACGATCCCGTCTGGCTGGAGCAGTTGCTGGCCGAGGGGGATCTCTTCGAATACTGGGCCCACGAGGCCTGCTTCGTCCCCCGGGAGGATTACCGGCTGCTGCGCCATCGGATGCTGGATCCCGCCGCCATGGGCTGGAAGTTCTCCGCCCAGTGGCTCAAGACCCACGGCGGCGAGATAGAGCAGATAGTCGAGCGGATTCGCCGGGATGGCCCGGTGCGGGCCATCGACTTCGAGCGCAAGGGGGGCAAGGGCAATGGCTGGTGGGACTGGAAGCCGGAGAAGCGCCACCTGGAGGTGCTGTTTACCGCAGGGCGCCTGATGGTGCGCGAGCGGCGCAACTTCCAGCGGGTCTACGACTTGGCCGAGCGGGTCATGCCCGAGTGGGACGATGGGCGGGATCTGCCGAGCCCTGAGCTCGCCCAGCGAGACATGGTGCGGGCCAGCTGCCGGGCGCTGGGGCTGGTCAAGACCGGCTGGGTGGCGGATTACTACCGGCTGCGCCGTGGCAAGTACGACGCCCTGCTCCATCAGCTGGCGGACGAGGGGGAGCTGTTGCCGGTGCGGGTGGAGGGCTGGCAGCACGGCGCCTTCGTGCACGCATCGCTCTCCGATGAGCTGGCCCGGGCCCAGGCTGGCACTCTCAAGGCGACCCACACAGCCGTGCTCTCGCCCTTCGATCCCCTGGTGTGGGATCGCAAGCGGGCCAGCGAACTGTTTGGCTTTGACTACCGCATCGAGTGCTACACCCCGGCTCCCAAGCGTCAATACGGCTACTTCGTGCTGCCCCTGCTGCGCCGGGGCAAGCTGGTGGGGCGTCTGGATGCCAAGGCTCATCGCAAGGAGGGGGTGTTCGAGGTCAAGAGCCTCTACCTGGAGGATGGGGTCAGGGTGAGCGCCTGCCTGGCGCAGGATCTGGAGAAGGCGCTGCAAAAACTGGCCGACTGGCACCAGACGCCGTCTCTGCACGTCGCTGCCATGCCAGCCTCCCTGCGGGCCCTGTGGCCAACGCCGCGCCCTTAGCCCGCAGGCTAAACGACAGCCAAACAAAAACCGGGCACTGGGCCCGGTTTTAGCATCTGTTGCTGGCAACCTAAGGATTACTGGAGTACCAGCACCATCAGCAGACCGATTGTGATGGCGGACACCAGGAAGGCGAAGCCATAGAACACATAGTGGTGCAGCTTGGTGGTGTGGATCCCAAGGTCGTGCAGGCCGTGGTAGATGCGGTGCATGCCGTGCCAGATGGGCAGGGCTATGATGACCAGCAGTATGCAGGCACCCCACCAGGAGCTGGCGAAGTCGTGCACGCGCTCGAAGCTCATGGTCTCCACGTCCATGATGCCCATGGGCACCAGCAGACCGGTAATGAGGACAATCACCGGCAGCAGCATGGCAACCACCATGCCACCGGCACCAAAGAGTCCCCAGTAAATGGGTTCGTCAGAACGTCTCATCATTAATCTCCTCAGGCCACGATGATCAGGACAAGCAGGGATACCACCGCCAGCGCCACATACTGGACGATGACGATCGGCTTCTCCGGCAGCAGGTCTTCACCACGGAAGATGCGCATGGCCTTGGGAGCCAGGGCGAACCAGGTCTTGGCGTGGAACAGGCAGGCTGCCAGCGCGATGACGTGGAACAGGATGGCGATCGGGCTCTGCAGGGATTCCAGCCAGCCGTTGAACGCCTCCTGACCCTGAACCAGTCGCAGCAGACCCCACATCAGCACCACGGCATAGATGGAGACGAAGATGCTGGTGCCTTCGCGGATCATGTAACCGGTGTAGAAGGCGTTCTTCAGCCACCAGTCTTTCTTCATTTCGCGCACGTAAGGCTTACGTTTGCTATTGGTGTTGTTCATGGTCTCACTCCTGATCTCAATCTGGCTTGAACATGGCGATCATGTAGTCCTTGGCACTCTCGACCTTGCCAAGCTGGATGGCAGCGGCCGGATCCACGCCCTTCGGACAGACATCGGAGCAATAACCCACGAAGGTACAACCCCAGACACCCTCATCCTGGCTGATGATCTTCATCCGCTCCTTGGACGCGCCATCGCGGTTGTCGGCGTTGTAGCGATAAGCCAGCGCCAGGGCCGCCGGGCCGGTGAACTTCTTGTTGATGCCATACTGCGGGCAGGCGGCGTAGCACAGACCACAGTTGATGCACATGGAGAACTGGTGATACTTCGCCATGTCAGCCGGGGTCTGGGTGTACTCGCCGTCGCACAGGTTGCGCGGCTCAGACGGGATGATGTAGGGCTTGATGCTCTCCAGCTTCTCGATGAAATCGGACATGTCGACCACCAGATCGCGCTCGATCGGGAAGTTGTTGAGCGGTTCGATCTTCATCTTGCCCGGCAGGTAGTCCCGCAGGAAGGTCTTGCAGCCCAGCTTCGGAATGCCGTTGACCATCATGCCGCAGGAGCCGCAGATCGCCATCCGGCAGGACCAGCGGAAGCTTAAGGTAGAGTCCAGCTGATCCTTGATGTACTGCAGGGCATCCAGCAGGGACATCTCTTTCAGATAAGGCACCTGGAAGGTCTGCATCCAGGGCTCGTTGTCCTGCTCCGGGCGGTAGCGCAGGATCTCAATTTCGATCATCTCAGCCATGTTTGTTAGCCTCGTCTTGTTTCTCACCCTCGGAACCGTGCACCTGTTCAGCTACCGGTTGGGATGCCATGGTCGCGGCCTTTTTGGCCTTGTCCTGCTGTTCACCCTCGGAGCCATAGACGCGTTTTGCCGGTTGGGATTTAGTGATCTTCACATCGGAGTAGTCGATGGTCGGGGCGCCTTGCTGGTTATAGAAGGAGAGGGAGTGCTTGAGGTAGTTCAGGTCATCCCGCTCCTCAAATCCATCCAGCCGCTGGTGGGAGCCACGAGACTCTTTGCGGTTGATGGCGGAGTGGGCCATGGCTTCGGCCACGTCCAGCATGTAGCCCAGTTCGATGGCGTACAGCAGATCGGTGTTGAAGACAGAGGACTTGTCGTTGATCTTGACCTTCTTGTAACGGGCCTTCAGCTCGTTGATCTTGTCGATGGTGCCCTGCATCAGCTCTTCGGTACGGTAGATACCGACCCCGGCTTCCATGGACAGGCCCAATTCGTTGCGGATATCGGCCGGGTTTTCGGTGCCGTCGATGTCGAGCAGAGAGAGGTGCTGCTTGATCAGTTGCTCGGCCTTGGCGGCCAGGGCCTGGGTGTCGCCATGGGTCTGGGTCTTGGCAAATTCACCGGCGTGCTCACCGGCCACCTTGCCGAACACCACGATTTCGGACAGGGAGTTGGAGCCCAGCCGGTTGGCGCCGTGCAGACCGACGGAGGCACACTCGCCGAGGGCATAGAGGCCCGGCATGCGGGTGGCGCATTGGCCGTTGGTCTCGATGCCACCCATGGTGTAGTGGGCGGTCGGACGAACCGGGATCGGCTCCTTGACCGGATCCACACCCACGTAGGCCTTGGCCAGTTCGCAGATGAAGGGCAGGCGCTCTTTCAGGTACTTCTCGCCGAGGTGGCGCAGGTCGAGGTGCACCACGTCGCCCATGGGGCCTGGGATGGTGCGGCCTTTCTGCTGCTCCTGCCAGAATGCCTGGGAGAGACGATCGCGCGGGCCCAGCTCCATGTACTTGTTCTTGGCCTCGCCGACCGGGGTTTCCGGGCCCAGACCGTAATCTTGCAGATAGCGGTAACCATCCTTGTTGACCAGGATGCCACCTTCACCACGACAACCTTCGGTCATCAGGATACCGGTGCCCGGCAGGCCGGTCGGGTGATACTGGACGAACTCCATGTCCCGCAGGGGCACACCGTGACGGTAGGCCAGGGCCATGCCATCGCCGGTGACTATGCCACCGTTGGTGTTGTAGCGGTAGACACGACCGGCGCCACCTGTGGCCAGAATGACGGACTTGGCCTGGATGAAGCGGGTGATGCCGTTCTGGATATCGAAGGTCAGGACACCCTGGACGCGGCCATCTTCCACGATCAAGTCCATGCAGAAGTGCTCGTCGAAGCGCTTGATGGTCGGGTACTTGATGGAGGTCTGGAACAGGGTATGCAGAATGTGGAAACCGGACTTGTCGGCGGCAAACCAGGTGCGGGGGATCTTCATCCCGCCGAAGCGGCGCACGTTCGCCTTGCCGTCCGGTTTGCGGCTCCAGGGGCAGCCCCAGTGCTCCAGCTGGACCATCTCCTGGGTACAGTTTTCGACGAAGTAATCGACCACGTCCTGCTCGCACAACCAGTCGCCACCGGACACGGTGTCGTTGAAGTGGTTTTCGAGGGAGTCATCGTCGCGGACAACACCGGCGGCGCCACCCTCTGCGGCCACGGTGTGGCTGCGCATCGGGTAGACCTTGGAGATCAGGGCGATCTCCAGATCCGGGTGGGCTTCTGCTATGGCGATAGCGGCACGCAGGCCACCACCACCGGCACCGATGATGGCGACATCGGTCTTGATAATATCCACATCTGCCTCCTTAGGGATAGATTTGCTAGGCACGATTTTGCTCTATGAAAAAAATTCAGGCTTGATACAAGTCAAACTGCTCTGTTTTAGTGCGTGGCAATGGTGACTTTTATGCAAATCACCCCATTCCATGGACAAAACTGCCGTATTCATCGCCATCCTTCAGTCAGCTCGGATTAGCCGCATTGCGGATCGTTGTCATTTAAGTCCAAGATTGTACTTAGTTTTCTGTCAAAAAAATGAGAAACACCTCTCTTTTTAGGTATTAACCCTAACGTTTTTAAGTTTTTTATCAAAAATATTTAATAATAATTATTCGCATGGTCTTGTGCCAAAAAGGCGTCAAAAAAGTAATGCGAATATAACTGAGTGGGGACTTATATGAGTAAATTCGTTACCTGGATGGAGAGCGGGCTCACAGCCAGGTGGGGGGAAAGGGAATGATGGCCACAGAAGCAAAAAGAGTTTATCAAACAAAGGGGCCTGAATGGCCCCTTTGTTTTTTTTCAACGCGCTCAGATGCGGAACATGCCGACCTGATTGCTCAATTCTCCCGAGATGTTCTTGAGTTGGGCGGAGAGGTTGCGGGAGCTATCCGCATCCTCGGCCAGCTCGTCCGAGACATCCTTCACCGCCTGTATGTTGCGGCTCACCTCGTCGGTGACGGCGCGCTGTTCCTCGGCGGCACTGGAGATCTGGGTCGCCATGTCGGAGATCTGATTGATGGAGGCGGTGATCTGCTCCAGGGCCAGGGTGGCGTTGCTGGCATCATCCACGCTGTTCTGGGCGAGCAGTTGACCCTCGTGCATGGTGCTGACCGCCCCCTGGGTGTTGCGCTGCAGGGTCTCTATCATGCTGCGGATCTCGACGGTGGAGCTGTGGGTGCGCTGGGACAAGACTCGCACCTCGTCGGCGACCACGGCGAAGCCGCGACCCTGTTCACCGGCCCGGGCGGCCTCGATGGCGGCGTTGAGCGCCAGCAGGTTGGTCTGCTCGGCGATGCCCTGGATGGTGGAGAGGATGGTGTTGATCTCCTGAGCGTTCTTCTCCAGCTCTTGAATGATGCCGGAGGCTTGCTTCACCTGGGTGGCGAGATCGGTGATTGATCTCTGGTTGCGGGCAATCACCTGCTTGCCGTGCTCACAGCTGCTGGAGGAGGTGCGCGCCGCATCGGCGGTCTGCTCGGCGTTGCTGGCCACCTCGACGGCGGTGGCGGACATCTCGTGTACCGCAGTGGCAATCTGGGAGATCTCGTTCTGCTGGCGGGCCAGCCCCTGGCTCGATTTCTCCGCCATGTTATGAGAGGAGCTGGCCTGCTGATTGAGCTGACCCGAGGAGTTGGAGATGTCCTGCACCATGACGTGGATGCGATCGATGAAGGTGTTGAGGTGTTTGGCAACCGTACCCACCTCGTCTTCCCGCTCAATCTTGACCCTGCGGGTCAGGTCACCATTACCACGGGAAAGGTCGGCGATGGCCTCACCCAGGGTCTGCAAGGGGGAGAGCGCACGGCTGATGGCCAGGGAGGAGAAACCCGCCACTATGAGGATGGTGAGCAGTCCCTGCAGCAGGGTGGAGGTCACCATGCGCGACACCGATTGATAGGCCACCGCCTCATCCACCACTATGCCGAAGTACCAGCTGGAGTTGGGAATTTCGGTCAGGTCGAATACGCTCAGCTTGCCGCCGATCACCATGTCGGAGATGGCGCCATCATGGGCCAGTTCGTTGACCTTGGCAGGGGTCAGCTCGGGGGAGATCTCGGTGGCGGGCTTGAGGGCCAACGCCTTGTCCGGGTGGGCGATGATGACGCCACTCTTGTCGACCAGCACGGCATAGGTACCTTCCTGGTTCATGGCCAGGATATCGCGCACCAGGCTGTCGATGGAGACGTCACCGGCGATGACGCCCTGGGTGTTGCCCCGGGTGAAAGGCTCGGCGATGGTGATGATGAGCTGGCCCGTGGTGATGTCGGCATAGGGCTCCGTGATGATGAGCTTGCCGGCGGCGATGGCTTCCTTGTACCAGGGGCGCTGGCGAGGGTCATAGCCAGCGGGCAGGTCGGTCGGCTTGCTCTGGATCATCTTGCCATCCTGAGTCCCGGCGTAGACGAGGTCGAAGTTGCCGGCATTCATGGCCTGGGCCAGGTGGCTGATGGGGGCATCCTGATCGGTGAAGGCCTCCTTGGCGGAGGTGACCATGCCGATGCGCGAGTCGAGCCAGCGGGAGATCCCCTTGACGTTGGAGGTGGAGCTCTCGTCGATGATGTTCCAGACCAGGCGCTGGGTTTCACTCTTGAGCTGGCTGGTGTTGTACCAGACCTGCAGCCCGGTAATGATCAGAATGATCAGGCCGACGGCCAGTACCAGCTTGTTTTTGATAGATAGGTTCATGGGTACATCCTTGTGAGCGTCTGTCTGCGTTAGTCAGAATGGATTATTTTATTGTTATGGTCCCTTAGGTTATCGGCCGATTTCCGGCTTCTTTATCCCCTCGACCCCTTTATTTTCGTGGTCTGTGGCGTTTTGACCCAGCTCAGGGTCCTGCAGCATCCGCTCGGGACTGTTGGTGAAGATTCCATCGACCCCCCATTCATGTAATTGCCGGGCATCTTCCAACTGATCGACCGTATAGATCAGCACCTTGAATCCGCGATCATGGGCATCCCTCACCAGGGCTTCATCCACGAAATCGAGGTCGCAGTTCAGTGACCAGGCATTGAGTGCCTCGGCGGCATGGGAGAAGGCCAGGGGGCGATTGGCGATGAGGGCGCCGAGCCGGATCTCGGGGCGCAGTGCGCCGAAGCGGGCCAATTCGGGGTGATGGAAGGAGGAGACCAGCCACTGCTCCGGGGTAAAGCCGAGATCGCGCTCGGCACGTCGGGTGAGGGCCGCGACCCCCTCTGCCGTATCACTCCCCTTGAGCTCGATATGCAGCTCACAGCGTCCCTTGAGAAGCGTCATGACTTGCCACAGGAGGGGAATGGGCTCCCCCTCACCGGCATCCAGGCCATGCAAGTAGTCGGCACGTTGTCGGCTCAGCACCCCATGACCATTGGTACAGCGTTCCAGGCGACGATCGTGGAATACCCACAGTTCGCCATCTGCTTGCTGCACGTCTATCTCGATGGCAGGGGCACCCAACTCGAGGGCAAGGCGTATGGCCTTGAGGGTATTTTCCGGGGCCAGGCTGCTGGCCCCGCGATGGGCGATGATCTGCATTGGCGGGCTCCTGTTGTCGGTGTCGGTGCACGGCGCGGCGCTTGTTGCACCCTACCAGCCCCGCAGGGTGCAATGAACAACGTGAATTGCATCGCTATCCATATCATCCCCGACTCATCCGAATGTCGATTTGTTGGTGAGGCAGATGCATGCCTAACTGATGCAGTTTTTCCAGGATGGCCGAGTGGACCTCGTGGGTGATCGGCATCCGGTGATCCATGTTGTTGACGTAGAGCCGGATCTCGTAGATGAGCGCCGAGTCGGTGAACTCGATCAGGAACACCTCGGGGATCGGGGTATCCAGCACCAGGCTGGATTCACGCACGCACTGCTCGAGCAGCTGCTGCACCCGCTTGGGATCCTGGGTCAGGCCGATGCGGATACGCAGCTTGACCCGGGTGATGGCATCGGACAGTGACCAGTTGATAAACTGTTCGGTGATGAAGGCCTTGTTGGGCACAATGATCTCTTTCCTGTCCCAGTCCACGATAGTGGTGGCGCGGGTCTTGATCTTGGAGACTGTCCCGGTCAGATCGCGGATGGTGACGGTATCGCCGAGCCGGATCGGCTTCTCAAACAAGATGATCAGGCCGGAAACGAAGTTGGCAAAGATCTCCTGCAGGCCGAAGCCCAGCCCCACCGAGAGCGCCGCCACCAGCCACTGGGTCTTGGACCAGTCGATGCCGAGCATGGAGAAGCCGGTCAGGGCGCCTATCAGGATGACCATGTATTTGCTGACGGTGGTCAGTGCAAAGCCGGTGCCGGGGGAGAGGCTCAGGTGTTGCAGCAGGGTGAGCTCCATCAGACCCGGCAGGTTGCGGGCCGTCATCACCGTCAGGATGAAGACGAACAGGGTCAGCATCAGATCCTGCAAGGTGATGGCCGAGAGCTGCTCTATGCCCGCCACCTTGCTGCTTACCTGCCAGACCTCGATGTTGCTCAGGAAACTGAAGGCCGAGTTGAGATCGGACCATTGCACCACCACCAGTATGGTGAAGCCCAGCATCAGCAAGGTGCGGATAAGGCCGAGGGACTGGGCACTGATGGTGTCCAGATCCAGCTCCTGCTCCTCCACCACATCCGGGATCTCGGAACTGAGGTCATCTTGTTCTTCCCGTTCACGCTGGGCCAGGATCTCGGCGCGGCGGCTCTTGGCGCGCTCGAAGGCGAGTCGCCTGCGCTGGATCAGCATCCAGCGTCTTGCCAGGTAGTAGACCAGCAGGCAACCGAGCCCCATCAGCAGGCTCACTTCCAGTTGGCGCAGCAGGATGCGGGAGGTGTAGAAGTAGCCGAGCAGGGCACCGGTCACCGCCACCAGGGGCGCCAGCATGAGGGCGTTCCAGATGAAGTGGTGCAACAGATGTGGCTTGTTCATGTCTGCCTGTCCCCAGGTGAGCGGCAGCCGCTCATGATTGAGGCGCACGAAGAAGAGCAGCAGCCAGAGCGCCCCCACGATGAAGGCGAGTCGCCCCAGGGTGTCGTAGAAGGCGTGCTCTTGATAGCTGTCGGCCATGCCCTGCACGAAGAAGCTGGGGATCAGGATCAGCAAGAGGGTGCGGAACTGGCCCCAGACGCGGGTCACTTGCACGCCACTCCAGCCGAAGTGGTGAATGAGTATGCCTTTCTCCAGGGTGAGATGGCGCACCAGCAGCAGGGCCAGCAGCAGGAACCAAATCTCGCCGAGCCCCTTGGCGACGGCGATGGCGAAGGGATATTGCCAGGCTCCCTCCAGCTGGTAGCGCAGTAGCAGTGCCATGGCGGGCAGGGGCAGGGCGGCGACCAAGGATCGCAGCAGCAAACGACTGGTCAGGCTGAATTTGTCCTGGGTTACCTTGCCGACCCGTGAGGCTATCTGCTGGCTGAAATTGCTCAGATGGCGGGCCAGCCGGATCCAGAGCCCGAATAGCAGCAGCAGGGTGAGGACGATGAAGGTGAGGCGGGTGGCGCCCTGTTCGGCCAGGGCCAGGGGCAGTTGCCACCAGTTGGCAGGATCGAATGCCAGTCCCAACGCGGCAGGCACCCCGAGCAGGACGGCCGGGGTCAGGGGAGGCACATCCGGCAGCCAGAACAGATGGCTGGCGCTGAGATCGCGAATTTCGTCTATTTTGCTGTTCTGGCGGATGTAGAGCAGCTTGAGCCTGGTCTGCTCCTGGATCAGGGTATCGGCGGCATCATTGAGCCGGGTCAACAGCAGGCGGCGGGTCTTGAGCAGGTTATCGAGCACTGTGATCTGGGTGCGGTCGAGCTTGTTGTTCTCCTCTTCGAGCAGTCTATCCCTGACGTGAGCCGGATCCTTGAGCCCCTCCTGCTCCCCTTCATAACGGTATTTGGCGATGCGCGACTGCACTATGGCCGATTCGAGCTTGTCGAGGGGGAAGTAGGCGGGCAGGTCGGCCAGTTTGCTGCGCAGGTTTTCACCGTAAGCATTGCTTATCTGCAACCATTCGAGCTGTTCGCGTACCGAATCGACCAGGTCATTGAGGTGGGAGAGGCTGTTGTCCAGATCCCGCTGCTCGTCTTGCACCCTTTCTATCTGCTCTTCCAGGGTACCGAGCTGGATGGAGAGCGTCTGGTTCTGCTGTTGCTGCTCCTGCAGCAGCGGCATGTCGGCGGTGAGCTGGGCCTTGAGCCGCGCGCTCTGGGCCAGGGTGCGTTCGGTATTCTGGCGTCTGAGCAGGTTCTGCTGGCCGATGAGGGCATTTTGCCACTCGTCTTCATCCGTGATAGCGAGGTTGAGCCCCTGCACCTTGAGCTTGGCAAGATCGCTGCGCTGCTGGGCGGAGAGCTGTTCCAGCTCCAGCATCTGGATCCGGTCAGACAGCGCCTGCTCCTTGAGGCGGGTCATCAATTGCAATGCCTCATGCTGACGATCCGACTCGCCACTGAAACTCATCCGATCGAGCTGAGCGCGGGTCTGTTGCAGCTGCTTGCGCAGCTCATCGATACGCAGGTGAAACTCCTGGCCGGTGATCTCCTGCTGATTGAGGTTGTCGATCAGCTCCTGACGCTCCTTGCGCAGGTTGAGCTGGCGATTGTTGCTCAGCCCCAGTGCCTGACGCAGGGCATCCTCGCTCAGGCTAGCGAGGGGCACCCTGTTGGCGGGCTGGTAGTTGTGCAGGGCATCTTTGAGCCGTGCCGACTCATTGGGGTAGTCGATCATCAGTTGTTGATAGGCTTTACCCTGTGCCCGGTAGCGTTCCGCATCCCGGGCGTATTGCAGTGCCTGCTGATAGCTTTCCCGCAGCTTCTGATGCTCAGGTGCATCGCCCTTGGGCACGCTCTGGAGCAGCTCCTCTATCTGCGAGGTGGCGTCATCGGCCTGGGAGAGCAGGGGAAGGCAGAGGAAAAGTAGGGGGAGCAGGCGTTGCAACATGAGGCTCGTTTCCGTTCGAGAGAAGAGTCCTAGCCTAAAGCAGGGCTCTGGGCGGGTAAAGTTTTACATATTAATGATTCGTAACATAAATAACGGGTAGGGATGGCTTTGTTTGGCTATTATTCTGCCCCCTCCTGTTTCGTTGTTGAGAGTCCTATGTCGACCCTGGATCTGGGCACTGCCCCACTCGGCCGTCTGTTCTTGCGCTATGTCACACCGACCGTGGCCGCCATGCTGGTCACGGGTATTTATGTCACCATAGATGGCATTTTCGTCGGCCACATTCTGGGCCAGGATGGTCTGGCGGGCATGATGCTCGCCTATCCCATCTGCGCCGTGCTCTATGCGGTAGGTGCCCTCATCGGCATGGGCGCCAGCGCCCGGGTCTCCTTCTTGCAGGGCAAGGGGGAGTCGGAACTGGCCCGGTTGATTGTCGGCAATGCCTTGCTGCTGGTGCTGCTGGCATCCTTGCTGCTCAGTGGCATCGGTCTCATCTATGGGGATGCGCTGTTGCGCTGGATGGGGGCCGAGGGCGCCGTGTTCGAGGCCGGCATTGCCTACCTCGACTGGTACGCCCTGCTTGGGTTCTTCGCCGTGCTCTCCATGGCCTTTACTGCCCTGCTGCGCAACGATGGCCGTCCAGGTCTGGCTACCTGGATCCTGGTGGCCGGAGGCGTGCTCAATGTGCTGCTCGATTATCTGCTGATGGTCGTGTTGCCATGGGGGCTGGCGGGGGCCGCCATCGCCACCATGCTCTCACAAGCGATGACGGGGGGGCTCTGTCTGTGGCACTTCCTCGGCCGCCGCAGCCAGCTACGCATTCGTTGGGACAGCCTGCGTCCGGATTGGCGTCAAATTGGCCAGACGTTGCAACTCGGCTTCTCCAGCTTCCTGATGTACCTCTATCTCTCCGTGGTGTTGGCCATGCACAACAAGGCCCTGCTAGGGGTGGGCACCTCGTTGCATGTGGCCGCCTATGGCGTGATCAGTTACACCGAGGCCTTCTTCTATCTCATCTTCGAGGGGATCGCCATGGGCATCCAGCCCATCGCCAGCTTCAATGCCGGGGCCGGTCTGTGGCACAGGGTCATTCGCGTTCGCAACCTGGCGCTCGGTGCGACCCTCGCTATCGCCTTGGTGGCCCTGTTTCCGCTCTACCTCTGGCCAGAAGGGGCCGTTTATCTGTTTGCCGGTGACAATCCTGGGTTGTTACCTGTGGCGACGCTGGGGATCTGGCTCTACTTCTGGGGCCTGCCGCTGGAGGGATTGTTGCTGGTGGGCGCTACCCATTTTCAGGCCATAGGGCGAGCCCGGTTGGCATCCCTGCTCACCGGCGGCAAGCTGGTGCTGATCGGCGGCTTCTTGTGGCTATTTTCCACCCTGTGGGGGGTGGCCGGTGTCTGGCTGGCCCTGCCCAGCAGCAGTGCCCTGCTGGTGGCCATCATGATCTGGGCCATGGGCCAGGAATCTGCGCTGCATGGCCGCGCCACCCCTTGAACCTAGAGCACGGATGAATGACAGAAAAAAGGCAGCCGATGGCTGCCTTTTTTCTGTCTGTTCGATAGTCGAGGTCAGGGTTTGAAGGCACCGATAAAGATGGCGGGATCGACCCGGCTGTCGTTGAGGCTGACGTTCCAGTGCAGATGGGGACCTGTGGCGCGGCCAGTTGAGCCGACTCGACCGAGAATACCGCCCCTGGGCAGGCTCTGACCCACAGTCACATCCACCTTGGAGAGATGGCAGAACATGCTGATCAGCCCCTGGCCGTGATCGACAAAGACGGTGTTGCCATTGAAGAAGTAGTTACCGACGAGGATGACCTTGCCCGCCGCGGGAGCCTTGACGGGGGTGCCGGCACCGACCGCAAAGTCGAGCCCTGAATGGGGATTGCGCTCCTCGCCATTGAAGAAGCGCCGCAGTCCGAATGGGCTGGAGAGGGGTCCCTGTACCGGCTTGTCGAACAGCAAGTTGCTCGGCTGGATGGGGCTAAAGGTCTGATAAGCCTGGGTCTGCTCGGCCAGCTCGCGCTGGATGCGGGCGAGATCATCCGGGTTGGGATTGACCTGACGCTTGTTGTTGAGCTTGATGTGCTGCTCGCGGTAGTGCTTGTCTTCGACCTTGAAGGCGAGGGTGCGGCCATCGGCCAGGTCGAGCTGATGCCCACCGAGTTTGCTCTTGAGCGGAATGCCGACGATGGCGATCCACTGTTTATCTTGTTCCTTGACCACCAATACGGGTTTTCCCTCATAGCGAGGAGCGGGTGTCTGGCTACCCTCATCGAGAGGGATCACGGCAACGCCACCGGGAACGGGTTGATTGAGCAGACGGCTGATAAAGCTGGGTTCAGCCTGCAAGACTGCACTGCACAGCAGCAGACAGAGGGGGAACAAGAGGCGCATGACCACTCCGGATAGGGGAAAATTGCAAAGGGGTTATGATGCCACATCCTCGTTTATCTGTCTGACATCTCCAGGTTGAATAGTACTTCCCCCTGAAACAAGGAATGGTTCACTTGGGGCTTTCTCTATATTTGGCCTGCGACAGGCACAGCGCCACAGGTTGTGCTATTTACTAATAAGTCATTAATTTTGGTCGTTAAATGACACCCATCAAGGATGATGTGCCGGAGATAGAAAACAGAGCATTGCCAGCACACCGAGTTGAGCTATCCCAACGGGTTAGGTGGAGGTTGTGATGAAAATAAATCTTCTTGTGGCTCTTGGACTCTCGGCCAGCTTGCTGGCCTCGGGGTCTGTCTTGGCCTTCAATGGCACCATAACGATCACTGGGGAGGTCACGGCGGGAACCTGCGACATCTCTGTCAACGGCGGCAGTGCCTCGGCGATTGTGACCCTGCCCACCGTCAGTACCAATGCGCTCTCCGGTCTGGGAGTAACTGCCGGTGCGACAGGTTTCAATCTGGAGCTCACCAGTTGCCCGACAACGGGCTCGGTGCGGGCCTATTTCGAGAACTTTGGCGTGGCCCAGAGCACCGGCAACCTGAGCAACAAAGCGGTGGCGTCCGGGGGCAAGAATCCGGCAGCGAATGTGGAGGTGCAGATCCTCGCATCCGACAGTACGCCTATCGATCTGAGAGATAACACGGGCAACGATGTGCTGGTTGATTTCAATGCGACCGGCGATGCCACCCTCTATTACAGCGCCCAATACATAGCCACTGGGGCTGTGGGGGCAGGGTTGGTGTCCGCTGATCTCATTTACTCGCTCGACTATCACTGAGATCAGCCCCATGAGCATGGCATGGCGTCTGGCCCGTCTGGGTGGCATGTGCGGCCGGTTTCTGCTCCCTGGGGTAGTGATCTTGCCCATGTTGGCCTGGGGCCAGGTCCAGATATCTGGCACCCGGGTCATCTATCCCTCCACGGCCCGTGAGGTGACGCTGGAGCTGACCAATAAGGGCACGCTGCCCGCGTTGGTACAGATCTGGATGGACAGCGGCGATCGTCGGATCCGACCCGGTGCCGACAGATTGCCATTCCTCATTACTCCCCCCATTACCCGAATAGAGGCCCTGCGAGGCCAATCCCTGCGCCTGGCTTATGTGGGGCAAGGGTTGCCATCCAACAAGGAGTC
Source organism: Aeromonas sp. BIGb0445 (assembly GCF_024809075.1). Classification (NCBI taxonomy): domain Bacteria; kingdom Pseudomonadati; phylum Pseudomonadota; class Gammaproteobacteria; order Aeromonadales; family Aeromonadaceae; genus Aeromonas; species Aeromonas sp. BIGb0445. The sequence continues at coordinate 135,816 of NZ_JANUES010000001.1, forward strand.
GGTGTTCTGGCTCAATGTGCTGGAGGTGCCGCCCAGCGCCAAGTCTGCCGTGGCGGGTCAGAATCTGGTGCAACTCGCCTTTCGCTCTCGCATCAAGCTGTTCTACCGGCCCCAGGGGCTAGCCGGTGACATCCAGAAATCCGCCAATGGTTTGCAGTGGCAACTACTGCATCAGACGAGTGGCTATGTGCTGCGTGCCAGCAACCCGAGCAGTTACCACGTCAGTATCAGCCATCTCGATCTGACGACGGTTCAGGCCGGGCAGTATGCCAATCGCAGTGGTGGCATGGTGGCGCCTGGGGCCAGCTTTGATTTTCCTCTGGAACGATTGAGCGGGCCAGTGCAGGCCAAGACGGTGACCTTCTATTGGCTTAATGATTATGGTGCCCGCGAGGTGGGCCGATTCGCGTTCAACTGACGAGCACCGGGCCGGGGGAGTAAGCCCGGCATCAGGTCTTCCCGCATTCGATGTCAGTCTGTATCTGGAGGGGGGTGCGCCGTGATTGCCAGTGATCTCCCTGCCGCCGTGTCGATGACTGGCCATCATGTTTACCTCCCCCCTTGCCGGATATCTTGCCGGGTTACACGTATTTTCCTGCTTATAATGCTGCTCATCGGTCATGTCGCAATGGCCGCTGAGACCGTGCAAGCCAAGGCGGTAGCGGCTCCCGAACCGGTGGAGTTCAATAGTCAGCTGCTCGATGCGCTTGGCATGGACATCGACCTGACCCGCTTCTCCCGCGCCGATTTTGTGCCACCAGGCATGTATCAACTCGATATCATCATTAATGGCCAGGACAAGTTGAGCCAGCAGCTGGAGGTGAGGGCGAGCGCGGATCCCCAGTCACCCCGCTTCTGCTTCAAGGCGGGTCAGGTCGAGCAGTGGGGCTTGCTGATAGACCAACTTCCTGATCAGGAGACAGTTAACGCCCTGCTGCAGAGCGATTGCATCGAAGTCGACGCTTTGGTGCCTGAGGCCCGTTTCACGCTGGACCTACCTAGCCTGACGGGTGCCCTCAGCCTGCCGCAGGCCTATGTCGGGCGAGTACGCCGCAATTATGTGGGACCGGATCAGTGGGTGGAGGGGATCAATGCCGGTTTTGTCGGTTATAACGCCAACCTCTACTACAGCGACCAGCAAGGCGCATCAGACCGGCTCAGCAGCAACATCAACCTCAATACCGGCCTCAATCTGGGGAGCTGGCGTTTACGTCATAACGGCTCCTTTCAGAGCGAAGGGGACTATCAAGCGCTCAACAGCTATGCCCAGCGGGATATCACGGTGCACAGAGCCCAGCTCACCTTGGGAGAGTATTTTACCCCGGGGGACAGCTTTGACAGTGTGCCCTTCACGGGGGTGCAGCTGGCCAGCGATGATGCCATGCTGCCGGATTTTGAACGTGGCTTTGCCCCTGTGGTACGCGGCACCGCCGAAACCAATGCCAGGGTCACCATCCGTCAGGGAACGGCGCTCATCTATGAGACCCAGGTTGCCCCAGGTGCTTTCGCCATCGACGATCTCTATGCCACCAGTTTTGCGGGGGATCTCGATGTGACCATCACAGAGGCGGATGGCCGTGAGCGCAGCTTCACCCTGCCATTCTCCTCCGTGGTGCAGATGCTGCGCACCGATGCCTCCCGGTTTAGCCTGACCCTGGGACAATATCGCAATGATGATGGAGCGGATGGCCCCAATTTCTTGCAAGGCACCTACAGGCGTGGCCTCTCCAATACCCTGACGCTCTATGGCGGCACTATTGCGGCGCAAGATTATGGCGCCCTGCTGGGGGGGTTGGCGGTGGGATCCGATTATGGTGCCCTGGCACTCGATCTCACCGGTTCCTGGGCGCGGGATCTTCCCCCCGAGTCCGGATTAGCCGGGGATCTGTCGGGGCAGAGTTATCGGGTGACCTACAGCAAGCAGCTGGACTACACCCGCACCTACTTCACTCTGGCCGCATACCGATTCTCGAGTGAGGGGTATCTGGATCTTGATGATGTGGCGGCATTGCAGGGGGATCGCCTCAATGTGTTGCAGCGGGAGCGCAACCGCTTCCAGCTCAACATCAGCCAGCCGGTGGGAGAGCTGGGCGATCTCTACTTCAGCGGCATCGCCCGCAACTACTGGGGGGGAGAGCCGAACAACAGCAGCTTCCAGCTGGGTTACAACAAGGGATTTAGCTGGGGCAGTCTCTCCCTCTCGGTCAGTCACTCCCTCAATGAAGACGACGGCGGGGATCAATATGTACTGAGTCTCAGCATTCCCATCGGTGAAGCGCTCGGCGGGCCAAGACTGAGTAGCACCCTCTCTTATCAGGAGGGACAGGGCTACAGCGCCCGTGCCGATCTCAATGGTGGTGCGCGTGATGGCTTGCTCTATTACGGGCTCTACGCCAGCAAGAATGGGGGCGGGGCACCCAGCCACTATGGCTATGGCGGCAACTTGCAGTATCAGGGGGCGGCGGCTCAACTTGGGGCCAGTACCAGCCAGGGAGATGGTTACTCCCAGTACGTTGCTTCGGCCAAGGGGACCTTGCTGGTACATAAAGATGGGTGGGTACTGGGGCAGACGCAGGGGGAGACAATGGCGCTGGTGGAAGCCAAGGGCGCCCAGGGGGCCAAGATAAGCCATGGCATCGGCAGCGAGGTCGATGGGGATGGTTATGCGGTATTGGCCGGGCTCAATCCCTATCGTAACAACATCATCAGTCTGGATCCGGGCGGCCTGCCGGTGGACGTGGAGATAGATGGCAGTGCGCAGATGGTGGCCCCGAGGCGCGGCGCCATCGTCAAACTCGACTATGAGACCCATATTGGTCAACCCTTGCTGGTGCAGGCCCAGCTACCGGATCGGATAACGCTGCCGTTTGGCGCCGATGTGATCGATAGCAGTGGCCGCTCGGTGGCCGTGGTCGGCCAGGGGGGGCTCATCTTCGTGCGTGGTGAGCAGGGTCAGCTGCACGTGCAGTGGGGCAAGGAGGGAAGCCAGCGCTGCCGTCTGGACTATCGACAACCCAAGCCGGACCCTGCCATTCCCTATCAGCAGGTGACCGCGCTCTGCCAGCCGGAGGAGACACCATGATGCAAAGAGGCGGGTTCTATTGTCTGATGCTGTGCTCGCTCCTCCTGTGGGGAGAGCAGGGGCGGGCAGCCATCAATCTGATGACGACGCGTCTCATCTATCCGGGCGGGGCACCGGAAGCCAGTCTCAGGGTGTTCAACGATGACCCGCGGCCCAACTTGTTGCAGGTCTGGGTCGATGAGGGGGATGCGCAGCAGGGACCGAGTCAAAGCAAGGCGCCATTCTTGGTAACCCCTCCCATGATGCGGCTTGGGGGGGGCAAGGGCCAGACGCTGCGTGTTTACGGGACTGATACCAAGAGTCTGGTGCAGGATCGCGAATCCCTGTTCTGGCTCAATGTGCTGGGTCTGCCCCCCAATGCGGTCACTGACGGGGCCAGGGTGCAGCTCGCTTATCGCACTCGCATCAAGCTGCTCTATCGACCCGCTGGCCTGCCTGGTTCAGTGAGGGAGGCGGTAACTCGGCTGAATTGGCAAACCGGGCCGGGGCTGGGGGTGACTGTGTTCAATCCCGGTGGGTTCTATATCAGCCTGAGCGAGGTGTTGATCTCCCATGGTAAAAAGCCCCTAGTCTGGCAAGAGGCCGCCCTGATCCCGCCTCTGGGCAAGCTGTTCCTGCCCATGGTGGGGGGGAGTGAGGCCCCATTGCAAGGTGCCCGTGGCCGAGTGCGCTGGATTGATGATGATGGCAATTATCATGAGCAGGATTTTCGATTGGGGCAGGGGGCAGGATGATAAGTTTCAAAAACCATACGTGGGTGAATTGGGCCCGGCCGGTGACTCGGCGAGTGGGTATGTGGGGAGTGGTCTTGCTCGGCGCGCTGTGCTGCCTGCCCGAGGCAAACGCCGTCAACGGCCAGTGCACCAGCCCCTTCCTGGCTACAGTCCCGGTGACCAACCCTGCCAGCGTCTATCAACCGGGGGATACGGCCACTGGCAGTTTTGCCACCACCAGTACGGCGACCTGCGACTGTACCGGCATCGGTATTGGTCTCTTGATGACGGTTTACTACCAGGGGACCACCACCTTGCCGACCATTGCCGACCCCCTGGGCACCCTGATCAAACTCAATGATTATTTCGGTCTCAAGGCGGAGTTCAATGCCGGAGGGGGGTATCAAACCGTCCCCTTCAACAACACAACGACAGGTCTGTTGTCCGTTTGTGTGGGGGGGCTGTTAAATGTGTCTGTGCTAGGGGGGATCAGCGTCAATGGTGGGCGATATACCCTCAAATTGCTCAAGGGGATTACGGGGACCCAAACCTTCAGCGGCACTGTCGCCAGCCTCTTCGTGCGCCGCGCCGCTATGCCCAGTACTGCGGTTGGTAACGAGTTCAGCCGGCTGGCCATGAATATCAGCATCACCTCGACTCCGAGTTGTCAGTTTCCGGCGGGCACCAGCATCCCCCTGGATCTCGGCGCCGTGGCCCAGAGCGCCTTCGTCGAGGGGGGCGTGCCACAGGGTTATGCTCCGCGCAGCGTCAACGTGAGTGTGACCTGCAGCCAGATCCCGAGCGACTATGTGATCCCGCTCAGTTACCGTTTTGGTGGCGCCCTCACCAGCCAGGGCAACTTCATCAGCACCAGCCTGGCGGGGGTCGGTATTGGCTTGTTCCAACAGGATACGGATACCCCTATTCCATTTGATACAGCCATCGAGGTACCCTATTCGCAAAGCACCCATAAGACTGACTACAGGGTGAGGGTGTATCCGACCAAGCTGCCCGGTCAGCCGGTACGAACCGGGCCCTATACGGCCACCGTCATGGTGACGGTGACTGTGCCCTGAGCCGCCCTCTGCCCGCCCATCCGATCGAGGCAACATGATGAGTACCCAGAGCGCCCTGCGCACCGAACCCCAGCGTCATCCCATAGGACGTGGCTGGTTATGGATCCGTAGCGGATTCGATATCTTCAACAAGGGCATGGGACTGAGCGTCGCCATGTTGCTGCTCTGGCTGGGGGTTGGCCTGCTGATCGAACAGCTGCCCGCAGGAGGCTTCATCTCCCAACTGCTCTACATGGTGTGGATGGCCGGCTGGATGGTGGTGGCCAAGGGGGGGGATGAGCAGGGGCGCTTGACCTTCTCCGACCTGTTCGCAGGCTTTCGCCATCGCTTGACGCCACTGATCATGGGGGGGCTGTTTGCCCTTGGTCTCTTCACCCTGATCGCCATGCTCTGTTTCGGACTGCTCTCATTGTGGGGGCTGAGTGATCTGTTCAGCCAGGATCCCGAACAGCTCTCCCTGACGGTGGAGCAGGCCAGGGGCGTGCTGCTCTGCGTACTGCTGGGGATGCTGCTGCTGGTGCCGGTATTGATGGCGGTGACCTTTGCCCCCGCCCTCATCTATTTCCATGATGTCGGAGCCTGGCAGGCCGCCAAGCTGAGCTTCATCGGTTGTCAGCGCAATATGTGGCCCTTCCTCTGGTGGGGCTTGCTGGGCTGCGTGATGTTGCTACTCGGCACCCTGCTGATGCTGATTGGCCTGCTGGTGGTGTTGCCTGCGCTCAACTACTCCATCTATATGGCATACAAGGATATTTTCCTCATCGAGCAAGAGGGGGAAGAGCAAGTGGTGCTGACCGGCTTCGAAGCCTGATCCTTCTTTTTCCTATCAGGGGCCGCAAGGCCCCTTTTTCATTGCCAGAGTGGATCGGCTGCCATGCGCGCGACCATGAAGTCGAGGAAACTGCGCAGCAAGGGAGACATCTGCTTGCGGGTACCATAGACACCGTAAACGCCCATTTGCTTGGGTTGCCAGTCGGGCAGTAAGGCCACCAGCTCACCTCGTTCGAGATGCGTTTTAACCGAATAGTGGGGCTGCAGGCTGATGCCTGTGCCCGCCAGCGTGGCGGCCAGAAGCAGGTTCGATATATTGGCGCTCAGATTGCCGCTGACGGGGACCGACTGGGGGCCCTGTTGACCATCAAATTGCCACAGGCTCTTGCCGAAGTAGGTGTAGGTGAGGCAGTTGTGCAAGGCGAGATCTTGCACCTGTTGCGGTACCGGATGGCTGGCGAGGTAAGCCGGGCTGGCGCAGACCACCGAGTGGCAGGTGCCGAGCCGACGGGCGACCAGATTGGGGTCCAGATCGTTGGTGATCCGCACGGCCAGATCGATGCGCTCCTCCACCAGATTGACCGTTCTGTCCAACAGCAATATGTCGATGGCGGTGCCTGGATAACGGGCCAGATAGTCATTGGCGATGTTCACCAGCAAGGCCTCGGAGAGGGAGTAGCTGCTGGTGATGCGCAGCAAGCCCTTGGGGGTATCCTGGTTCTGCACTGCCAGCTGCTCCATCTCTTCGCCCAGGGTCAGCATGGTACGAGCTCGCAGCAGCGCCTCCTCACCCGGGCCGGTCAGGCTGAGGCGGCGAGTGGTCCTGTGTAGCAGGCGGGCTCCCATCCAGCGCTCCAGCTCGGCCAGGTAGCGTGACACCATGGCCCGCGACATCTCAAGCTGCTCTCCCGCGGCGCTCAGGCTGCCCTGCTCCACCACGCTGACAAAGACCCGCAGGGCGGTCAGTCGATCCATGTTTGCCTCTATATGCTCGATTTATGCAACAGTGAGGTGACTATTATGCGGTATTTGCAACTCAACCGTTCTAATAAACTCTGTTCATCCCGAATCCATCATTAGGAATGACGCAATGAACAAGCACGCACTTCGCAACCTGACCCTGGCCACCACACTGCTCAGCGGCGCCGCACTAGCTGCCCCTCTGACGGTGACCGTCTACAATCCGGGCGAGCAGGGGATCTTCCCGGTCTCTTCCGAGATAGTGGCAGGAGACAAGGAGGCCATACTGGTCGATGCCCAGTTCGGGGTCGGTGATGGCCAGGCGCTGGTCGAGTTGCTGCACAAGAGTGGCAAGACGCTGACCACCATCTTCATCAGTGGTGGCGATCCTGACTTCTATTTCGGTCTTGAGCCTCTCAAGGCCGCCTTCCCGAACGCCAAGATAGTGGCCAGTCAACACGTGGTTGACCATATCAAGGCGACCAAGGATGCCAAGCTGGCTTACTGGGGCCCCATACTGGGCGACCAGGCGCCCAAGAGCCTGATAGTCCCCGAGGTGATGACGGCATCCCACCTGACGCTGGAAGGCGAGCGGATCGAGATCAAGGCAATGAATACCCCGAGCGCCTATCTGTGGGCTCCCTCTATCAAGACCGCATTGGGTGGCGTACCTGTTTATCACGGAGTGCATGTCTGGATGGCAGACAGCCAGACCAAGGCGGCGCGGGCGCAGTGGGTCAAGACCCTCAATGAGCTGCTGGCGATGCAACCTGCTCGCGTGATCCCGGGCCACTTCCTGGGCGCCGAACCCAAGGGCGCCGAGGCGGTGACCTTCACCCGCGATTATGTGCAGCGTTTCGAGCAGGAGCTGGCCAAGGCCAAGGGCTCAGACAGCCTGATCCAAGGCATGAAGCAGGCCTTCCCGGCGCTGCCTGCCGATGACGGTCTGGCTATCGGCGCCAAGGTCGCAACTGGCGAGATGAAGTGGTAAAGCAATAAGCCTGCTTCCCTGTGTTTTTTACCGGGCCCTTGGCCCGGTTTTTTCAAGTTGGATACGATGCCATGAAGATGAACGAAACGACATTGCACTACATCTATGACCCCCTCTGCGGTTGGTGTTATGGCGCGGCCCCCCTGCTTGCAGCGGCCGCGAGGCAGACCGGGGTGAGGGTCAAGTTGCACCCGGGAGGCCTCTGGCTGGGCCCGCGTCGCCAGCCGATGGGAGCGGCGCTGCGTGATTATGTCAGGCCCCATGACGAGCGGATCCAGGCCCTGACCGGTCAGCCATTTGGGACACGCTACTTCGACGAGCTGCTGCTGAGCGAGGGCTTGTTCCTCGATTCCGAGCCGCCCATTCGCGCCATACTCGCGCTCGGATCTCTGGGGGGCGACGAGTTGACCATGTTGCAACGGATCCAGGAGTCCCACTATCGGGATGGCCTCTGGGTCGGGGACGTGGCGCGGCTGGCCGGTCTCGCCGCCGAACAGGGGGTGGACGAAGTTGCCTTCCATCATGCCTATGAGGCCCAGGCGCTGGAGCCAGCCCTGCTCGAGAGCCAGCGCTGGTTAACCCGGCTCAAGGGTCAGGGGTACCCGACCCTAGGGCTGGCGCGTGGCGAGACGCTGGAGCGGCTCGACATTGCTCCCTATCTGGGAGATGTGCCTGGGTTTCTGGCACGATTGGCCGACTAGGTTGCCTTGTTCTTCAAGCACTTATTGGGCATGCTAGGGGTCGATTTTTGCCCGTCAGCAGTGGGGATATATGAACCTTCGCGATCTCGAATACCTGGTAGCGCTGGAAGAGGAGAAACATTTTCGCAAGGCGGCGGAGCGCTGCTTCGTCAGCCAGCCGACCCTGAGTGGCCAGTTGCGCAAGCTGGAGGATGAACTCGGGGTGATCTTGATCGAGCGCACCTCCCGCAAGGTGCTCTTTACCCCCGCCGGTGATGCCATGGCCCAGCAGGCTCGCAAGGTGTTGCGTGAGGCGCGCGAGCTAAAGAACATCGGCCAGCACTTCGCCGAGCCCATGTCAGGGGAGATCCACATCGGCCTCATCCCCACGGTGGGCCCCTATCTGTTGCCCCATATCATCCAGGATCTGCGTGAGCATTTTCCCCAGCTCGAGTTCTACCTCTACGAAGAGCAGACTCAGGTATTGATGAAGCGTCTGGAGGAAGGGGAGCTGGACTGTGTCATTTTGGCCGAACTGGATGGCATGGAGGGTTTTGGTTCACTGCCGCTGTACCAAGAGCCCATGTGGCTGGCGGTACCCCGACTGCACCCCGAAGCCCACGCCAAGGCTGTGCCGCTGGGCAACCTCAAGGGCAAGAAGCTGCTGATGCTGGCCGACGGTCACTGCCTGCGGGATCAGGCCATGGGTTTTTGCTTCGCAGCCGGGGTGGGGGAGGATGTGCGTTTTCAGGGAACCAGCCTGGAGACCCTGCGCAACATGGTGGCGGCAGGCAGCGGCATGACGCTGATCCCGCGCCTGGCCGTGCCTGCCAATCGCGACGAGGGGGGGGTGAGCTACAGGCCCGTGATTGACCCCGTACCTGGACGCGCCATCTCACTCTTCTATCGCCACTATTCGGTGCGTCGTCCCTGTTTTAACGAGCTGGCGACCCGCATCCGCGCCCTGATGAAGGTGCAGTTGGCCAGTTGAGCCATGAACAGCACAAAGCGCAGCTCAGTGTTTGAGCGGCAATAAAAAACCGGCGCAGAGGCGCCGGTTTTTTTTGATTGCCATAGGCCCGCCTGGCGGGCCTGGATCAGAACAGGTCGTCGGTCGAGACGGGACTGTCGCCATCACCGAAATAGCCATCCTCCCCATAGACTCTGTTGCCGTTCGAGACGGGTGCCGAGTAACGGGTTGGCTCCGTGCCCTCCTTGAAATACTCGGTGGTGGCATTGCCGCTGTGGGTCAAGAGACCCGTGCTGGCGTCAACCGGCAGCTTGATGATGCCCTCGGGGACCGGCATCGGTTGCTCGGGTACCTTATTGAGCGCCACCTTCATGAAGTCGATCCAGATAGGCTGGGCGGCGTTGCCGCCAAATTCACCACCGGCCGTCTGGTCGCGTCCCATGTTGGCGTTGTAGGCGACACGGCCCAGGGCCCGCTGATGATTGTCAAAACCTATCCAGGCGGTCGCCACCAGATTCGGGGTATAGCCTGAGAACCAGGCATCCCGCGATTCGTTGGTGGTCCCCGTTTTACCCGAGATATCGTGGCGCTTGAGGTCGCGGGCCGCACGCCAGCCTGTCCCCATCCAGCCACGTCCACCCCAGATGGCCGTGGTCAGGGTATCGGTGATAAGGAAGGCACTCTGGGCACTGATGGTTTGCGGGGCCAGGTTGTTGGGCACCACAGGGTCGATGGCACACTGAGCACGCCAATCACCTTCCACATTAAGATAGGCCTCGGGAGCGTTCATGTCGGCGGCAGCCAGAGCACCACAACCCCGGCATGCGGCGGCCGGGTTGGCGGCAAACAGCAGGGTTTCGAAGCTGTCTCTGACTTCGCTGATGAAGTAAGGGGTGACCTGATAACCGCCGTTGGCGAGCATGGAGAAACCACGCACCACTTCCATCGGCGTAAATTCAGCGGCACCCAGTGCCAGGGATTCATTGCGCTGGATGTGTTCGCGAGGGAAGCCGAACTTGACCAGGCCATCCATGTAGGTATCGAGACCGATGGCGCGCATCAGGCGCACCGACATCACGTTCTTGGATTTGGCCAGACCAATGCGCAGCGGCGTCGGACCATCGTAGACGGCCGGTGAGTTCTTGGGCTGCCACATGGGGCCCTTGGAGGGATCCCACTGGTTGATGGGGGCATCATTGATGATGGATGCCAGGGTATAACCCTGCTCAAGGGCGGTGGCGTAGAGGAATGGCTTTATGTTTGAGCCGATCTGGCGACGTGCCTGTTCGACCCGGTTGAATTTGGATAGTTCGAAGCTGAAACCACCCACCAGACCTTCGATGGCGCCATCGGTCGGGTTCATGGCGACCAGGGCCGCGTTGACGTCAGGGATCTGCGCCAGGATCAGGGCCTCACCCTGTTCTCGTACCCAGATCTGGGCGCCGACTTTCAGCACATCCCTCGCCGCCCTGGGGGCATTGCCCTGGCGCGAGTCGGTGATGAAGGCGCGAGCCCATTTGATGCCATCCCAGTTCAGTTCGGCCTGCTTGCCGTTCTTGAGCACTATGCTGGCGCTCTTGTCGGCGAGTTTGGTGACCACGGCCGGGATCAGGGGATCGTAGGCAGGCTCCTTGTTGAGGTGCGCGACTATCTGGTTGTAGTCCCACTGAGCCTCACCCTCTTTCCAGAGCTGGGCGCTGGGGCCACGGTAACCGTGACGGGTGTCGTAATCGGTGATGCCATCGAGCAGTGCCTTCTTGGCTGCCCGCTGGCGGTCGGCGCTGACCGTGGTGTAGACATGCAAGCCCATGGTGTAGGCGTCTTCACCAAACTGGTCCACCATCTTCTGACGCACCATCTCGGCCAGATAGGGGGCATGGAGCGTGGTCTCGGCGCCATGGTAGCGCGCCTTGATGGGCATCTTGCTGGCTTCGTCATACTGGGCCTGGGTTATCTTGCCAGTATCCAGCATGCGACCCAGTACCACATTGCGGCGAGCGAAGGCGCGCTCTGGCGAACGGATGGGATTGAGCATGGAAGGCGCCTTGGGCAGACCGGCGATGATGGCGATCTCATCCAGGGTCAGCTCTTTTACATCTTTGCCAAAGTAGACTTGGGCGGCGGCGCCGACCCCGAACGAGCGATAGCCGAGCGGTATCTTGTTGAGATAGAGCGTCAATATCTCGTCTTTGGTGAGATTCTGTTCGATACGCCAGGCGAGGAAGACCTCCTTCACCTTGCGCACTATGGTCTTTTCATTGGTCAGGAAGAAGTTACGAGCCACCTGCTGGGTGATGGTACTGGCGCCCTGTTGGGGTTTGCCCGAGACGGCCCAGACGGTGGCGGCACGCAGGATCCCGATGGGGTCTATGCCTGGATGCTCGTAGAAACGGGCATCTTCGGTGGCCAGCACGGCATCAATCATGGACTGAGGGATATCGCTCAGTTGCAGCGGGATGCGACGGATTTCGCCAAACTGGGCGATCAATTCGCCGTCGCGGCTGTACACCTTCATGGGGGTGGCCAGCTTGACGTCACGCAGGGCCGACACATCCGGCAACTGGGGTTTGATGTAGAAGTAGATACCGATGAGGCTGGCGACGCCAAGTACAGCACCCAACATCATCACTATTAACAGGCGTACGAGCCATTTCTGCATGGAAGAACTACCAATCGTCTTAAAAGTAACCAACAGGCGCAGAGTATACCCACACTGCCCAGGAAAATTCGACATTTCCAAGCAGGGGATCGGCTGGCCAAAGAGCGCTCAGATTAGCATCTCGGGCCCTTTTCACCAAGCTGCGCCAAAATGGCGGTTGTAGTGGCGATATAGTGAAGATGTGTTATGGCTCTGATAATTAGACAATTCTAAGTTGTGGCGCCGCTCAATATGGAATTAGCTGTTCTACAATCAAGACCACAACCCAATAACGCATGGATGTGTATATGGTTGGGCTATTCAAGAATGGAACTCTGATCCCCATGATAGGAGTGGATTTTGGCAGCCAGTCCCTCAAGGCTGTCACCCTGAACGGTACGGCGAGCAAGCCCAGGCTCGAGTCGATTGCCGATGTCCAAATGCCCAAAGGGGCCTTGATCGACTATCAGGTGCAGGACATAGAGAGGGTCAGTCAATCTCTCAGAACCCTCAAGCGTCAGCTGGTTGGCAGCAATCAGAATGTCGCGACCGCCGTCACCGGATCCAATGTGATCACCAAGGTGATACTGGTCGATGCTGGCCTCAGTGAAGGAGAGCTGGAAGATCAGGTGCAGCGGGAGGCCGAGCAGCTTATCTCCTACCCTCTTGATGAGGTCAGTCTGGATTTCGAGGTGTTGGCTGGTACCCCCGACGCCACGCGTCAGCGGGTCTTGCTCAGCGCCGCCCGTACCGAGAGTGTCAGCGGCAGGGTCAGCGCACTGGCTGAGGCCGAACTCACGACCCGAGTAGTGGATGTTGGGGCCCATGCACTGGTTCGCGCCGTATTGGCCTGTCAGCCTGAGCTCGCCAGTTTGGAAAAGCCTGTGGCGGTCATCGATATCGGGGCGAGCACCATGACTTTCGCCTCGGTGCAAAAGGGGGAAGTGACCTACTTTCGCTTGCAGAATTTTGGTGGTGACCAATACAGCCAGGCGATCTCCTCCTTCTATAACCTTCCCTTGGATGAGTCTGAACTTGCCAAGACTCAGAACCAGTTACCTCAGGATCATGAGATTGAGGTACTGCAGCCGTACTTGCAGAGCCTGTTACAGCAGGTACGTCGCAATATTCAACTTTTTGTCAGTTCGTCCGGACAACGGGATCTCGCCAAGCTGGTACTGACCGGGGGAGGGAGTCTGGTCGTCGGGCTGGCAGATATGTTGCGTCAGGAGTTCTCTCTGGAGGTGCTACACCCGGATCCGTTTGCCCTGTTTGGCAATACTAGCGGTGATAGGCGTGGTCATGGCGCCAAGTATATGACCGCGTTTGGCTTGGCCTTGCGGAGCTTCACACCATGTCAAATATAAACCTGCTACCTTGGCGCGACGCTAAGCAAAAGCGTGAAAAGGCGCAGTTTGGTGTGCTGTTTGGGGTCTGTCTGGCGGTGACGGCCTCTCTGGGGTTTGCGGTTGACTGGTTCGTGAACCAGCAAGTTTCTCAGCAGCGCGGCTTGAATCAGCGCCTGGTGCAGGAGATGGTCAAGCTGGATGCCCAGCTTGGTGAGATCCGTCTCATCAAGGATAAGCGCAAAGGGTTGCTTGAACGGATGGCGCTCATCGAGAGATTGCAGCAGCGCCGTAACTTACCCGTGCGCCTCTTCAACCAGTTGCCGCTTTTGGTGCCCAATGGCGTCTACCTCAATACGCTAGCGTTGAAGAGCGATGCCATTGATGTGAATGGCAAGGCTGAAGCCTATGGCCGGGTGGCGAGCATGATGCGGCGCATCGATGGTTCCGGCTGGTTGGGGGCGTCTCGCATAAGCACTATCTTTGCCTCGGATGTGGCTCCCGTCGCCCTCAGCCAATTCTCCATGATGTTCCAGGTCATCAAGTCGCCAGCCGATGCCGCGGGAGGTAAATCATGAACCTGCAACAACTCAACGATCTGGATCTGAACAACATAGGCGGCTGGCCTAAGGCGGCCAAGCTGGTGCTCATCCTGTTTGGCTGTGTCTTGCTCGGCGGTGCTATTTATTACTATGTGATAGCCAGTTCACTGACCGCCCTGACTCAGGAACAGAGCAAGGAGAAAGAGCTCAAGGCACAGTTTGAGAGCAAGGCGATGCTGGCCGCTAACTTGTCTGCCTATAAAAAGCAGCTGGTCGAATTGGAGTTACTGGTTGATACCCAGCTCAAGCAGTTACCCAACACCCATGAGGTCGCTGGTTTGCTTGATGACATCAGCTTCATCGCCACTGACAACGGTCTCAAACTCAATCGTATTCACTGGGAGGCCGAGACGCCCCATGAGTTCTCTACTGAACTACCGATGCGCATTGAGGTTGCAGGTACCTACCACGAGATTGGCAAGTTTACGGCAGCCATGGCGGCACTGCCGCGCATCGTCATTCTGGACTCTTTTACCCTGAGTAATGGAACCAATAGCGACATCATCTCCATGTCCATGCTGGCCAAGACTTATAAATACAATGGCAATGCCGGGGGGCAGAAAAAATGAGGCAGCTCCCCAGATATTGCTTTGTGTTGTTGCTTGCGGGTTGTAATAGCCAGGAGAACATGGATGGCTACATCAGCCAGATCAGGGCCAGGCCCCCGGTTGCCATAGAGCCATTGCCCACCATAACGCCATTCTCTCCCCTGCATTACGAATCGATGGATAAACGAAACCCTTTTGTTGAACCTCAGCCAGAGAGTCGTGCCGGCGTTGAACAAAAAGCCAAAGCTGACTGTGCCCAGATAGTGGCAGATAGACCCAAGGAGGTGCTTGAGAACTACTCGCTGGCGAGTCTGGCGATGCAGGGCACCATGGGCAAGCAGGGGCAATTGTGGGCACTCATTCGCACGCCTGATGGTCAATCCATGCGCATGGGGCTGAATCATTACATGGGGTTGGATCAGGGGCGGGTCATCAGGATCACCAATACGGCGGTGGATTTGCTGGAAACAGTGCCCGACGGCAAGGGATGTTGGGTAACGCGTGAAACGCAGTTGGTGATGGCCAATATAGAAGCAAAAAATAATCGGTGATGAGCATGAGACGTTGCCGCTGGTGATGGTCCATCTTCTTGAAGCGAAACGATAATCAGGGATGAGCGTCGATGAGAATAACAACAGCAATTACATTCAGGGTGGCTGCGCTGTTACTGGGCAGTTCGTTTCATCCGGTATGGGCGATCCCGACTTTGCAGGAGGTAAAAGTCAATCCCCTGTTGGCCGATCAACTCTTGCTGGAACTGAGCTTTAGCGAGCCGGTTTCGGGTTTTACCGACCGGCTTGGCTATCAACCCAATCAGTTGATGTTGCACATCCCGGGGGCGGTAGGGGCCCTGAAGGTCAACCCATTGCCCATCAAGCAGGAGGGGGTCGACAGCGTCAAGGTCGATGGTAAAGGAACAGGACTGGATATACAGATTGCACTGGACAGATTGATGCCTTATCAGGTGCATCAGCAAGGCAACAAGTTACTTATCTCTCTCGGTGACAAGGCGGCCAAACCGGAACCGACCCCTGTCGCCAAAGCACCCATGGTGTTGCCTGCCACCAAAGCCAATACCGAAGATGCCTATTTCAACTCGGTCAAGGGGGTCGATTTTCGCCGAGGCAAAGATGGCCAGGGTGAGTTTCTGGTGCGGTTGGATAACAGCTCGGCAGCCGTGGATGTCAGCAGTACAGGACAGAAAGTGGTGGCCAAGTTTCACGGAACCCGGATCCCGGACGATCAGCTGAACCTCATCAATGTACAAGACTTTGCCACCCCGGTTTCCCAAGTGGAGGCATTTCGTCAGGGTAATGACACCCGATTCGAGCTATCGGTGAATGGCCAGTTCGATTTTCGCTACGATCAGGCGGACAAGCTGTTCATCATCGAAGTGAAAAAGCGCGCGCCGGTCGGTACTGTCGCAAAACAGTATAAAGGCAAGCCCATCTCCCTGAATTTCCAGGACATACCGGTACGTACCGTGTTGCAGCTCATCGCTGACTTCAACAACCTCAATCTGGTGACCACGGATTCAGTCTCCGGCAATATCACTCTGCGCCTCGATGGTGTGCCCTGGGAGCAGGCCCTCGACATCATTCTCAAGGTGCGTGGTCTCGACAAGCGCCTCGATGACAACATCTTGCTGGTCGCGCCGGCAGAAGAGATAGCCGCCCGGGAGAAACAGCAGCTGGAGAGCCGCAATCAGGTGGCAGATCTGGCACCGCTCTATACCGAATATAT
Organism: Aeromonas sp. BIGb0445; assembly: GCF_024809075.1. Lineage (NCBI taxonomy): Bacteria > Pseudomonadati > Pseudomonadota > Gammaproteobacteria > Aeromonadales > Aeromonadaceae > Aeromonas > Aeromonas sp. BIGb0445. The sequence goes on from NZ_JANUES010000001.1 coordinate 151,936, forward strand.
GCAGATCAACTACGCAAAGGCGTCGGAAGTCGCGGCCCTGCTCTCCTCCGAGAGCACCAAGCTGCTCTCGGCAAAAGGCGCAGTGAGCGTGGATGAGCGCACCAACGTGCTGGTGGTGAAAGACACGGCCGATGTGATTAGCAACATCAAACGCATGTTAGATATCCTCGATATCCCGGTCAAACAGGTGGTGATCGAAGCTAGGATGGTGACCATAGATGACGGTTTCGACGAGGCGCTCGGGGTGCGCTGGGGGGTGACCAAGAATGATGGTCATGGCAATAGCACATCGGGTTCGATAGAGGGGAATGATAACTCAAACGGTATTACCTCTGGACCTCCAAGTGTCGAGGACAGGTTAAACGTCAATCTGCCGGTCACCAATGCCGCAGGCACCCTGGCCTTCCAGGTGGCTCGCCTCGCCAACGGAACCTTGCTGGATCTCGAACTGTCGGCGCTGGAGAAAGAGAGCAAGGCGGAGATCATCGCGAGCCCAAGAGTCACCACGGCGAACCAGAAACCGGCATTGATTGAACAGGGTACCGAGATCCCCTATGTGGAATCCTCCTCCAGCGGCGCGACCTCGGTTACCTTCAAAAAGGCGGTACTGAGCCTGAAAGTGACACCGCAGATTACGCCGGACAACAGGGTCATCCTCGATCTCACTGTGACCCAGGATACCAAGGGCGAAACGGTTCCTACCGGGACCGGGGATGCGGTCTCCATCAATGCCCAGTCCATCACCACCCAGGTGCTGGTCAACAATGGGGAGACCTTGGTACTCGGCGGTATCTATCAGCAGACCATCAAGAACGATGTCAGCAAGGTCCCCCTGCTCGGTGATATCCCGGGCCTTGGCATCCTGTTTCGCAAGACCACCAGCGAGAACAAGAAACGCGAGTTGCTGATTTTTGTGACGCCAAGGATAGTTACCGACAAGTTTTGAATGCTTTACATATCAGGGTAAAACACATATAACCTTACGCCCCGATGAGGCTGGGGCGTAAGGTCTGCGGTTGCCAGTCCTGATTTCTATTGAGATAATCCCCCTCCTGATCCATCGCAAGACAAGGTTCATAGGTACCCCGATCCATAGTTCATCGGGGTCGTACAGTTTGTAATTACTAATGAAAAGACATGGCTGAGAAACGCAATATTTTCCTGATAGGTCCCATGGGTGCGGGCAAGAGCACCATAGGTAGACATCTGGCAGAACAACTGCATATGGAGTTTTTCGACTCAGATCATGAAATTGAGCGCCGCAGTGGTGCCGATATCAGCTGGGTGTTCGATGTTGAAGGCGAAGAAGGTTTCCGGATTCGCGAAGAGAAGGTGATCGGCGATCTGTCCGAGCAGCAAGGCATAGTGCTGGCGACGGGCGGTGGTGCAATCAAGAGCCGCGAGACCCGCAACAAGCTCTCTGCCCGCGGCATCGTCGTTTACCTCGAAACCACCATTGAAAAGCAACTGGCGCGCACACAGAGAGACAAGCGCAGGCCCTTGCTACAGACCGAAGAGCCGCCCCGTGAAGTATTGGAGCGTCTGGCGTACGAGCGCAATGCCCTCTATGAGGAAGTGGCCGACTTTGTTATCCACACCGATGATCAGAGTGCTAAAATCGTCGCCAATCAAATCGTCAAGCTAATCGGTATGTAATGTCGAGGACGTCCATGGAAAGGTTGAAGGTCGAACTGGGTGAGCGTTCTTACCCGATAGAAATAGCGGCTGGACTGCTGCAGCACCCCGACGTGCTGACTCAGGCCATCAAGGGTAGACGGGTCATGATAGTGACCAACACCGTGGTGGCTCCCCTCTATCTGGAGCGGGTGAGTCAGCTACTGGCGGACTATCAGGTAGAACACCTGATCCTGCCGGATGGTGAGGCACACAAGACGCTGGCGACTTTCGAACGCATCATGTCTGCGCTACTTGAGACCAACCATGGACGTGATACTACCCTGATCGCCCTGGGTGGGGGCGTGATAGGGGATGTGGTGGGCTTTGCGGCCGCCAGCTTCCAACGCGGTATCCCCTTCATCCAGGTCCCCACCACACTCCTCTCCCAAGTCGACTCCTCTGTTGGCGGCAAGACTGCCGTGAATCACCCCCTCGGCAAGAACATGATCGGTGCCTTCTATCAGCCCAAACTGGTCGTCATAGATACTGAATGCCTGCAGACCCTGCCCGAGCGTGAATTTGCCTCAGGCATGGCAGAGGTGATCAAGTACGGCATCATCTGGGATGCAGATTTCTTCAGCTGGCTGGAGCAGAATATGCCTCGGCTACAGCGGCAGGATCCGGCTGCGTTAGCCTATGCCATCAAGCGTTGCTGCGAGATCAAGGCCGAAGTGGTTGCCGAGGATGAGACGGAGCACGGGGTGCGGGCGCTGCTCAATCTGGGTCATACCTTTGGTCATGCCATCGAAGCAGAACAAGGCTATGGTAACTGGTTGCATGGCGAGGCTGTCGCTGCGGGTATGATGCAAGCGGCGGCCACAGCCCGGTTGCGTGGTCAGGTGAGCGCCGAACAGCAGGAGCGGATCCGTGCCTTGCTGCTGGCGGCCAAGCTGCCGGTGAAGGGGCCTGCCGATATGAACTTCGATGCTTACCTGCGTCACATGCGCCGTGACAAGAAGGTGCTGGCTGGCAAGCTGCGTCTGGTATTGCCGGTGGGAATAGGCCATGCCGAAGTGGTGGCCGATGTGTCTGATGCTCAATTGCAATCGGTGATCGAGTCCGAATGTGAGTAAGTTGCTCCAGTTTCCCTCTCAACGGCAGCTGGTCGAACGGCTGCTGCATCTGATTGAATTCAATCATCCTTTTATATTTCTATCCGGTCCGGCCGGCAGCGGCCGCGCCACCCTCTGCGAGCTGTTGCTGACCCGCCTGCCTGAGAAGGTGCAGGTGGTGAGCCTGATCGGCCGTCCCGACATGAAGATGGGCGAGGTGCGTCAGCTGCTGCTTGAGCAGATAGTCGATAAACCCCTGTTCAATCCTCAAGATGCCTTGGCTGACAGCTTCTTTCGCATGATGGAAGGAAAGCCTGCAACGCTGTTGTTGCTGATCGAGCGGGCGCACGAGTTGCCTGCCGAGGTGCTCAGCGAGCTTTGGACCCTGTGTCGTCACAATGACACCCTGACCAAGCCTCATCAGTTGGCGACCCTGTTGACCGCTGATGACGTCTGGTGTCGCACTGTGCGCCCGGGTCTCAAGGGGCGAGCCATGCCCTCCCTCGAGCTGGAGGTCGCCCCCCTGAGCGCCCCTGAGCAACGCATCTTCCTGTATGAGAAAGCAAAAGCGCAGAAGATACCGGCGACCCTCTTGCCCAAAGCCAAGGTAGAGGAGATCCTGAGCCAATCGAAAGGACAGCCGTCCATCATCATGCAGGCCCTGGAGGATATCATGACCGACAGAAGACCCAAGAAGTCGCAACCCAAGCTGCCCATCAAGCAGGTCGTCCTGGGTTTTGTTGCCGTCATCGGCATCTTGCTGGCGCTCACTTACCTGCTTCCCTCGCTGTTTTCAGACAAGCCGGAGGGCCAGGAGATGGCGAAACCGGTGAGCACAACACTGCCAGCCCCCATTCCGGGGGAGAGTCCGGCTGGGGCTGTGAACCAGGCAGATACTCAACCGGGAGCAGCCAGTAATGACAGCGGCGCTCTGGTTCGGGATTGGAAACCAGAGAGCCAGGTCTTGCCCAAGAAAGTGGAGAGCGAGACGGTGACTGCCGAGTCAGGCAATTACGAGGGTCGCCGGATAGTGATCTCCGACGACGTGGTCGAGAAGCTGATGACAGGGCCCAGCGTCAGCGGTGCCCTGCCCAGCGAGGTGGTCAAGGAGCTGACCGGTGGCGAGTCAAACGTGGCCAAGGCCAATGAGGTAGGCTCGCAAGCCAAGCAGGCGACAGGCAATCAGGCTGTTACGACAGCCCCAGCGAGCCAGACAGGCCCTGCCAAGATTGTCGAGCAGGCCGCGCCAGCCCCCCGGGTTGCCCTGACCCCGGTAACCACCTTGCAGCAGAAAGCCAAGACCCATTACAGCGTGCAGTTGATGGGGGCGAGCAACCGGCCAGCGGTCGACAGCTTCGTGGCGGAGAACCAGCTGTCGGGCAAGGTCTGGGTCTATCAGACTCAGTTCCGCGGCAGTCCCTGGTTCGTGGTGCTGCAGGGCGATCATGCCAGTCTCCAGCAGGCGAAGGCGGCCATCCGCCAGTTACCACCCGCCCTGGTCAAGGGGCAGCCCTGGCCCAAGTCGTTCGCCCAGGTACAAAAAGAGCTGAAGCCATAGCAGCAGGTCGGATAAGGGGGTAGAATCGTCCCCCTTTTTGGGTTGCTGCCTTCTTAACGCCGGATTTCCATGAAGAAAACACGCGCTTTTTTAAAATGGGCCGGGGGAAAGTATTCCCTGGTTGAAGAGATTGCCGAGCGGTTGCCAGCAGGGCGTGTGTTGCTGGAGCCTTTCGTCGGTGCCGGATCCGTGTTTCTCAACACCGATTACGATGCCTATGTGCTCAACGACATCAATCCGGATCTGATTGCCCTCTATAACCATCTCAAGCTCACACCTGAGCAATTGATTGCCGAGGCGCGCAAGCTGTTTGTGGCCGAGAACAATCACAAGGCGGCTTATTACCGGTTGCGGACTCAGTTCAACCAGACAGAAGGTAGCTTCGAGCGCGCCCTGCTGTTCCTGTTCCTCAACCGCCACGGGTTCAACGGCCTGTGCCGATACAACAAGAAGGGGGGCTTTAACGTCCCCTTTGGCTCTTACAAGAAGCCCTATTTCCCGGAAAAAGAGCTGTGGTTCTTCGCTGAGAAGGCGCAGAAGGCGACCTTCATCTGCGAGAGCTATGCCGATGCCATCAAGCGGGCGCAGGCCGACTGGGTCATCTATTGCGATCCCCCTTATGCCCCCCTCTCTACCACGGCCAGCTTCACCAGCTATTCGGCCGGGGGCTTTACCCTGGACGATCAGGCGGTGCTGGCGCGGCTGGCGCGGCACACGGCTGCCGAGAAAGGGGTTCCCGTGCTCATCAGCAACCACGACATCGAACTGACCCGCGAACTCTATCGTGGTGCCAGGCTCGATGAAATCCTGGTCAAACGCACCATCAGCCGCAATGGCGGCACCCGCAACAAGGTGGCCGAGCTGCTGGCACTCTATCCTCCCGGCATAGCGCCGGAGCAGGGGTGGTATCCAGGGGATCTGGTCGAGGTTGGCACCAGCGTCTAGGCAGGGCCGCTGAACGGCTAAGCGAGTACCCAGCTCACCAGTAGCCAGAGGCTGCCTAGCATCAGGGCGATCAGTAGCACTCCCATCAGGATGAAAGCCAATGGCGAGCCGTTGGCAAAATCTCGATGGCGATTGCGCTGGGATTGCACCCCGAACAGGGCGGCGAGGGTGCTGGTGAGCGTGTGCCACAGGGTGAGTCTTTGGTTCATGTGCGCCTCCTGGCTCCCTACAGCCTAGCCAGCTTTCGCCAAGAGAGCCCCTTCCGTCCCTCATCACTCTGCGCTGTCATGTTGTTCATCCCATCATGGAAGAGGGTCTCTTCCGCTCTTCTGCCCTGATGAGGGTGATATGAGTCGAGATTGGAGGCTGGAGACGGGTTGAGCACTCTCAACGTCCCAGCCCGGGGGACGCCCATATCTCCCCATATCCGGGAAAATGGGTCTCCCGTGGGCCATGAGGCGCGGTAAGCGGCAATCAGTCTCGTTTCCTGAGCCAGTTTGGGGTAAAATTGCGCCGTTTTTTCGCCTAGCTGCCAATGGATGACGTGATGAAAGACTTTCTGATAGCTCCCTCGATCCTCTCCGCCGATTTTGCCCGTCTGGGCGACGATGTTGCCAAGGTATTGGCAGCGGGTGCCGATGTGGTGCATTTCGATGTGATGGACAATCACTATGTGCCTAATCTGACCATAGGCCCCATGGTCTGTCAGGCCCTGCGTGACTTCGGTATCAAGGCGATGATCGATGTGCACCTCATGGTCAAGCCGGTGGACAGGATAGTCCCTGATTTTGCCAAGGCGGGTGCCAATCTCATCACCTTCCACCCGGAAGCGTCCGATCACGTCGACCGCACCCTTGGGCTCATCAAGGAGCAGGGCTGCCAGGCTGGCCTGGTGCTCAATCCGGCCACGCCGCTCTCTTGCCTCGAATATGTGATGGACAAGCTGGACGTGATCCTGCTGATGTCGGTCAACCCCGGTTTCGGTGGTCAGAGCTTCATCCCCGGCACCCTCGACAAGCTGCGTCAGGTGCGCCGTCTGATAGACGAGAGTGGCCGTGACATTCGCCTGGAGATCGATGGCGGGGTCAAGGTAGACAACATTCGTGCCATTGCCGAGGCCGGTGCCGACATGTTCGTGGCCGGTTCTGCCATCTTCAGCCAGCCAGACTACAAGGCGGTGATCGACCAGATGCGTGCGGAGCTTGCCCATGTCCAGCGTTAATCGTCCCTTCGATCTGGTGCTGTTCGATTTGGACGGCACCCTGATCGACAGTGCTTCCCAGCTGGCGCTGGCGGTCAATCGCACTCTCACCGATCTGGGTCTGGCCGAGGCCGACGAGGCCGTGGTTCGTACCTGGGTCGGCAATGGTGCCGATAAGCTCATCTCCCGCGCCCTGGATTATCGCGGTGCTGGCGAACAGTTCAGCCAGGCCCGCGGCCTGTTCGATCGGCACTATCAGGCTTGTCTGCTGGAAGGGCTGGCCATGTATGACGGGGTCGAGCAGAGCCTGCGCCGTTTACAAAAACTGGGTTACCGCCAGGCCGTGGTGACCAACAAGCCGAGTCACTTCGTGCAGCCGATCCTCGATGCCCTCGGCATTGCCGATTGCTTCGCGCTCTGGCTGGGCGGCAACTGTGTGGAACCAAAGAAGCCGAGCCCGACACCGCTGCTGCATGCCTGCCATGAGCTGGGTGTCAGCCCGGCGCGCACCCTGATGGTGGGTGACTCCGAAAATGATGTGCTGGCCGCCCAGGCCGCCAGCATGAAGGTGGTAGGGCTCACCTATGGCTACAACTATGGCCGCCCCATTGCCGACTCCAATCCAGACTGGGTGTGCGAGCATTTCTGTGAGCTCGATGCCCTGCTGGTCGAATAAGAACAAGGACTCCTCTCCATGGCCAAACCAATAGTACTGAGCGGTGCCCAGCCCTCCGGGCAGCTCACCATAGGCAACTACATGGGCGCCCTGCGTCAGTGGGTCAAGATGCAAGATGACTTCGATTGCCTCTATTGCATCGTCGATCTCCATGCCATCACCGCCCGCCAGGAGCCTGCTGCCCTGCGCAAGGCCTGCCTGGATGCCGCCGCCCTCTATCTGGCAGTCGGGATTGATCCCGCCAAGAGCACCGTCTTCATCCAGTCTCATGTGCCCCAGCACGCCGAGCTTGGCTGGATCCTCAACTGCTACACCCAGATGGGTGAACTGTCGCGTATGACCCAGTTCAAGGACAAGTCCGCCCGTTTCGAGAATAACGTCAACGTCGGTCTGTTCGGCTACCCGGTGCTGATGGCGGCGGACATCCTGCTTTATCAGGCCAATCAGGTGCCGGTCGGCAACGATCAGAAGCAGCATCTGGAGCTGACCCGCGACATCTGCACCCGTTTCAACAATCTGCATGGCGAGGTGTTCACCCTGCCCGAACCCTTCATTCCCGAAGAGGGTGCCCGGGTGATGAGCCTGCAGGATCCGACCAAGAAGATGTCCAAGTCTGACGACAACGAGGCCAACTTCATCGGTCTGCTGGAAGATCCCAAGCAGATAGTGAAGAAGATCAAGCGGGCCGTCACCGATTCGGACGAGCCGGCCGTGGTGCGCTTCGATCCGGTCAACAAGCCTGGGGTGTCCAACCTGCTGACCCTGATGTCTGGCGTGACCGGCCGCCCCATCCCTGAGCTCGAGCAGCACTTCGAAGGCAAGATGTATGGCCATCTGAAAGGTGAGTGCGCCGAGGCCGTGGTTGCCCTGCTTGAGCCGCTACAAGCCCGTTTCCATGCCCTGCGTCAAGATGAGACTCATCTGCAGGCCATCCTCGCGGCCGGTGCACAAAAGGCCCGGGAAAGGGCTGAAAAAACCCTGGCCAGCGTATATGATGTGGTTGGCTTCGTTCCCAGAGCCTGATATATCGGATTGTGGTGTAACCGTAGGAAGCCGGGTATCAACCTGGCTTTCTTTGTTTTCCCCCTCGGTATCTGTGATCCCCGGATCCTGAATTTAAGTGGACCCCGAGTCCCAAGAGTGAGCATGTCCATCCAAGAAAAAATCTCCATAGACGAGCTGGGCGACAAAGGTCACTGGCTGCGCAAGTTTCGCAAGGCCAAGAACCTCAATACCCTGCAACTGATGGTCTCCAATGCCATCGACAAACACCATGCTACCCCGGCCATCGCTGCCGCCATCTACCTCGCCGAGTGTCAACGAGAGCGCGAGATGGAACAAGGCCGCTACCTGGATCGCTGAGGCGCCCCTCCGGGCTCAGCCTATCCGCGGTGGTTCTGCCCACGTAATCTCCCTGACAGTGCGTGCCAGTCCCAGGGCGCCCTGCTCTCTCCTGCTTGTTCTCATCCCCCGTTTCCTTGCTGCAGAGATGAAAAAACCCGGACGCCGACGCGCCCGGGGTGAATTCATCACGAGTGCGACAGGCATCGATGCCCGTCGCACAGAGGCATCATTTGATCAGTCCCATCGCCTGGGGCAGCGCCATCGAGATGGCCGGTACATAGGTCACCAGCATCAGCACCAGTGCAATGACCGCGAAGAAAGGCAGCAGTGGCTTGATGACCCCTTCAATTTTTATCCCCCCGATCTTGCATCCGGTGAACAGTATGGGGCCAACCGGTGGCGTGATGGTGCCAAGGGAGAGATTGAAGATCATCATGATGCCAAATTGCACCGGATCCATGCCGAACTGGGTGCAGATGGGCAGGAAGATGGGGGTAAAGATGAGTACCGCCGGGGTGGGGTCCATGAAGGTGCCCACTAGCAGCAGTACCAGATTCATGACCAGCAGGATGATCAGGAAACTGTCGGTGAAGGAGAGCAGGGCCGATGCGATCAGTGCCGGGATCTGGGTGAACGCCATTACCCAGGACATGATGGATGAGGCGGCCAGCATCAGGATCACGATGGCGGTCATTTTGGCGGTAGCCAGGAAGATGGCGGGCAGATCGACGGCCTTGATGTTCCGGTAGCAGACACCAAGGATCAGCGAATAGACCACGGCGATGGCGGAGGCTTCGGTCGCGGTGAAGATGCCACCGAGGATGCCACCGATAACCACAACGATCATCAGCAGGCTGGGGATGGCATCTAACAACAGTTTGAGGCGCAGACCCTTGAGAGAGTTGTGCTCGGCCACATAACCACGGCGCTTGGCAATGAAGCCCGCCACCAGCATGACCCCCAGTCCCCACAGAATGCCGGGCACGTAGCCGCCCATGAACAGGGCCGTGATGGAGACACTGCCCGCCACAGTGGCATAGACGATCAGGGAGTTGCTTGGGGGGATCAGCATGCCAGTCGGTGCCGAGGCGATATTGACCGCGGCACTGAAGGCGGGATCGTATTTATCCTTCTTCTGGATAGGGGACATGATGCCGCCGATGGCCGCCGCCGAGGCGACGCCGGAGCCGCTGATGGAGCCAAACAGCATGTTGGCAACCACGTTGGTCTGGGCCAGAGGACCCGGCAGGAAGTTGCTGACTATCTTGGCGCAGTTGATCAAGCGGATGGCGATGCCGCCATTGTTCATCAGATTGCCGGCCAGGATGAAGAAGGGAATGGCCAGCAGGGCAAAGGAGTCCAGGCCGACGAAGACCCGCTGGGCCGAAGTCAGGATGGCGCCATCGAAAGGCAGGATGATCACCATGGCCAGGAAGGAGGGGAGCCCGATACTGATGCTGATAGGGGTGCCGATAAACAGCAGGACAAAGGCACCGATGAACATCACCAGCGCGACAACAACCGCAATATCCATGGTTATACCTTTTGCTTGAAGGAGAGTTGTCTGGCCAACCCGTATTGGTTGTACAGGCAATAGAAAACGGTCAGCACGCCGCAAAGAGGGATGGCGGCATAGATGACGCCGATGGGGATCTGCAGCGCCGAATCGAGCTGCCCCATCTGGCGGCTCATCCCGATGTAACCCCCCACGGTCAGTACCAGCAGGGCAAAGAGAGTGGTCGCCAGCTCACCGAGCATCTCCACCAGGATGCGCACATTGCGCGACATGCGATCGCGCATGAAGGTGATTGCCATGTGTTCGCGCAGGCCAAAGACATAGGCACTGCCGATCAAGACCAGCCAGATGAACAGGTAGCGGGAGAGCACCTCGCTCACGGCGCTTGGGCTATTGAGCAGGTAGCGGGTTGCCACCTGATAAGTGACCAGTAGGGTCATCACGGCCACGATGGCGATGCAGAGATAAGAGACCACCAGATCCACTCTTTGCTTGAACCCGGTCAGCGAGGCATAGAAGCCATGCTGAACGGATGATTCGGAGAGGGTTGCTGGTTGTTGAGCGGGTTTCATAGCGGAACCTCATAGGAGGGGTTGCCATGGCAACCCCTGGCAACAACAGCCATTAGTTGGCCAATGCGCGGATCTTGTTGAAGATATCTTTCTGCTCCGGGGTGGTCAGCAGCGTCTCTTGCAGCGGCTTGCAACGCGCCTGGAAGGGGGCAATATCGACCTCAGTAAAGGTGGCGCCCTGGGCAGTGGCCGTCTGTTTGGCGGTTTCTAGCGCCTGGCTGAAGAGATCAAACTCGGTCGCGGTACTCTCTTTGGCCAGTTTGCGGAAGGTCGCCTGATCGGCGGCATCCATCTTCTCCAGGAAGGACTCATTGACCACCAGCAGATCGGCCACCATTACATGGCGGGTGTAAGAGAAATGGGGCGCCACTTCATACTGCTTCAGATCGGCGTAGGTGATCTCGTTGTTCTCGGCGCCATCAAGCACCCCCTGCTGGATGGCGGAGTAGACTTCGCCCTGACCCATGGGCACCCCGGTGCCCCCCATACAGGTCAGCATCTTGACCATGGTATCGGACTGCATAACCCGGATCTTCTTCCCTTTCATGTCTTCTGGAGTCTTGATTGGAGCCCCTTTGATATACATGCTGCGGGCCCCGGCGGTATAGGCGGTCAATACCTCAAAGCCGTTGCCCTTGGTGGAGCTGAACAGGCCATCGAGGAGATCACCGGTGAAGACTTTGCGCTGGTGATCCGGGTTGTCGTAGATGTAAGGCATGGCCAGCACGGAGAAGTTTTTGTTGAAGTTCTCGACCAGGGGGTTGGCGACGACGGCCAGTTGAATGGCACCGGATTGCACCAGTTCCAGTGCCGCTCGTTGATCTCCCAGCAGCTCGTTCGGGTGAATTTCCAGCTTGTATTTACCACCGGTCGCCGCTTCCAGCTTCTGGCTGAAATCTTCGAGCGCCTTGAACTGCGGATTGTGTTCAGACTGGTTGAACGCTGTCTTCAGGATCAGGGGGCCAGCAGCCTTGCTGTCTTCACCACATCCAGTCAGAAACAGACCCGCGGCGACCACTGTGCCAATCAGAGACAGTCTGGGCAGAGCATTCATTGTACGCATGTGTGTAACCCCTTTATGGACTTCGTTATTTTGATGCTGTTCATGCTACGTGAATCCGGCCGCATTTCAGTGATCAAAATCAAGTTAATGAAATGGCGTTCCATATTTGTGGAAATCAAAAATCAAGTTTTGTGATGGCCGTTTATTACACTGCGGCGATGCTGATGGAATAAGGCTTCAAACGAGTTTTTCGGTAAAAATAGGGGAGGGCAGATCCCACCGGAGCACAGTAGAGCGAATAGAAGATGGGGGAGGCGTGCTAAATGGTGCTGGCCTCCTGATCGGGAGTTCATGCCAAGGGGGTAGAGGCCGGCGACTCTTATTGGGCTGACAGCCACTCTTTGCAGATCTTGACCACGACTTTCTTAATCTGGGCAGGGGAGCCGACCTGGCAGGTGGGTCTGTGCACTTCACCGGGATAGAAGATGGCGAAGTCACCGGTGTCGAGCAACAGCCGGGTGGTGATCGCCGGGTTGTCCAGGAAGATGAGATCCGGTTTGGTTTCCTGATGGTCATGGGGAGCGCGGATTGTGGTGCTGAGGGCGATCGCCTCCTGCCCGGCCAGCACTATCTGGATATCCAGATAGCGATCGTGGAACTCACTCTTCAGATCCGCCTCCTGAGCCGTGATGGGGGAGGAGACGATGTAGAAGACGGCATCCTCGATGAGATCATATTTCCCCTCTGCCTGCTGTTGCAGGTTGTGCAAGGAGAGCGCGGGCCGGTTGAGAAGATGCAGCAGTGGGGATGGCAGCATGGCGATGTCCAGTTGCTGCAGATTACCAACGATCATGGGTAGCTCCTTTGATTGAACCGGTGGCTGAGGTCGATGGCGAACCGGTCGAGGCTGGAATGATGGGCCCGTGAGACGGGCCCCGGCCGATTTAGAGGGCGGCCATGGCTTCCTTGGTCAGGGCGCCGATCTTGTCCCATTCGCGATTGTCGATGAGGTTGGCAGGCACCATCCAGGTGCCGCCACAGGCGAATACCGCAGGCAGGGCAAGATAGTCCTTCACATTGCTCGGGCTGACGCCGCCAGTGGGCATGAAGGAGACCGGGTAGACGGCGCTCATGGCCTTGAGCATGCCCAGCCCACCGGATGGCTCTGCCGGGAAGAACTTGAGGGTCTTCAGACCCAGCTCCATCGCCTGTTCGACCAGGCTGGGGTTGTTGACGCCGGGAATGATGGGAACACCGCGCGCCTGGCAATATTGCACGATGCGCGGGTTGAGCCCGGGACTCACGATGAAGTCGACCCCCGCCTCGATGGCCTGATCGACCTGGGCTGTGGTCAGCACTGTGCCGGCACCAATGATCATCTCGGGAAAGGCTTCCCGCAGCCGGCGGATGGATTCGGCCGCCGCCGGGGTGCGGAAAGTGATCTCGGCACTGGGCATGCCGTTTTCCAGCAGGGTGCGGCCAAGGGCGACGGCATCATCGGCGTCTTTGATGGCAATGACGGGGATGATCTTCAGGGCACAGAGTCGTTCAAGCAATGCTGACATGGGAAGCCTCATTGTATGGGTGATCAGGGGTGATGGGGTGCGGCATGGCCGTCAGGGGGATGATGGCGCCACGATGTTGAATGACGGTGCTCGCCAGCCGATGGGCATAGCGGGCCGAATCGGCCATGGACTGCCCCGCCAGCCGGGTGGCGAGGTAACCGGCGCTAAAGGAGTCGCCAGCCGCCGTGGTATCGATGATCTGCTCTTTCGCCAGGGGGACGGCCAGCACCTGGTCGCTGTACCCAGGCTGCACGATGAGACAGGCCTCGGCCCCGCGCTTGATGACGATCTCGTTCACGCCACATGCAAGGGTGCGGGCCAGGCACTGGGAGTCGTCGCTGTCCCCCCAGAGGGCGACCTCGTCATCCAGAGTCAGGAAGGCGAGATCGGTTAGCGCCAGCATGGCGGCATAGGTCTGCCGGGCCGCGGCCTGGCTCTCCCACAAGCGGGGGCGGTAGTTGTTGTCAAAGGCTATCCTGGCCCCGCCTGCCCGGCACTCGGCCAGTCTGTTCAGCAGGGTCAGCCGGTCATCTTGTGACAGGATGGCGAGGCTGATCCCGCTCAGGTAGAGGTAATCGAAATCGTGCAGTCGCTCACCGATCCGGTCGGCCTCTAGCGTCCGCAGCCAGTAGCGGGCCGCAGAGTCGCTGCGCCAGTAGTGGAAGGTGCGTTCACCTCGATCATCGGTCTCGATGAGATAGAGACCGGGCAGCTTGTGGTCAAGGCGCTGCACCAGCTCGGTGTGTATTCCCTCTTGCTGCCACTGGGTCAGCATGGCCCCACTCATGGGATCCGTGCCCAGGGCACTCACGTAATGCACAGCGATGTCCGGGTTGGCGCGGGTCAGGTAGACCGCCGTGTTGAGGGTGTCCCCGCCAAAATGGCGCACTATGTTGGCCCTGCTTTCGGACAGCTCGATCATGCATTCGCCAATGACGGCGACCTTGATAGGCATAGCGCTTCCCCTGTTTTCCGCGTTGATGATGGCGCTATTCTATTTAACTAACGAAGAATAAAAAACAATTGAAACATCATTTCATTAAAAATGTGATGATTGTCTTGTGTTGATGACTCGCAGGGCGAAGGTAGGGGAAAGTGGCCGTGAGCCAGGGGTTATAAAGACTATCGTCGCCACCTCTGCGGCGAGGTGCGGGTGAATAGCCGCGTGAGCGAGACCACATTCTCTATCCATGAGTGGATGATTTGACTGGATAAGTGGCTCTGTCACTATGAGGGCCAGCTCATTTCAAATACAATGAAACAATCAATCATTTTTTTTGGACGTAAACAATGTCGATGATAGACAACTCGCCCGAATCGGTGTCATCGGTACTCAAGGTGTTCGGCATACTGCAGGCGCTGGGGGAGCAGAAAGAGATCGGGGTGACCGAGCTGTCCCAGCGGATCATGATGTCCAAGAGCACCGTCTACCGTTTCTTGCAGACCATGAAGACCCTGGGTTATATCACCCAGGAGGGTGAAACTGACAAGTATGCCCTTAGCCTCAAGCTGTTCGAGCTGGGCGCCAAGGCGCTGGAACATCAGGATCTGGTGCAGATCGCCGATGAACAGATGTACCGTCTCGGCAAGCTGACCAAAGAGACCCTGCACCTTGGGATGCTCGATGAAGACAGCATCGTCTATTTGCACAAGATTGACTCTGAATACAACCTGCGGATGTACTCCCGTATCGGTCGTCGCCGTCCGCTCTACAGCACCGGCCTTGGCAAAGTGATGATGGCCTGGCTGCCCGAGACCGAAGTACGCGCCATGCTGGCCGGGGTGACCTTCGAGCGCTTCACCGAGCATACCCTTGCCGATGTCGATGCCCTGCTGGTGGAGTTGGCCCAGGTGCGCGAGCAAGGCTACGCCGAAGATCGGGAAGAGATGGAACACGGTCTGCGCTGCTTCGCCGTCCCCATCTACAGCCGCATGGGGCGGATCATCGCGGGGCTCTCCCTGTCGTTGCCCCTGGTGCGCTTCCATGAAGAGCACAAGGCAACCCTGGTGGCCCAGCTACATGAGGCGGCGGCCAATATCTCTGCCGGGCTGGGTTTCCACGACTATCCATTTGGTACTCACTCCTCACGCTGATTGAGTATCTCGTCTCAAAAAGAGCAGGCTTGGCCTGCTCTTTTGCATTTCAGTTCTCAGCGACAATGACCCCGTTGCCCGTGATTGGCCCCGCAGGCAGGGTGGTTCACCCCTCGATGTCCTGCGGGGCGGCCTGGTAGAGCTTGAGGATGGTGTAGCCATTGATGACGAAAAAGATGCTCTCCTGCAGTATGCCACCGAGGGATCCCGCCCAAATATTGTGGGTCAGCCAGCAGAGGGTGCTGCTCAGCATGCACAGTCGCAGGGCAATGCCGTTGAGGCGAAACAAGGCGAAGGTGCTGAGGGTGGTGCCGAGCAGGGTCAGTATCTGGACCGGGTGCTCGATCCGGGGGATGACCAGCAACCAGGCCAGGGTGAGAAACAGCAGCATCACACCGAGGCCGCGATAGTAACCGGAGACCCCGTTGCGCACGGCACAGAGCAGGCAGTTGATGGCGGCAACCGAGGAACCCAGCAGCAAAAAATGCAGCCCCATCAGGGTGCCATTGAGGGTGAGCTGGACTCTGAGCTTGCTATCCTGGCGCTGCATGAACGCC
Source organism: Aeromonas sp. BIGb0445 (assembly GCF_024809075.1). Lineage (NCBI taxonomy): Bacteria > Pseudomonadati > Pseudomonadota > Gammaproteobacteria > Aeromonadales > Aeromonadaceae > Aeromonas > Aeromonas sp. BIGb0445. Next base: position 167,696 of record NZ_JANUES010000001.1, read on the forward strand.
GTGGCACCCACGAGGCAGGCCAACAGGCCGATTGATTGGGCAAACCAGAGACTGTCGAGCAACATAGGGCCTTCCTGTCAGGAGACAACGGCAAAAGGCGCCTCGCGGCGCCTGGTCATAGTGAACTGAATTAACGAGCCAGCCAGCCACCATCGACGGCGATGGTGTAGCCGTTGATGTAGTCGGAGGCGGGGGAGGCCAGGAAGACCACGGGGCCCATCATGTCGTCCGGCACGCCCCAGCGTCCGGCCGGGATCCGCTCCAGAATGGCGGCGTTGCGATCCTCATCGGCGCGCAGGGCAGTGGTGTTGTTGGTCGCCATGTAGCCGGGGGCAATGGCGTTGACGTTGATCCCCTTGCTGGCCCATTCGTTGGCCAGCAGGCGGGTGATGCCCATGACGGCGCTCTTGGAGGCGGTGTAGGAGGGCACGCGGATACCCCCCTGGTAGGAGAGCATGGAGGCGATGTTGACGATCTTGCCGCCCTGGCCCTGGGTCATGAACTGCCTGGCCACCGCCTGGGACATGAAGAACACGCTCTTGATGTTGATGTTCATCACATCGTCCCAGTCCTTCTCGCTGAAGTTGATGGCGTCTTCCCGGCGGATGATGCCGGCGTTGTTCACCAGCACATCGACGCGGCCGAAGTGGGAGACCGCCTGATCGACCAGGGCTGGCAGGGTGTCTACCTTGCTGACGTCCGCCTTCAGGCTCAGGAAGCGGCGGCCAATGGCTTCGATTTTGGCGATCGTTTCGGTCGGCTCGACGATATTGATGCCGACGATGTCGCAGCCCGCCTCGGCGAGCCCCAGTGCCATGCCCTGACCCAGACCGGTATCGCAACCGGTGACGATGGCGACCTTACCTTTCAGATCGAATGCATTAAGAATCATATTGTTACCTCTAAGCCGTGGGCCAATGTGGGGTGAAGTGTCGGGCAGGAGCCGCCATGGCGGCTCGGGATGGGGAAGCCGGTTAGCGCAGATCCTGAACAGCGACATGGTCCATGTCACCGAACACCTGGTTCTCGCCCACCATGCCCCAGATGAAGGTGTAGGCCTGGGTGCCGACGCCGGAGTGGATGGACCAGCTCGGGGAGATGACGGCCTGCTCGTTGTGCACCAGCAGGTGACGGGTCTCGTCCGGTTTGCCCATCATGTGGAACACGGCGGCGTCCTCCTTCATGTTGAAGTAGAAGTAGACCTCCATGCGGCGCTCGTGGGTGTGGCAGGGCATGGTGTTCCACAGGCTGCCCTCTTCCAGCTGGGTCATGCCCATCACCAATTGGCAGGTCGGCAGCACGTCCGGTACCAGGTACTTGTAGATGGTGCGGCGGTTGCTGGTGGCGGCATCCCCCAGGGTTGCCGGCGAGGCCTGGGCTTGGGTGACCTTGCGGGTCGGGTAGCAGGTGTGGGCGGGAGCGCTGTTGTAGTAGAACTTGGCAGGCTGCGAGGCATCGACGCTGGCAAAGCTCAGGGTGCGGGCTCCCTGGCCGACGTAGAGGGCCTCGGCCTTGTCCACTTCATAGGTAGTGCCATCCACCACCACCACCCCCGGGCCACCGATATTGATGAGGCCGAGCTCGCGCCGCTCGAGGAAATAGCTGACCCCAAATCCCTTGCCGAGTTCATCGGAGAAGGTCAGGGGAGCATCCACCGGCATGATGCCACCAAACACGATGCGGTCGATGTGGCTGTAGGTCATGGTCAAGGTGTTCGGGGTGAAGATCTCTTCGACCAGAAACTCACGGCGCAGACCCTGGGTGTCCAGTTGCTTGGCATGATCGCTGTGGATGCTTTGACGAGTTTGCATAATGAACCTCAATTCCGGGCCGCACGCGGCATCAATGACAATGTGTCGGGAAATCCTGTCGTTGAAGGCACGATAGCAAAATGAAAAACCGCGATCAAACTAAAATGAAACTTTGTTTTGTTTTTTGTGATTCACATTTAAAGTTTTATTTTAACGCGGTGAGCGAGGGTGGCGGCGCGATCGGGATCGCGGTGTTGTATCGAGAGCCCTCTTAGCAGGGGCGACAGTGTGAGGGGGGCTGGGAGGAGGGGCATAGCGCAGATGATATGAAGGAGGCTGAGTGGGTTTTCTTCAATGGGGGGTGTCCGTATTGTCTGGCGCGAGCCGAAGATGGCATTGATGGGCGAGGGTGGCCCCAGCCACGGGTATCCGGTGGCAGGCGTTTATTAACCGGGGCAGACGTGCCAGAATGCGCGACTCGCCAGCCAACGAGCAGGCGAGTTACCCTAGCCTCGATCTCAATCCTGGGTGTTTGCATGCTGCTACTCATCGATAACTACGACTCCTTTACCTGGAACCTGGTGCAGTACTTCGGTGCGCTGGGGGAGAAGGTGGTGGTCAAACGCAACGATGAATTGACCCTGGCGGACATTGAAGCCATGGCCCCCGATCGCCTGGTGATCTCCCCTGGTCCCTGTACCCCCAATGAGGCGGGTATCTCCCTGGCCGCCATCGCACATTTCGCCGGTCGATTGCCTATTCTCGGAGTCTGTCTCGGCCATCAATCCCTGGCTCAGGTGTTTGGCGCCGAGGTGGTGCGGGCCAGGCGGGTGATGCATGGCAAGACGTCTCTCATCCGCCATCAGGGGGAGGGGGTGTTTGAGGGGCTCAACAATCCGCTGCGTGTGACCCGCTACCACTCACTCGTGGTCAAGGCGCAGACCCTGCCGGACTGCCTGGCGGTGACCGCCTGGAGCGAGCACGAGGATGGCAGCGTCGATGAGATCATGGGGCTGCGCCACAAGACACTGGCGGTGGAGGGGGTGCAGTTTCACCCGGAGAGCGTCCTGAGTGAGCAAGGTCATGAGCTGCTTGCCAATTTTCTGGCTCGGCGCTGAGCCATCCCTGCCCAATTTTTCACTGCTTTTTCCTCTTTACCCGCATCATCTGCTGATGAACGGCCTCGGTTCCCATCCATGGCAGCGCGGCGCCGATCGGCAGCATAAAAGCCTGTCTCAGCGGTAAAGCAGGGTTTCGTTCGACTAGACTGATTCACCTTTCCCACCCCGGGATCCAGGGGGATTTCGCCCTGCTCCGGCTCAAAAACGTGATGAAAATCCCATTTCCATGGGATGGGCGAAATTTTTTTCTCTGACGGTTTATTCACCCCCGCACCAGTCGAAATTATCTCTTGCCAACAGCCTCTGAGCCGTTATGCAATGGGGCTGCCTAAAATCTCACGGGCAATCGAAGATTGTTCCTTGTAGGCCGTCAAGTTACAGACTTTTTACTTTTTTTCTGTGACAATACCGTCACGTTTACACGGATTTAACTTTTAGGCGGTGGATTATTCTGTCGCCATCTGGAAGGAGAGCAAGTATGTCAGAGTTGTTGGCAGTGACACGTGAAGTGTTCGATGAAGTGATGGTTCCCAACTATGCGCCCGCCAATGTCATCCCGGTGCGTGGTGAAGGATCACGTGTCTGGGATCAGGCTGGACGTGAGTATGTGGATTTCGCCGGCGGTATTGCGGTCAATGGCCTGGGCCATTGTCATCCCAAGCTGGTGGAAGCCCTGAAGACTCAGGGTGAGAAGCTGTGGCATCTCTCCAACGTCATGACCAATGAGCCGGCCCTGCGTCTGGCCAAGAAGCTGGTCGCCGCCACCTTCGCCGACAAGGTCTATTTCTGCAACTCCGGCGCCGAAGCGAACGAAGCGGCCCTCAAGCTGGCCCGTCGTTATGCCATCGACAAGTTCGGGGCCCACAAGACCCAGATCATCGCCTTCCACCAGGGTTTCCACGGTCGCACCTTCTTCACCGTGAGCGTCGGTGGTCAAGCCGCTTATTCTGACGGTTTCGGCCCCAAGCCTGCCGACATCACTCACGTGACCTACAACAACCTGGCCGAGCTGGCCGCCGTCATCTCCGACAATACCTGCGCCGTGGTGATGGAGCCGCTGCAAGGGGAAGGCGGCATCATTCGTCCCACCGACGAATTTGCCAAGGGTGTGCGCGAGCTGTGTGACAAGCACAATGCCTTGCTGGTCTATGACGAGGTGCAATCTGGCGTCGGTCGCACCGGCGAGCTGTTTGCCTACATGGGTCTCGGGGTCACGCCGGACATCCTCACCAGCGCCAAGGCGCTCGGCGGCGGTTTCCCCATCGGCGCCATGCTGACCACCACAGAGATAGCCGCTCACCTGAAAGTGGGTACTCACGGTTCGACTTACGGCGGCAACCCGCTGGCGTGCGCCGTGGCCGAGGCGGTGATCGATGTGGTCAATACGCCAGCAGTGCTGGCAGGGGTCAAGCAGCGCGAAGCCCTGTTCCGCGCCGGTATCGAAGCCATCAACGCCAAGTATCACTGCTTCAGTGAAGTGCGCGGCCAGGGCTTGCTGCTCGGCGCCGTATTGAACGATGACTTCAAGGGCCGCTCCCGTGACTTCTTGCTGGCCTCCATCGATCAGGGGCTGATGGCCCTGGTGGCCGGCACCAACGTAGTGCGTTTTGCCCCCTCCCTGGTGATCCCGGAAGCGGACATCCAGGAAGGCCTGGCTCGCTTCGAGCTGGCCGTGGCTCAGGTCGTTAACGCCTGATCCCGAATTGAGGTGGGGAGCCCTCCCGGCAGGAGCCGGGACCCCACCTGTCGTCAATGAAAGGGAGTTGTCATCTATGTTGTTAATCCGTCCTATCGAACAGAAAGATTTTGCCGGTCTCAAGACCTGCGCCATCGAATCCGGTACTGGCATGACCTCCTTGCCGGTCAACGATGAGCTGCTACAGCGCAAAATCGACGCCTCCACCCAGACTTTTTCGGACAAACCCGCGGGAAAGGGCGACTGCCTCTATTTCTTCGTGGCCGAGGATCTGGACACCGGGGACATGGTCGGCACCTGCGCCATCGATGCGGCCGTGGGGCTGTCCCAGCCGTTTTATAACTACCATATCGGCAAGGTGGTGCACTCATCCCCCAAGCTCGGCATCTATAACGTGGTCGAGACGCTGACCCTGTCCAATGACTACACAGGTAACTCTGAGCTGTGCACCCTGTTCTTGCGCGAATGCGCTCGCGAGGGACTCAATGGTCGGCTGCTCTCCAAGCACCGTTTCCTGTTCATGGCCGAGCACCCCGAGCTGTTTGATAAAACCGTGTTCGCCGAGATGCGCGGTGTCTCCGACGAAAAGGGTCATAGCCCCTTCTATGAGTGGCTGCAAAAGCACTTCTTCTCGATGGATTTCCCCACCGTCGACTATCTCACCGGGATTGGTAAGAAGCGCTTCATCGCCGAGCTGATGCCCAAGTACCCCATCTACGTCAATCTGCTCAGCAATGAGGCGCGGGCCGTGATCGGCAAAACCCACGACAAGACCCGGCCTGCCATCAAGATGCTGCAGGATGAAGGTTTCGTGAATCGCGGCTATGTCGACATCTTCGATGCCGGTCCCACGGTCGAGTGCGACGTGAACAACATTCGCAGCATCCGCCGCAGCAAGCGGCTGACCGTGGTGGTGGGCGAGCCCCTGGGCGGCCACACCTATCTGCTGTGCAACACCCGCTTCGAACAATACCGTGCCTGCCTTGGCAATATCCGGGTCGATCTGGACAAGCAGGAGGCCATAGTGCCCCCCAAGATGGCCGCGGCCCTCAAGGTGGAGAATGGCGATCAGGTCAGGGTCGTGGATCTGGACTGACAACATGGGGACAGTGCGATCCATTGTCCCCTTGAACATGATGAGCTGGCGGCCCGCATTGGGCGGCCAGGCAGGCGAGAGCCAAGCAACAAGGAATATGAGCAATGAGCGAATTAGTACAGCTGATCAATGGCAACTGGCTGGCGGGCGAGGGCAAGGCGTTCGAGTCGACAGATCCGGCCAAGAACCAGGTGATCTGGGGTGGGCAAGCGGCTAGTGCCGCTCAGGTCGATGCCGCCGTCAAGGCTGCGCGCTCCGCCTTCTATCACTGGGCGGATCTCTCCTTGACGGCGCGCAGTGCCATCATCAGCCGTTATGGGGAATTGCTCGGCGAGCACAAGGAAGCGCTGGCGCTCACCATAGCCCGGGAAACCGGCAAGCCGCTGTGGGAGACCCGTACCGAGGTCGCCGCCATGCAGGGAAAGATTGCCATCTCCATCCGCGCCCATGAGGAGCGTACCGGCACGGTCGAAAATCCCATGCCTGGTGCCAAGGCATTCGTGCGCCACAAACCCCATGGTGTGGTTGCGGTGTTCGGCCCCTATAACTTCCCGGGTCATCTGCCCAACGGCCACATAGTGCCTGCACTCATCGCCGGCAATACCGTGGTATTCAAACCCTCGGAGCTGACCCCCATGGTGGCCGAGGCCATGCTCAAGATCTGGCAGGAGGCGGGTCTGCCTGCCGGTGTCATCAATCTGGTGCAAGGAGAGGTCGATACCGGCAAGGCCCTGGCGAGTCATGGGGACATCGATGGTCTCTTCTTCACCGGCTCGTCCCGTACCGGTCACTTCCTGCATCAGCAATTTGCCGGTCAACCGGGCAAGATCCTGGCGCTGGAGATGGGGGGAAACAACCCGCTCATCGTCAAGGACGTGAGCGATGTGGACGGCGCCGTGCACGCCATCGTCCAGTCTGCCTTCATCACCTCGGGCCAGCGCTGCACCTGCTCCCGCCGCCTGTTCGTGGAACAGGGACCAGCCGGAGATGCATTGCTGGCACGCCTCATCGAGGTGGTCGGCAAGATAAAGGTGGGTCATTACGATGATGCGGATCAACCCTTCATGGGGGCGATGATCAGCGAACGCGCGGCGCTGGGCATGGTCGAGGCCCAGGCCAAGTTGCAATCCCTGGGTGGCAAGAGCCTGCTCGTGCTCAAGCATCTGGAGCCAGGCACCGGTTTTGTCTCCCCTGGCATCATCGACATCACCGCCGCACAAGGATTGCCGGATGAGGAGTACTTCGGCCCCCTGCTGCAGGTGACTCGTTACCAGGATTTCGATGCCGCCATCGATCTGGGCAATGCCACCAGCTTCGGGCTCTCGGCCGGTCTGCTCGGGGACAACGAAGCGGACTGGAACCACTTCTTCAAACGCATTCGTGCCGGTATCGTCAACTGGAACAAGCCCATCACCGGTGCCTCCAGTGCCGCGCCGTTCGGCGGCATCGGTGCCTCCGGCAATCACAGAGCGAGTGCCTACTACGCCGCCGACTACTGTGCTTATCCGGTTGCCTCGGTGGAAGACAGCAAGGCAGCCATGCCGGAGCAGCTGTCGCCCGGCCTGACGTTCTAGGAAAGAGGCAGAAATGAGCAGGCAGGAGCTGGCCGACTACTGTACCCATTGCCCAGTCGCCTCGGTGGAAGACAGCAAGGCTGCCATGCCGGAGCAGCTGTCGCCCGGCCTGACGTTCTGACAACCCAACCATAAAAGGGCAGCTCAGGCTGCCCTTGTCTGACCCCGCAAGCAAAGGAAAGAGAGATGCAAAAGGATATCGAAACCCTGTTCGGTCATCTGTGGGATAACTACATTCAAGTCACCCCGAGTGCCCTCAAGGTCCACCAGTTACTGGGCGGTGGTGCCCCCATCGTCAACGACCATGTGGCGTTTCGCACCTTCAACCTGCCCCAGGTCGGCCTCGAGACCTTGGCCGCTCATTTTCGGGCGCTGGGTTATGAGGAGAGGGATGAGTATGTGTTCAAGGCCAAGAAACTCTATGCCAAGCACTTCGAGCATGCGGATCCGGATGCTCCCAAGGTGTTTATCAGCGAGCTGAAGGTGGAGGAGCTCTCCGAGGGCGCTCAGGCCATCATTCACAAGCTGGTTGCCCAGGTGCCAACCCATCTGACCGACACCAGCGCCTTCCTCCATGCGGGGGCTCCCTGGCAGGTCTCGGGGGCCGACTACCAGACCCTGCTTGCCGAGAGCGAGTATGCGGCCTGGATGGCGGCATGGGGCTATCGCGCCAACCACTTCACCGTCAGCATCAATCGTCTGGCCGAGTTTGACACCATAGAGGCGGTCAACGAGACGCTGAAAGCGGCGGGGTTTGTGCTCAATACTGCCGGGGGCGAGGTGAAGGGGGATCCCCAGGTGATGCTGGAGCAATCTTCCACCATGGCGGACAAGGCTTGCGTGCCTTTCAGCGACGGGGTTCAACAGATCCCGAGCTGCTTCTACGAGTTTGCCCTGCGCTACCCGCGGGTCGACGGCACCCTCTACCCGGGCTTCGTCGAGGCCTCTGCCGACAAGATCTTCGAATCCACCAATAGCATGTAGCTGTGGGGGAGATTGAGGACAGCTTTCGGTCATTCGTATTGAAACGCCTCCGGTTGGGAGGCGTTTGCCATTTATATCGGGCAGTGATGGGTATTGGCTGGGATTATTGGCAAGGCATTGCCGTTTAGGGTGAATACATCATGAGCCAAGGTTTATTTCATGAAAGGTTTGGTTAATTTCCAGAGGAAGAATGCCAACGCCCTCATGGTGGTACTGCGCCGATTTAATCCTTCTTCCCAGATATGTTCAAACAGTACCATCCAGTTTTTTGCGACCGTCTCTCTGGCGTATTCCCTCACTCGTTGCTTGCCATGCTCTACCATGTCCTGATATAGAAACGGATTGTTCTTAAGCATCATGGCCGTCTCTATAATGTCATCTTGGCTATGTGCAACAAGGTAATCCAATGGGCTATTCTTTATTGCCCTGATCGCAGGCTCGTCATCACAAATCAATACACAGCCAGCCAACCAGGTATTGATGAGCTTGCTCGCTGGTTTGCGTGATAATCGATGGTCATGGTATTTTCGAAAACAGAGCACAATGTCTACATTCTGATAGTCAGTCCAGTCATTCAATTCTACTTTTAATGAAAGACCATGCGCCGCTAATTTTTCTTTGAATGCATCGCTTGCCAATTCGGGAGGGAAGCTGTCCATGCGACCAAAATAACCAATAGTCGTGATGGAACAACGCGCTTTATCTCTGGGTTTGAGGCCAGGTTGTGGCCAGTGTGAGATAAATATGCCGCCATTCTTCTCCGCTGACTTTATTTGCTCGACGACATAGTCGGCCCCAAAAAAATATGGCCTGTCTGCTCGGCAGACAACAGTCAGCCCACGCCATGGTTTTACTCTCGGACTGAAATCATCATAATGAAGTAAATTAATTCTGCCTGGCAGACATTCTGTGCCAAAGCTGCACTCTATGTCATCACCATAATAGTGGTTTAAATTGATAAGTGTTTGAAATGTCCAGACGGTACACCCACTCATACAAAGGGTTTGAGGGATCTCATCGGGGTGGATGCGGGCGTTGAGCAGAGATTGGACGTTTTTACCGTATTTATCCATGGCATTCTTACGGCAAACCACATGTATCTTTACTCTTTTCATTATTCTACAACGCCATTAATGTTATCAGGGTGTGGTTGTTTTGTTATTTTTGCATTCTGGGTTGTAGGGTTGATATTTGGTTGAATCATCCCCACACCATAAAATAAATCAATGATTCATTTTATGGTGTTCGAATTAAAAGGGCAATGTGCGATGCCCGATGGCATTGCTGCGCGCCCCGCTATGTTATGGCAGCAAGCCAGTGAAACGGGCCGGTCTCTCAGACCCATTCAAGCACGCCCGCTATGTTATGGCAGCAAGCCAGTGAAACGGGCCGGTCTCTCAGACCCATTCAAGCACGCCCTCTGTCGCCAATATGGTTGCCATGCCCGCCGCCTTGCCAGCCTGAATGCCTATTTCGGTATCTTCAAATACCAGGCAGCGATGGGGGGCGACCCCCAGCAGCTCGGCCACCTTGAGAAAGGTGTCGGGGTTGGGTTTATGGTTTTGCACATCATCGGCGCTGATGAGGACAGGGATAAGGGCATCCAGTCCGGTATTGCGCAGTATCTGCTGCGCCTGATCCCGAGGCGCCCCCGTGCCTATGCCCATGGGGATCTTGCCATATTGTGCCCTGACCAACTCCGCCATGGCCGGAAAGAGGGTGACTTCGCCGATGTGCTGCAAATAGAGGTCGATTTTTCGACGGACGAAGGCGTCAATGTCTATGGTCACTCCCTGCTGCTCGGCCAGCATGGCGACTATCTTGCGGGTAGGGATGCCGCCATAGCTGTTCACCAGTGCGCGATCGAAGGAGAGCTGGAACTCTTCGCAGGTGATCTGCCAGGCATCCAGATGCAGGGGCATGGAATCGACCAGGGTGCCGTCCATGTCGAAGATCAGGGCATCATATTGTTCAAACAAGGGGTTGGCTCCGCACGGGGGAAAGGATCAGCCTAACATGATGCACATCGACCATGTTGGGATTAGTCTCATGCACGGCTTTCGAATATGCAGGGGGCGGATAGGGCTTGAGTGCCATCCGGCAGAAGGGAGGTCATGGCGAGGCCGCAAAGCGGTGAGGCGGGGATCCGCGAACCATGGGGCAGCCGCCGCCATAATATGGCACCATGTGAAACACCGAGCCCCCGTGGCCTACCCCTATGCGAGACCCCTGATGTCCATTTCGCCAAAAACAGTGTTCTCGAGTGTTGCCCTGGTCATTGCCCTGGGATCACTGGAGAAGAGCATTGTCACCACGCCTCTGCCCATGATTGGCGCCGATCTGAACGCCGGCTCGGCCCTGACCTGGGTGGTCACCGCCTACTTGCTTGCCGCGACAGCCGCGCTGCCGGTCTATGGCAAGCTGAGCGATCTGTTCGGCCGCCTGCGGATGCTCAACATCGGCATAGCACTCTTTCTGGCGGGCTCCCTCGCCTGCGGTTTAGCCCAGGATCTCCCTACTCTGCTGGCGGCCCGGGTGCTGCAAGGGCTGGGCGGCGGCGGCCTGATCGCACTCGCCTTCACCGTGATTGCCGACAGCATACCGCCGCGGGAGGTGGGCAAATATCAGGGCTATATCTCCATCGTCTATGCGGTCTCCAGCATCGCGGGTCCTCTGCTCGGTGGCTACTTTACCGAACAACTGAACTGGCGCTGGATCTTCTGGATCAACCTTCCCCTCGGCGCCCTGGCGCTCTGGCTGGTCAATCGCAATCTGCGCCATCTCAATGTGCGTCGCCACAGTCGCTTCGACTGGAAGGGGGCGGGGCTGCTGATTACTGTGACCACCTTGTCGCTGTTGCTGCTCTCGCCGGACACGCCGCTGCCTGGCCTCTGGCTGGCCGCGGCACTCGGCACGGCGCTGTTAGTGCTCATCTTCATCGAACGGCGTGCCCATGATCCCATACTGCCTGCCCATCTGGTGCGACTGCCCGGTTATCTGGTCGCGGTGCTGCTCTCTCTGATCGCCCAATTGCTGATGTTTGCCGTGCTGGTCTATCTGCCCTTGCAGATGCAGTGGCAGAAGGGGATGAGCGCGAGCGAGAGCGGTCAGGACATGGTGATTTTCATGGTATTCATCACCCTTGGGGCCTTCGTCGGTGGCAAGTTCATCGCCCGCACCGGCCATTACAAGCGGTTCGTGGTGGTGGGCTTTGCCCTGGCGGCGGTGGCGCTGTGGCAATTGCACTTCGATGTCTGGGTGAGGCTGGCGCTGCTGTTTGCCGGGTTGGGGCTGGGACTGACCCTGCCTGCGCTCTCCGTGGTGGTGCAAAGTGCGTTGCCAGCCCAGGATCGCGGCATCGGCATGTCGCTGTTCAACTTCGGCCGTGAGCTGGGCGGCGCCATCGGTGTCGCCGTCTGCTCGGTGCTGTTTCATGCCTCCCTGTCCACCCGCTCGGAGGGTGGATTGGATAAGCTCAGCCCGGCCGAGCTGGCGCCGGGCTTCAGTGCGACTTATATCGGCATGGCCGCCATTGCCAGCGGCGCACTGCTGCTCACCCTGCTTGCCCTCAAACGCCATGAGCTGTCGAGCCGCACCCACTAGGTCTGATCGGGATGGCGGGCTTTATTGATATGTCACAAGATGCTGCCAGGGTGACTGTGCTCTGATGGAGTCCGCTGTCGTGATGATGAGCGCGCGGCAGATGGGATAGAGAGGGAGGAGAGTTCGTTGAATTCCGAGTTGGTCTGGGTGCTCTGCCTGCTGCTGGGTGCCATCTATCTGTTCGTCAGCAACAAGGTGCGCATGGATGTGACGGCCTTGCTGGTGCTGATCCTGTTCGTGCTCAGCGGCACCTTGACCCTCAGTGAAGCGCTGGCTGGCTTCAGCGATCCCAGCGTGATCCTGATAGCGGCTCTGTTCGTGGTGGGGGAGGGGCTGGTGCGCACCGGCATCGCCTATCAGGTGGGGGATGCTCTGGTCAAGGTGGCGGGCAACAGCGAGACCCGGCTGCTGGTGCTGCTGATGGTGGCGGTCGCCGGGCTCGGCGCCGTGATGAGTTCGACCGGGGTGGTGGCTATCTTCATCCCCGTGGTGCTCAGCGTCTCGAATCGCATGGGCATACCGGCTGGAAGGCTGATGATGCCGCTCGGCTTCGCCGGCCTCATCAGCGGCATGATGACCCTGGTGGCGACGCCGCCCAACATGGTGGTCAACAGTGAGCTGGTTCGCCATGGGATCCCGGGATTTGGCTTTTTCAGCTTCAGCCCCCTGGGGCTCATCATCCTGGTGCTTGGCATCGGCTATATGCTGCTGGTGCGCGGTACCCTGGTCAAGGATACGGCGCCCGGCCGCAACAAGGGATCGCGGCGCAGCACATTGCGCGAGCTTATTCGTGACTATCGGCTAACGGGGCGAGCGCGGCGTCTGGCGATCCGGCCGGGCTCTCCCTTGATAGGGCACACCCTGGACGAGCTGCAACTGCGTGCCCGTTACGGTGCCAACGTCATCGGGGTGGAGCGCTGGCGCAAATTCCGGCGGGTCATGGTGAGCGTGTCCGGTATCTCGGAGTTTCAGGCGCGAGACGTCTTGCTCATCGACATGGCGGATCCCGAGGTGGATATCCGCACCTTCTGCAGCGAGGCCATGCTCGAGCCCATGATACTGCGAGGGGACTATTTCTCGGATCAGGCGCGGGAAGTGGGACTGGCCGAGATCTCCCTCATTCCCGAATCCAGCCTGCTCGGCAAGAGCCTGCGGGAGACGACCTTTCGCAGTCAGTATGGGCTGAGCGTGGTGGGGCTGCGGCGCGGCAGTGAGGCGCTGACCGGGCGGCTGGTCGATGAACCCTTGCAACTGGGCGACAGATTGCTGCTGGCGGGCAACTGGAGTCTCATTCGCCAGCTACACGCTCATCAGAGGGATTTTTTGCTGCTGGGGCTGCCCGCCGAGGTGGACGAAATGGCCCCGGCCCGCAGCCAGGCGGCCTATGCGCTGTTCTCGCTGGGGGTCATGGTGCTCCTGATGGTGACAGATCCGGTGCCCAATGTGGTGGCTGCCCTGATAGCCTGCCTGCTGATGGGCCAGTTTCGCTGTATCGATCTGGAGAGTGCCTACAAGTCTATCCATTGGCCGACTCTGATCCTCATCGTCGGCATGTTGCCCTTTGCCCTGGCGTTGCAGAAGACAGGGGGCGTGGATCTTATTGTCGGCGGGCTGATGGAGCTGGTCGGCGACATGGGGCCCAGGGTCATGCTGGCCAGCCTGTTTGCCCTCTGTGCCCTCACCGGGCTCTTCATCTCCAACACCGCCACCGCGGTATTGATGGCTCCCATCACCATCGGCGCGGCGCAGCAGATGGCGGTCTCTCCCTATCCCTTTGCCATGACCATTGCCATTGCGGCCTCGGCGGCCTTCATGACGCCGGTCTCGTCGCCGGTCAATACCCTGGTGCTCGGCCCTGGCGAGTATCGCTTCATCGACTTCGTGCGCGTGGGAGTGCCTTTCACCTTGTTGGTCATGGGGGTGAGCGTGGTGGCCATCCCCTGGTTCTTCCCGTTCTGAGCAGTCTGGGGTGGAATGAACGCAGGAAGATGGACAGATGCGGCCTGCGGGCCGCTTTTTATCGGCGGCATCATGCATACTGAGGCAGAGCCAGTCATGAGGGACGTGGCTGTGCAGGAGAAATCAGGGATGTGAGCAGGGCGTGAAGAGGCGGGGATGCTAGCCTGCGGGCACAAAAAAACCAGCCTGAGCTGGTCTGTTTGGTACTGCTGTAATGGTGCGGAAGGAGAGACTCGAACTCTCACGCCTAGGGCGCCAGAACCTAAATCTGGTGCGTCTACCAATTTCGCCACTTCCGCAAACTATATGGTGGCTATGACGGGATTCGAACCTGTGACCCTCGCATTATGAGTGCGATGCTCTAACCAACTGAGCTACATAGCCGTCTTGTATCCGACATTGTCGTGTACAAGTAAAATGGCTGGGATACCAGGCTCTGAACCTAGGTGCGTTGACGAGATAAAAACCACTCACGCTTATCACAGCACGTCATCGGCGATGCCAATGACAGTAAAAATGGCTGGGGTACTAGGATTCGAACCTAGGAATGGCGAGATCAAAACCCGCTGCCTTACCGCTTGGCGATACCCCAACAGCGCTCCTCAACAGTCGTGAGACTGGCAAAGAACGTTTAAAAATGGCTGCGGAACCAGTATTTGAACCTAGGCACATTGACGAGATCAAAATCTCTCAATGCTTTCCTCAGCTTGCTACCGACAGGTGAACATCGATAACCAGAATTAATGGCTGGGGTACTAGGATTCGAACCTAGGAATGGCGAGATCAAAACCCGCTGCCTTACCGCTTGGCGATACCCCAACTGCAACTAAAAATGGTGGCTATGACGGGATTCGAACCTGTGACCCTCGCATTATGAGTGCGATGCTCTAACCAACTGAGCTACATAGCCGTCTTGTGCCGACGTAGTCGATACAAGTAAAAATGGCTGAGATACCAGGCTCTGAACCTAGCTGCGTTGACGAGATAAAAACCTCTCACGCTTATCACAGCACGTCATCGGCGAGGCCAACGACAGTAAAAATGGCTGGGGTACTAGGATTCGAACCTAGGGATGGCGAGATCAAAACCCGCTGCCTTACCGCTTGGCGATACCCCAACTGCTATTCCCCATCAGCCAGCTGGCCGCTAAAGAACCTTTAACACTTGCCTTGATGCCAGTCACTCACCGGCCGCATTGACGTGTTCAGATTGTCACTGCTTTCATGGCTTGTCATCGACGATGTCAACGACTGAAATAATGGCTGGGGTACTAGGATTCGAACCTAGGAATGGCGAGATCAAAACCCGCTGCCTTACCGCTTGGCGATACCCCAACTGCAAGATAAATGGTGGCTATGACGGGATTCGAACCTGTGACCCTCGCATTATGAGTGCGATGCTCTAACCAACTGAGCTACATAGCCAACCTAGCGTCCAGTGAGTCGTTACCTCGTCACTGTGCGGCCCGAATTATGCGTATCTGGCTTTGGGGCGTCAACCCTTTTTTTGCCAGAAAATCCGAATTTGGGTGCGTTTGACCAGATATTGCGCTCTGTCGTGCAAAAGCCCAACAATCTGGTTTTTTTAAACTCATGGCAGGGATGGCAAGGGCCTGAACCATGAGCAAAAACAGGCCAGCAAATGCTGACCTGTCATGGGGTTAGACGTTGAACAGGAAGTTCATGATATCGCCATCTTTGACGATGTAGTCTTTCCCTTCTGCGCGCATCTTGCCCGCTTCCTTGGCGCCTTGCTCACCCTTGTAGGTGATAAAATCATCAAATGCGATGGTTTGTGCGCGAATAAAGCCTTTTTCGAAGTCGGTGTGGATCTTGCCTGCCGCTTGCGGGGCTGTGGCGCCGACCGGAATGGTCCAGGCTCGCACCTCTTTCACGCCGGCGGTGAAGTAGGTCTGCAGGTTGAGCAATTCATAACCTGAGCGGATCACCCGGTTCAGGCCCGGCTCTTCAATACCCAGATCGGCCATGAACTCGGCGCGATCTTCGTCATCCAGTTCGGCAATGTCGGACTCGATGGCGCAGCAGACCACGACCACAACCGCATTCTCGGCGGCGGCGATTTCACGCACCTTGTCGAGGAAGGGGTTGTTCTCGAAGCCATCTTCCGCCACGTTGGCGATGTACATGGTGGGCTTGAGAGTCAGGAAGTTGAGGTGGCTGACGGCGGCCAGCTCCTCTTTGTCCAGCTTCATGCCGCGGATCATCTGACCCTCTTCCAGCACGGTCCGAATTTTTTCAAGGGTCTCCACTTCCAGCTTGGCATCCTTGTCGCCGCCCTTGGCGCGCTTGGACTGGCGGTGGATGGCGCGCTCGCAGGCGTCCAGATCCGACAGGGCCAGCTCGGTGTTGATCACCTCGATGTCATCGGCCGGGGAGACCTTGCCGGCGACGTGGATGATGTTTTCATCCTCGAAGCAACGCACCACGTGACCGATGGCTTCGGTTTCGCGGATGTTGGCCAGGAACTGGTTGCCCAGACCTTCACCCTTGGAGGCGCCCGCGACCAGACCGGCGATGTCCACGAACTCCATGGTGGTCGGTACCACGCGCTGGGGGTTGATGATGGCCGCCAGGGCATCGAGACGGGGATCCGGCATGGGGACCACACCTGTGTTGGGCTCAATGGTGCAGAACGGGAAGTTGGCGGCTTCGATGCCGGCCTTGGTCAGCGCATTGAACAGGGTGGATTTACCTACATTGGGCAGGCCCACGATACCGCATTTAAAACCCATGGATAGTTACCTTATTGATGGATGCTGTGAGGTGCCGCCAAGGCAGCGCCTGTCTATCTTTCTGCCCTGAACTGCGTTCATGGCCCGTATCTTGTTCACGTGGCATGAATACGCAGGTATTCATGCCACGCACTTATGCTTTTTCGGCCTTGAAGCTGTGCAGGCGGTTCATGGCCTTGGTCATATCCTGTTTGAACAGAATGTCGGTGGCACGCAGGGCTTCGTCCAGTGCGGCATCGATCAGACTCTGTTCACTGCTGGGTGCCTTGGTGAGCACGAAGCCGGCGACCAGCTCTTTGGCGCCGGGGTGGCCGATGCCGAGTCGTAACCGGAAAAATTCCTTGTTATTGCCCATCTTGGCGATGATGTCTTTGAGGCCATTGTGACCCCCATGACCGCCGCCCTGTTTGAACTTGGCGATGCCGGGGGGCAAATCCAGCTCGTCATGGGCGACAAGCATCTCTTCGGGCGCTATCTGGTAGAAACGGGCCAGGGCAGCCACCGCCTTGCCGGAGAGATTCATATAGGTGTTGGGGATGAGCAGACGCACATCCTCTCCCTCGACCAGGATACGGGCAGTGTGACCGTGGAACTTGGGCTCTTCACGCAGGCTGGCGTTGTGCCAGCGGGCCAGTTGTTCCACATACCAGGCGCCCGCATTGTGGCGGGTCTTGGCATATTCGGCACCCGGATTACCCAGACCGACGATCAATTTGATTTGGCTTGTCACGCTCAGTCTCTTCACTCGCTGCAGCCCGAAACGGTGTGCCCGGGGCAATAGGACGCAATATTCTAGCCGCCGCGTGGCGATCACTCAACCAATGCCGTCCCGGCTTGCCATTTGTTCTGCTGTCAGGGCCGTGGCTGCGGGCCCTTTGCCGCGTGCAGAAAAGAGAAAAACCGCCCTGGGGCGGTTTTTCTTATCTGGCCTGCCAGCAAGCTGGCGAGCCTGCATCAATGCTCGAACATGGCAGAGATGGACTCTTCGTTGCTGATGCGGCGAATGGCCTCGGCCAGCACGGTAGAGAGGGTCAGCTGCTTGACCTTGCCGATGGCCTTCATCTCCGCGGTGAGCGGGATGGAGTCGGTGATGATCAGCTCGTCGATGACCGAGTTCTTGATGTTTTCCACGGCGGAGCCGGAGAACACAGGGTGAGTTGCGTAAGCAAATACCCGCTTGGCGCCACGCTCTTTCAGCGCTTCGGCCGCCTTGCACAGGGTGCCACCGGTATCGATCATGTCATCGACGATGATGCAGTCGCGGTCGGCGACGTCACCGATCAGGTGCATGACCTGGGAGACGTTCGGACGGGGACGACGCTTGTCGATGATGGCGATGTCGGTGTCGTCCAGCAGCTTGGCGATGGCGCGGGCACGGACTACGCCGCCGATGTCCGGGGAGACAACCACAGGGGACTCGAGGTTCTTGGACTTCATGTCTTCGAGCAGCACCGGGCTGCCGAACACGTTGTCAACCGGGACATCGAAGAAGCCCTGGATCTGCTCGGCATGCAGGTCAACGGTCAGCACGCGATCCACACCCACGCTGGACAGGAAGTCGGCGACGACCTTGGCGGTGATGGGTACACGGGCGGAGCGGACGCGGCGGTCCTGACGGGCATAACCAAAGTAGGGGATGACAGCCGTGATACGGCCAGCTGAAGCACGACGCAGTGCATCCACCATGACGATCAATTCCATCAAATTGTCGTTGGTCGGGGCACAGGTGGATTGAATGATGAAGATATCGCCACCACGTACATTCTCATTGATCTGTACGCTGATCTCGCCGTCGCTAAAGCGACCTACGGCAGCATTGCCGAGTTTGATAAACAGGCGATCTGCGATCTTCTGGGCTAGTTCCGGCGTTGCGTTACCAGCAAACAGCTTCATGTCAGGCACGGTTTGAAACCTCGGGGTTGCATCCAGTATGTGGGTGAGTCCGTAATCGAACCCATATCGTTCGCTAGCAAACGATTTAGCAAGCTGACGGGGCAGGGCAATGGGCCCGGGTCGGCAGACCAACCGAATGAACTATGCAGAGACCTTATAACAGAGGAGAGGGGGTCGAAGCCATGACGCTAGTCTGTCTTCGGTAATCCTTCCCATGGGTCAATGATGGCTGGGGTACTAGGATTCGAACCTAGGAATGGCGAGATCAAAACCCGCTGCCTTACCGCTTGGCGATACCCCAATCATTGAGTCTGTTGCAATGTCACGAAGAGTGGTGATATGTTCTCGCCCTTGGCGACAAATCCCCCCCACTCTCTCGGTACCTTGGCCAACACCTTTCGAGCACTCACTTCGTCTTCAAACTGAGCAAAGACGCAGGCTCCTGTGCCCGTCATTCTTGACGGCGCGTATTCTAGCAACCAGCCGAGCGCATTGGCAACCTCGGGGTGGCGCTTTTTCACCAGCGGCTCGCAATCGTTTTTCCAAACCCCGTCCAGCAGGCTGTTCAATGCCAATTTGGGGGTATTGCGTGGCAAGTCCGGATCCTGAAAAACCTCGGCGGTGCTGACGTGGCACTCGGGTTTGAGTACCAGGTACCAGGCTTCGGGCAGGGTGACGGGTTGCAACCGCTCGCCCACCCCTTCGGCAAAGGCGGCGCGCCCGCGCACAAACACCGGCACATCGGCGCCCAGGCTCACCCCCAGCTCGGCCAGCTCATCCAGGCTCAATCCCCCTTGCCAGAGATGATTGAGGGCCACCAGGGTGGTGGCGGCATCCGATGAACCGCCGCCGATACCGCCACCCATGGGCAGTACCTTCTCCAGCCTGATATGGGCCCCCATGGGACGGCTCAACCTGGTTTGCAGCAGCCGGGCGGCACGGATGATGAGATTCTGCTCATCGGGTACGCCGGGAATGGCCGGGCTCAGGGTGAGCTGGTCGCTGTCCGGCAGCGGCTCGAATTCGAGCCAGTCGCCGTGATTGAGGAAGATGAACAGGGTCTGCAGCTCGTGATAGCCGTCCGGGCGACGGCCATTGATGTGCAGGAACAGATTGAGTTTGGCCGGGGCAGGCCAGCGAGTCTGGCTCATGGTTGCAGGACCCACTCGTTGATCTGCAACTTGAGGCGGCTCTGGGGGCCGGTCATGTTGAGCAAGTGGGGCAGGCGATAGCCATTCTGATCCCGGTAGTCCTGATAGTTGATCTGCCACTGGCCATCACGGACGCTCGCCAGGCTGTTGTCCGGGTTGAGGTTGTAGTCGGCTTTGCCGGGCAGCCCCTTGATCCACTCGGGCAGGCCGTCGATGGGCAGGTGCCAGCCGGTGAGCTGGTAGATAAGCGCCTCGGCATCCTGACTCTGGTGCAGCTTGCCCTCGTTGTCGGTCAGGCTGACCTGGCCTTGCACCCGGCTCAGCTCCAGGATGCTGGTGCCGATCAGGCTGGTGAGATTCAAGCGATAATCATCACCGGTTTGTTGCCAGTTGAGGCGAGCGCTGCCCTTCTGCTGGGCGGTGATGATGGCCATCTTGCCCGACAGTTGCCAGTGATCGAGCCGCTCTAATCGGGTCCGTTCTTGCTGCCAATCGACTTGCTGGCGCTGGGGTTGGGTGACAGTACAACCGGCGAGCAGTAGCAGGCCGAGCAGGGGGAAAAGTCGCAAGAACAAGGTCGTGCTCCGGATAAGAGGTTTGCCACAGTATAAGGGGCGGCCGTATTGCTTTTAAAGCCTTACCCTTTCTCGTACAATTGACGGCCTTATACACCCTGTGCCCAAGAAACGATCAGCGCCCACTCATGAGTCTGCTTGCCCTCGGAATCAACCACAACACCGCCAGTGTCGCCTTGCGGGAACGGGTCGCCTTTGGCCCGGATTGCATCGACCATGCCCTGCGGGAGTTGGTGGCGCAACCCGGGGTGAGCGAGGCGGTGATCGTCTCTACCTGCAATCGCACCGAGCTCTACTGCGCCCTGGAGCAGGGCCATGGCGCCCAGGTCGCCCAGTGGCTGCAGCAGTATCACGGTCTGGATAACGCCGAGGTGGAGAAGGCCATCTACCAGCACCATGACGAGGAGGCGGTACGCCACCTGATGCGGGTCGCCTGCGGGCTCGACTCCCTGGTATTGGGAGAGCCGCAGATCCTGGGGCAGATCAAGCAATCCTACGCCCATGCCCAGCAGGCCGAGGTGCTCAAGGGCTCCCTGGAGCGCCTGTTCCAGAAGGCGTTCTCCGTGGCCAAACGGGTGCGTACCGACACCGAAATAGGCGCAAGCGCCGTGTCGGTCGCCTTCGCGGCCGTGAGTCTGGCGCGGCGTATCTTCTCGGATCTCTCCCAGACCAAGGTGCTGCTGGTCGGGGCCGGCGAAACCATCGAACTGGTCGCCCGCCATCTGCGCGAGCAGAACGTGCGTCAGATGATGGTGGCCAACCGCACCCTGCAGCGTGCTCATACCCTGGCCGAGGAGTTCGGCGCTCAGGTGATGACCCTCGAAGAGATCCCGGATTATCTGCATGAAGCGGACATCGTCATCAGCTCCACCGCCAGCCCCTTGCCCATCATCGGCAAGGGCATGGTGGAGCGGGCACTCAAGGCGCGTCGCTTCAAGCCGATGTTTCTGGTCGATATCGCCGTGCCCCGCGACATCGAGGCGCAGGTGGACGATCTTTCCGATGCCTACCTCTACACGGTCGATGACCTGCAGGGCATCATCGAGCAGAACCTGGAGACCCGCAAGCGGGCGGCCACCCAGGCCGAGGTCATCGTCCTGGAAGAGCGCGACGAGTTCATGGACTGGTATCGCTCCTTGCATGCGGTCGATCTCATCCGCGACTACCGCGCCCAGGCCCAGCAGTATGCGGAAGAGGAGCTGGCCCGTGCCCTGCAAGCCCTTGCGCAAGGGGAATCTCCCGAGGCGGCGGCGCGCGCCTTGACCCACAGACTCACCAACAAGCTGATCCATGCTCCGACCCAGGCCCTTCGTCAGGCGGGGGCGAGCGGGGATCGCGAACAGCTGATCCAGCTGCGTCAGGTCCTTGGCCTGTCAGCGGACTAACTTTGCCCGGGCAGGCCATGCCGCCCCGTCACCATTGAGATATCGGGAACTATGAATCCGTCACTGATCAGAAAGCTGGAAGGCCTCATCGAGCGCCACGAAGAAGTACAGGCCTTGCTCGGCGAGCCGGGGGTGGCCTCGGATCAGGACAGATACCGCGCCCTGACCCGGGAGTATTCCCAGCTGGAAGACATAGTGCACGCCTTCCAGCGTTTTCGCGGCGCCGAAGACGAGCTGGAAACCACCAAGCTGATGCTGGAGGACAGTGACACCGACTTGCGCGAGATGGCGCAGGAGGAGCTGCCCCTGGTCAAGGCCACGCTGGAAGAGCAAGAGCAGGCGTTGCAGGTGATGCTGTTGCCAAGGGATCCTCGGGATGACAACAACTGCTACCTGGAGATCCGCGCCGGAGCGGGCGGGGATGAAGCCGCCATCTTTGCCGGGGATCTGTTTCGCATGTACTCGCGCTTTGCCGAACGTCAGGGCTGGCGCCTCTCCATCGTCAGCTGCAACGACGGCGAACATGGGGGCTACAAGGAGGTGATCGCCAAGATTGATGGTGAGCACGTCTATGGTCGCCTCAAGTTTGAATCCGGCGGCCACCGGGTGCAGCGGGTGCCGGAGACCGAATCCCAGGGCCGGGTGCACACCTCCGCCTGTACCGTGGCGGTGCTGCCGGAAGTACCGGAAGCCGAGCAAGTCGAGATCAATGCGAACGACCTGAAGATAGATACCTTCCGCGCCTCCGGGGCCGGTGGTCAGCACGTCAACAAGACGGACTCCGCCATCCGCATCACTCACCTGCCCACCGGGCTGGTGGTGGAGTGCCAGGATGAGCGTTCCCAGCACAAGAACCGCGCCAAGGCGATGTCGGTGCTCTCCGCCCGCCTGCAGGCGGCCGAGGATGAACGCCACCGCGCCGCCGAGCAGAGCACCCGCCGCAATCTGGTGGGCTCTGGCGATCGCTCCGAGCGTATTCGTACCTATAACTACCCCCAGGGGCGCCTCTCCGAGCACCGCATCAACCTCACCCTCTACCGGCTGGGCGACATCCTGGAGGGGGATCTGGACTGCGTCATCACGCCGCTGGTACAGGAGTATCAAGCCGATCAGCTCGCCTCCCTGGCGGACAATGGTTAATCGCCAGCAGAGGAGTGTGTATAGGATGGCAACCCAGAGAGAGCCGCACTGATGCAGATCCAGCAAGCCCGGGCCCATATCATGGCGACCCTGGCCTCCGGGGAATCCCCCCGCGCCGACGCCGATGCGCTGCTCTGCCATCTGCTGAGCTGCCGGCGCAGTTACCTGATGACCTGGCCGGAGCGCACTCTCGATGCCGCGCAGCAAGGGACGCTGCAAGCGTGGCTGGTGCGTCGCCTGGCCGGTGAACCCATCGCCCACCTTATCGGCGAGCGGGAGTTCTGGTCGCTGCCCCTCAAAGTGAGCCCGGCGACCCTGATCCCGCGCCCGGATACCGAGCTGCTGGTCGAACAGGCACTCTCCCGCTTGCCCGCAGGCCCCTGCCGTGTGCTCGATCTGGGTACCGGCACCGGTGCCATTGCCCTGGCGCTCAAGTCGGAGCGCCCCGATGCCGATATCTGGGCCCTGGATCTCATGCCAGGTGCCGTGGCCCTGGCCCGGGAGAACAGTCAGACCCTGTCATTGCCGCTGACGCTGCTGGCGGGCAGCTGGTTTGCCCCTCTGGCCGAGCTGATCACGCCGCCGCGTTTTGACCTGATTGTCTCCAATCCGCCTTACATAGACCCGGATGATGAGCATCTGGCGCAGGGCGATGTGCGCTTCGAACCGCTTTCTGCCCTGGTGGCCGACGAGCAGGGATTGGCTGACTTGCGCCAGATAGTGGCGCAATCCCCGGACTATCTGCAGGCGGGCGGCTGGTTGCTGCTCGAACATGGCTGGCAACAAGGGGAGGCGGTGCGCAACCTGCTGTTGCAGCAGGGTTATCAGGGGGTGGCGACCATACGCGACTATGGCGATAACGAGCGAGTGACCCTGGGTTGCTGGCACCCTCATGATTGATGGCGGGCCAGGCCCCTGTCTTGTTCAAGGAATAAGTGATGTATTTTGCTCTCAAACATCTTCATCTGCTGCTGATCGCGGCTGCCGTGCTGATGTTCATACTGCGTTTCTACTGGCAACAGACGGGTTCTGACCGAGGGAGAGATCCCCGCACCCTGCAACTGAGTGGCTGGTGCAATGGCCTGGTGGTACTCACCGGTGTCGCCCTGTGCATGGTGCTGGATCTCAATCCGTTCAATAATGTCGTGCCCTGGCTGAGCGAGAAGCTGGTATCCATTCTGGTGGTTGCCTTCCTGGGTCTGATGGCATTGCGTCTGGCCCGAGGCAATATGATCCGCTGGTTTGCCTTCCTGGGCACCCTGGGTTGGGTCTATTTCGTGGCCAAGCTGGCCATACTCAAGCACTCAACGTTGTTCGGTTAAGGCTCATGATGCCCGCAATTGAGAAATGGACTGAGGTTGCCTGCATGCGGCTAGCCGTCTGCGATCTTGTGCCTGGGGGAATAAGCTGATGTTTCGCATCGATGAGTGGACGGATTTTGAGGCCCAGGATCTCGTCTTGCTAGCCCTGAGCGTCAGCGAGGAGATCAACCAGCATGATGGGGAAGGATCTTTGCGGGAACTGGAGCTGCTCGATGAGTGGCTCAATGAGACCCTCCAGGAAGGCACGGCCGATGAGGTGCGCACTCAGCTGATCCATGGTTTCTACCAGAGTCTGGGTTTTCACGGCGACTGGCAGGACTTTTTCTCCTCAGGTAACAGCGACATTGCCACTGTGCTGACGCGGCGCCAGGGGATCCCGGTCAGCCTCGGCATACTGCTTATCCAGCTCGGGCGACGGGTTGGTCTGGATGTGGAGGGGATCTGTTTCCCCGGTTACTTCCTGGTGAGTTTTGCAGGGGACGAGGGGGAGGTCTATGTCGATCCCTTCAACGGCGAGGTGCTGAGCCACCACCGTATCGAGCTGCTGCTGCGCGGCTCCCTCGGGGATCTGGCGGCCCTGAAACCGGATCATCTGCAACCTTCGGGGCAGTGGGAGATCATCGAGCGCCTGATCAACGTCAGCAAGAGTGCTTTGCTGCGTGAGAATCGCATGGCGGAGGCGCTGCGCGCCAGCGAGCTGCTGCTGCGCATGAAACCCGGCGATCCGCTGGAGACGCGGGACAGAGGCTTCATCTACGAGCAGCTCGACTGCCCACGCTTCGCCGCCGACGACTTTGAATATTTTATTGAACAGTGCCCGGACGATCCGGTGGCCGATGTGCTCAAGATGCAGCTGGCCGCCCTGGATCTCAGCCCCAAGCCCCTCCATTGAGGGCGTCTGGGGAAGCCCCTTCACTTAAGGATGCCTGGGAATTGAAACAGAAGAATATCAAGATCGATGTGCTCAAGGCGCAGCGGACTGATTTGGATTCAAGCCCCTTCACTTAAGGGGGCCTGGGAATTGAAACAGAAGAATATCAAGGCCGACGTGCCCAAGCCCCTTCACTTAAGGATGCTGAGATGGAACAGAAGAATATCAAGATCAACGCGATCGACGTAGCCAATGACAAACCCTTCGTGCTGTTTGGTGGCATGAACGTGCTGGAATCCCGCGACATGGCGATGGCGGTGTGCGAGAAGTACGTGGAAGTGACCAGCAAGCTGGGCATCCCATTCGTGTTCAAGGCGAGCTGGGACAAGGCGAACCGCTCCTCCATCCACTCCTACCGCGGCCCGGGCCTGGAAGAGGGGATGAAGATCTTCCAGGAGCTCAAGGCGACCTTCGGCATGCCGGTCATCTCCGATCTGCATGAGGTGCATCAGGCCAAGCCGGTGGCGGAAGTGGTGGATGTCATCCAGCTGCCCGCCTTCCTGGCGCGCCAGACCGATCTGGTGGAGGCCATGGCTCGCACCGGCAACGTCATCAACATCAAGAAGCCGCAGTTCCTGAGCCCGAGCCAGATGAAGAACATCACCGACAAGTTCGAGGAGTGCGGCAACGATCAACTTATTCTCTGTGAGCGCGGTGCCAACTTCGGCTATGACAACCTGGTGGTGGACATGCTGGGTCTGGGAGTGATGAAGAAGAGCACCGGTGGCTACCCGGTTATCTTCGACGTGACCCACTCCCTGCAGTGCCGCGATCCCCTGGGCGCCGCCTCCGGTGGCCGTCGGGATCAGGTCACCGAGCTGGCCCGTGCCGGCATGGCGGTCGGTCTGGCCGGCCTGTTTATCGAATCCCACCCGGATCCGAAATCGGCCCGTTGCGACGGCCCAAGCGCCTTGCCGCTGGAGAAGCTGGAAGGCTTCCTCAAGCAGATGAAGGCGATCGATGACCTCATCAAGGGCTTTGAGCCCCTCGATACCTCCGCTTGAGCCTGCGCGCAACAGCCATAAAAAAACCTCCCGTCGGGAGGTTTTTTTTCATCCGTAACCTTAAGCGTGGCTTACAGGCTCTTGGTAAAGGTACGGGTGATCACGTCACGCTGCTGTTCCGGGGTCAGGGCGTTGAATCGCACTGCGTAACCGGAGACACGGATGGTGAGCTGCGGGTACTTCTCGGGGTTGGCGACGGCGTCTTCCAGGGTCTCGCGGCTCAGCACGTTGACATTGAGGTGCTGGCCACCTTCGACGACGGGGTCGCTTTGCAGCGGCAGTTCACGATATTCGAACTGGCCAAGATCGGACAGTTTGACGTCCTGATCGGCGGCGAAGGCATCGTCTTTAGCGCAAATGCAGCGAGCCTGTTGCTGTGCTTCATCCAGCAGCCAGAAAGAATTCAGCAGCGCCGGGTTGGCGGCCTGGGTGATTTGAATGCCCTTGATCATGGCATGACTCCTCATTAAAAGCGGATCCACTGTAAGGAAATTACCCAAATGCGCTGAAAATAACTGAAACAGCCTTAACGGGCGCTTGCCTTACACCTTTACTCTGATGGGGTCATATATAGCATGTTAGTAATAAAACCAATTTTGATCTAAATCAAAAAATATCCAGAAAGCTGGGCTTTTAGATATTTAATTCATTGAGTTTAATCAATATTAAGTCATTTGTTCCGAATCGTAAGATGGTCTAATTATGCATCTTTTCAACTCTTAATCTAGTAATTTAACTACATCTTATGCGCTTGTTAACCACACATATAAGCTCAGGGCGGTGAGGATATATGCGGGTGGCTCAATCTCTTATCCCGTATCTCACTCTCTTTGTCCGGTGGCGCCTGAGTCGGCCCTGGTTGCGTCCGGCGGTTCCTCCCCCTATTCTGGGCACCTTGCAGAAACTGAGAACGAGGTATCCCGGTGTTGACCTGGACGGATGTGATTGGCTCCCAGAAGGAGCAGGACTATTTCAAGCAGACCCTGGCTGCGGTCAGGGCTGAGCGGGAAGCGGGCAAGCTCATCTACCCTCCGACCAGCGAGGTGTTCAACGCCTTCAAGCTGACCGAGCTGGCGGATGTCAAAGTGGTGATCCTGGGACAAGACCCCTACCACGGCCCGGGCCAGGCCCATGGTCTCTGTTTTTCCGTATTGCCCGGAGTCCGTACCCCGCCCTCGCTGGTCAACATCTACAAGGAGATGGCACGGGATCTGCCCGGCTTCACCATCCCCAACCATGGCTTCCTCGAGTCCTGGGCGAAACAAGGGGTACTGCTGCTCAATACGGTACTGACGGTGGAGGCGGGTCAGGCCCACTCCCACGCGGCTCTGGGTTGGGAAACCTTCACCGACAGGGTGATAGAGCAGCTCAATGCCAGCCGGGAAGGGGTGGTGTTTCTGTTATGGGGTGCCCATGCCCAGAAGAAGGGGCGTTTCATCGACAAGGAGCGTCACCATGTGCTCACAGCGCCCCATCCCAGCCCGCTTTCAGCCCATCGTGGTTTCATCGGCTGCGGTCATTTCACCGAGACGAATCGCCTGCTGGTTGAGCAGGGTCAGCACCCGGTCGACTGGTGTTCTGTCTGCGTCTGACTTGATTGAGGGCAAAGTTGAGGGGATAAATGGCCGTATACTCAAGGATGGACATGTTCATTTTTAAGCCAAGGAGAGCTTATGTTAGCCAAGCTGCACCAGGATCACCTCAACATAGCCAGGCTGTTGGAGCTGCTCAAAAGCAAGCTCAATGCTATCCATGAGGAGCGGCCGGTCGATTATGCGTTGGTGCGTGACGTGATCGACTACTTGCGGGAAGTGGCCGACAAATACCACCATCCCAAGGAAGATCTCATCTATGACTACTACCTCAAGTACCGCTTGGTCGAGGGAAATGTCAGCCAGCGGCTGCAACTGGAGCATGCCTCTCTGGTCGAGACTGGCTCCCAGTTGAAGGAGATGGTGGAGATGATCCTGATGGACGCCGTCATCCCCCTGGATCAATTTACCGCCAAGCTAGCCCAGTTCGTGGCCTTGCAAGAGGGGCACATGAACTATGAGGAAGGGGTGGTATTCCCGCATCTGCGCGATGTGCTGACCGAAGATGACTGGCGTCAACTGGAGCAACAGTGGCAGAACCGTGCCATAGGCGATCCCCTGTTCGGACCCGAGGTGAGCCAGCACTTTCAGGAGTTGGCCCGTCGCCTCTCTCTGCCAGTCATCTAGATGGTTATTTCACTGAAAGGGGCCCTGTGATAGCGGGCCTGTTGTTGAGAGAGAATGGCGGTGGCAGCTGCCTCGTTGAAATAAGAAGACCCCGCGCAGGCGGGGTCTTTTCATGAGAGTCGATGCGGTTACAGCACTATCTCCTCGGAGAGACCATCGTAGGTGATATCGATCGACTGCAGCTCCTTCTGCAAGCGATGTTTATCCTTCAATGCCTCAATTTCTCTCCACTTGCGTTTTTTTCCCGTTGTCCCGCGACCGCGTGAACCCAGCTCAACAACATCTTCAACGTCATAGCTGAACATATCCATGGATCCCTCCTTGGTTGTTATTCTTTTCACCAACCGTATAACACAGCGCTATGGAAATTAAAACGTTTTCGTGACATTCATATGACAGGGTTCAATTGGCTAAATTAATCGACGAAAAAAAACCGGGCTCCCAACAGGGAGCCCGGTTTTTTCATCCGATGCAGACTCACGCCAAGCGGCTGGCCAGCATGGTTTCCAGTTTGCCCTGATCGACGGCAAACAGGCGGATGCCTTCGGCCAGTTTCTCGACGGCCATGGCGTCCTGGTTCAGTTCCCAGCGGAATTGGGCTTCACTCAGGGGGGCGGGTTTGGCCTGGCGTTCACCGGTGTAGCTCAGTTTGCGTACCACGGCGCCTTCACTCTTGCTCAGCTCTTCCAGCAGGGCAGGGCCTATGGTCAGGCGGTCGCAGCCGGCCAGTTCCAGGATCTCGCCGGTATTGCGGAAGCTGGCACCCATGACCACGGTCGAGTAGTCGTGCTGCTTGTAGTAGTCGTAGATGGCGGTAACGGAGACCACGCCCGGATCTTCGCTCGGGGTGTAGTCACGGTTGTGCTTGGCCTTGTACCAGTCGAGGATACGGCCAACGAAGGGGGAGATCAGGAAGGCACCGGCTTCGGCACAGGCACGGGCCTGGGCGAAGGAGAACAGCAGGGTCAGGTTGCACTGGATGCCCTCTTTCTCCAGCACCTCGGCGGCACGGATCCCTTCCCAGGTGGAGGCGAGCTTGATCAGGATACGATCGTTGCTAATGCCCGCTTCGTTATAGAGACGGATCAGCTTGCGGGCCTTGGCGATGCTGGCCTCGGTATCGAAAGAGAGACGCGCATCCACCTCGGTGGAGATGCGACCCGGCACTATCTTCAGCACTTCCAGACCGATATTGACCGCCAGCTTGTCACCGGCGTCGATGAGCTGCTGAGCCTTGTCCTGGCTCTGGGCCTTGGCCCAGTTGATGGCGTCGTCGATCAGCGGTGCATACTCGGGGATCTCGGCGGCTTTGAGCACCAATGATGGGTTGGTGGTGGCGTCGGTCGGCTGGTAGCGCTTGATGGCTTCGATATCACCGGTGTCGGCGACGACTGTGGTCAGGGCTTTGAGCTGAGTTAATTTATCGGCCATGGCAAATATCATCTCTTGATGGGGAGTCATCCCAGGGTGATGGCGTGGGCGGTACGTTTTGAAACAAAATTACAAAAACGCGGCGGCAGACGCTCAGAACTGCTGGATGAGGCGACCCCATCCACACTGTTTGCCTACTTAATACAGTTGAAGGGCCTACCGCAAGAGGGGGGATTGCACAGGGATCGAACAGCAGCGTGGTCTTTAGGGTAAACCATGGTTAAAGCGTATGATTTATATGATTTTTTTAATATCTTCATCGCACTATCGAGAGGCTTGTCAGCGTCACTTTTTTTATGTTTTTATCGGATATGTGGAGTTGGTCACAAAAAACTTGATGGCCACTACTTGAAATTTTATTACGTGTAAAACGTTTTTCATAAAACCGCCTGTTTTGGCCCTTGTTCTGGGAAACGTTTGAGCAAACGATGGCGCGTGGATCGGGGAGGGCCGGGCACTGGCATCTTGTACATCTGCGCGGGCTAAATATGCCCAGATTGGGTATGGATTATTGTTTTTGTTGAATATTTGCTGAATAACTGCGGTTTTTCGGCCTGGTATCGTTCACTTATTGTGATCAGGGTGACGGGGATCACTATTCTGAACCTGCCCGCTATGCTAGATTCCGCCCCTTTAGCAGAAAGCTAATGCGGCAACATACAGCAAAGCGGTCAGCGCAGACTGGCCATGGATGTGAATAACAACGAGAGAATTATGGATACCTTGATAGCGCTACTGAACGACCTGATGTGGGGAGCCGTGCTCATCTACCTGCTGATTGGGGTCGGCATCTTCTTCACTGTCCGCCTGGGGTTTATCCAGGTGCGTCACTTTGGCCACATGTTCTCGGTACTACGCAACAGTCGTAAATCCGACCAGGCCGGCATCTCCTCCTTCCAGGCACTCTGTACCAGTCTGGCCGCCCGCGTGGGGACAGGTAATCTGGCCGGTGTCGCCGTTGCCATCTATCTGGGGGGCCCGGGCGCCATCTTCTGGATGTGGCTGATTGCCTTCATCGGCATGGCGACCGCCTTCGTCGAGAGCACCCTGGCTCAGCTCTACAAGGTCAAGGATGAGGATGGCAACTACCGAGGGGGCCCCGCCTATTACATGGAGCGTGGCCTTGGCATGCGCTGGATGGGGGTGCTCTTCTCCCTCTGTCTGCTGCTGGCTTTCGGTCTGATATTCAATGCCGTGCAAGCCAACTCCATCAGTCTGGCCATGAACGTGGCGTTTGGCATTCCTGACTGGATGAGTGGCATCGTCCTGGTGCTGCTGGCGGGTCTTATCATCTTCGGCGGCATTCGCGGCATCGCCCGCTTCGCCGAACTGGTCGTGCCCTTCATGGCCCTGGCCTACATACTACTGGCCCTGGTCATTGTCGCGATGAACATCACCGAGCTGCCCGGTGTCTTTGCCCTCATCTTCAAGTCTGCCTTTGGCATAGAGCAGGCCGGATCCGGTGCCATGGGGTATGCCATCTCCCAGGCGATGATCAACGGCATCAAGCGCGGCCTCTTCTCCAACGAGGCCGGTATGGGGTCTGCCCCCAACGCCGCCGCGACCGCCACCCCCTATCCGCCGCACCCGGCCTCTCAGGGTTATGTGCAGATGCTGGGGGTCTTCATGGACACCATCGTCATCTGTACCTGTACTGCCGCCATCATACTGATGTCCGGTCAGTTCGAGCCGGGTTCTGGCATCACGGGGGTCGAGTTGACCCAGCGGGCACTCTCGTCCCAGATTGGCAGCTCGGGCAATATCTTCATTGCCACCGCCATCTTCTTCTTTGCCTTTACCTCGATCGTGGCGAACTACTCCTACGCCGAGACCAACCTCATCTTCCTGGAACACAACCACAAGGGCGGCCTGCTGTTTTTCCGTCTGCTGGTGCTTGGCATGGTGATGTTTGGCTCTGTGGGCGAGCTGCCGACCGTGTGGGCCCTGGCGGATGTCTCCATGGGCTTCATGGCCATCGTCAACCTGGTCGCCATACTCCTGCTCTCCGGGGTCGCCATCAAGTTGGCCAAGGATTACAACGATCAGCTCAAATTGGGCAAGGTGCCGACCTTCGATGCCAACAAGTACCCGGAGATCCGCAGCCAGCTGGAGGCGGGGATCTGGGATACGCCGGTCAAGAAGTAACACCGCACACCAGACCGATAGCAAGAGGGGAGCCAATGGCTCCCTTTTTTATGGATTGAGGGCGGGGAAGTGGGTCAGGGCGGGAGAGGCGTAGACCAGAGGGCTTCGGCGCGACCGGCCCGCAGCGAGATTATCCGGCGCGACTTCACCCAGACTTCACATGGCCTCATCACCAGCACATGCTGCTCGCCTATGCTGGTCTCACTGTGCGCCATGACGGCGACCTGCCGATAAACAAGAGGACGAAGACACAATGCAACAACGACAGCGGATTAACTGGGTGGCAGCGAGCACGCTGTTGTGGGTCGGTCTGGCTCAGGCTGGCAGCGCAGCCACCGACATTCAAGCCGATACCCTGAACAAGTTGGTCGATGCCAACATTCAACCCCTGCTCAAAGAGCAGAGGATCCCCGGCATGGCGGTCGCCGTGCTCAAAGGGGGCAAGGCGCACTATTTCAACTATGGGGTGGCTGATCGGGCAAGCGGGGCCAAGGTCAGCGAGCAGACCCTGTTCGAGATAGGTTCGGTCAGCAAGACTCTTACGGCAACGCTTGGGGCTTATGCCGTGGTGAAGGGAGGGATCAAACTGGACGACAAGGTGAGCCAGCATGCGCCCTGGCTGCAAGGCTCGGTATTTGACGGCATCACCATGGCTGAGCTTGGCACCTACAGCGCCGGGGGCTTGCCGCTGCAGCTCCCGGACGAGGTGAATTCGACCGACAGCATGCAGGCTTACTACCGCCACTGGTCACCTCCGTATCAGGCGGGAACCCATCGCCAGTACTCCAACCCCAGCATAGGTCTGTTCGGCCATCTGGCGGCGAGTAGCCTGGGCCAGCCCTTCGAGCAGTTGATGAGCCAGACTCTGCTGCCCAAGCTAGGTCTCGAGCATACCTATCTCACCGTGCCCGAGGCGGCCATGGCGAATTATGCCTATGGCTACGCCAAGGATGACAAACTGATCAGGGTCAATCCGGGGATGCTGGCGGCAGAGGCATATGGCATCAAGACCGGCTCGGCCGATCTGCTGGCCTTTGTGCGGGCAAACATGGTGTATCAGGGGGATAGCGAGGTCAAAAAGGCGATAGAGCTGACCCACACTGGTTTCTACTCGGTGGGGAAGATGACCCAGGGGTTGGGATGGGAGATGTATGAATACCCGCTGAGCCTGGAGACATTGCAGGGGGGGAACAGTGCCGAGATGGCCCTCAAGCCTCATCCCGTGAGCCCTGTCACCAAGCCGGTCGTGGCGGGGGGCAGTGTGCTGTTCAACAAGACGGGTTCCACCAATGGCTTCGGCGCCTATGTGGCTTTCGTGCCTGCCAGGGGGATTGGTATCGTCATGTTGGCCAATCGCAACTACCCCAACGAAGCCCGGGTCAAGGCGGCCCACGCCATCTTGAGCCAGCTGGCCGAGTGACAGCTCGGCCCCGTTGATTGACATGAGTACGCCGGGATAGCCCGGCGTACTTTTTGGTGTTGCCCGGCACAGTCACGCATCACCTGATGGCCCCAATGGCTTGCCCCCCGCCACCTAATTTCCAAACTGGAATCTACCGATCGCCATCTCGTCACTAGGTGCGAGCGGGTGCCCCTCCTATAGTGCTGTCCATATTCAACCTGTCCCCCCTGCTCCCGCCACCGACGCTGGTTGGCATGGTCTGCGTGGGCTGGCCTTTCGCAATGGAGCATCCATGGGCATTTTCCTGCTGTGCACTTTCCTGATGATCATCCTCTACCCGGTCGGGATCGATCTCTATCTGGTGGCCGTGCCCCAGATTGCCGATAGCCTGCAGGCGAGCGAGGCGCAGATCCACACCGCCTTCTCCATCTACCTGTTCGGCATGGCGGCCACTGTGCTGCTGGGGGGGATCATTGCCGATCGCCATGGCCGGCGTTGGGTGGTGCTGGGAGGCGCCCTGATTTTTGTCCTCGCCTCCCTGGTGGCGGCCAATGCGGCGGGGATCCGCCAGTTCTATCTCGGCCGTTTCTGGCAGGGGGTCGGGGCGGGGGCGCTCTACATCATGACCTTTACCGTGCTGCGGGATGTGCTGAGCCAAGCGCGGCTGGCGATGGCGCTCTCCATGATAAACGGGGTGATCTGTGTCATCCCTGTGCTGGCGCCTGTGCTCGGTTATCTCATCCTGTCGCATTTCGACTGGCGCGGGATCTTTGTGGCGATGGCGCTGCTGGCCGCCGTCAGCGGTCTGGTCAACCTGCTGTTGCTCAGGGAGACTCGCCCGGCCCGCCAGCAGAGTGGCGCGACCCGGCCCCTTGCCCTGTTGGGCTCCCCGCGCTTCATGCTGCACTCGCTGCTGACCAGTGCCAGCGTGACCGCCATCCTGGTCTATGTCAGCGTCTCGCCGCTGATCCTGATGCAGGAGTTCGGCTTCACCACTGAGCAGTACGCGATAGTGATGATGGTGATGGCCGGGGTGAGCATGTCCACTTCCTTCCTGACCCCGCTGCTGCTGCGTTGGCTCGGCAAGCATCAGGTGCTGGCGCTGTCTCATCTGACCTACCTGCTGGCGGCGATAGCTCTGCTCGGTTGCTGGCAGCTGGGGGGCGACATCCGGTTGCTGCTGCCGGGTTTTGCCTTGGTCTGCATCGGCTTCTCCTGCGGCTTCGGGGTGGCGATGGGGGAGGCGCTGGCGGAGTGTCAGCACCATGTGGCATTTGCCAGCGCCCTGCTCTGCATCATGCAGATCAGCCTCTCCGGTCTCTATATATGGCTGCTGGGCCAGCTTGGCGTGGCCCCATCCTTGATGCTGATCTCTGCCCTGCTGTTGACCCTGCTCAGTTACCTGGCCGTCAAAGGGCTGCTACCATGGCTCGCGCTGCGCGAAGCGCGGTCGCGGGGATAAGGGGAGAGGAAAGATGCGCAACCTGGGTGAACTGGATTTGAACCTGCTGGTGGTCTTCAAGCACCTGATGCAGGAGCGTAGCGTGACAGGGGCGGCCAAGAAGCTCTGCGTCACCCCCTCGGCGGTGAGCAAGGCGCTCGCCAAGCTGCGGGACTGGTTTGACGATCCCCTCCTGGTGCGGGTACGTCAGGGGCTGCAGCCGACCCAGCTCTCCCTGACCCTGGAAGAGGAGCTCAAGGCCTGGTTCCTGCTGACAGGCAGCATCACCTCCCTCAATAGCGAGGCGATCCCCGAGGGGGCCCGCTTCAGCCTGGTGATGGAGTCCCCCTTCTGTACCAGCTTCCTGAGCGAGCTGCCCATGACCATCTACCAGAAGTATCCCCACTCTGTGGTCAGGATGCTGGATTGGGATCACCACTCCCTCAACGACATAGTCAACGGGGATGCGGATCTTGGCTTCTGTGCCCGGGAGACCCACGGTCGCTCCCAGGCCAGGGTCAACCGGCTGCCCTATTACATCGATCACGAGGTGCTGTTCAGCGACAGGCCCGTGGTGTTCCTGCGTAAAAATCACCCCCTGCTCCAGCAGACCTGGTCCCTGGAGAACTTCCTGGCCTGTCCCCAGGTAAGCGTGGTGTGGGAGGCCAGCGACAGCTGGGCGCTGGATGATCTGCTGGAGGACGAGGGGCTGAAGCGGGAGGTGCCCATCATGGTCGCGAGTTTTGAGCAGGCCCTGCACATCGCCTCCCAGTCGAGTCATGAGCTGATCGCGGTGGCGCCGTCTTATTGCGCCGGCTATGCCGCCAGGCACCACGGCAATCTGATCGCCATGCCGTTGCCGCTGGCCGAGGCGCTCTATCAGCAACTGGAGATCGCCTTCATCCTGCTGTGGCACAAGCGCCATAACCAGGATGCCAAGGTGATGTGGCTGCGCAATGAGACGAAACTGCTCTATGGCCTGGCGGCGGAGGGACTTGCCCTGTTCCCATGGGGCGGGGGAGAGGCGGCGTTGGCGCCGGCGGGAGATGCCTGATGTAGGGGGCCAATGGCTGGCCCCCCGGGCTCAACCGTACTGCTCTTCCATCCAGGCTTCGACGATGAGCTGGGCCGAGACGCCATCCACGCTGCCCTTGTCGAGCGCCTTGTAGCCGCCACGCTCGAACAGTCGGGCACGGGCATCCGTGGTGGTGAGCCGCTCGTCCTTGAACTCGACCTGCTTGCCGAAGCGGCCATGGAGCCGATTGCCGAACTTGCGGGCCCGTACCGTGATCTCCTGATCGGTACCATCCATATTCAGCGGCAGGCCCACGACCAGCAGATCCGGTTGCCACTCCTTGAGCAGTTTCTCTATCTCGTCCCAGTTGGGCACACCGTCATTGGCCTTGAGGGAGCGCAATGGCTGCGCCGTGCCGGTGAGCTCCTGGCCGATGGCGACCCCTATGCTCTTGGTGCCGTAATCGAAACCCATGATGCTACGCGCTGATGACATGTCTGTTCCTGTGAGGTGAGGGAAGGGCCAGGCTTAGCTGTGCCCTATGTCGCTGGAGAGGTGCAGGGGGTTGACCCCTATGCTGGCGGCGGCTTGCTGCCAGCGCAAATGGGTTGGGGTATCAAACAGCAGGGCCTTGTCCGGTGGTATCACCAACCAGGCGCTGTCGACCAGCTCCTGCTCGAGCTGACCCGCACTCCAGCCGGCGTAGCCCAGCGCCACCAGATAGTGATCCGGCGCCAGCTCCGTGCCCAGGGTCTCCAAGATGTCCTTGGAGGTGGTGACCATCAGCTCGTCACTGACCTGCAGGCTGGAGTTGAAGCCGGGGCGAAAGCTGTGCAGCACGAAGCCGCGTTCGGCGGCGACCGGCCCGCCCTGCAACACCGGCTGCTTGAGTTCGGGTTTGGGGGGCGGCGTCAGCTTGAGCTGAGCCAGCATGGTATCGAGCGCCATGTCGACGGGGATGTTGACCACCAGCCCCATGGCCCCCTCTGGGCTGTGCTCGCACAGGTAGACGAGGGCACGCTCGAAGTAGGGATCCTTGAGGCTCGGCATGGCGAGCAGAAAATGATTTTGCAGTGTTTGCATGGGTCAAAGAGTGCAAGGCCGAGGTATTTGGGCCAATTATGGCAGCTAGGGCGGGCGGGCAAAACCGCTTTTTTAGTGGGCGGGCTGGAGAGTTGCCAGCGGATGAGCATGATGGGAGCCCTGAAACGGGGGCCAGTTCTTGGTAGAAGAGGCTGCGAAAGCGCTGAGTCACGCCACTTTCCTGGCGGTGGCCACTGCGTGCTTGGCGGTTACCGCAGCGCGGGATCTTCGGCGCTGCGGCGATAAAATGGCAGGCGAAAAAAATGAGGGAGCGGGTTGCCCCACTCCCTCGTTGTGTTGCCAACCTGGGCTGATCAGTGGCCCAGGCGACGCTCGATGGCATCCATCAGCATGCCGGTGACGGAGACGTCGAAGGCGGCCTCAATCTCGCGGATGCAGGTCGGGCTGGTGACGTTAATCTCGGTCAGCCGATCGCCGATGATGTCGAGGCCGACGAAGATCAAGCCCTTGGCCTTGAGGGTCGGGCCGACCGCGCGGGCGATGGCCCAGTCGGCCTCGCTCAAGGGGCGCGCCTCACCGCGGCCACCGGCCGCCAGGTTGCCACGGGTCTCCCCTTGGGCCGGGATACGGGCCAGGCAGTAAGGCACCGGCTCACCGTCCACCACCAGCACCCGCTTGTCGCCGTCCTTGATGGCGGGCAGGAAGGTCTGGGCCATGCAGTACTGGCTGCCATGTTCGGTGAGGGTCTCGATGATGACACCGACGTTGGCATCGTCCTCCTTCATGCGGAAGATGGAGGCGCCCCCCATGCCGTCCAGCGGCTTCAGGATCACGTCCTTGTGCTCGGCGTGGAAGGCGCGCAGCTTGTCGGCGCGGCGAGTGACGAGAGTGGTCGGGGTGTGCTCGGCAAACCAGGCGGTGTAGAGCTTCTCGTTGGCATCGCGCAGGCTCTGGGGCTTGTTGACGATGAGGCTGCCCTCGTCCTCGGCCCGCTCCAGCATGTAGGTGGCGTAGATGAATTCGGTGTCGAACGGCGGATCCTTGCGCATCAATATCACATTGAGCTCGCTGAGCGGCTGATCGACCACCTCGCCCAGTTCATACCACTTGGCCGGGTTCTGATCCACGCGCAGTGGGCGCATGGTGCCAAAGGCGCGACCGGCCTCCATGTAGAGATCCGCCATCTCCAGATAGAAGAGCTCGTAGCCACGGCGCTGGGCTTCCAGCAACATGGCAAAGCTGGAGTCTTTCTTGATGTTGATGGTCGAGATGGGGTCCATCACGATGCCGAGTTTGATGGTCATCCGGAATTCCTTCTGTGGCTCGGTTGGGTTGTAGGGTCGATTAGCGAAGCATAATCGGCCGTTTAAGGCTGCAATCGTTCGAGGATGCCGCCACGGGGCTTATCGACGCTGCCCGATGGCATTAAGCGAGATCGCCAAACCGGCACTGCAGCGCCGTGATGACGGTCAGGGCCGCGGTTTCGGTGCGCAGCACCCGCGGCCCCAGCAGCATCTCTTTGAAATCTTCCTGCACAGTACGGGCGATCTCGTCGCTGGACAAGCCGCCCTCCGGGCCTATCAACAGGCGTACGCCGTGCGCAGGGATAGGCAGGGTGCTGATGCTGTAGGAGGCGCGCGGGTGCAGGTTGAGCTTGAGCTCCCGGGTCTCTTCTGCCAGCCAGGCATCCAGCTCCATGGGCATACGCACCTCTGGCACCACATTGCGGCCGCACTGCTCGCAGGCACTGATCACCACCTTCTGCCACTGTTCGCGTTTCTTCTCGAGGCGATCGGCGGGCAGTTTGACGCCGCAGCGCTCGGAGAAGAGCGGGGTGATGCAGGTGACGCCCAGCTCCACGGATTTCTGGATGGTGAAGTCCATCTTGTCGCCACGGCTGATCACCTGGCCCAGGTGGATGGCCAGAGGCGACTCGATCGAGCGGGCCTCGGCGCTCTCTATGCTCACCTCGAGGGATTTTTTCCCGACGCTGGTGATGAGGGCGTGGTACTGCTGGCCATCGCCGTTGAACAGCTCGATGGCCTGACCGGCCTGCATGCGCAGTACCCGGCCTATGTGATTGGCACCGTCTTCCGACAGGGCGAGGGTCTGGCCAACCTGCAGGGCGGCCGGTTCATAGATACGTGGAATGCGCATGGCTGAGTGTCTGTCTCTTGGCTGATTCAATGAGCGGGATGGCTCTCATCCCGCCCCTGTCTGGGAGCAAGGGGACGCCTGCTTCCTTACATGGTGTCATTGGCACTGCTTTTCAATGAAGGGATTGGTGTTGCCCTGCAGCTTGCCGATGCGGCGATTGCGTTCGCACTCCCAGCTATCTGCCGGGTACTGCCTGTCCCAGGCTTCGAACAGTTTACGTTGTTGTGCGGCCAGACGCAGCCCGTGTTGTTTGCTCATATAGAGATAGGCGCGGGCTATCTGGCCCCGTACCGGCCCCTTGGGCGGCTGTACCTGACGCGCCTTGAAATCCACCAGCATCTGGCACTGGCCATACTGGTTCGGCTTGCCGTTCCAGTCGGAGAAGCGGTAGTTGGCGCGATCGCCGTTCACCTCGCCGATGGCGGGGAAGAGGTTGTGCATGTCCCCCTCCATCTGGTTGAACTGGTCGCTCTTGCCGCAGTTTTTGCGGCCACCCTCCTGCCAGCACTGCAGCTGGTGGCCGAACTCCCAGGCGGGCACCACATGTTCCCACTCGATGCGGGCGGCGCGTTTGGCCTGTTTGCGCGGCTCATAGCCACAGCTGGCCAGATCCGGGCTCATCTGCTTGCCCTGATAGTCGATGTCGCAGCCGCAGTAGAAGCTGGTGGGGTGGGACTGATAGAGGCGATTAAGACTTTGTTTGGCGGTGCGAAAGGTCTGGGCTTGCAACGGCAGGGCCATGAAGAGGGCAAGCAGAATGAACGAGGCGAAACGAGACATGGGCTTCCTTAAGGGGGTCGGGAGTGATGTTGACCGCGCCCCTGGCATGGGGGCGACAAGAATGCGACTCAGGGGCGAGTGAGCACCTGCTTACAGCGCCGGCAATGGTAATTGGCCTCCCCGCGCGCCACCTTGTTATGGCGGCGGATGGAGAGCTGATGCTGCTGACAGGCACAGGCGTAGGTCACGCTAGGCTGAGCCAGCACGGCGAGATCGAAGCTGTGGGTGGTTCTGGGTTCCAGATTGAACACTTCTCGCATCACCGACTGCCACTGGCGACCGTGGGGCAGCACTCGCCCCTTGCCTCGTCCTGCGCCCCACAAGGCATGCACCAGCAGGTGCGCCACCTCATGGGGCACCACCTCATCGAGGAAGGCCTGATAATTGGCCGCAAACAGTGCCGGGTTGAAGCGCAGCTCCCAGGTTTGCAGCCGTGCCGACCCCGCCGCCCGGCCACGCATGTTGCAGTGGATCTGCGGACGCGGGAACGCGCGCCCCAGTTTCTGCTCGGCTTGACTGAAACAGAGATGGACCCGTTCGGTCAGGGTCTGCTGCATCTGTAGCGGGGTGAGAGTAAGTGCTGACATGGGCAATTGAAGGCTATTCATGCTGGTGAGCGAAAGGGGGGCAGTCTACCTCTTGCTCATGCTGACGAAAAGCAGGCAAGGGGTCTGTTCATCCGGATCCCGGCCATGAAAAAGGGGAGCCTGAGCTCCCCTTTCTGACTACCGGCTGGCTTAGAGGCCAGCGGCGGCGCGCAGCAGCTCGGCCTTGTCGGTACGCTCCCAGGGGAACTCTTCGCGACCGAAATGGCCGTAGGCGGCGGTGGCCTTGAAGATGGGGCGCTTGAGATCCAGCATCTCGATGAGGCCGTAGGGGCGCAGTTCGAAGTGCTCGCGCACCAGCGTGACCAGCAGCTCCTCGGAGACCTTGGCGGTGCCGAAGGTTTCGACGCTGATGGAGGTCGGCTCGGCCACGCCGATGGCGTAGGAGACTTGCAGCTCACAGCGGTCGGCCAGACCGGCGGCCACTATGTTCTTGGCGACATAGCGAGCGGCGTAGGCGGCGGAGCGATCCACCTTGGATGGATCCTTGCCGGAGAAGGCGCCACCACCGTGACGGGCCATGCCGCCGTAGGTATCGACGATGATCTTGCGACCGGTCAGACCGCAGTCACCCATGGGGCCGCCGATGACGAAACGGCCGGTCGGGTTGATGAAGAACTTGGTGTTCTTGCTGATCCACTCGGCGGGTAGTACCGGCTTGATGATCTCTTCGCGCACCGCTTCGACCAGATCGGCGTGGCTGATGGAGTCGCAATGCTGGGTGGAGAGCACCACGGCATCGACGCCAAGGATCTTGCCTTCGCTGTCATAGGCGAAGGTGAGCTGGCTCTTGGCATCCGGACGCAGCCAGGGCAGGGTGCCATTCTTGCGCACTTCGGCCTGACGCTTCACCAACAGGTGAGAGTAAGTGATGGGTGCTGGCATCAGCACCTCGGTCTCGTTGGTGGCGTAGCCAAACATCAGGCCCTGGTCACCGGCGCCCTGCTCATAGGGATCGGCACGATCGACACCCTGGTTGATGTCCGGCGACTGCTTGCCGATGGCGTTCAGCACGGCGCAGGAGTCGGCATCGAAGCCCATGTCGGAGTGGGTGTAGCCAATCTCGCGCACGGTATCGCGCACGATCTGCTCGATGTCGACCCAGGCAGAAGTGGTTACTTCGCCGCCAACCAGTACCATACCTGTCTTGACCAGGGTCTCACAGGCGACACGGGCCATGGGATCCTGTTCCAGGATGGCATCCAGCACCGCATCGGAGATCTGGTCGGCGATTTTATCGGGATGGCCTTCGGAGACCGACTCGGAAGTAAACAGCTTTGCCATGGAAGCATTCTCAACGCTAGGGGTTATCGCCTTGGCCATAACCGGGTAAAAAGGAGAGTCTTGGTATTTGAGATATCTGCATCGGGACGTCACTCTAGGGACGTCTTTGTAGAGGTATCTCCATCTGGACGTCTATTTTAAAGAGGGGGGAGGGTGATTGCCAGCACTATTTTGGTTTGGTGCCAGCTGTGGCCAGCCTTACCCATAAAGGGTTGCAAATGGCCGCAACGCGAATCGTTTGCCGGGGCAAGAAAAGCGACTGCGCTCCCAAAGCCACTTTATTCGCCCAGATAATATTTGCACCTCGCCCGCCCTGCTGGGACAATAACGCGCCTTAATCTTGGCCATCAAATGAAGCAATCGCAGGAGATACAGATGCCTTCTCGTAAAGAGCTTGCCAATGCCATTCGCGCATTGAGTATGGATGCCGTACAAAAAGCCAACTCCGGTCACCCGGGCGCCCCCATGGGAATGGCAGATATCGCCGAAGTGCTGTGGCGTGGCCACCTCAAGCACAACCCGAACAACCCCAAGTGGGCCGACCGCGACCGTTTCGTGCTGTCCAACGGCCACGGCTCCATGCTGATTTACTCCCTGCTGCATCTCTCCGGTTACGACCTCACCATCGAGGATCTGAAAAACTTCCGCCAACTGCACTCTCGCACCCCGGGTCACCCTGAGTACGGTTATGCCCCTGGCATCGAAACCACCACTGGCCCGCTGGGTCAGGGCATCACCAATGCCGTGGGCATGGCGATCGCTGAAAAATCCATGGCCGAGCAGTTCAACCAGCCGGGTCACGACATCGTCGACCATTACACCTACGCCTTCATGGGCGACGGCTGCCTGATGGAAGGTATCTCCCACGAGGCTTGCTCCCTGGCCGGTACCCTGCAGCTTGGCAAACTGATCGCCTTCTGGGATGACAACGGCATCTCCATCGACGGTCATGTGGAAGGCTGGTTCACCGACGACACCCCCAAGCGTTTCGAAGCCTACGGCTGGCACGTCATCCCGGCCGTTGACGGTCACAGCCCGGAAGCCATCAACGCTGCCATCGAAGCCGCCAAGGCCGAGACCGGCAAGCCGACCCTGATCTGCTGCCGCACCATCATCGGCTACGGCTCCCCGAACAAGTCCGGCTCCCACGATTGCCACGGCGCACCGCTGGGCAACGACGAGATCGCCGCCGCCCGTGCCTTCCTGAAGTGGGATCACGCACCGTTCGTCATCCCGTCCGAGATCGCCGCCGAGTGGAATGCCCAGGAGAAAGGCACCAAGCTCGAATCCGACTGGGCTGCCAAGTTCGCCGCCTATGAAGCCGCTCACCCGACCCTGGCTGCTGAATTCAAGCGCCGTACCGCAGGCGAGCTGCCAGCCAACTGGGCCGCTGAATCCGCCAAGATCATCGAAACCCTGCAAGCCAACCCGGCCAAGATAGCGACCCGTAAAGCGTCCCAGAATTCCCTGGAAGCCTTCGGCAAGCTGCTGCCCGAGTTCATGGGTGGTTCCGCCGATCTGGCGCCGTCCAACCTGACCATGTGGTCCGGCTCCAAGTCTCTGACTCCCGAGAGCGCGGCAGGCAACTACATCCACTACGGCGTGCGCGAGTTCGCCATGTCCGCCATCATGAACGGCATCGCCCTGCACGGGGGTTTCATCCCCTACGGCGCCACCTTCCTGATGTTCATGGAGTACGCCCGCAACGCCCTGCGCATGGCCGCCCTGATGAAGCAGCGCGCCATCTTCGTTTACACCCACGACTCCATCGGTCTGGGTGAAGATGGCCCGACTCACCAGCCGGTAGAGCAGATCGCCTCCCTGCGTCTGACCCCGAACATGAGCACCTGGCGCCCATGTGACCAGGTTGAATCCGCCATCGCCTGGAAGCACGCCATCGAGCGTATGGACGGCCCGACTGCGCTGATCTTCTCTCGTCAGAACCTGCCCCAGATGGACCGCACCGCCCAGCAATTGGCCGATACCGCCAAGGGTGGTTATGTGCTGAAAGATTGCGCCGGTACCCCGGAACTGATCCTGATCGCCACCGGTTCCGAAGTGGAGCTGGCCGTGGCTGCCTATGAGCAGCTGACCGCCAAGGGCCGCGCCGTGCGCGTGGTCTCCCTGCCGGCCACCGACGTGTTCGACGCACAAAGCGCCGAGTACAAGGAGTCCGTCCTGCCGTCTTCCGTCACCAAGCGTGTCGCCATCGAAGCGGGCATCGCCGACTACTGGTACAAGTACGTGGGCTTTGGCGGCAAGATCATCGGTATGACCACCTTCGGTGAGTCTGCACCTGCCGAGCTGCTGTTCAAGGAATTCGGCTTTACCGTGGAAAACGTGGTTGCGACCGCTGAATCCCTGTAATAGCTGATTGCTTGATACTGAATTGAAAAGCGCCTCCCTTGGGAGGCGCTTTTTTAGTGTAATAAAAATAGTTACGGAAAATATACTATATATCTTGGTTCTTAATTGGATAACTTATTATTGTCTGACAATCGTTTAGTAAACA
Source organism: Aeromonas sp. BIGb0445 (assembly GCF_024809075.1). Classification (NCBI taxonomy): domain Bacteria; kingdom Pseudomonadati; phylum Pseudomonadota; class Gammaproteobacteria; order Aeromonadales; family Aeromonadaceae; genus Aeromonas; species Aeromonas sp. BIGb0445. The sequence goes on from NZ_JANUES010000001.1 coordinate 211,668, forward strand.
CATCTGATTTCCTTTTAGTTCTGAAAAAGGAAAGTCAGAAAAATGAATGTTGTAACTGGATAAATCTAGAACTAATTTACTAGAACTGAAATCAAAGCGCGCGGCATGGGTTGGGTATATACCTTCATCTTTTGGGGTTACGAGAAATGCGATTGGGAAAAATGACAATAAACTTAGTACTGTAGAATGCCCTTGATTGAAAAAGCTCACACACTTTGCGCTCAAGTGACGATCGTAAGGATAAAACCAATAATATATATCATAGGTTTTTGTAATGGCATGGTCATCCCCTAGTACAAATTTCTTTAGTGGGTCAAAGTACGGAGATTTTTGTGGTGGCTCTTTACACTCGGTAACTGATGTCGCAGATAGAATATGGCCTATCATCGCTCTGGCATATTTGATAGGGTTTATGTCAATAGATAGGGTATTATATGGGGAGATTGGATTCTGAAAATAATTGCGAATTTTACTTGTCAGCTTTTTATTTGCATCCGCAACCTCGCCATCATTGCCTCCTAAGATATTACTATTACAGTTGCTGCAGATCGTTCTGAATTTGCTTCCATTGGTTGATGGCACCCCTTTTATTGATTTAGCACCTGCCCCCATCATTTCCATAATATGACGCTGTTCAACCTTAGTTACAGTAATTGAACCCTGCGGTGGAACATGATCTATCGAGAGTGTGCCAAATTCTCCACAAATTAGACAATATCCATCTCTGATTTTTACATGTCTTACTCTTTCTGAAATTTTACTCATCACTAACCATCCCAAAGTATCTGTAGTGACATCAATTATATGCATGAGCTCGTAGGTTAGATTAGCGAAGCGTAATCGGACGTTCGCGTTCTTTAAGACGATGCCATAAAAATAATGCCCCACATGTTACATAAAAAGAGACCGGTCATCAGCCGGTCTCTTTTTATTTACCGCAACACTTACGCCTGCGGCGGAGTACTTTCCGCATTGGACATCACCGCATCAATTTGCACCAGGGCGCCGGCGGGCAGCTCGCTCACGCCAATGACGGTGCGGGCGGGCAGGTAGCTCGGGAAATAGCGGGTATAGACGGCATCCACCTCCGCCAGATCCGCGATATTGGCGACCTGGATATTGACCTTGACGATATCGTCCATCATATGGCCGATGCTCTCGACGATGGTCTTGATATGGCCGAGGCACTGGGCAGTCTGCTCACGGATACAGCCGGTCAGCACCTTGCCGGTGGCCATGTCGATCGGCAGCTGGCCGGCAATATGGTTGTAGTGGGAGAAGGCGACGCTCTGGCAATGGAGCGGGCTGCGTGGTGCCTTGTAGGTATTGCGGGCGCGGATCACCAGGTTGTGCCTGTCTTCCACCAGCTGGGGCGGGGTGCCGTCACCGTGGGAGATGACCGCATCCATCTGCACCCGGGCACCCATGGGCAGGGCCGTTGCGCTGACAACGGAGCGAGCGGGCAGATAAGCCACGGCGCGAGCGATGGCGGAGTCCGGGAAGAAGGTGCTGTAGACCTCGCCAACGGCCTCCAGATCCGCGAGGCTGGTCAGGTAGATGTTCACCTTGACGATGTCGTCAAAGGGCACATCTATGCTCTCCAGCACGTTTTTGATATTGCGCAGGCACTGGGCCGCCTGCTCCTGGATACCACCGGCAACCAGTTTGCCCGATGCTGCATCGACCGGCAGCTGGGCACCAATGTTGTTGTAGTGAGAGAAGGCAACGGTATGGGTCGAGAGTGCACACTGCGGGGCTTTGTCGCTATTGCGGGCGAGTTTCACTAAGGCGCAGGGTGCCTGGGGGAAGGTGCCTTCGCCGTTGGAGATAAGGGCCTCCATCTGAATGGCGGCGCCAAGCGGCAGACCGGCCACCGCCAGCACGGTACGGGTCGGCAGATAGCCCGGGAAAAATTCGCGATAAACGCTGTTGACCGCCTCCAGATCCCCCATGTCTTTCAGGAATATGGTGGCTTTCACCATGTCGTCCATCACATGGCCGATGCTTTCGACGATGGCCTTGATGTTGCTCAGGCATTGTCTGGCCTGCGCTGCGACATCACCCTCGATCATCTTGCCGGTGTTGGGATCGACAGGGAGTTGAGCGGAAATATTGTTGTAATGAGAGAACGCCACGCTCTGGGTATAGGGGCCCAGATCCTGGGGGGCATTAGGGGTATTTCTGGCTGACTTGATGATGGTACCACTCATGGCGATACTCCTTTCTCTTTATTGATGTAGGGTCAACGCCTTCCTCGTTTGCCGCACGCCTCGCTTTATTTCGGCAACAGTTGCCCGTTCCCGACGAATGACGACGGGTGATACGGAAAACAGTCATCGCTGTTTCGAGTCTTGCTTCGACGTCGCCTGCGTGGGCGAGCGGCTGATGGAGAAATGGATCGGGTTGATGATTCAGACAGGGGGATTCTATGGGGGGCCGACCAGGGGATGCAAACTGGGATCGCATTTCTATGAGGTGGCTCAATGCTCTGAAATATAGCTAAAATGCGGTTCAATTCACGATATATAACGGCTGGCCGGGTGTCATAACGCGCCTTATAAGGGAAATGGCCGCAGTGCGTGGGTTTGTACCGGGCCGTCGTTGATCAATTCTGTGAATAAAGGGTTAATCATCGGCAATATTTTGCTGTTCATGCACTTCAATATGAATGGCTATGCATTTTATGCCCATGAACGGGGCTGTCAGCAACATCAAAAATATGCTAGCCAATGTCCGTTTTCGACCCTTGAAACAGAGGCGAGAATTATCATTCACCCAGGCTGCATGACGACGATGTCATTGACGCAAGCGAGCCGCCGCAATCAACCAATACGGGCTGCATATGACATTCAGATTTATGCAATGAAATTGCAGCGGGAAAAAGAAGGGAAGAGAACAAGGTCGATAACGTCTGCCGGCAGAGCCGGATAATGACAGAGAGGGCGGCATGTGCCGCCCTCTCTGTTCGTGTGCGCTGGTTGCCCGTTCAGGCGGGGTAGAGGGCACCGAGCACCGCTGGTCGGCTGGCGCCGGTGACGGCGGGCAGGTTGCCCGGTTTGATAAACGGGGCCGGGATGACAGTCGGCTACCCCTATTGCCCCTCTCGGCCCTTCAGGCGGGATAGAGGGCACCGAGTACGGCCGGTCGACTGGCGCCGGTGCTCGAATAAGGGCAGGTTGCCCGGTTTGATAAACGGGGCCGGGATGACAGTCGGCTACCCCTATTGCCCCTCTCGGCCCTTCAGGCGGGGTAGAGGGCACCTAGTACCGCTGGGCGGCTGGCGCCGGTCACCGCAGGTAGGTTGCCTGGCTGGCGCTGGATAAAGCGCTGCGCCAGCCAGGCGAAGGCGGCCCCTTCCACCCAGTCGGGGGCGAGCCCCAGCTCGGCCGTGCTGGCGATGCGCCAGCGGGGCAGCAGAGCCGCCAGCTCGGCCAGCAGCGGGTCGTTGTGGGCACCGCCGCCGCAGACAAACAGCTCGGCCTGGGGGGGGGTGTCATCCGCTCCCGTTGCAAGCACGGGCAGCTGGCGGGCGATGCTGTGGCAGCTCAGCGCCTGCAGGGTGCGCTGCACATCGACGGGGGAGTAATGGCTGCCTGCCAGCTCGCCGTCTAGCCACTCCAGGGTAAACATCTCCCGCCCGGTGCTCTTGGGGGCGGGGGCGGCGAAGTAGGGGTGGCTGAGCAGTTTGTCGAGCAGTTCAGGAACCACTTGGCCGCTGGCACCCCACTGGCCACCGGCATCGTAGCTGCCGCCCTGGGGCTGATGACGGCGATACCAGCCATCGAGCAGGGTATTGGCGGGGCCGGTGTCGAAGCCATAGACATTGCAACCGGAGCCGCCGGGCAGCACAGAGATATTGGCGATGCCGCCCAGATTCAACACCACCCGCAGGACGCCCGCTTTGGCAAAAATGGCCTGATGGAAGGCGGGCACCAGGGGGGCTCCCTGGCCGCCGAGGGCCATGTCCAGACTGCGGAAGTCGCTGATGACGTCGATGCCGGTCAGTGCGGCCAACAGAGCGCTGTTGCCAATTTGCAGGGTGAAGCCGAGCTGGGGGCGGTGGCGAATGGTCTGGCCGTGGGAGCCGATGGCACGGATATCGGCGGGCGCGAGCCCCGCTTTGTCGAGCAGAGCCTGAGCGGCGGCGGCAAATTCGCGGGCCACCAGGTTATCGGCTACCCCCATGCGATCGATTTCATTCTCCCCCGGAGTGCAGAGGGTGTGCAGCGCGTGAGCCGTGTCATCGGGCCAGGGATGGCACAGCGCCGCCTCGACCCGCACGCCATCCCCATCCGTCTCTATCAGCACCGCATCGATGCCATCCAGGCTGGTGCCGGACATCAGACCCAAGTAACGTTCCGCCATCTGAGGGCTCCTTGTCATTGCTTGTGATAACCGCTTTGCCTGTCGCCATACCGGCGATGGCTGCTGCTTGCTCCCCGTGATCCGGGTGAGCCCTTGACTCAGGATCCGTCCCGGCGCTGGGCAAGCTGAGGCTCTGAGCGCTCCAGCTTGGCGAGTTGCAGCAGGGCCTGGGCCTTGAACTGGCTCAACTCGCGGCCGCTGAGGGTTTCTGCCTGAGGCAGGGTCAGGGTGCGCGGGTTCTTGTGTACCCCGGCGACCAGGAATTCGTAGTGCAGATGGGCGCCCGTGACCCGGCCCGTGCTGCCCAGCAGACCTATGGTCTGTCCCTGCTTCACTCGCTGACCCTTGTTGACGGTGCGTTTGGAGAGGTGCAGGTATTTGGTCACATAGTTGCCGGCGTGCTTGATGAACACATAGTTGCCGTTGAACTGGTTGTAACCGGCGGCCACCACGCTCCCCGACCCCGAGGCCATGATGGGGGTGCCCACGGGGGCCACGTAGTCGATGCCGTTGTGGGGGCGTACCTTGCCGGTGACCGGGTGCAGGCGACGCGGGTTGAAGTTGGAGCTGATGTACTTGAAGTTGACCGGCGCGCGCAGGAAGCTCTTGCGCATCGCCTTGCCCGCCGGGGTGTAGTAGTTGCCATCATCGCTCAGCACGGCGCGGTAGGCCTCGCCTTGGTTGACGAACTCGGCGGCCAGAATATCGCCGGAGGCGACCCGCTCCTCATCCTGGTATTTCTCCTCGAACAGCACCCGGAAGCTGTCCCCTGGTTGCAAGTCCTGGGCAAAGTCGATGTCCCAGCCGAAGATGGCGGCCAAATCCATGATCTGATCCTCGGTCATGCCCGCTTCGACGGCGGCGCCCCAGAAGCTGGAGCGGATATTGCCTTGGGCCCAGTTTTCACGGGTGTCGAGTTCCAGGCGAACCGCTTTGGCCACGAAGCCATCTTCCCGTCGGTTGACCTTGAGCGCCTGCTCCAGGCTGTGAGGGTAATAGAGGCTCTGCAGTTCGCCGCCCTGGGTGAGTTTGAAGGTCAGCTCCTGACCGGGTTTGAGCATGCGCAGCGGATCGGCGGCCGCGAGCTGATCGATGAGGTGCAGATCTGCCGTGCCGAGGCCCAGACGCTGGAAGATGACCCCCATGTTGTCGCCGCTGCGAACCTTGACCTGCTTGGTGACATAAAGAGGCTTGGCCGGGCGGACAGTCTGCTCCAGTGCGAGGCGATCCTGCTCGTCTGGCAACTCGTCGCGGGTCCGACTTGCGGCATGCTCATCGACCCGGGTGGCGACGGCCTGCTCGCCGGGCCAGGCGGCCAGCATCATCACCAGGATGCTCAGAATAAGCACCATCTTGCGGTGCCAGAGGGGAAGAGCGTTGAAGGTGTGCCAAATATGCATGAGAAAAGGGCGTGAAGTCGGGCGGAATCAGCGGATTTTACAGGCTTTCCAATTGTCTCGCCATTCCAGTAATATGTCTGGCCCTGTGGAATCGTGATTGGAGAGTCAAAAAATGTCCCAGCTCGAGGTGGCGCTAGCCGAGATCAAGCGCGGAGCGGAAGAAATTCTGGTTGAAGAAGAACTGGTTGCCAAGTTGAAGGAAGGGCGCCCGCTGCGCATCAAGCTGGGGATGGACCCGACGGCTCCGGACATTCACCTGGGTCATACCGTGATCCTCAACAAGCTGAAGACCTTCCAGGATCTGGGCCATGAGATCATCTTGCTGATCGGCGACTTCACCGCCATGGTGGGGGACCCGTCCGGCAAGAACAGCACTCGCCCGCCGCTCTCCGAAGAGGCCATCAAGCACAACGCCCTCACCTATGCGGAGCAGGCGTTCAAGATTTTGGATCCCGCCAAGACCCGCATCGAGTACAACTCCAGCTGGCTGGGTGAGCTCGGCGCCACCGGCATGATCAAGCTGGCGGCCAAGCAGACCGTGGCCCGCATGATGGAGCGCGACGACTTCAAGAAGCGCTACAGCAGCGGCCAGTCCATCGCCATCCACGAATTCCTCTATCCGCTGCTGCAAGGCTATGACTCGGTCGCGCTCAAGGCGGACGTCGAGCTCGGCGGTACCGATCAGAAGTTCAACCTGCTGATGGGTCGCGAGCTGCAAAAAGATGCCGGCATGGCCGCCCAGTGCGTGCTGATGATGCCGCTCTTGGTGGGCCTGGATGGCGTCAAGAAGATGTCCAAGTCTGCCGCCAACTACATAGGCGTGCACGACGCCCCGGGGGAGATGTTCGGCAAGATCATGTCCATCACCGACACCCTGATGTGGAACTACTACGAGCTGCTCTCCTCCCGCCCGCTGGCGGACATCGAAGGCTTCAAGGCCGGCATCGAAGCCGGGACCCTGAACCCGCGCGATGTGAAGATCTGGCTGGCGAAAGAGATCATCGCCCGTTATCACGACGAGGCGGCGGCCGAGGCGGCCCACGAAGACTTCACCCAGCGTTTCTCCAAGAACGCCATCCCGGACGAGATGCCGGAAGTCGAACTGGCCCTGGAAGGGGACGGCCTGGCCATCGCCAACCTGCTCAAAGGCGCCGGTCTGGTGGAGACCACCTCCGAGGCGCTGCGGATGATCAAGCAGGGCGCGGTCAAGGTGGATGGCGACAAGCTGGACGATGGCAAGGCGCTGATCGCTGCCGGCACCGCCGTCTATCAGGTCGGCAAGCGCAAGTTTGCCCGGGTGACGGTGAAGTAAGCGCTTTCCCTCCGCCAGCCGGATCAGGCTGGCCCTGAGATCAGAAAGGCCTCCCTCGTGGAGGCCTTTTCGTTGGCGATGTCCCCTCGGCAAGCTGATGGGTCGATCCAGTGGCCATTTCTCTTAAAGGATCATCGGGCCCGCCACGGCCTCGGCCGCAGTGGCGCCACGCAGCACCTGCACCAGGGTGAGGGCAAACTCGATGGCCGTCCCAGGTCCCTGGCTGGTCACCAGTCGCGCGCCCTTGTCTATCACCACTCGCTCATGGCGGAGTTGGGCGGCGGGGATCTGGGCCCAGAAGCCGGGATGGCAGGTGACGCTGGCTTGCCCCAGCAGCTGATGGGGCAGCAGCACCACGGCGGGGGCGGCGCACAGGGCCGCGCGCCAGCGACCGTTCGCGGCTTGTTCGCGCAGCAGACCGATGGCGCGGCTGTTATCGCGGATGCACTCGCTGCCGGGCAGGCCGCCGGGCACCACTATCATCTCGAACTCCTCTTGCGGCAGCTCGTCGAGATGGCAGTCGGCGACCAGCTGAACCCCGCGTGAGGCGCGAATTTGGCGCAGGCCCAAAGGGCAGCAGGAGGCGAGCAGCACCGCTATGTTGGCGCGCACCAGCACATCCAGGATGGCGACGGTTTCTATCTCCTCCGAGCCGGGGGCGACCAATACCAAGACACTCATGGGGGACTCCTGCTCCGGTTGAGGACTAAAGGTGGATCAGCGCTCGGCCTGGTGGCGATCCTTGACGGCCTGATAGAGGCCCTGATTGACCGGTACCATGATGCCGTGGAGGCGCGCCTTGGCCAGCAGGAAGCCGGTGATGGCTTCTATCTCAGTCTCTTTGCCCTGCTCCAGATCCTGCTGCATGGAAGAGTAGTTGTCCGCGGTCAGTCCGGCGACCGACTGTACCCGCCGCGCCAGCTCCTCGTGGGTCGTGGCAATGCCCTCTGCATTCATGACATCGGCCACCTCGATGCAGACTTGCTGCAAGGTGTCGGCAAAGCGTGGACCTGTCAGCTCGCCATTCTTGATGCGATAGAGGGCGGTGAGGGGGTTGATGGCGCAGTTGATGGCGAGCTTGTGCCATTGGCGGGCGAGGATCTGCTCGTCCCAGCCCGCCTGGCCCAGGGCCTGGGCAAGGCGGTCTGCCAGATGGGCGAAGTGGCGCCCCTGCTCGTTGACCGGGCCTAGCCAGGTCTCGCCTCGGCCAGTGTGGCGGAACACGAAGTGACCCTGCTGCAGGGCGCCATGGCTGGTGACACCCGCGATGATGGGGTTCTCTGCAAACAGCTCGGCGACCCGCTCGGCCACCCCCATGCCGTTGTGCAGCAGCACTATGGGCACAGACTTGTCCAGCTTGCCGACCAGGGGCTGCAAGGCGGGGATCACCTGATCCGCCTTGGTCATCACCAACAGGCGACGGATGGGGGGGTTATCGGCCAGGAAACCCCTGGCAATGCTGAGCAGCCCATGCTGGCCATCCAGCCCGGTAAAGTCGATGACGGGGTGCAGTGTCGCTCTGTGGCGCTCGCGTAGCAGCACCTGAGTCGGTTGGCCGGATTGGGTCAGCAGGGCGGCGAAGACGCCGCCGAGTGCGCCACAACCGAGCAGGGACCAGGAGGGGGGGAGGGGGGATTGAGATCCGCTTGGCATGATATGACTCGATCAAGAGGGTGGGCCATTCGACCTGGAGAGGTGCCCGAATGGCGATGGGGTGGACACTCATGGGTCTCACCTGTCGGCAATGGCAAGGATTCTAACAGAGCGCCTTTATCGAAATCAGCAAATTTGCCGGTTTTCTGGTAGATTTGCCCCCTCATAACGAACGCAACATGAGGAGCCCCGGCCATGCCGTCATTCGATATTGTCTCTGAAGTCAAAATGAACGAGGTGTTGAACGCAGTCGACAACGCCAATCGTGAACTGGCCACCCGATTCGATTTTCGCGGTGTAGAAGCCAGCTTCGAGATGGCCAAGGAAGAGGTCAAGCTGGAGGCCGATGCCGACTTCCAACTCAAGCAGATGGTAGAGATACTGCGCGCAGCCCTGCTCAAGCGCAACATCGAAAACAGTTCAATGGAGGCGGGCGATAGCGTCCACTCCGGCAAGCGTTTCCATCTGAACGTCAAGTTCAAGCAAGGGATCGAGAAAGAGGTCGCCAAGAAGCTGGTGAAGCTCATCAAGGATTCCAAGATCAAGGTGCAGGTCGCCATTCAGGGCGATGAAGTGCGCGTCACCGGCAAGAAGCGTGACGACTTGCAAGAGGCCATGGCCCTGGTGCGTGGCGCCGAGCTGGGTCAGCCTATGCAGTTCCAGAATTTCCGCGACTGATCCCGGGGGAAGAGGGTTCGGCCCTCTTTTTCTGCGCGTTGCGCCATAAAAAAACCGGAGCCCAGGGCTCCGGTTTTTCGTTTCTGCGTGCTACGGGTTCGATTAGAACTTGTAGGTCACGGAGAAGTAGTGACCGAAACCAGTGGTTTTCAGGCCGTAGGTACCGTTCTGGATACCGTAGATGTCGTTGAAGTACTTCAGGCCGTAACCGACGGCGTAGCGGTCGGAGTGCCAGTACAGGCCGTTGAACATGGCGGTACCGTCGGTGGAAGTGTCCTTGGCATCAAACAGGTGATCCAGGTAGCCCTGATAGGCGACGAAGCTGCCGTTGCTGAAGGTGTAGAAGGGCTTGAACCAGTTCATGGAGAACTGATAGCCGTTCCAGCCTTGCTCGCCAGAGCCTTCGTTGACGTGACGTGCGTACAGGTTCATGCCCACTTTGCCGAACCAAGGCACTTGTACGTCGGCACCCAGACCAGTCATGGCTTCAAACAGGCCATCCGGACCACCCACGTTGACCAGGTTGGCAATGTAGACTTCTTGCACCGGACCGAAGGAGAGATCTTTGCCGGTCATGGCATCGATGGACAGGCGTGGGGCGAACTTGATGAACAGGTTGTCGCTGTCATGCTTGTCGTCGTGCTTGCTCTGGAAGATGTCGAACACGTCGACGTAACCGTACAGGTCAAAGATACCGGAGCGACCACCAAATTCCATTTCGAAGTAGGTGTCGTTGTAACCACCTTCGGATTCGCTGTAAGGCAGCTGATCGATGGTGTGCATGACGTTGAACTGGAACCACTTGTAGTCGTTCTTGTGGATGTCACCGCTATAGTCGGCAGCCATAGCCGGAGTGGCGGATGCTGCCAGCAAGCCTGCCGCGATCAGAGTCTTGTTCAATTTGGCCATTTTATTGGTCTCTTGTGCGTTTAGTTGAGGTTTTCCGTAGCCTGCCCACAAGGAGCGGAGGGATTCTAGCCAATTAATTTCCGCGGATAAACGATCAAGAGGGAACTTTCTCTGGAAGTGTGAATCTAATCACCCCCAAATTGGCGCAAACGCTTGCTATTCGTTCGATTTCGGTAACAACGCACAGTTTCGTCTGGCAACCATGGTGATGAGGATCAGCACCGGGATGCCCAGCAGACTGGTCCCAATGAAGAAGACGCTGTAGCCAAACTGTTCGACGAAGCCACCGGAGAAGCCAGCCAGCAGTTTTGGCAGCAAGAGCATGACGGAGCTGAACAGGGCATATTGAGTGGCCGAGAAGGCGACATTGGTCAGGCTCGACAGATAGGTGATGAACGCCGCGGTAGCGATGCCGGCGCTCAGATTGTCCAGGGAGATGATCAGGGTCAGCAGCTCCAGGTTGTGACCGATCTGATTGAGCAGCGCGAACAGCAAATTGGTACTGGCGGTGAGCAGGGCACCCAGCATCAGGATGCGCAAGGTGCCAAAGCGCATCACCAGAATGCCCCCCACACTGGCGCCCACCAGTGTCATGATGACACCGTATACCTTGGTGATGGTCGCCACCTCCGTCTTGCTGAAGGCGAGATCCACATAGAAGCTGTTGGACATGACCCCCATCACCACATCCGAGATGCGATAGCAGGCGATGAGCCCGAGGATCAACAGGGCCGAACGGCCATGGCGCTCGAAGAAGTCGGCAAAGGGGCACCAGACGGCCTCGTAGGCCCAGGCGCCGAGTCCCGCCAGTGAGCGTGGCCAGCCGTGTTGCAGCAGCAGGGACTTGCGCATCGCTTGCTGCCTGTCCTGGCTTGCCACATCGATGTCGGGCTCATGGCAACAGAGAGTAGTGATGAGGCCAATGCTCATCATCCCCGCCATCAGCAGGTAAGTTAACTGCCAGCCCCGATAGTCATAGACGCTGTTGCTGCCAAGCCAGGCTGCCAGGGCAAGAGCGCCCGCCCCGGCCATGATCATGGCCAGTCGATAACCCGTCATGTAGGAGGCCGCCATGGCCGCCTGAAGGCGTTCAGGGGCTGATTCTATGCGGTAGGCATCGATCACGATGTCCTGAGTGGCGGAGGCAAAGGCCACCAGCAGGGCGAACAGCGCAAGCTGGGCGAGCTGGGTCTTGGGATCGCAAAAGGACATGCCGACCAGGGCCGCGGCGATCAACAGCTGGGAGAACAGCATCCAGCTGCGGCGTCTGCCGAGCAGACGCGAGAGCAGCGGCAGGGCCAATCTGTCCACCAGGGGGGACCACAGCCACTTGACCCCATAGGCCAGCGCCACCCAGCTCATGTAGCCGATGTCGGTCAGGCTCACCCCCGCCTCGCGCAGCCAGAAGGAGAGGGTGCCGAATACCAGCAACAGCGGCAAACCGGAGGAGAACCCCATGGCAAACAGAATAAGGACGCGGGGCTCGAGATAGACTCGGAGGGATTCTTTCCAGCTTGGTTTGCTGACAGCGTTCAAGTGTCTGACTCCTCGGGAAAAGTGAGCCATTTTGGCAGGTTCATCCGCCCGCGCCAAGGCGGGCGCTCAGATTGTGGGGACAAAGAGAGGTCGTCTGGCCGCCAGAGGGCAGATCACGGCGGCGATGGGTCGTTAACGCGGTGTCGAATGAGATTATTGACGCTCGTCGGCCTCACCTTGCTCTGCCGGGAGCCAGCCATCCCGTGCGATGAGCTCAGGGGCGGGTTCCTATGCAGCCCAGCGGTGCCGGTCCCTCGCCCAGCAAACAGGCGGCGCAGTCATGCAGCTGGTGGCGCAACGCCGGATCCTGAGCCAGCTCATCCTGGTTCCAGAGGTGCAGACTGTGCAGCAGGTGCCAGAACACGCTCTCCTGCGGGCTATCGGCTTGCTTGTCGGCGCAGTCCCGGGGCAGAGACTGCCATTGGCCGAGCAGTTGCCAGCTCACGTCTTGCAGGGCGTCATAGTCGAGCTGTTGTGCCAGAAACTGACGAACGGCCAGGGCCAGGGGGGCCCTGTGCTGGGCAAAATAGTCATCGCAGGTCACGAGATGCTCCAATCCAGATTGAGGGGAGTGAGCAGTATAGAAAACGATCTGGCATCGGGAGGGAAAAGGGACTGGATGGGCAAGAGACCGGGCCCGAGCGGGCCCGGCAGTCGGATTTACTCGGCGAGCAGTGTCACCTTCTTGAGGATGATGGTGCTGGTCGGCACGTCATTGGCACGCAGGATGGGGCTGTAGCCGGTCTGAACCTGAGCCAGCTTGTCCAGCACTTCCATGCCCTGCACCACTTGACCAAATACCGTATAGCCGGCGCCGGCATTGGCGTTGAGGTTGCTGTTATCGGCAAGGTTGAAGTAGAACTGGCGGGTTGCGCTGTCCACCGCCTGGGTGCGGGCCATGGCGATGCTGCCACGGGTATTGGGCAGGCCCCCCTTGGACTCGTTTACCACGGGATCGAAGGTGGGCAGCTGCTGGAACTGCTGGTTGTAGCCGCCCCCTTGCACCACGAAGCCGGGGATGACCCGGTGAAACAGGCTGCCATCGTAGCTGCCATCGGCCACGTAGCGCAGGAAATTCTTCACCGTCTGGGGGGCCGCTTTGGGGGCCAGCTCCACCACGATATTGCCGTGGTTGGTTTCAAGCTTCACCTTGGGGGCTGCGAAGGCCAGGGGGCAGGCCAGCAGGGCCAGCAACATCAGCTTCTTCATGACATTATCCTTAATACATAGAGAGATCAGGCGCTTGGCTGGCCTTTGAGGTAACCGCGCAGTTGTTCGTCGGCCATGATCTGCTGGATCAGGCTACCGAGTTGCTGGTTCAGCACCAGCTCCAGATCGGCGATGCTGGGCTCTCCCGGACCTTCCTTGCTGGCGCTGGCATTGAACACCTTGGTCAGGCGGCTCCCCTGGAAATCGGCCATCACCTGCAGGCTCACCTTGGTCTTGGTGACATAGGTGAAGGTCTTCTCTTCAACGTTTACCAGAGCGTTATTGACCTGCAGCGTCAGGTTGGTAGTGCCGCTGTTGCCCACCTCCAGCCCCTGACTGCGCAGCCCTTCACTGAGGCGCTCGACCAGCAGGGTATTGAGGGGCTGCTCGCTCTTGATGTAGACGGGGGCCTTCTCTTTCTGCTTGATGGCGAACACATGGGCAGCGGCACGCTTGTCTATGCCTTCCATGGTGATGCGGTTGCCGGAGTAGTACTGCTGATTCGCCGGGATCACCTGGGGATTGAGCAGTGCCGTCTCGGGCCAGTGGGTGGCACAGCCGCCAAGCAGCAGGGCGGCGAGCAGCAGGAGTGGTGATTTCATGATGGATTCCTCTAGCGTTTAATGGCTTTCAAAATAACGAATTTACTATTGGATGCAACGACTTGTGCATTGGCAAACAGTCGCTTCAGCTTGTTGTGATAGTCCAGATGCCGGTTGCCCACTATCCAGAGTTCCCCCCCCTTGGGCAACACCCTGTGCGCATCTTCGAACATCTGCCAGGCGATGTGATCGGTGATCGCCTGGAGCTGGTGGAACGGCGGGTTGCACAAGATGCGGTCAGCATAACCGGTCGGCAAGCCATCCAGGCAGTTGTTGACCAAGAACTCGGCACGGGGCAGGGCGGTGGGTAGATTGTGTTCGACGTTGAGCCTTGCCGAGGCCACCGCCATATAGGATTCATCGATGAAGGCCACCTCCACCTCGCTGTCCCGGGCCAGCAGGGCCAGACCGAGCACGCCATTGCCACAACCCAGATCGATCACCTTGCGGGCGCTGTGGATAGGCAGGTTGGCCAGCATGAAGCGGGCGCCGATATCCAGGCTGGTACGCGAGAAGACGTTGGCATGGTTGTGGATGTGCATCTCGCTTCCCTCCAGTGGCCAGACGGTCGGGAAGGGGTTGGCCAGGGTGGGGCTGTCTGTCCCCGCTGCGTCAGCGATGCTGCAATGGATGAGGCGGGCCTTCTTCCAGGCCAGGGAGGTGCGGGTCTCGCCCAGATACTTCTCGAACAACTTGAGGGTCGAACTGTGGATCTCCTTGGCCTTGCCGGCGGCCAGGATGCGCGTGGCCGGGGTGACCACCTCACGCAGGGCCAGCAACTGCTGCTCGAGCAGGGCCTGATACTTGGACACCTTGATGATCACCAGGGTCGGGGCCGCTGGCAGTGGTGCCAGCGAGTCCTGGATGCGGACGGATGCCGGATCCAGACCATTGTCGGCCAGATTGGCCAGGGTGCCTTGTTCGCTGACGAAGGAGTCGGTCACGCACAGGGGCTGATGGTCATGGAGAAAGGCGGCCAGGGCGCCGAAGCTGTCATTCATGATGATGACGGGGCCGCAGCCTTCGGGAGGTTGCTCTGCCAACTGATTGATCAGGTACTCATCGGCGGCATCCCATGCCTGCAGGGGATCCTGCGCCTGGCGCGGATAGCGCTGCAGGATCAGGCGGCAATGGTCTGTCTCGAGGTGGGTCTGCATTGAACTGTCTGTCTCACGGCTGGATCGAATGGCGCTATTCTAACGGCGCCGGGGCAATTCACCAATTACCCCGCTGTGAGTGGTCAATGTTGAGCGAATGGGCCTCGTCTGACGGCGCGGGGGCAATTCACCCATTACCCCGCTGCGAAGGCTTTCTCTCAGGGGCAACGCCGATCGAATGGGGCTGCTCTAACGGCGCCGGGGCAATTCACCCATTACCCCGCAGTGAGTGGTCAATGTTGTTCGAATGAGCCTCGTCTAACGGCGCGGGGGCAATTCACCAATTACCCCGCAGTGAAGGCTTTCTCTCAGGGGCAACGCCGATCGAGTGGGGCTGCTCTAACGGCTCCAACGGCGCAGGGGCAATTCACCCCTTG
This sequence comes from Aeromonas sp. BIGb0445, assembly GCF_024809075.1. NCBI lineage: Bacteria > Pseudomonadati > Pseudomonadota > Gammaproteobacteria > Aeromonadales > Aeromonadaceae > Aeromonas > Aeromonas sp. BIGb0445. The sequence goes on from NZ_JANUES010000001.1 coordinate 226,866, forward strand.
TCCCGCCATGCACGTTCTCCCTGAGCGCCAAAGTCGATAGAATGGGGTTTGTCCCTATCAGCCATCGGAAGAGATCATGAATACCCAAGAGACCATCAGCCAACGCCTCAATGAGGCCCTTCATCCCAGCCATCTAGAGGTGTTCAACGAGAGCCACATGCATCGTACCGAGCCGGGCGCCGAGAGCCACTTCAAGGTGATCATCGTGAGCGAAGCCTTCGCCGCTCAGCGCCTCATCAGCCGTCATCGCCAGGTCAATCAACTGCTGGCCGATCTGCTGGCCGGGCCCGTTCATGCGCTGGCACTGCATACCTATACCGATGAAGAGTGGCAACAGAAGGGCATGGCGCCGCGCAGCCCGGTCTGTGCCAGCAAGCTGGGTCCCCAATGAGCGACAGGGAAATAACTGAGAAGCTGTGATGTTCCGTTAACAAAGGGATACCCCTTTGCCTGTTTCATCGGCAACATTTGTCGGCAACCTCATCAATTTTTCTAATCCTGCGGTGAACTTTCACGAAACTAACTCTTAGTGGGTATTTTCGTCCAGGTGTGGCGGAAGTACGGGTTTTGATGGGAGTGCTGCAAGCAAGTGCGCGGGTTAATTTTGTGATAGCGGGTTAATTTTCCCCATTTGACGTGGCAGTCAGCAGCCTGAAAGTGGTAAACTCAAGCGCTTTTGAAACACCCCGTATGTTGCTGATTTGTTGTTTATTTGTATCCATCCAGCCATGTGCCGAGTGTGTTCAACAACCCGTCGTGATGTATTTCTCGGCGCTAACCATTCTCTCTCCCGTAACGGTAGTGCAAGTGAGTATGATTACAATTAAAAGAGGACTGGACATCCCCGTGCTGGGTGCGCCAGAGCAAGTAATCTACGATGGCCCGGCCATCACCCGTGTTGCTACACTGGGCGAAGAGTTCGTGGGGATGCGACCTACTATGTTTGTCAAAGTAGGGGATCGCGTCATTAAAGGTCAGGTGCTCTTCGAAGATAAGAAGAACCCTGGCGTTAAATTCACGGCTCCCGCCACCGGCGTAGTTTCAGAGATCAACCGTGGTGCCAAACGCATTCTGCAATCCGTGGTCATCGAACTCGATGGCGCTGACGAACAGGTGACCTTTGAGCAGTTTGCGTCCGCCGAGCTGACACAGCTTGCGCGCAGCAAGGTGCAAGAGATCCTGGTCGAGTCAGGTCAATGGACCGCATTGCGCACCCGCCCCTTCAGCAAGGTGCCTGCCGTTGGTTCCGAGCCCCGCGCTATCTTCGTGACAGCCATGGACTCCAACCCGCTGGCTGCCAGCGCTGAACTCATCATCAAGGAGCAATCCCAGGCCTTTATCGATGGTCTGACCGTGCTCAGCCGTCTGACGGATGGCAAGGTGTATGTGTGCAAGGGCGAAGGCAGTCTGCCGCAGTCTTCCGCAGCGCAAGTCCAGGAAGAGGTCTTCACCGGCCCTCACCCCGCTGGTCTGCCGGGTACCCATATTCACTTCATCGATCCGGTTGGCAGCAACAAGATCCAGTGGCACATCAACTATCAGGATGTGATCGCATTGGGCAAGCTGTTCACCACGGGCCAGATCTGTACCGACAAGGTGATCGCCCTGGCCGGCCCCAATGTGGTCAAGCCGCGTCTGCTGCGCACCCGTATGGGCGCCTGCATCAGCCAGCTGACTCACAATGAGCTGCGCGGCGATGAAAACCGTGTCATCTCCGGTTCCCTGCTAAGTGGTGCCAAGACCGATGAGGTACATGACTATCTGGGTCGTTACCACAATCAGGTCAGCGTACTGGCCGAGGGGCGCGAGAAGGAGTTTTTGGGCTGGATCAAACCCAGTGCCGACAAATTCTCCATCACCCGCACCACCCTGTCTCACCTGGTGAAGGGCAAGCTGCTCAATTTCACCACCACGACCAACGGGAGTGATCGTTCCATGGTGCCAATTGGCAGCTACGAGCGCATCATGCCGCTGGACATCCTGCCGACCCTGCTGCTGCGGGATCTGATCTCTGGCGATACCGACAGTGCGCAAGCCCTGGGTTGCCTGGAGTTGGATGAGGAAGATCTGGCGCTCTGTACCTTTGTCTGCCCTGGCAAGACAGAGTACGGCCCCATCTTGCGTGAGTGCCTGACCAAGATCGAACTGGAAGGTTAAGCGATGAGTTTCAAGCAATTTCTTGAAAATATGGAACACCACTTCGAGCCGGGCGGCAAGTACGAGAAGTACTACGCCCTGTACGAAGCGGCTTTCACCATTTTCTACACACCGGGTTCTGTAACCCGTAACGCCGCCCACGTTCGTGATGCCCTCGATCTGAAGCGCATGATGATCATGGTATGGCTGGCCGTGTTCCCGGCCATGTTCTGGGGCATGTTCAACATAGGCAACCAGGCGATCGCTGCCATCGCGCACCTCGGCTCCGCCGCCGGTGCCGTCTCCTGGCAGTATGGTCTGGCTACCCTGTTGGGTGCTTCTCTGGATCCGGCAGTGGCCGGTATCGGCAGCAAGATGCTGATCGGTGCGGCCCACTTCTTCCCCATCTATATCACCGTCTTCATCGTCGGTGGTTTCTGGGAAGTGCTGTTCGCCATGATCCGCAAGCACGAGATCAACGAAGGCTTCTTCGTGACCTCCATCCTGTTTGCACTGATCGTGCCGCCTGAGCTGCCCCTGTGGCAAGCTGCCCTCGGCATCACCTTCGGTGTGGTCATGGCCAAGGAAGTGTTCGGTGGTACCGGCAAGAACTTCCTGAACCCTGCCCTGGCGGGTCGTGCGTTCCTGTTCTTCGCCTACCCGAGCCAGATCTCTGGCGACGCCGTCTGGGTTGCCGTCGATGGCTACTCCGGTGCGACCGCCCTGAGCCAGTGGGCTCAAGGTGGCCAGATGTCGCTGATCAATGGCGCCACCGGTCAGGCCATCAGCTGGATGGATGCCTTCCTGGGCAACCTGCCGGGTTCCATCGGTGAAGTCTCCACCCTGATGATCCTCATCGGCGCGGCCATGATCGTCTACATGCGGATCGCATCCTGGCGCATCATCGCCGGTGTCATGATCGGTATGATAGCGACCTCCCTGCTGTTCAACGTCATAGGTTCAGATACCAACCCCATGTTCAACATGCCGTGGCATTGGCATCTGGTACTGGGTGGCTTTGCCTTCGGGATGGCCTTCATGGCAACCGATCCCGTGTCTGCTTCCTTTACCAACAAAGGTAAATGGTGGTACGGCATCCTGATCGGTCTCATGGTGGTGCTGATCCGTGTTGTGAACCCCGCCTTCCCGGAAGGCATGATGTTGGCCATTCTGTTTGCGAACCTGTTTGCCCCGCTGTTTGACCATTTCGTGGCACAGGCGAACATCAAGCGGAGGATCAGTCGTGGCGTTTAATAAAGACTCAACCGTCGGCACCGTCAGCATAGTGGCGGGTCTGTGCCTGGTCTGCTCCATCGTGGTCTCTGTGGCCGCCGTGGGCCTGCGTCCGGCTCAGCAGCTGAACAAGGCTCTGGACAAACAGAGCAACATCCTTGCCGTTGCTGGCATTGATGTGACCAGCATCGCCAAGAATGAACTCGGCAAGCTCTATGGCGACAAGATCGAAGCCCGTCTGGTAGATCTCTCTACCGGTCAGTTCGTCGATGGCGATGCTGATGGCTTCGATTTCAAGCTGGCTGCCAAGAATCCGGCCGAGAATGTTCGTCTGGCACCTTCCGATGACAAGGCCGGGATCCGTCAGATCTCCAAATTGATGCCGGTCTTCTTCGCCAAAGACAGCGAAGGCAAGGTCGATAACATCATATTGCCGATCTATGGTCAGGGCCTCTGGTCTACCATGTATGCCTTCGTCGCCGTTGCCGCTGATGGCCAGACCATCAAGGGCATCACCTACTATGACCAGGGCGAAACCCCGGGTCTGGGTGGCGAAATCGAGAACCCGGCATGGCGTGAGCTGTTCGTCGGCAAGAAGCTGTTCGGTCAAGATGGTCAGCCTGCGCTGCGGGTGATCAAGGGTCATGCCCCGGAAGGTTCCGAGCATGAGATCGATGGTCTCTCCGGCGCTACCCTGACCAGCAACGGTGTCCAGCACTCGTTCGATTTCTGGATGGGCCCCCAGGGCTTCGGTCCTTTCCTTGCCAAGATCCGCGCAGGAGAACTCAACAATGGCTGACAATACCGCAATGAAGAAGTTGCTGTTGACGCCAGTGCTCGGCAACAACCCCATCGCCTTGCAGGTGTTGGGTGTCTGTTCCGCCCTGGCCGTTACCAGCCAGATGAAGACGGCGTTCGTCATGACCCTGGCGGTCATGGCGGTCACCGCCTTCTCTAACCTGTTCATCTCCCTGATCCGTAACCAGATCCCGAACAGTGTGCGCATCATCGCCCAGATGGCGATCATCGCGTCCCTGGTTATCGTGGTTGACCAGGTGCTCAAGGCGTATGCCTATGACATCTCCAAGCAACTGTCGGTATTCGTGGGTCTCATCATCACCAACTGTATCGTGATGGGTCGTGCCGAAGCCTTTGCCATGAAGAGTGCCCCGCTGCCCTCCTTCCTGGACGGTATCGGTAACGGTCTGGGTTATGGCGCCGTGCTGCTGACCGTGGCGACCGTGCGCGAGATCTTAGGGTCAGGCACCTGGTTCGGCATCGAGCTGCTGCCGCTGGTCAACAACGGTGGCTGGTATGTGCCCAACGGTCTGCTGCTGCTGCCGCCGAGTGCATTCTTCATCATTGGTCTGATCATCTGGGGCGTACGCACCAAGGATCCCAAGCAGGTGGAGGCGAAGGATTAAGGTATGGAACATTATCTGAGTCTGTTGGTTCGTTCGATTTTCATCGAAAACTTGGCCCTCTCCTTCTTCCTGGGGATGTGTACCTTCCTGGCGGTGTCCAAGAAGGTCAAGACCGCCATGGGTCTGGGTATCGCCGTGGTGGTGGTGCAAACCATCGCCGTACCGGCTAACAACCTGATCTACAACTTCGTGTTGAAAGACGGTGCCCTGGCCCCCGGTCTGGACTTAAGCTTCCTGAGCTTCATCACCTTCATCGGTGTGATTGCGGCCCTGGTGCAGATCCTGGAGATGGCCCTGGACAAGTATTTCCCTGCGCTCTACAACGCCCTGGGTATCTTCCTGCCACTGATCACCGTGAACTGCGCCATCTTCGGCGGCGTCTCCTTCATGGTGCAGCGTGACTACAACTTCGCGGAGTCTGTGGTCTATGGCGTGGGCTCGGGTGCCGGTTGGATGCTGGCCATCGTTGCGATGGCGGGGATCCGCGAGAAGATGAAGTACTCCGATGTTCCGGAGGGCCTGCGTGGTCTGGGCATCACCTTCATCACCGCGGGTCTGATGGCGCTGGGCTTTATGTCCTTCTCTGGTATTTCCTTGTAATCGGAAAAGGAATCATAAATGGAAATTATTCTGGGTGTGGTCATGTTTACCGTGATCCTGCTGGCCTTGGTGGCAGTCATTCTGTTCGCCAAGTCCAAGCTGGTGACCGCGGGTGACGTGACAATCAGCATCAATGGCGATCCGGCCAAGGGCGTGACCAGCCCGGCCGGTGGCAAGCTGCTCAGCGTGCTGGCCGGTAGCGGCATCTTCGTCTCCTCCGCCTGCGGCGGCGGCGGCTCCTGTGGTCAGTGCAAGGTGCGAGTCAAGGCGGGCGGCGGTGACATACTGCCGACCGAACTGGATCACATCAGCAAGGGTGAAGCCCGTCATGGGGAGCGTCTGGCCTGTCAGGTCACCGTGCGTTCCGACATGGAGATCGAGCTGCCTGAAGAGATCTTCGGGGTGAAGAAGTGGGACTGTACTGTTATCTCCAACGATAACAAGGCCACCTTCATCAAGGAGCTCAAGCTGCAGATCCCCGATGGGGAGAGCGTGCCGTTCCGCGCCGGTGGTTATATCCAGATCGAAGCGCCGGCCCACCACGTCAAGTACAACAGCTTCGATATTCCCGAGGAGTATCGTGGTGACTGGGATCGCTTCAAGATCTTCGAGCTGGAGTCTGTGGTGAAGGAGCCGATCATTCGTGCTTACTCCATGGCGAACTATCCGGAAGAGTTCGGCATCATCATGCTGAACGTGCGGATCGCGACCCCGCCACCGAGCAATTGGACTGCGCCTCCCGGCCAGATGTCCTCCTATATCTTCAGCCTCAAGGCTGGGGACAAGGTGACCATCTCGGGTCCGTTTGGTGAGTTCTTTGCCAAAGACACCGACGCCGAAATGGTGTTTGTCGGCGGTGGTGCCGGCATGGCGCCGATGCGCTCCCACATCTTCGACCAGCTGCGTCGTCTGAAGACCAATCGCAAGATGACCTTCTGGTACGGTGCTCGCTCCAAGCGCGAGATGTTCTATGTCGAAGACTTCGACATGCTGGCCGCCGAGAACGACAACTTCCAGTGGCACGTTGCCCTGTCTGATCCGCAACCGGAAGACAACTGGGATGGCTACACCGGCTTCATCCACAACGTCTTGTTCGAGAACTATCTCAAGCACCACGAGGCGCCGGAAGATTGCGAGTTCTACATGTGTGGACCTCCCGTCATGAACGCGGCCGTCATCAACATGCTGAAGAACCTCGGCGTTGAAGACGAAAACATCCTCCTGGATGACTTTGGTGGTTAATCCATGCGCAGTGTTGTAAAGACCTGGCTAGCCTTCGGGCTAGCCTTTTTCTTGGCAGGGTGTGGCCAGGAGAATGTCAAAACTCATCCGGAGATGCAGATCACCGGCAGCACCATGGGTACTTATTACTCCATCAAGGTGGCCGATGACGCCATCTTGGACAAAGCCAAGTTCCAGGCCGATATCGACCAGCTGCTCGAGCTGGTGAACGATCAGATGTCCACCTACAGGCCGGAGTCGGAACTGTCCCGGTTCAATCAGGCCCGTAACGCGACGCCGGTTGTGGTCTCTCGCGATACCGCCCGTGTGGTGACCGAGTCCCTGCATCTGGGCCGCGAGACCCGCGGCGCCCTGGATGTGACGGTGGGCCCTCTGGTCAATCTGTGGGGCTTTGGCCCGGATGCAAAGCCGACCAAGGTGCCATCCGATGAGCTGATCAGCCAGACTCGCCAGAAGACGGGGCTGGGCAATCTGCACGTGATCACCTCGGCCGATGCCGATACCCTGCAGAAGGACATTCCGGATCTCTATGTGGATCTCTCCTCCATCGCCAAAGGCTTTGGGGTCGACAAGGTCGCCGAGTATCTGGAAGCCAAGGGGTCGCGCAATTATCTGGTCGAGATCGGCGGCGAGCTGCGCATCAATGGCGTCAACGGCAAGGGTCACCCCTGGCGCGTCGCCATCGAGAAGCCAACCGTCAATCTGGGCTCGGTGCAGGAAGTGATCCAGGTCGGTGACAACGGGGTTGCCACCTCGGGGGATTATCGTAACTATTACGAACTGGATGGGCAGCGTTTCTCCCACACCATCGATCCCGCCACCGGCAAACCCATTCATCATCGACTGGTCTCGGTGACAGTGGTGCACCCCTCCTGCATGACGGCGGATGGGCTGGCCACGGCGTTGACGGTGATGGGCCCCGAGAAGGGGATGGCCTATGCGACCGAAAAAGGCTTGGCCATCTTCATGGTGACCAAGACGGATGAAGGGTTTGAGGAGCGTTACTCTCCTGCTTTCGAACCATTCCTGACCCGTGATGCTAAGTAAGGAATCAATATGCAGATTTTTCTGATCACCTTCGCGGTGTTTCTGTTGGTGGTGGCCGGCATGGCCATCGGTTACATCTTCCAGAAGAAGAGCATCTCGGGATCCTGTGGTGGTTTGGGCACTGTGGGTATCGAGAAGGCGTGCGACTGCCCTGATCCCTGTGACAATCGCAAGAAGAAGATGGCCAAGGAAGAGGCCCGCCGCAAGATGCTCGAAGAGCACAGGATCATCTGATTGCAAAAAGGCCATCTTCGGATGGCCTTTTTTATCTTGAGTCTGGCCAGGCAGACCGCCCTGGCATTGCTAGTAGTCGTATTGGCGGCACTGTTTCTCGCTGTACTCCTGCTGCCAGCGGGCAAGCTCCTCGTGAGTGCCCAGGGTGTCGCCCTTGGCGATGACCTGCTTGAGCGTGGCTATCCTGTCGTGCAGCCAGCGGCACTCGGCGGTGGGATGCTGTTTGGCACTCCCCAGCATAGGCCAGAGCAGCAGCCCCAGGATCAGCCCCCGATATCCCCATCCTCTCTCCATATTGCCCCCTGATATGTCATCTATCGAGTCTTGTAGACTAGTCGAAATAGTGGCCGAAAGATGCCGAATGACACCTATCTGGTCTAGGTCCCGGCGCTGGGGTAAGATGTTGGCATTAACTGTTTATTTGTACAGTGTCATGCGCAAGATCATTCACATCGATATGGATTGCTTCTTCGCCGCCGTCGAGATGCGCGAGAACCCGGCCCTGCGTGAGGTGCCGCTGGCCATCGGCGGTGCGGCGGACAGGCGCGGGGTCATCTCCACCTGCAACTATGTGGCACGCCGCTTTGGGGTGCGCTCCGCCATGCCGACCGCCCTGGCGCGCAAGCTCTGTCCCCCGCTGGTGCTGCTGCCGGGGCGGATGGCGCTCTACAAGGAGACCTCGACCCGGATCCAGGCCATCTTTGCCCGCTACACCGAGCTGGTTGAACCGCTCTCTCTGGATGAAGCCTATCTGGATGTCACCGACAGCCCCCATTGCGGCGGCAGTGCCACCCTGATGGCCGAGCAGATCCGCGCCGCCATCCAGAGTGAGCTGGGGCTGACCGCCTCGGCCGGGGTGGCGCCCAACAAGTTCCTGGCCAAGCTGGCGTGCGAGCGGCGCAAACCCGATGGCCTCTTCGTGATTGCCCCCCAGGAGGTGGACGACTTCGTGCGCCTGTTGCCCCTTGGCAAGATCCCGGGGATAGGGCGCAAGACGGCGGAGCGGCTCGAACTACAGGGGCTCTATCTGTGCGAAGATGCGCGTCAACTGCCAAAAGAGGAGCTCAAGGGGCGATTTGGCAAGCTGGGTGTGATGCTGGCCGATCGCATCTGGGGACGCGACGACAGCCCGGTTCAGGCGAGCCGGGTGCGCAAGAGCATAGGGGTGGAAACCACCCTGGATGCCGATGTCTATGACGAGGCGGCTTGCTGGGCCGTGCTGACCCGGCTCATCCCCGAGCTGGAGCTGCGCTTTGGCCAGCGCTGTCCGCGGGATCAGATCATGGGGCAGGGGATCAAGCTCAAGTTTGCCGATTTCCAGCAGACCACCGTCTACCGCAGTCATGGAGGCTATTCGGCCCCTCTGTTCCATGATCTGCTCCATGAGGGGTTGGTGCGAGCGGAAGGAAAACCCATACGACTCCTTGGCTTGGTGGTGGGCTTGCCAAAGGAGGGGGAAGTGAATCAACTTAGTCTGGATCTCGACCGTTGAGGTTAAGTTTTTGTTATTGTCACCGATAACCTGTAGACGACTGCATTAAAAGGATGTTTCGCATGTTTTCTCTCTCAGTACAGGGGCGTATTACCCTGATTGCGGGTTGCTCCCTGCTGCTCTGTGCCGCCACGCTAGTGGTCTCCTCTCTCTACAACGCGTCCCGCATGCAAAGCGAGGTGATGACCTCCACCACGGCGGAGGCCGAACTGGCCGCGACCCGCTGGATGCAGGCCATGGGCTCGGAGCAGTCGGCCCGGATCACCAGCTATCTGGATGAAGCCTATTTCCGGGCCACCCTGCTGGCCCAGAGCCTGCTGTTCCAGCGCCAGAATGCCAGTGACAACTTCATCCACTCCGAGGCGCTGCGCGGGGCCGTCAACCAGCAACTGCACAATGCGGTCATGCACTCTCCGAACCTGCTGGGTGCCTATGCCATTTTTGAGCCCGATCAGCTCGATGGTGAGGATGCCAACTACCAGGGCTCCACGGATCTTGGCTCCAATGACAAGGGGCGCTTCTCCAGCTATTGGGCCCACGTAGGGGATAAGGTGAGTCTGGAGGTGATGAACGAATCCACCCTGAATGATGCCAGTCCCGATGAGTCTGGCACCCCCAAGAATGAGTGGTATCGCTGCAGCCTGCGTGACAAGGCCCTCTGTCTGCTCGAGCCCTATCTCGACGAGGTGGGCAGCGAGGAGGTGTTGATGACCTCGGTCACCACGCCGCTGCTCGAAGAGGGCAAGCTGCTCGGCATGGTGGGCATGGATATCTCCTTGGCCAAGCTGCAAGCGCTGGTGGTCGAGATGGATCAGACCCTCTACCAGGGCCAGGGGCGGATACTGCTGCTCAGCCATGGCGGGCGGGTCGCCGGTGCTGCCGGTTTTGACATCATCCCCGGCAAGGCCCCCGGTGCACAGTTTCAGGGGCTGATGACCATGCTCACCGGCTGGCTCAGTGCGGGCCAGCCGCTCACTCAGTGGAGCCCGGATGGCAGCAGCCTGCAGAGCTTCATGCCGGTGACCATGCGGGGCAGCGATCAGCGCTGGGGCATCTATATCGATTTGCCACGGGCTGTGGTGCTGGCGTCGGCCAGCGAGCTGCAACGCGAGCTGACGAGCCAGGCAACACGCAGCATCTGGTCCCAACTTGGGGTCGGCAGCCTGATCACCTTGGCGGCCCTGCTGTTTATCTGGTGGATGGCCCATCACATAGTGGCGCCCATTCGCGCCGTGGTGGCTCGTCTCAATGACATCGCCTCCGGGGAGGGGGACCTCACTCAGCGTATCGATATCCAGCGCAGCGACGAGATTGGTGAACTGGCCGATGGCTTCAACCGCTTCCTCAACAAGTTGCAGCTCACCATGGGCGACATCATCACCACAGTCGGCGGCACTCGGGCCAGCGCCACTCAGGCCGCCGTGGTGGCCGACAGTACCAGCGAGGGGATGCAGGCCCAGTATCAGGAAGTGGATCTGGTGGCGACCGCGTTCGAGGAGCTCAGCGCCACTGCGCTGCAGGTCTCGGGCCATGCCAAGGCGGCGGTTGCGGCGGCCGATGAAGCGGACAGTGCGGCCCAGGAGGGCAAGTTTGTGGTGGCCGATACCCAGGTCGCCATGGCCAGGCTGATGACTGTCATCAGTGAGGCCAAGCCTGAGGTGGAGCGCCTGTCAGCCAACAGCGAGAACATCAACGACATACTGACGGTGATCCAGAGCATTGCCGAGCAGACCAATCTGCTGGCGCTCAATGCCGCCATAGAGGCGGCGCGGGCAGGGGAGCAGGGTCGTGGCTTTGCCGTGGTGGCGGATGAGGTACGCAACCTGGCCGGCCGCACCCAGAATGCCATCGTCGAGATCCAGACCCTGATCCATCAGTTGCAATCGGGCACTCAGGCGGTGGTCAAGGGGATCATGAGCGGCCATGCTCAGGCGAGCCTGACCCTGGACAAGGTGGACTCCTCGGTGCGGGTGCTCGAGCAGATCATCTATGCGGTGGGTACCATACACCAGATGAATGAGCAGATAGCCCGGGCGGCGGGGGAGCAGAGCACGGTGGCCGACGAGATCAATCGCAACGTCAGCAATATTCGCGACGTGAGTCATCGCATTCGTGAGCAGGCGGCAACCGCCGCCGAAAATAGCCGCTCCCTGGCATCCCTGGCCGATCAGCAGCAGCAGTTGGTGGGCCAGTTCAAAGTATGAGGAGTGGGGCCCGTGGCACGCTGCGGGCCAACCCCTTGTTGCAGCCATAAAAAAGGCGCCATCCAATAGGAGGCGCCAAACACATTCAGATGACAGACTGGGTCAACACCTCACGGCATAAACCCTCTTCCCGCAGAGGAAGAAACACAACACCACAATCGGATCGTCGGCTCATAAGGCACATGTAAACCACATGGGGCAGAAAAAGTGAGCCATATGACAACGGATTGCGGAGCGAATTATGTTTATTCACTGGTCGGCCCGCAACCGACAAATTATAATGCGGTCCATTAGAAAAACTCATCGTTGGCTGGTGTCATGTCTCGTCGTTTACCCCCGCTCAATGCGCTCAAGGCTTTCGAAGCGGCGGCGCGCCACTTAAGTTTTACCCGGGCAGCCGAAGAGCTGTTCGTCACTCAGGCTGCCATCAGTCACCAGATCAAGGCGCTGGAGGAGTACCTGGGGATCAAGCTGTTTCGGCGCAAGAATCGCTCCTTGCTGCTGACCGAGGAGGGGCAGAGTTACTTTCTCGACATCAAGGACATCTTCGCCTCCATCTCCGAGGCCACCGACAAGCTGCTGGCTCGCAGCGCCAAGGGGGCCCTCACCGTCAGCCTGCAACCGAGTTTCGCCATTCAGTGGCTGGTACCGCGTCTGGTGCGCTTTAGCGAGCGTCATCCCGACATAGACGTTCGCATCAAGGCGGTGGACATGGACGAGGGGGCCCTCACCGACGACGTGGATGTGGCCATCTATTACGGCCGTGGCAACTGGCCGGGATTGCGCTGTGACAAGTTGCATACCGAATACCTGATCCCGGTCTGCTCACCGCTGTTGCTGACCGGTCCCAAGCCGCTGCGCACCCCTGATGATCTGACTCGTCATACCCTGCTGCACGATACGTCCCGCCGCGACTGGAAGGCCTGGTTCCGCCAGCTCGATATCGATGCCCCCAACGTCAACCAGGGACCGATTTTCAGCCACTCCACCATGGTGATCCAGGCCGCCATTCACGGTCAGGGGGTGGCGCTCGGTCACAGCGTGTTGGCCCAGCCCGAGATAGAGGCTGGCCGCCTCATCTGTCCGTTCGAGCAGGTATTGGTCAGCAAGAATGCCTTCTACCTGGTGTGCCAGGAGCAGCAAGCGGATCAGGGCAAGATCGTCGCTTTCCGTGACTGGATGCTGGAGCTGGTGGAGCAGGAGGAGGCCCGTCGCCGGGCGCGGCTCGCCGATGCCTGATCCTGTTTATGATGTGATCCGGGCAGGCAGTGCCCAGGCTCCCACTCGGCTGTTGCTGGCCCATGGCGCCGGCGCAGGCATGGATCACGACTTCCTGACCCGGCTCTCGACCCTGCTGGCAGGATCTGAGCTTGAGGTGATCCGCTTCAATTTTCCCTATATGAGCAAGCGGGCCCAGGATGGCAAGCGCAGGCCACCGGACAGACAGCCGGTCTTGCTGGCCCATTGGCGTGCCATGGTGGCCGAATTTGCCCATCCCCGGCTCTTTATCGCCGGTAAATCCATGGGCGGGCGGATGGCGGCCGAGATAGCCGATGACGTCAATGCTGCAGGATTGTTCGTTCTCGGGTATCCTTTCCACCCTCCCGCCAAGCCGGACGCCTGGCGTGGAGAGATACTCAAGCAGATAAAGACGCCAACTCTGCTGCTGCAAGGGGAGCGCGACAGCTTCGGCAGCCGTTTGGAATTGGCGGATTTCCCCTTCTCCGCCTGCGTCGATGTGCAGTGGTTGCAAGATGGTGACCACAGCTTCAAGCCGCGCAAGGCCAGTGGCCGTACCGAGCCGGAGAACCTGGCTCAGGCGGCGGCCCATATAAAGTGCTTCATCGAGGCGCAGGCTCAAGAGGCTGCCCTTGGTACTGCATTGCAAGGAGTTAATGATGAGAACTAACCCTGTCTGGTTGGTGCTCGCGGGCCTCTTTGGCCTCACGGCCACTATGCTGGGGGCCTATGGTGCCCACGGTTTAGGCGCCACCGGGATAAGCCCGGAGCGACTGGCGGCTTATCATAGCGCCGTCGAGTATCAGTTCTTTCACGCCCTGGCCCTGCTGATGCTGGGTTGGTGCGCACCGCGCCGCCGCGCTATCACTGTGGCGGGCGTTGCATTCACGCTGGGGATCCTGGGATTCTCCGGCAGTATTTACGCCATGGTGCTGCTTGGCAGCAAGGGGCTGGGGTTAGTGACTCCGGCCGGTGGCCTCTGTTTTATGTTGGGATGGACCGCCCTTATCTGGGTGGGCTGTCGTCTTGGAGGAAAAAATGAATAATCTGCTGCTTTATTGCCGCCCCGGTTTTGAGAAAGAGGCGGCGGCAGAGATCACCGAGCGTGCCAGTAACATGCAATGCTACGGCTTCGCCCGGGTCAAGGACGACAGCGGTTATGTGATATACGAGTTGTATGACGAGGAGCAGGCCGATCTGCTGGCGCGCAAGCTGCCGTTCCGTGAGCTCATCTTCATCCGTCAGATGCTGGTGGTGACCCACGAGTTGAAGGATCTGGATGTGGCGGATCGGATCTCGCCCATCATAGAAGCGACCAGCGACTACACCATCTGTGGCGATCTGCGGGTCGAAACTGCGGATACCAACGAAGCCAAAGAGCTGTCGGCTTTCTGCCGCAAGTTCACCGTGCCGCTGCGCCAGGCCCTGCGCAACAACGAGCGATTGACCAAGAAGGAGACCGGCAACCGCCCCGTGTTCCACGCCTTCTTCATGGCCAACGATCACCTGCTGCTCGGTTACTCCTATTCGTTCAACAACTCCGAATTCCACATGGGCATACCGCGTCTGCGCTGCCCGGCCGATGCACCGAGCCGCTCCAGCCTCAAGCTGGAAGAGGCCTTCTATGTGTTCGTGCCCAAGGAAGAGTGGAGCCGACGCCTCACCTCCGGCATGAAGGCGGTGGACTTGGGCGCCTGCCCCGGTGGCTGGACCTATCAGCTGGTGCGTCGTGGCATGATGGTGACCGCGGTGGACAACGGCACCATGGCGCCTGCCTTGATGGAGACGGGTCAGGTCAAGCACCTGCGCGATGATGGTTTCGTCTGGCGGCCCAGCAAGAAGAACATCTACTGGCTGGTGTGCGACATGGTCGAGAAACCGGCGCGAGTGACTCACATGATCGCCGACTGGTTCAAGGATGGAGATTGCCAGGAGGCCATGTTCAACCTCAAGCTGCCGATGAAGAAGCGCTACGCCGAGGCGGTGCACAATATCGAGGTATTGCGCGAGCTGCTCAAGAAGATCGATAGCGCCTTCGTCATCCAGGCCAAACAGCTCTATCACGACCGTGAAGAGATCACTGTGCATGTGTACAACAAGTACTGGGTCTCCAAGCTGGAAGAGAAGATCTGACGGTTCACATCCGATGAGGATGGATGCAAAAAGACCGGCTCTGGCCGGTCTTTTTCTTTTCCCGATACGCTCTGCTTAGGCCGCCAGTTTGTGCAAGACGGAGATCAGAACTTGTAGTCGAAACGCAGGGAGGACTCATCATCGGTGAGCTTGATCTCGACTTGCAGCGGTATCTTCTTGTCGGTCGGGTTGAATTGCATCTTGACCCCATCCCCGCGTAATTTGACGGCGGTGTTCATGCCACCTGCCTTGAACTTGACCCTGGGCCGGAAGTTCTCGAAGGCGAGGCTGACACTCTTCTCCGGCGTCAGGTTGAGCTTTTGATAGGGGGTGATGGTCTTGTTGCCGAGGTTGTCCGTACTGATATCTACCCCGAACGACATCGGTTTGGGGGCTTTCAGCAGGTCATTGGTATCCAGGCTGGATTGCCAGGTCTGGGTGGGGGTCTGTTCGGGTGCCTCTTTCCAGGCTCGTTGTGCGACGGGTCTGTCGATGGCCATTACCCCGCTGCTTATGAGTAGCAGCATCAGCATAGCGCGCATGTCGGATCTCCTTATCCTTGGTCTATTGAACATAGTTGCCAATGGAACAGGGGGGAAGCGGCGCGCCGGAGAAAATAGAGGGAGCCGAAGCTCCCTTTTTAAATCAATCAGTTGAGGGGTTTACAGTCGGGCGATGATGGCCTGGGTGAACTCATCGGTGGAGGCAGTGCCGCCCAGGTCCCGGGTCACACATTCTCCCGCTTCGATGGTGCTGCGCACCGCTTCGCGGATCTGCTCAGCCTTGTCCTGCATACCTAAGTACTCCAGCATCTGGATGGAGGCCAGGATCACCGAGGTGGGGTTGGCAATGTTCTTGCCCGCGATGTCGGGGGCCGAACCATGCACCGCCTCGAAGATGGCCGCGCCATCGCCAATGTTGGCGCCTGGGGCCATGCCCAGTCCGCCAACCAGGCCTGCGCACAAGTCCGAGAGGATGTCGCCAAACAGGTTGGTGGTGACCATGACATCGAAGCGCTCCGGGTACATCACCAGATTCATGCAGGCGGCATCGACGATCATCTCCTCGCTCTGGATATCCGGGTAGCGAGCGGCAATTTCCCGTGCCACTTCGAGGAAGAGGCCGGAGGTGGATTTGAGGATGTTCGCCTTGTGGACGATGGTGACTTTCTTGCGGCTCTCTTTGCGTGCCAGCTCATAGGCGAAGGTGACGATTCGCTCGGCGCCATCGCGGGTGATGATGCTCATCGCCTCGGCACTGCGGTTATCTTCGCTACGCTTCTGGCCAGCCCCCGAATACATGCCTTCGGTATTCTCCCGCACCGTGATGATGTCGATGTTCTCGTAGCGACTCTTGGTGCCCTTGAAGGAGATGACGGGGCGGACATTGGCGTAGAGGTGAAACTTCTTGCGCAGGGAGACGTTGATGGAGGTGAAGCCGCCGCCGACCGGTGTGGTGAGTGGCCCCTTGAGGCTTATCTTGTTCTTTTCAATCAGATCGAGGGTGGATTGGGGCAGCAACTCACCGTGCTTCTCGAGGGCCACCAGGCCCGCATCGGCGTACTCATATTCGAAGTCACAGCCTGCATGGGTCAGGATCTGGATGGCGGATTCAATGATGCTGGGGCCTATGCCGTCGCCCGGGATGACGGTGATCTTGGTTTTTGACATGAAACTAATCCACTTCTAGGGAACGAGGAGGGGGAGGATTCGGCGGTTTTTATATCATTTTCACCCAAAAACCACCATGTTTCTTTACATTTTACCGGTTTTCATCAACAGCGAAGGTGAGCCCGATCATGCTTGTGGCTATTTGCACTCAGCGGGCGCAATAGCGGATCTCCTGCAGATTGAAGCCCAGCGGGATATCGAGGCGCAGGCGAACCAGGGTCTGGGCGAGTCTGGCCTCCTCGGCCTGGGCCAACACCTTCTGCAGGGGCTTGCCTGCATCCTCGGGGGCTACCTCGAGCATCTGGGCCAGGCTGCCATATTGCTGCAACAACAGCGTCGCGCCCTTGGGGCCAATGCCCGCCACCCCCTTGATATTGGAGCCGCCGACACCGGTCAATGCCCAGAAGTCCACCAGCTGCGTCGGCGCAACGCCGTACTGCTGCTGGACGAAAGCGGTATCCAGCCAGCGCTTGTTGAAGTAGTCACGGATCTGGATCTGCGGGCAGATGAGCTGGCAGAACCCCTTGTCGGTGGAGATGATGGTGGCGTTGTGACCATGGCGGGCGATGCCGCAGGCCAGGGTCCCTATCAGGTCATCGGCCTCGTCGGTTTCGGAGAGCAGGGCGTCGATGCCGCATTCCCAGAAGGCATCCTGCAAGCTGGCGAGCCCGGCCCTGAGTTCAGGAGGCATGGGGTTGCGTCCCTCCTTGTAGGCGGGGTAGCGCGCCTTGCGCCAGCCTGGCACCTCACCATCGAGCTCACTATCAAATACGGCGATGACATGGGTCGGCTCACTGGCCGCCAGCAGTTTGCGGCTGGTGTTGATGAGATTGGCCCGGGTGGCGATCAGGGCCTGCTCCGGGCTCAGGGATTGCTGGGCCTGCACCGCATGGAGGCGGCGGATGAGGTTGAGTGCATCGATGATCAGCAGATGGGATTTGGGCGGCATAGCGGTGTGCTTTCTCGAATGGCCAGATCCTCGGGGCCCGGCGGTGGTGACAAGGCGCTGACGCGCTCGGATGGCCATTGTAACAAGGGAGGGGCGCCATTGCGCCCCTCCCTTCATCTTGTCTGCATCGATGTGCGGCTGATCAACGCACAATCTCGTAGCAGGGAATGTACTGGCTACCCGGCAGCTTCATGCGCTGCTGCTTGACGAAGCTCTCCAGCAGGGTATCCATGCGCTGCATCAGCTCCTTGTCCCCGTGCAGCTTGAAGGGGCCATGTTGTTCGATGGCCTGCAGCCCCGCTTCCTTGACGTTGCCCGCCACTATGCCGGAGAAGGCGCGGCGCAGGTGCGCAGCGAGCTGCTGCGGAGCCTGGTTGCGATGCAAGTCCAGGGCGGCCATGTTGGCGTGATTGGGCTCGAATGGCAGCTGGAACTCGGGCTCTATCTTGAGGGACCAGTTGAAGGAGTAAGCATCCCCCACGGACTTGCGGTATTCACGGATCCGCGGCATGGCCTCCTTCATGGCGCGGGCCACCTCGGGGGCATCCCCCACCACGATGCGATAGAGGCTGGTCGCAGGTTCGCCCAGGGTCGCCTTGATGAAGTCATCGATGGCACGGAAGTAGTCGGCACTCTCCTTGGGTCCCGTCAGTATGATGGGGATGGGTTGGCGCTCGTTGGCCGGGTGCATCATGATGCCGAGCAGGTAGAGCAGCTCCTCGGCGGTGCCGACTCCACCCGGGAAGATGATGATGCCGTGGCCCAGACGCACGAAAGCCTCGAGCCGTTTCTCTATGTCCGGCAGTATCACCAGCTCGTTGACGATAGGGTTGGGGGGCTCGGCGGCGATGATGGAGGGCTCGGTCAGGCCGATATAGCGGCCATTGCGAACCCGCTGCTTGGCGTGGCCCACGGCGGCCCCCTTCATCGGACCCTCCATGGCGCCAGGGCCGCAGCCGGTACAGATGTTGAGTTCACGCAGGCCGAGTTCGCTGCCCACCTCACGGGTGTACTGGTATTCAGTCTCGTTGATGGAGTGACCGCCCCAGCACACGACCAGGTTGGGATCCGCCCCCGGATGGATCGCCTTGGCGTTGCGCAGCATGGAGAACACCAGATTGGAGATGTGGCTCGGGCTGGTCAGGTCGACCAGGCGGTTGGCATCGATCTGGTTGGAAACATAAAGAATATCGCGCAGCACGGAGAAGAGATGCTCCTGGATGCCGCGGATGATTTCGCCATCGACGAAGGCGTGCTCGGGGGCGTTGAACAGCTCGAGCTTGACCCCGCGCTCGCGCCGGATCACGTGAATATCGAATGATTTGAAACGCTCCAGTATCTCTTTGGAGCTGTCGGTGTGGCTACCCGAGTTCAGGACCGCCAGCGAGCAGTTGCGATAGAGTTGATAGATATCGCTGGAGGCCGTTTGCTTGAGTCTGTCGACCTCAAGCTGGGACAGCAGGTCCATGCTGCCCACGGGATTGATGTGTGTGATCATGATCTTCCCCTTCTCGCTCAATTGTTATCGTTCTCTCTTTCCCTGGGGATAGAGGGGATGCCTTTGGGCATCCCTCTCGCCTGATAGTAGAGCGAACTTGAGGGGAAGGGGAATAGGGGGCCGTGCGACTGTTGCTTTTTTGAGCGCTTCATCGGGCTGGTATGGCCCCTCGATCAGACAAGGCAGGGCCGATGTATCACGAACCGTGCCACCGCCAGCTCTGCCCGGCGCTGGCAGTACCGGGATTATCCGAGGTCGGTATTGACCCTGTCCCTGCCGCCATTCTTGGAACCGTACAGCGCCTTGTCGGCCCGCTCGAAGGCATCCGAGGGTTGATCCCCCTCCTTGAACAGGGTGGCACCGATGGAGATGGTGATCTCGACCCTGGCATCGCGAAACCTGAATGGAATGCTCTTGATCGCCTTGCGCAGATTTTCGAGGGGTGTCTCGAACTTGTCCGGGTTGACGTTGGGCAGCAGCACCACGAACTCCTCACCGCCGAAACGGGCGATGAAGTCGGTATCGCGCAGGGATTTTTGCAATGCCTTGGCAACCACCTTCAACGCCTTGTCGCCGGCCATGTGGCCATAGTTGTCGTTGATGTTCTTGAAGTGATCGATGTCGATGATGGCCAGGCACAGGGGGGTGCGGTAGCGCAGCCAGCGTTTGTATTCGAGCTCGAGCCGCTCATCCAGCGCCGCCCTGTTATGGACCTGGGTCAGGCTGTCGAGGAACAGCTTGTGCTTCTGGATGGTGAGCCGCTTCTTGTACTCCGCCGTCTCCTCCTTCATCAGCCGCAACTTGGCCTCCATGGTGGAGAGGCGGGTGATGAGATGCAGTTCCCGGGCCGTCATGCTCTCCCGCTCCCGCAGCAGCAAGCCGATGGTGGCCATGTGCTCGCTGATGGCCTCCTTGAGCGCCTCGGAGGAGTGGTGGCGAGTGAGGGTGTCATCGATGGCCTGGACTTCGTTATCCAGGGCCACGCGGCTGGTCTGGCTCGCCTGCTGCAAGGCTCGCCCCTCATCCAGCGACTCGGTGAAGTTGAAATGGACCGAGGAGAGGCTCTCATTGAGGGCCGTCAGGAAGGCACGGGAGCTTTTACGCTCCTCGCGGGTGCCCTCGATGATGAGCTGGATCACCTGCAGGCAGGATTCGGCCAGCAGAGTGGGATCCATTCCCATCAATAGCTGACGGCGAATTTCCGCCAGGCTCTCACCCACGGCACCGGCAAAATCGAGCTCGGTAATGAGGCGCTGCAGTTCATCGGCGATACGGCTATAGACCTTGCCATCCAGGCAGGCGGACGCCTCGCCAGTCTCCTTGCTTGCGGATGCCAGACCCTGGCCCGCGGTGTCGAGAGAGGGGAGGTTTGCGGGTAACAGCTGGATCTTGATGGCCTGCTGATAGAACTCCAGCAATTGAGTGACCCGGCGCTGATGATCGCTGAGGCCATAGCCATTGGGGGCGGCCAGGAATGCCTTGAGGGACTTTCGGGTCTCTTCCGGAAAGCCCTTGAGGGATTTGAGTTGCCTTGAGCCGAGCTCGATGGCGCCCGCGGTCAGGCTGATCGACTCCTCAAGCGCCGTGCTGTGCTGCTGCAGCAGCTTCTCGATGGCGGCGAGATCCTGATCCAG
Source organism: Aeromonas sp. BIGb0445 (assembly GCF_024809075.1). NCBI lineage: Bacteria > Pseudomonadati > Pseudomonadota > Gammaproteobacteria > Aeromonadales > Aeromonadaceae > Aeromonas > Aeromonas sp. BIGb0445. The sequence continues at coordinate 247,601 of NZ_JANUES010000001.1, forward strand.
ATGGGTCAGGGAGGGCTGGCCATCCAGCTTCTGTTTGAGTTTGGCGAGCTTGCTGTCGAGTTCGCGATCGTGGCCGCGGCAGGCTTGCATCAGTTTGGCGATAAACTGAATGCTGCGGCTGCGCTCAGACTGGGAGCAGAGCACTGTCTCGTCGAGTTCAAACTGTTTGCGCTGAAGGGACTCTCTGAGTCTGGCCAATTGTCCCGCTACGGCAGTGATGTCATTCATTCTTCAGGCTGCCCTGTTTGTTATTATTTATGGCGGTGGGATAGTCCTCTGCGGGCGAGGCCGACTCAGATCCCCAGCGATTCGCTATCTTGTCATCGATCATCTGTGCCCTTCGTCCGTGACAGGCCAGGCCAGTTGATCCACTGTTTGTCGTGAGAAGAGTTTACTTTTACCAATCCCTTGTCAATCGCCATCAGACAGCATTGCCACACATCTCCGTTAAAAAACGCGGCCTGTTGACAGTCGATCGCGGCCAGCTCCAACCAGGCGCTCTGATTGGCCCGCTCGCTGAGCTGGATTGCACCTGCCAGAGCCAGGTAGCAGAGATCGAACAGGCCGAGATGATCGAGGGCGGTAGCCGCCTTGGGCAGGAAGGGATGGCTGACGATGCCGAGGCTGATGCGGCGATCGATGGGCTGAGCGCAGGGGAAGGCGGCGAGCTGCTCGAGCAGTTCTCGGGCCAGTTGATGCAGCTGTGCGACATGACGCTGGGGCACCACATAGAGCAAGTGGCCCTCGCGCAGGTCATAGATACGGCCATCGGGTGGCGTCAGCCCGGCGACATAGTCGCCGAATGCCGTCTCAATGTCCCTCGCTAGCTGATAACCGTGTCGTTCCAGGTTATTGGCCAGGAAGGGCACCTTGAAGAGCAGATAGTGCAACTTGTCATCAAACTCACCCTCGGTCAGCTCATTCAGGTACCAGCGCTCCGATTGTTGCTGACGCTTGGCCATCTCTTTTGGCCAGCGGTTCATCAGGCGCTGCCAGTTGGCCAGACCGCTACGGGGCTCTTTCAGGGTGGCTTCTCCCAGGAAACGCGCCTGTTGGCGGGCGCTCTTGAGCCGCAGCCAGAGGGTGAAGAAGAGGTAGATGAAGAAGGCCAGCAGCAGACCTGTGATGACACTCGACCAGAGGTAGCGCTCCTGCTGATGGCGGCTGTTTTCCAGGCTCAGCTCCAGGGACTTGATCTGCTGCTCACGCTCGACCTGGGTGTAGTTGTCGCGAATGGCCTCCTGCTCCAACGCCACCTGTTGCTGGCTGATCTGTTCGCTCAGCTGGTGGAAGCGCTTATAGCTTTCCAGCGCCTGCAGCAGATAATCCTTCTGTTCATAAGCGAGGGAGAGCAGGCGATAGATCTGGAACTGGCGACCGGTATCGGCAATCTGGTTGGCAAGGTCCAGGGCATTTTCCAGTTGCAAGATGGCGATGGCCGCCTCTTTCTGCTTGAGGTGCAGTTCACCGAGCAGCAGCAGGGTATCGATGAGGGGTCGCTTGTCATCCTCCGCCCGATGCGCCTGGCGCGCTGCGCTCAGATAGCTGCGAGCGAGGGGCAGGTTGCCGTTTTGCAGATAGGTTTTGCCTATTTCGTACTTGAGCTGCGCGACCTGGATGCGCTGGTGCCCCTCGTCGAGCAGGTCCAGGGCATTGAAGAAATAGACCAGGGCCATGTTCATGTCGCCCTGGGTACGGTTCAGGCGCGCCAGCACGGTCAGTGCCTGGCTGAGCAACACGGGATTGCCGAGGGCGTGGAAGTAGTTGGCCGCCTCGTTGGCGTACTGCAACGCCTTCTGGGGCTCCTGCTCTTCCTGATAGAGATCCACTATCTGATTGGCGAGCAGGCCGAGGAACAGGGGATCCGCCAGGGGGCGAGCCTGTTGCTGGGCCGAAATATAGTCGCCAAGGGCGAGCTGGGGCTGCCTGAGGGCATGGTAGAGATCGCCGCTGACCGCATCGACCCAGGCTTGTGCCTTGCTATCGCCTATGGTGCGGGCCCATTGCCGGGATTCGCTGAGTCGTTGCTTGGCCTCCTCGAACTGATGAGATTCGATAAGGTCGGTGATGCGCAGTAGTCGGCTATAGACCTGGAGCGGGCTGTTCTTGAGGGCTGTTGCACCGAGCAACTGATCGAGCTGGGTGCGAAGGGGCACATAATCACGGCCGCTGCCGAGCAGCGCTTTGTTGCGCAGCATCAGATAGAGGCTCTGGGCTTGCAGCTCGGGTTGCTTCTCCTTGCTTGCCAGGGCCAGGGCCTGCTGCAGCTCCTGATCCGCCAGCCGGTGTTGAGCGAGTTGGATCAGGCACTCACCCTTGAGCAGGTGTGCCCCCGTGGCTTGGGCGATGGTGCCGAAGCTGAGCATGGGCTCGCGGTAGCCGTAATCTTGACGATTGCTGATGATTTGCTTGGGATTATTGGCCGTGCGGACCAGGAAGGCCGAGGTGATCTCTACGCATCTGGCCGGATCGCTCAACACCAGGGTCTGAGCCTGTTGCAGATCGATAGACAATTGATCCTTGGTCAGATCCACATTGGGAGCCGACAGGGAGGACATCATCATTGCCAGAAAAAACAGTTGATTCATTAGATTAAGGGCCGCACGGGAGTGAGGGCATGTTATCCAAGCCCCCCCCCGTGAGTCCAGAGTTTACTGACGGATCAGTCGAAGGTTCTCACTTGGTTCTTCCCAGTCGCTGCGGAACGGGTTGATATCCAGGCCGCCCCGGCGGGTATAGCGGGCATAGACGGTGAGTTGCTGCGGGGCGCAGTGCTGTTTGAGGTCGGTGAAAATCCGCTCGATACACTGCTCGTGGAACTCGTTGTGCTGGCGAAACGAGATGAGGTAGCGCAACAACTTCTCCCGGTCCAGACGCGGGCCCCGATAGTGGATGACCACTGAGCCCCAATCCGGTTGGCTGGTGACCAGGCAGTTGGACTTGAGCAGGTGGCTGTGCAGCGTCTCCTCTACCTCGTCTTGACCGGCGGCCCCGATCAGCAGATCTGCATCGAACTCATAGTTGTCGATCTCGATGTCGAGGTCATCGATGCACTCGCCCGGCAAGTCCACTATCTGCTGCGGCGCCTGTGCCAGGGGAGTGAGGGTCACGGCGACCTCGGCGCCAGCACAGGCGCTCAGGTCTTTGGCAAGCAGCTCGCGGACCGCCGCCAGGCTAGTGCAGCGAGTCTGGTTAAAGGAGTTGAGATAGAGCTTGAACGACTTGGACTCGATGAGGTTCAAACTGGTGGCGGGCACGCTTATCTCACCCAGCGCCACCACAGGTTTGCCTTTGTCATTGAGCCAGGAGAGCTCGTACAGGGTCCAGATGTCGGCGCCATGGAAGGGCAAGGGATCCGGCAGGGCCAGATCGTTTCGGTTCAGACTGCGGGGCACGGGTTGCAGCAAGGAGGGGCTGTACTGGCTGATGTAGGCGGACTGTTGGCCCAGGCTCAGCCCCTGCAGGGCGTTGGCGTATCTGTCTTGTTTGCTCATGGGATTGATGGTGCAATAGCGAATGTTGTCGCTAATTGTGAGGAATTTCGATGTCGGATCAAGTCTTGTCTGCCCTGGCGCATTTTTTTTCGCGCTGGCAACGCGACGGTGAGGCGAGACGGGGTCTGCCCTTGTGTCAGTGGGAGCCGGATTGGCGCTCCCCTTGCGAGCTGAGTGAAGCCAATGGTGGGCTGGTCGCCTGGCGTCCCCATGCTCGCACTGACGCTGCCGACTTCACCGCCCTGGAGGGCGCCCTGGAGCTGGAACTGCACCCGAGTGCCAAGCTGTGGTTTGGCCACTGGTTCAGTCGTCCACTGCCATGTCTGTTCAAGGGGTTGAAGCTGGAGCTGATCCTACCCTGGAATGAACAGGATCTCGATCTGCTGCGCGAGAACCTGATAGGTCACCTGCTGATGCTGCGCAAGCTCAAGCGCTCCCCATCACTCTTTATTGCCACGACCCGCAACGAGATGACGCTCATCTCCCTGGATAACGAGACGGGGCAAGTGTGGCTGGAGTGGTTGGACAGTGGTCGCCGGTTGGTACTGGCCCCCTCTTTGCCGCACTTCTTGGCGAGGCTGGAGACCTTGCCGGACTAGCTGCGTCAAGTCGGTTTCAGTGCAAAGGGCGTCCCGGTAGACGCCCTTCGTGTTTGGGGAGAAGGAGCATGGGGCGCGCAGCCCTGCCCGGGCGCGCAACCTGCTAATCCTTGAAGTCCCAGGAGATATTGGAGATCAGCCGACAGGGCTGGCACTGGAAGTCGAAGATCTCGTGCAGGGGGGTCGGCAGGGCCCAGTCACCACCACAGCCGGGGCAGGGGCGAGTGCGCTCCTCCGGGGCACTCAGGCCGCCGACGCGGTAGAGATAGTAATAGACGGGGATGCCGGTCAGGGCTTCGAGCCGCTTGCACAAGTCAGTGCCACGCCGAGCCAGGCGGCTGCCGGGATCGCCAATCTCGTGCAGTGCCACATGTTCGGCAATAGATCCATTCATCTGCAGCTGATCGCACGCTTCCCAATCTTCCTGCCACTTGATGATCTGCTTCTGATCGCCATTGGCGATGGCGGGCAGCCGATAGAGGGGCACGGGGGCGAAGTGATCGCCGCAGCGCAGGGGGGAGCAACTGTGCAGGAAGCTGGTGTAGAGCAGTAACCAGCTCGGTCGTCCGCAAGGGTCGGTGCCATCTGAGAGCAGATCGGCTCCCAGCAGCTGTAGCTTGGGGGCGAGCAGGCCTGCCTGGTGCAGGCCTTGTTCGGCCAGGACAACCTGTTCACTCTGGTTATCCGGGTGCAGGCTATCTTGCTCCGGGCAGACCACCCGGCTGACGAAGTGGCCTTGCTGCATGCTGGTGGGAAACTCCCGGCCCAGGATCTGACCCTGATAGCGCAGCATGTCCAGATAATTGACGATGGCGCGCTCGGCGTCGCCGAGGGAAGTATCGCGGTAGCATTCGAAAGTCAGTTCGAGAATATACATGGAGAGAGCTGGGCCTGATTTAGCGGGGCTGGGTCATGAGGGCAAGCAGACGATCCAGCTTCTGTTCGAGTCTGTCGAGCTGGGCGGCGAGGCTCTGCACGCTGGGCTCATGGGGCAGGGGCTCTTGGTGGGGTTGTGGCCCCTCATGCCTGTCATGGGGCGCTGGCTCGTCCTGTTGCTCTTTGAGTTGTGCCTGCTTCCACTGACTGAGGCTCTTGAGCAGCTCGGCCATGGGCACGGCCTGGCTCAGGCGCGCTTTGACCATGGCGGTGGTGGGAGTGATGCCGCGGGCTTTGAGCTCGCTGGCAATCTGGTGGATCTCGGCGGATGACATTGGGCTTCCTCTGGTTCTCTCTCACGGGCAGGCACCTGCTTGGCGGCGCTGGGCGGCCAGAGCTTACCCTGACTGCGCCTTGCCGAACAGGGGCCTCACTGGCGCAGCAGTACATCGAGTTGATCTATGGTCTCGCTCCAGGCGGCGTCATCGCGCAGGGATTCCCGCAGGAATTGGGCCTGAGAGGCGTTCCAGAACGGTGCCTCGCTCAGTTCCATCTCTTTTTGCAGGCTATGGCTGTCGATGAAGTGACGCAGGCTGGCCGCATCATTGGCCAGTCCCAGCTGGGCAAAGAGGGTAGGCATGTCATGTACCATGGGGTCCATCGTCTTTCTCCTTGAATGAAACCCCTAAATTATAGACAGCCCGCCTCCCTTCCTGGTCCTTGGTCGTCCAATGGGCCGTGCTCAGCGCCAGTCATCCGGCACTTGTCACCGCCACAAGCCCCTGGCCCGGGTGGTCATGTTATCCACCGCCGGGCAGCCGGTGCGGCGGGATCTCAACCCCTGCCACGTTGAGCCCCTGCATGGTGAGGGTGCCAAGATAGTGACTCTCCCCATCGCTGCTGAATTCAAACTCGTAGCAGGTGAGCAGGCGCAGCGGCCGGTGGGCAAGCCGCCTGTGGCTGCGCGCCACCGACAGCAGTTGCAACTCATGCTGCTGGCAGTAGCGCCTCAGGTATTGCCAGGCCAGCTCGGCCTGGCGCCGCTGGTGCCAAAACGCGCTGGCCAGACAGACCAGCAGCATGATCCAGAGCATTTCTTCCATGGACGGGCTCCTTGAGGCCGGGTCAGTTGGCGTTGAACAGGCGACCGATGGCGCGGCTCAGCGCCTCGCTGCGATCCGGACTGCGCAGGATGGCGAGTACCTGGGGACGCAGCAGTGGCAGGGTAACCAGCTCGGCGAAGACCTGATTGAAGAAGGGGGTCGGCTGGTCAGCGAGTCGTTCCAGGAAGAGATCGAGCAGGGGACCCTGTTGCAGATCCGGCCAGAGCCGTCCGGCGATGGCGAGCAACAGACTGGGGCTGGGCTGGGTTTCCAGCAGAGTCAGCAACTTGTTGGTGCGAGCCTGGTTAGTGGCACTGGCGGCGAAGGCGCGACACAGATAGGCCAGGGTCTCGGGATCCGGGGAGGCGCACTCCTGCTCCTTGCCAAGGCGCTCAAGCAAGGCTCCTTGCAGCGCAGGGGGCAGGGCGGCACTCTCCAGGCTCTGGCACAGGGCGTGGAGCGGCTCATCGGGCAGGCGCGCCATGGCCTTGCACACCAGCGCCAGATTGCTCTCTTGCTGCAAGCGCTCGGCGAAGTCGGCAAAGCCCTGCAGGCCGAGCTGTTGCCAGCCATCCTGCCCGGGTGCTGCCAGATAGTGGCACAGCGCCTGATAATAACTGGAGGGGGCCTGCTCGAGCTGGCATCCCAGCTTGGCGTGCAGACTGGCCATCTTGGCTTCGGCCGGGCGGAAGGTGTAAGGGTTGTCTGCCAGTCGCTTGGCGGTGGCATCGTCCAGATCGCCGGTGAGTTTGTAGCCCAGGGTCTCGGCGACCAGATCCATGAAATGCTTGGGGCCGGCCGAGATGAGCAGGCCGCGCTCATCGAGGGCAAACTTGAGGAACCAGAGGTAATGTTTCTCTTCGGTCGCTTGAAAGAAATGCACCCCCAGCCAGGCGTGTTGCTGCAACGGCCAGGGGTAGGGAATGGCCTGCTGCTCGATGCGCACAAACTCGGCGCTGTCGAGGGGGCGGACCTGGCGGCCCAGATCAAACAGCTGGAATTGCGTCTCGGCCTGGGTCAGGAAGTCGGTCAGGGTATGGATGGCGGTCATGGCATGGGATGGCTGATGGGTCATGGCCCCGATTATAAGGAGCCAGCTTCAGATAGCCAGCGGTGAGGGAGTGAGGGCTTGCGGCCCCCTGCCTAAGCCCGGTGAGATTGTGTATAGTGGCGCCCCTTTCGATACGCCCTATGAACAGTGTGGTGCTTTGCATCCACCGGGTGATTCATGACGACAAAGGGGAGCCGGTGCAACGAGCCCGGTTGGCAGAGATAGTGAGGAGTTGATGATGAACAAGTATCTGTTAGTGGCTGGCCTGCTAGGCGAGCTGAGCGCCGAGTTGCAGCGTTTGGATCGCTGGCAGCTGGACAATCCGGGTGAAGAGGCGTTGGCCAGCACACTGCCATTTTGCGTCGATACCCTGAGTTTTGATCAATGGTTGCAGTTCGTGCTGATCCCGCGCATGGAGCAGCTGGTGCTACTACAGGCGCCCTTGCCAAGCAGCGTCTCTCTCTATCCCATGGCGAGCGAGAGCTATAAGGAGGAGCTGGCGGAGGTGACTGACTTGCTGCGGCTCATCGCCCGTTTCGATCTGCTGCTCTCAGGCAAAGTGGTGGAGCAGTGACTTGCCCCTCATTCCCTGGGGATGAGCTGAGACCCACAGGGGCAGATGCTGGGGAGGGTGATAGTGCACTGCACCACAGCTCATCCTTGGACTCATTGCCAGCCGATGAGCAACAGCTGGATGAACTGAGGCCGACCCTGCTCTATCAGGATGAGTGGTTGGTGGCGGTCAACAAACCCTCGGGACTGCTGGTGCACCGCAGCTGGCTCGACAAGGGCGAGACCCGCTTCGCCATGCAGATGACCCGGGATCTCATCGGTGGCCGTCATGTCTACCCGGTACATCGGCTCGACAGACCCACCTCGGGTGTGCTGCTCTTTGCCCTGAGTCCTGAGGTGGCACGCAGCCTGACCGAGGCCTTCAGTGGGCGACGGGTACACAAAGAGTATCTGGCGCTGGTGCGCGGCTGGGCTCCCGAGCAGGGACTGATTGACTATCCGCTCAAAGAGCAGCTGGACAAGATAGCCGATGCCCTCGCTACCCGAGACAAACCCGCCCAGGAGGCGGTGACCAGCTTCAGGCGTCTGCATCAGGTCGAACTGCCCCATGCGGTTTCCAAGCAGCATGCCACCAGCCGTTACAGCCTGGTGCGACTCTTCCCCCATACGGGACGCAAGCATCAACTGCGCCGTCACATGGAGCACCTCTTCCACCCCATGGTCGGGGATACCACCCATGGGGATGGTCGCCACAATCGCTTCTTCCGGGAACATTTTGGCTGCCAGCGCCTGTTGCTGGTGGCGCGTACCCTCAGCTTCGAGCACCCCGTGCTCAAGGTACCCATGCGTATTCAGGCCCCGCTGGGTGCCGAGTTGTTGACGCTATTTGGCAAGCTGGGCTGGCCAGCCAGCGAGAGTGACTACTGAGGGGAATCGGCTTAACACCAGTCAAATCAGTGTATTGATCTCTTGACCTGTCCCCCGGATGCTCGCTGTGGCATGCTGAAACCATTCCCAACGCGAGGAGGCAAGATGGCACAGATAGATATCGTAGTGGGCAGCGTCTATGGCGCCGCCTTCCTGGTCGCCGAGACCCTGATGGATGAACTGACGGGCCAAGGGCATGAGTGCAACCTGCATGAAGAGGCCCGCCTCGAGGACATCTCGCCGACCCGTTTCCTGCTGCTCGTCTCGGCAACCACAGGGCAGGGGGATGTGCCCCCCAATCTGGAAGCCTTCGCCGCCGATCTGAAAGACAGGGCGCCCTATATGAAGGGGCTCAATTACGCAGTGATCGCCATGGGTGACAGCAGTTATGAGTACTTCTGCGGCGCGGGTCGTCAGCTCGACACCTTGCTGCTGGAATTGGGGGCCCAGCCTTTGCAGCCCAGACTGGAAATTGATGCGACTGTGGTCGATGAACCTGAAGTGGTCGCACTGGCCTGGCTAAGAGAGTGGCAGGGGCAACTCCAGTGAATTGACCGATTAATGCACTCTCATCGCTATTTATAATCGATAACACGGGCCCTCCATATTGGGCCCGTTATTTTTCCTGCATCCCTTCCTCACACACACATTTATTTCCTTCCCCCATCATGATTAATTAGAGCTCTTACTCTTAAACAGGGTGCAGATAAAAGAGTGGCGTGCTGACAAGTCGCAAATTTAAAAGTTCCTCATTGAAAGCGATTTCAGTCATGTTTTTGTCATTGTTTTGATGGCTTATTACTTATTGTTCGATGCAAATTAATTGATGACACCGTTTTCAGATTGTGTCTGCGTGGTCATTCTTCGGTTTAATGGGTGAGTTGTTGCCATTTTATGGCTTCGTAGAGGCGTTATTAGCCCACTGGGGTAATTGGGCGCTATTTGTCCCTGTTTTGTGAATTGGCTCATGTTTGTCCCCATATCGCCTACCTATAATCGACCCCGGTTATCACCGAAACGTTTTTATGGTGATAGGAAGTTAAACCTAAGGATCACACACTCCTCAGCGGGAAATAAGGAAAATGAAAATGAAAGCAAAGTGGCTCCCGATCGCTGCAGCAGTTACCGCAGCCCTGGCTTCTCAAGCCGCCTTCGCCGTTGATTTCCACGGCTACTTCCGTTCCGGTGTCGGCATCTCCGAAGATGGCGACATGCAGACCTTCGACAAACAGAAAGTCGGTCGTCTGGGTAACGAGAACGAAACCTATGGCGAAGTACAACTGGGCCAGGAAGTTTATAACAAGGATGGCAAGTCCTTCTATGTCGACTCCATGGTGGCCATGGTCACCAACCAGTCCAATGACTTCGAAGGTACTGGCACCAGCTGTAATTTCGACACCAAGCAGTGTGAAGATGACGCCACTTTTGCCCTTCGTCAGTTCAACGTCCAGGCCAAGGGCGTGCTGGGCTTTGCCCCGGAAGCCACCCTGTGGGCCGGTAAGCGTTACTACCAGCGTCACGACATCCACATCTCCGATTTCTACTACTGGGATGTGTCCGGTCCTGGTGCCGGGATTGAGAACATCCAGGCCGGCCCGGGCAAACTGTCCCTGGCCTGGACGCGCAGCGATGCCGGTGAGCTGAACAACAACATACTGGACGTGCGTTACGCCGGTATCCCGCTGTGGAGCGATGCTTCCCTGGAAGTGGGCGCTGACTATGCCATCGCCAACCCCACCGACGATCAGGACAAGCTCGATGGCGACATCAAAGATGGTGTCATGCTGACGGCTGAACTGACTCAGAACATGTTGGGCGGTTTCAACAAAACCACGCTGCAGTATATGAGCGACAGCTATGCCACCCTGCCGATTTACTACGGCGCCGGTAACTGGACCAGTCAGGATGGTGCCAGCGGTGACGGCTTCCGCATCATCAACTGGGGCGTACTGCCGATCGGTGACAAGGTCGAGTTTGGTCACCAGCTGGTTTATGGTCAGTCCAACGACGTGACCATCAACGGTGTGACTGGTTCTGATGCCGATACCTTCTCTGCCGTGATCCGTCCCATGTACAAGTGGGATGACATCCAGAAGACCATTCTGGAGCTGGGCTACTATCATGACACTCAGGACGTCCGCGATCAGGACAGCCAGGACCGCAACGGTCAGAAGTACACCATTGCCCAGGCTTGGTCTGCCGGTCCCAGCTTCTGGGCCCGTCCGGAGATTCGCGTGTTCGCTTCCTACCTGAAGTCCGGTGGCGATAACGGCCAGACTTTCAATGGCAGCAACAACGATGACAACACCTGGAACTTCGGTGTCCAAGCGGAAGCTTGGTGGTAAGCCCGACTTTCAGTTAAGTTAGTGACTGCCCCCACTTGGGGGCAGTTTCGTTTCGCCGGGTAACGGCCACCGGATAAGAGGGATAATAAGAATGACGCTGGTAAAGATGTCGATTGCCGCCGCAGTGACCGTCTGGTTGACCGGTTGTGCGGGTAATATGGGCGTGCCCTTGCAAGAGCATGCGGCCGTTCTGGACAATGCCGATCAGGCCAAGCAGGCCCTGTCGCAGGCCAGCAACTGCTGTGCCGGTTTCAATGAGTTCCAATATGCCAATCTGCCGGAAGGGGAGACGCTGCTTAGCCTGGATGGCAAGCAACCCAGCTACCGTTTCGATGAAGGCATGAGCTATTTTGCCGCTTATCGTCTGCCCAAAGACACGGGTAACCTCTACATTCGCTTGGCCTCACAGGTTGGCAAAACTGTGCTGCAACCCAAGGTTGTCATGCTGGATGCCAATTTCAAGGTAACCCGTGTACTGGGTGAGTCTGTGTTCTCCTATCAGCCAGCTCACCTGATGGATGCCGATCGCATCGAGGGCAAGGTGTTTGTCGATCGCAGCATGCCGGGCAATCCCGCGAGCGAAACCTATATGGTGGTCTATGCACCGGCAGATCAGTTGAGTGGTTCCACCACCATCTTGCACCCTGCCAAAGCCTTTGCCCGGGCCAACAACACAGTCGAACCCGATATCAAGGATCCGGTGATCCCTCACTCCCCTTGGGGACTGGTACAGATAGTGGTCACCGACATGGCCAAGGCACAGGGTATTGAGGCCGTGTTCACACCAGAATATGCCGATAAAGTTGCCATGAGTCAGGCCAAGCCGGCCACCACGGCAGTCGTTGCCACTGGCGCGACGGCAACCGCTGTAGCTGCGACGGCGCCAAGCAAACCCGCGCCAGCCATGCTGAGCGAGACAGAGGCGTTCTATCAGTCTCAGATCGAGAAAGCGGTCAAGGCTGGCGATATCGATAAAGCGATGCAATTGGTCAGTGAAGCCGAGCGGGGCGGTTCTAGCCGAGCCAAGTCAGTATTCGTTGATGCGGTGAAAAAATCCCAAAAATAATAACGGATTTTTATCCTTCACTATATTTATCAGGCCTCCATTGTCGGGGGCCTTTTTAATGGTTATATTGTTTCTACACAAGATGATTAAGTGGTTACATTGAGTTACGTTTCGTTTCCTTTTATTACGGTTGGCAGTATTTAGATGCAATCTGAAACGGCACTTTTCATCGAATTGAAATATAGTAGTGTTGCCAAATTTTAACCAGAAAACGACGTTAAAGACTTATTTAAATCATCTTGTGATCTCCTCTCCAAATTTCCTATCTGCTAATTCCAGAGTAAAGAATTTCCCTTTTCTCTGAGTTATATTGTTCTCGTCAAAATAAAAACACCCGATCTCCCTTTTCCGGTTAGCTTTCATACCCGTGATAGGCTTAACTTCGAATGGGTCCGTTAGGGAACAATCATTCAGGAGTACACACATGTTACAAAACGCATTCTCCAACCTGCAGAAAGTCGGTAAGGCGCTGATGCTGCCTGTCTCGGTCTTGCCTGTTGCAGGTATCTTGCTGGGGGTGGGTGCCGCCCACTTTAGCTGGATGCCCGAAATCGTCTCCCAGTTGATGGAGCAAGCCGGTGGTTCAGTGTTTGGCCAGATGGCCCTGCTGTTCGCCGTGGGTGTTGCCCTTGGTTTCACCAACAATGATGGCGTTTCCGGCCTGTCAGCCATCGTCGGCTACGGCATCATGACGGCAACCTTGTCGGTGATGGCACCGGTGATGGGGGTCGACAAGATCGACACCGGTGTACTGGGGGGTATCCTCGCCGGTGGTGTGGCTGCCTGGGCCTTCAACCGTTTCTACAAGATCCAGCTGCCAGAGTATCTGGGCTTCTTCGCCGGCAAGCGCGCCGTGCCCATCATCACTGGTTTCGTCTCCATCGGTCTGGGTGTGATCCTGTCGGTGATTTGGCCACCGGTTGGCGGAGCCATTGCTGCCTTCTCCGATTGGGCTGCCAACCAGAACCCGGTACTGGCCTTCGGTATCTACGGCGTGGTTGAACGCTCCCTGATCCCGTTCGGTCTGCACCACATCTGGAACGTGCCCTTCTTCTATCAGGCGGGTACCTGTGTCAACGCTGCCGGTGAAACCGTACATGGCATCATGACCTGCTTCCTGACTGCTAACGACGCGACTCGCGCCGCTGGCAACGGCTTCGGTCAACTGGCCGGTGGCTACCTGTTCAAGATGTTCGGTCTGCCTGCTGCTGCGTTTGCCATTGCACACTCTGCCAAGCCGGAAAACCGCGCCAAGATCGTCGGTATCATGGCTTCTGCCGCCCTGACCTCTTTCCTGACCGGTATTACTGAGCCAATCGAATTCTCCTTCCTGTTCGTAGCGCCCGTACTGTACGCCATCCACGCATTGCTGGCGGGTCTGGCTTATGTGCTGACCAACTCCTTGGGCATTGTCCACGGTCATACCTTCTCCAACGGTTTCATCGACTTCGTGGTGCAATCCCCCAATGCCCAGAAGATGTGGCTGCTGGTGGGTCTGGGCTTGGTCTATGCCGCGCTCTACTACGTGGTGTTCACCGTTGTCATCCGTGCCATGAACCTGAAAACCCCGGGTCGTGAAGACGAAACCGTGGAAGTGAATGCCGTCCAAAGTAAAGACGATATGTCTGCTGCTCTGGTTGCCGCTTTCGGTGGTAAAGATAACATCGCCTCCCTGGACGCCTGTATCACTCGCCTGCGGGTGGGTGTGAAAGAGGTCGCCAAGGTTGACCAGGCTGGCCTGAAGAAGCTGGGTGCTGCCGGTGTGGTCGTTGCTGGCTCTGGTGTACAAGCCATCTTCGGTACCAAGTCTGACAACCTGAAAACCGACATGGATATCTGGATGAAGAGCAACTAATCCGCTTGCTTGAAAGACAGAGATGAAAAGGGAGGCGCCAGCCTCCCTTTTCTATTGCGGCCGCTGAGTGCCTGCGCTGGCAGGGAGGCGAGCCTGGCTTGCATGACAGCTTGTGATGGAATGGCTGTGCCCCTTGTATCAGGCGGCTGAACGACGAGGCGAGAGGTTTTTTACACCCCAATAGCAAGGGCGCCATCAGGCGCCCTTGCTATTGGTGCGGCGCTGGCCGCTATCAGAGTTTCTCGAGATCTTTCTCTATCTCGCTGATCTTGTTGGCCACCACTTTCTCCAGGTGGCGCAGATCCCGCAGTATCTTCTGTTTGATATCAGGGTCGGCCTGGCTATGGACCCCCTGGGTCAGACTGTCGAGTTCATCCACCACATACTTGAGGTTGGCATTGATCTCGGTGACATCCTTGTACTGGTGGGTACCAGAGTCGACCAAAATGGTTTTGCGTTGCCGGGGGTATTTGAACTTGACGCTCTTGGCGAAGAACTCTCCTTTCAGCTTCTTGAAGTAGATCTTGAGGATGTCGTGGTTCGCTTCCTGACGGAGGGTGTAACTGTCCACTGCCGCGGGATCCTGGATCCCCAAACTCTTCAGATTCTCGTACATTCGACTATTTCCTTGGCTTAAAACCGTCTCGCCCACCCATGATAACCGAGAAAGCGCGACAGGCCTGTGACTGGGGCGCCAAAATAAAAAGAGGTCCGTACGAACACTTTTTCAGAAGGAGGGCGTAGGGGCTGGCATCATCGATGACGATCCGATCCCATCGGGGCAAGATAACAACAAAACAGGCGCCATAAGGCGCCTGTTTTGCATTCAATGACTCATCACTCGTCGATGGAGCGCAGCAGGGCATTGATACCCACCTTGGCGCGGGTCTTGGCATCGACCTTCTTGACGATGACCGCCGCATAGAGGCTGTACTTGCCACATTTGGAGGGCAGGGAGCCGGAGACGACCACTGAACCTGCCGGGACGCGGCCATAGTGGATTTCGCCGGTTTCACGGTCATAGATACGGGTGGATTGGCCGATGAAGACGCCCATGGAGATGACGGAGCCTTCCTCGACGATCACACCTTCCACCACTTCGGAGCGGGCACCGATGAAGCAGTTGTCTTCGATGATGGTCGGGTTGGCCTGCAGTGGCTCCAGCACGCCGCCGATGCCGACGCCGCCGGAGAGGTGGACGTTCTTGCCAATCTGAGCACAGGAGCCGACGGTGGCCCAGGTATCGACCATGGTGCCTTCATCGACGAAGGCGCCGATGTTGACGTAGGAGGGCATCAGCACGGTATTGGGCGCGATGAAGGAGCCTTTGCGGGCGGTGGCCGGCGGCACGACGCGCACACCGGCTGCCTTGAACTGCTCGGCAGTAAAATCGGAGAACTTGAGCGGAACCTTGTCAAAGTACTGGGCGTCGTCGCCCTTGATGATGCCGTTGTCATTGATGCGGAAGTAGAGCAGCACCGCTTTCTTCAGCCACTGGTGGACGACCCACTCGCCAGCAATCTTCTCGGCGACCCGCGCCTTGCCGCTGTCCAGCAACTCGATGGCCTGCAAAATGGCGGCCTTGGTGGCGCCATCAACGGAGCCTGGGGTGATGGTGTCGCGGCGCTCGAAGGCCGACTCAATGATCTGTTGCAACTCGGTCATGATGGGGTTCCTTTAAAAAATTCCGTTTGTTGTATCACACTTTTCCCGCCGGTTTTAAGGGGGAGGGTCGATTTCTTCGTCCAGCAAGCGGTCGGGACTGGCTGGTCAGGGTGTCCCGACGGTCTGCGAGCGTCACTGGGTTCAGCTTTCTTGCTCCTGGGGGTTGAGCTGATGGACCAGCTTCTCCTCCAGACTGAGCTGTTCGGCCTGGGTCAGCGGCTCGCCGTCGCGATTGGTCAGGCTGAAGAAATCCTCTACCCGCTCGCCTATGGTGGTGATCTTGGCGGCATGCAGACTGAGGCCGCACTGTTGGAAAACCGCCCCTATCCGGGCCAGCAACCCCGGGGTATCCAGCGCCGTCAGCTCCAGCAGGGTGTGGCGGTTCTCTCCCTTGTGGGGCAAGAACACCACCCGGGTCGGCACCATGAACTGGCGATGACGGCGGGACAGGGGTTTGTTGCGCAGCACCAGCTTGCCCGGTTCTTGCAGTGCCTTCTCCAGCGCCTTGCGGATGGTGGCGGTGCGGTTGGGGCTGATGGGTTCGCCATTGGGCTCCAGCACGATGAAGGTGTCGAGCACATAGCCACTGCGCGAGCTCATGATCTGGGCGTCGTGGATGTTGAGGTTCTTCTGATCCAGTGCCGAGGCGACGGTGGCAAACAGATTCGGGGTGTCGCGGCAATAGATGAACACTTCGCTGCCGCCTCGGGTCGGGTGTTTGCCTATGGTGACCAGCGGCGTCTCGCCTGCACCCTCCTGTTCGAGAATGTGACGGCTGTGCCAGGCGATCTGCTCCGGACTGTGGCGCAGGAAGTAGTCCGCCTTGAAGTCGCTCCACAGCGCCGTGATGGAGGCATCGTCCAGATGACGCTGACTGAGCAGCTGGCGCGCCTGGCGCTGGTTCTCACGGATACGCAGCCGGATATCGGGCGGGTTTTCCAATCCCTGACGCAGCGCCTTCTGAGTGGTGAAATAGAGCTCGCGCAGCAGGGTACCTTTCCAGTCGTTCCAGAGACTGTCGTTGGTGGCGCAAATATCGGCCACGGTCAGGCAGTAGAGCAAGTCCAGGTGCTGCTCATCGCGCACCTTCTGGGCGAAATCGGTCACCACCTCGGGATCGTGAATGTCCCGGCGCTGGGCGGTGACCGACATCAGCAGGTGATGACGCACCAGCCAGGCGACCAGGCGGCTCTCGTAACGATCCAGCCCGTGCAGCTGGCAGAACTCCAGGGCATCGACGGCACCGAGCTCGGAGTGATCCCCGCGCCGTCCCTTGGCGATGTCGTGGAACAGGGCGGCGATACAGAGCAGCTCGGGTTTGCGCAGCCGGTTCACTATCTCATGGCAGAGCGGATGGGTCTGGCGGCTGGCCGACGTGGGGAAGTGATGAATGTTGTTGAGCAGGCGATGGGTGTGCTCATCGACCGTGTAGGCGTGGAACATGTCGAACTGCATCTGGCCGACGATGAGGTTCCACTGAGGCAGATAGGCTGCCAGTATGCCGTACTTGTGCATCAGGGTGAGCGGCTGGCCTATGCCGTTGGGGTGGCGCAGCAGCGCCATGAACAGGCGGCGGCACTCGGGGATATCTTGCAGCCAGCAGTCGAGCTTGCGCCGCGCCTCACGCAGCTGACGCAGGGTCGCCGAGTGAATGCCGGCTATCTCGGGGTGCTGGGCTATCTGGTAGAAGAGCCGCAATATGGCGGCGGGATCGCGACCAAACAGCTCGGCGTCCACGGCATCGATAAGCCGGCCACGGAGCTGGAACTCGTCGCTGATCCGGCGCACGTCCATGGCGGTATTGCCGAGGATCGCCTCATCAAACAGCTGTAGCAGCATCTCGTTGAGCTCGGACACCCGCCGTACCGTCTGATAGAAGCGCTTCATCATCTGCTCGACCGATCGGTTGCCTTCCCCCTCGAAACCCAGCATCTCGGCGACGGTGCGCTGCCGGTCGAACAGCAAGCGGTTGTCACCTCTGTTGATGGCCATGTGCAGGGCGAAGCGCACCTTCCACAGGAAGTTCTGGCAGTCGAGCAGCTCACGGTACTCGGCGCGATTGAGGAAACCGTGGCTGGTCATCTCATAGAGGGTGGTGGCGCCGAAATGGCGACGGGCAACCCAGGCCAGGGTCTGGATGTCGCGCAGCCCCCCCGGGTTGCTCTTGAGATCGGGTTCGAGCTTGTAGGCGGTGCCGAGGAACTGCTGGTGACGCTGGGCCTGCTCGGCGCGCTTGGCGCGAAAGAAATCTTCGCTCGGCCAGAACACCTCGGGGCGGGTGGCCTGTTGGAGCGTCTCGAATCCGCCGAGGTTGCCCGTGATATGGCGCGCCTCGATGAGGTTGGTGGCGACCGTGATGTCGGCCAATCCCTGTTCGATGCACTCGGCCACGTTGCGTACCGACTGACCCACTTCCAGCTTCAGATCCCACAGCAAGGTGATGAACTCACCGATGCGCAGCCCCAGGGCCTCGTCGAGCTGCCCCCCCTCATAGAGAATGAGCAGGTCGATATCGGAGTGGGGATGCAACTCGCCACGGCCATAGCCGCCCACGGCGATGAGCGTGAGGTGCGTCTCCTGATCGAAGCCGAACTTGTGCCACAGCCGGGTGAGCAGCTGATCCATGTACAAGGAGCGGGTCGCCACCAGTTCGATGATGTTGTCGCCAGCATCGAAGCGGGCGTGCAACCAGCCGAGAAAACGGCTCAGGTACTCTTTGCAGTTATCCCGGCTGAGGTCATCATCGGGCAGCAGATGGGGGGAAAGCAGGCTGGCGTCCATGGCATCTCATCGTCTGGAAAACAAAAACCCCGGCGCTGGGCCGGGGTTTGATGTTAACCCTGTTTGATATGGCGGTCGATAGTGTCGTCCGGGCGAAGGGTGAGCACCTCGCAGCCATCCTCCGTCACCAGCAGGGTGTGCTCCCACTGGGCAGAGTCGCCGCCATCCTTGGTGGTGACAGTCCAGCCATCCTTGGGGTTGGTACGGCAGTGGTACTTCTTGCTGTTGACCATGGGCTCAATGGTGAAGCACATGCCCGCCTTGAGCTCCAGCTTGCCGTTGTTGCGGTAATGCAGGATCTGCGGCTCTTCATGGAATTCGCTGCCGATACCGTGGCCACAGTAGTCACGCACCACGGAGAAACCGGCCTGCTCGACGATGGGCTGGATCACGGCACCAATCTCGGTGATGCACATGCCCGGGCGTACCCGCTTGATGGCGGCATACAGGCTCTCCTGGGCAACCTTGCACAGCTGGCGGCGCAGGGGGGTGGTCTGACCGACGATGAACATGGCGGAGGTATCACCGTGGTAGCCATCTTTGATGACGGTGATGTCCAGGTTGACGATGTCGCCTTCCCGCAATTTCTTGTGGTTGGGGATACCGTGACAGATCACATCATTCACCGAGGTGCAGATGGATTTAGGGAAGCCGTGATAGTTCAAGGGGGCCGGAACGGCCTGTTGGACATCGACGATGAAGTCATGGCACAGAGTGTTGAGTTCGTCAGTGGTGACGCCTGCCTGTACGTGGGGGGCTATCATCACCAGCACATCGGCGGCCAGTTGGCCGGCAACGCGCATCTTTTCAATCTCTTCCGGCGTCTTGATTTTAATGGACATGGGATCTCTCTTGCGGCCTGGTTCTTCGTCGGCATGGCCGACAACAAGCAGGTAATGAAAAATAGATGCGTTTGCAATCAGGGCAAAATTTTATCCGCAACCCCCGCCGACTTCCAGTGTGATTGTCATCACAAGGTCAAATCATTGGCGCAGAGTCGACCCCGCTGCCCTTTTTTTAGCGCGGCTGCTGGTGGCGCCAGTGGCAAACTTATGGTATAAAGCGCGCCGGAACCGGAACTACTTGTCCCGGTTTCATCACCCTAATCAATAACACACACACATCGATACCTGTACCGGGGTGCCCCTTTGGGGTCGGTTACATGGGATGTGTGGAGGCCTAACCCCAATACAGAGGTATAAAATGGCTAAAGTTTCTATGCGCGACATGCTGCAAGCCGGCGTTCACTTCGGTCACCAGACTCGTTACTGGAACCCGAAAATGAAATCCTACATCTTCGGTGCCCGTAGCAAGGTTCACATCATCAACTTGGAAAAAACCGTTCCGATGTTTGACGATGCCATGAACTTCGTGAGCTCCGTTGCTGCCAAAAAAGGCAAGGTACTGTTCGTTGGTACCAAGCGTGCTGCGTCTGAAGCCGTCAAAGATGCTGCTATCCGCTGCGATCAGTTCTACGTGAACCATCGCTGGTTGGGTGGCATGCTGACCAACTGGAAAACCGTTCGTCAGTCCATCAAGCGTCTGAAAGATCTGGAAGCCCAGAGCCAAGACGGTACCTTCGAGAAGCTGACCAAGAAAGAGGCGCTGATGCGTACTCGCGAAATGGACAAGCTGGAGAAGAGCCTGGGCGGTATCAAGAACATGGGCGGCCTGCCTGACGTGCTGTTCGTTGTCGATGCCGACCACGAGCACATCGCTATCAAAGAAGCCAACAACCTGGGTATCCCGGTTGTCTCCATCGTTGATACCAACTCCAATCCGGACGGCGTTGATTACGTCATCCCGGGTAACGACGATGCGATCCGTGCCGTTCAGCTGTACCTGAATGCTGCTGCTGACACCGTACTGGAAGCTCGCGCTCAAGACATCGTTGTTCAAGCCGAACAAGATGGCTTCGTTGAAGCTGAGTAATTGATAAGGACTGTTAAAGCCCTTATTAACCAAGCTGATGTAATTGGTTAGCAGGGGCCCTTGTGGCCCCTGTTTCTTGTCAATTCAAGACCGAGGATACTGGACATGGCTAACGTTACTGCCGCCCTGGTAAAAGAACTGCGCGAGCGCACCGCCGCTGGCATGATGGATTGCAAAAAAGCACTCGAAGAAGCCAATGGCGACATCGAGCTGGCGATCGAGAACATGCGTAAATCTGGTCAGGCCAAAGCCGCCAAGAAAGCAGGCCGTATCGCTGCTGAAGGTGTGATCTTTGCCCGTACCGAAGGCAATGTTGCCGTCATGATCGAGCTGAACAGCGAAACCGACTTCGTCGCCAAAGATGCCAGCTTCATGGGCATGGGCCAGAAGATCGCTGACATCGCTGCGACCCAGAAAATTGCTGATGTTGACGCCCTGAAAGCGGCCGACTTCGGTAACGGTGAGTCCGTCGAGCTGACCATCACCAACCTGATCGCCAAGATCGGTGAGAACATGAACCTGCGTCGCGTGATGCTGGTTGAAGGTGACAACCTGGGTACCTATGTACACGGTTCCCGCATTGGTGTTATCACCAAGCTGACCGGTGGCTCCGCCGAGCTGGCCAAAGACTTGGCCATGCACGTTGCTGCCAACAGCCCGCAATTCGTCAAGCCTGAAGATGTGTCCGCTGAAGTCGTTGCCAAAGAGCGCGAAATTCAGATCGACATCGCCATCAACTCCGGCAAGCCGAAAGAGATCGCCGAGAAGATGGTTGAAGGCCGCATGAAGAAGTTCACCGGTGAGGTTTCCCTGACTGGTCAACCCTTCGTCAAGGATCCGTCCATGACCGTTGCCGAGCTGCTGAAGAAAGAAGGTGCTGACGTTGTTTCCTTCACTCGCTTCGAAGTGGGCGAAGGCATCGAGAAGCAGGAAACTGACTTCGCTGCCGAAGTTGCTGCCCAGATCGCGGCTGCTCAGAAGGCATAACCGAACCGGTTTTAGCTAACTCCAGACCGCGACTTATGTCGCGGTCTTTATATGACCAGGAATCAGTGACATGAGTACCAATCCCAAACCTGCATACCGACGTGTTCTTCTTAAGTTGAGTGGTGAAGCCCTGCAAGGATCCGAGGGTTTTGGCATTGATCCGGCTGTACTGGAGCGGATGGCCCAAGAGATCAAAGAGCTGGTTGAGCTGGGTGTTCAAGTCGGTCTGGTCATCGGCGGCGGCAACCTGTTCCGTGGTGCCGGTCTCGCCAAAGCGGGTATGAACCGCGTGGTGGGTGACCACATGGGCATGCTGGCTACCGTCATGAACGGCCTGGCGATGCGTGATGCCCTGCATCGTGCTTATGTGAATGCCCGTCTGATGTCTGCCATCTCCTTGCAAGGTGTTTGCGATTCCTATAGTTGGGCTGAGGCGATCAGCCAACTGCGCGCCGGCAAGGTTGTCATCTTCTCTGCCGGTACCGGCAACCCCTTCTTTACCACTGATTCTGCGGCTTGCCTGCGTGGGATCGAGATCGAAGCCGACGTGGTGCTCAAGGCCACCAAGGTCGATGGTGTCTACACCGAGGATCCGGTTAAGAATCCGGACGCCGTGTTGTATCATGAGCTGAGCTACGACGAAGTGCTTGATAAAGAACTCAAAGTAATGGATCTTGCCGCCTTTACCCTGGCGCGCGATCACGACTTGCCGATCCGTGTCTTCAACATGAACAAGCCGGGTGCCCTGCGCCGGGTTATCATGGGTGAACCGGAAGGCACGCTGATCCACCACGTCGGCAAGTAAGATTGCAGCGAACCGGAAGGCGGTTTGTTATCCATTGCGTCAGTAAATTAAGCTAGAAACGGACCCGTCGCGGGTTCGTTCGCCAAAAGGAAAACCACTGTGATCAACGAGATTAAAAACGACGCCAAGGACCGCATGTCCAAGAGCGTAGAATCGCTCAAATCCCAGATGTCCAAGATCCGTACCGGCCGTGCTCACCCGAGCCTGCTCGACGGCATCCAGGTTGAGTACTATGGCGCAGCGACTCCGCTCAAGCAGTTGGCTAACGTGGTGGCCGAGGATGCCCGCACCTTGTCCATCTCCATCTTCGACCGCTCCATGATGCAGGCGATCGAGAAAGCGATCCTGACCTCGGATCTGGGTCTGAACCCGTCCAGCAATGGCCAGACTCTGCGTGTGCCGCTGCCGGCGCTGACTGAAGAGCGCCGCCGCGATCTGACCAAGATCGTCCGCTCCGAGGCCGAAGGTGCCCGGGTTGCCATCCGCAACATCCGTCGCGATGCCAACGCCGATCTGAAGGCCCTGCTCAAGGACAAAGAGATCTCCGAGGACGACGACCGTCGTGCCCAGGAAGAGATCCAGAAACTCACCGATGCCTTCATCAAGCTGGCGGATGACGCCCTGGCCGTGAAGGAAAAGGAGCTAATGGAAATCTAAGCGTCTGACAGGTATATTACGAGCGCCGTGTAGTGCCCCTGCACGGCGCTTTTGTCTTTGTGGGAGAAATGAATGTCGCGTTTGGCAGCCTTCGGCGATAGCGCCAACCAGTGTCTGCCCCGCCATGTCGCCATCATCATGGATGGCAACGGGCGCTGGGCCGAGAACCGTGGCAAGATGCGGGTCTATGGGCACAAGGCCGGCGTCAAGGCCGTGCGGGAGACGGTGACCTTTGCCGCACGGGCCAAGATGGATGCTCTCACCCTCTTTGCTTTCTCCAGTGAGAACTGGCGTCGTCCGGAAGGGGAGGTCAGTGCCCTGATGGAGCTCTTCCTTACCGTGCTCGGCAGCGAGGTCAAGAAGCTGCACAGCAACGGCATCCGCTTGCGGGTGATTGGCGATACCTCGCGTTTCAGTGCGCGGCTGCGGGCCAAGATCGCCAAGGCAGAGGCACTGACCGAGAATAATCAGGGTTTGACCCTCAATATTGCCGCCAATTACGGCGGTCAGTGGGACATTACCCAGGCTGCGCGCAAGCTGGCCGAAGCCGTGGCGGCGGGTGAACTCCAAGCCGAGGAGATCACTGAAGCCCGACTGGGACAGGCCATCTGCATGGCCGATCTGCCCCCGGTCGATCTGCTGATCCGCACCGGTGGAGATCACCGCATCAGCAATTTTTTGTTATGGCAGCTCGCCTATGCCGAGCTCCATTTTACGCCTGTGTTATGGCCCGATTTTAACGAGGCCGAGTTCAGTGAGGCAGTTGCCTCTTTCGTGGCCCGCGAGCGTCGCTTCGGGTGTACGGGTGAACAGATCCGGGAATTGATCGCCGAGCAACAGACCGGCTAAACCCCGCTCCCAAGAGAGAGGTTTCTTTTGCTAAAACAACGAATTATTACCGCATTGTGTCTGATCCCCCTGGTGCTGGGGGCGCTGTTCTTCTTGCCTTTGAAATTTTTTGCCCTGTTGGCAGCCCTGGTCTTCTTGCTGGCCAGTCGGGAGTGGGGTGGTTTTGTTAGCAGTGAGCGGCGGGAATGGATACCCCTGCTGTTTTGTCTCTTGCTCGGTGCCAGCCTGATGTGGCTGCCGGTGGAGCAGCTGTGGGCCCCTGGACTCAACCCCATATTGATGGGGGTGCTCTGGACGGCGGCCAGCTGGTGGCTGCTCGGCCTGCTGCTGGTGCTGCGCTACCCCCAGAGTGCCAGACTGTGGAAGGAGTCTGTCTGGCTCAAGTCGCTGTTTGGCCTGGTGACGCTCATCCCCTTCTTCTGGTCCATGGTCGCCATTCGCGGCTACAACTTCTATCACGACTCCTCCATGGGCGCCTGGATCCTGCTGTTCGTCATGGGCCTGGTCTGGGCGGCAGATTCTGGCGCGTATTTTTTCGGCAAGGCGTTTGGCAAACACAAGCTGGCTCCCTCCGTCAGCCCGGGTAAGACCATCGAAGGTCTGTGCGGTGGTCTGTTTACCGCGGGCCTGCTCGCGGTCGGTGTGACCTGGTGGATGGGGTTTGTGCCCGCCAAGATGGGCACAGTGCTGCTTTGCTCTCTGCTGGCGGTGCTGGCCTCGGTGCTGGGCGATCTGACCGAGAGCATGTTCAAACGTGAGGCGGGCATCAAGGATTCCGGCAACCTGTTGCCGGGTCATGGTGGCATTCTCGATCGTATCGACAGCCTGACGGCGGCCCTGCCAGTCTTCCTGCTCAGCTATCTGTTGCTGAGCCAGGGGGGCTAATGCGCCAGCTCGTTATCCTGGGGGCCTCCGGCTCCATCGGTCAGAGCACCCTCAGAGTGCTGCGTCATAATCCGGGCCGCTGGCAGGTACTGGCGCTGACCGCCTGGCGCAGTCTGGATACCATGCTGCGTGACTGCCTCGAATTCTCCCCCCGCTTCGCCGTCATGGTCGACGAGACCGCGGCCCGCGAGTTGGCGAGCCGACTCAAGGCTCATGGTAGCCAAACCCAGGTACTGTCCGGTGCCAAGGCGCTGTGCGAGGTGGCGGCTCATCCCGATGCCCACAGCGTCATGGCGGCTATCGTGGGGGCGGCCGGTCTGGCGCCGACCATGGCCGCGGTGCGAGCGGGCAAGCGTATTCTTCTGGCCAACAAGGAGGCGCTGGTGATGTCCGGGGCCTTCTTCATGGACGCCGTGCGCGACCACAGCGCCGAACTGCTGCCCATCGACAGCGAACATAATGCCATCTTCCAGTGCCTGCCCGAGGCCATTCAACGTCAGCTTGGCTGCTGCGATCTGGCCGGGGCCGGCATCAGCAAAATCTTGTTGACCGGTTCGGGCGGCCCGTTCCGTTACACCGATATCAACGACTTGGACAAGGTCACTCCCGCGCAAGCGGTGGCACACCCCAACTGGTCCATGGGGGCCAAGATCTCGGTAGACTCCGCCACCATGTTCAACAAGGGCCTGGAGTACATAGAGGCGCGCTGGCTGTTCAATGCCGCCCCTGAGCAGATCCAGGTCGTGGTCCATCCCCAGTCTGTCATTCACTCCATGGTGCAGTACAAGGATGGCTCCGTGCTGGCCCAGCTCGGCAACCCCGACATGTGTACCCCCATCTCCCATGCCCTGGCTTATCCGGCCAGGATTGAGTCTGGCGTGGAACCTCTGGATTTCTTCAGTGTCGGAGAGTTCAGCTTTATTCGTCCCGACGTCGAGCGCTACCCCTGCCTGGCGCTGGCCATGGCCGCCTGCCAGGCGGGGCAGAGTGCCACCACGGCACTCAACGCCGCCAATGAGGAGGCCGTGGCGGCTTTCCTTGCCGAGCGCATCGGTTTCATGGATATTGCCAGAGTCAATGAAACTGCCTTGCTGACCGTTGGCCGGCAGTCTGCCGACTCGCTGGACGATTTGATTGCCCTGGACTGTGCTGCACGTGCCCGGGCTCAGGATTTGATTAAGGCACTTAGCCGATGAATGCCATACCCTGGCCTGCTGCTTTTCTCCTTGCAGCGTCGCGGGTCATCGATGACATCAAGGAATTGGACTCATGAGTACGCTGTGCAAAAACAAGTGCAAACACAACACCAGGGTCGCCTTCGGCGCTGACCTGATGACCGGACATGACGCAAGGAGCCTTGGCTGATGGGGGGGGTACTCTGGAATATCGGCGCCTTCATCGTCGCCCTGGGCCTGCTGGTTGCGGTGCATGAGTTTGGCCACTTCTGGGTGGCCCGCCGTTGTGGCGTCAAGGTGGAGCGCTTCTCCATCGGTTTTGGCAAGGCTATCTGGCGCCGGATGGGTAAGGATGGCACCGAGTATGTGCTGGCGCTGATCCCCCTTGGCGGTTACGTCAAGATGCTGGACGGCCGGGTCGACGAGCTTAAACCGGGGGAGGAGGCGCAGGCCTTCAACCACAAGAGCGTCTGGGCCCGCATGGCCATCGTCGCCGCCGGCCCCATGGCGAATTTCGTGTTCGCCCTGTTCGCCTTCTGGCTGATGTTCATGATAGGGGTGCCGAGCGTCAAACCCATCGTCGGCGAGGTGCGCACTGACTCCATCGCCGCCGAGGCTGGCTTGCTGCCAGGGATGCAGATCGTCGAGGTGGGCGGCGAGCCGACCGGTGACTGGGAGAGCATTGTCTATGCCCTGATAAGCCACCTTGGGGACGATTCGGTACAGCTCAAGCTGACCGAACCCAAGAGCAGTTATGCCAGCGACAAGACGCTCGAACTGAAGAGCTGGGCATTCGATCCGGATAAAGAGTCGCCCATCGTCAGCCTGGGGATCATCCCGCTGGGGGCCAAGGTGCTACCCGTAGTGGCCGACGTGGTGCAGGGCAGTGCCAGTGACACGGCTGGCATGCGCAAAGGGGACAAGATCCTGGCGCTGGATGGCGAACCCCTAACTGACTGGGTCGCCTTCGTGGGCAAGGTACAATCTTCCCCCGAGCAGCCCTTGCAGTTGACCATTGAGCGTGATGGCAGTGAACAGAGCATCACCCTGACTCCCCATGCCAAAGAGGTAAAGGGCAAGGCGGTGGGCTTCGTGGGATTATCGCCTCAAGTGGTTCCATTACCGGATGAATATCGAATTCTGTTACAGTATGGGCCGCTCGATGCCCTCTGGCAGGGCATGCACAAGACCTGGAGCCTGATCACGCTCACCTTCGATATGATAGGCAAGCTGATTGGTGGCATAGTGTCGCTGGACAACCTGAGCGGGCCCATCTCCATTGCCAAGGGCGCGGGTAACAGCGCCGATTACGGTCTGGTCTATTTTCTCGGTTTCCTGGCGCTGATCAGCGTCAACCTGGGGATCATCAATCTGTTCCCGCTGCCGGTGCTGGATGGGGGCCATTTGGTCTACTTCCTCATCGAGGCAGTGACTGGCAAGCCGGTCTCGGAGAAGATTCAGGAAGTGGGGTTCAGGATAGGCGCCGCCATTCTGATGTTGCTGATGGGTATTGCGCTGTTTAATGATTTCGCTCGCCTCTGAGGCCAGAGCATCAACAAGGACACATAAGAACAAAATGGCTGTTAAAAAAGCATTGGTGTTGAGTTGCCTGCTGGGTGCCAGCTTCCTGGCCCAGGCGGCCCCTGCCTCTTTTGTGGTGCAAGACATTCAGGTTGACGGTTTGCAGCGGGTGACACTGGGCGCCGCCCTGTTGAATCTGCCGATCCGGGTCGGTGACACCGTCGATCCCGTTACCCTGGCCAGCGCCATCAAGAAGCTCTATGCCTCGGGCAACTTCGAGGACGTCAAGGTCTATCGGGATGGCGATGTGCTGCAAGTGGCGGTCAAGGAGAGACCGACCATCTCCAGCATCGAGTTCTCCGGTAACAAGGACATCAAGGAAGAGCAGCTGACCCAGAGCCTGGAGTCCTCCGGTATCCGCGTCGGTGATCCCCTGGATCGTACCGTGCTGAGCTCCCTCGAGAAGGGGCTGGAAGATTTCTACTATGGCGTGGGCAAGTACTCCGCCAAGGTCAAGGCCATCGTCACCCCGTTGCCCCGCAACCGGGTCGACCTCAAGTTCACCTTCGTCGAAGGGGAAGCGGCCAAGATCCAGCAGATCAACATCGTCGGCAACAATGTGTTCCCGGAAGAGAAGCTGCTGGCCCAGCTCTCCCTCAAGGACGATGTGCCCTGGTGGAACTTCACCGGCGATCAGCGCTACCAGAAGCAGAAGCTGGCCGGCGATATCGAGGTGCTGCGCTCCTACTATCTGGATCGCGGTTACATCCGCTTCGCCCAGGAGTCTACCCAGGTCTCCATGACGCCGGACAAGAAGGGGGTCTATGTCACCCTCAACCTCAAGGAAGGGGATCAGTACAAGGTCTCCGGCATCCAGCTCAAGGGTGACATGATAGATCGCGGTGCCGAGATGAAGGAGCTTATCCCCATCACGGCAGGTAGCGTCTACTCCGCCAGCCAGGTGACCCACACCGAAGAGGTGCTCTCCAAGTTACTCGGCCGTTATGGTTATGCCTATCCCAAGGTCACCACCTTCCCGCAGATCAATGACGAGACCAAGGAAGTGGAGCTGATCATCAACATAGAACCGGGTCCCCGTGTCTATGTGCGCAACATCAACTTCAGCGGCAACGTCACCACCAAGGACGAAGTGCTGCGCCGCGAGATGCGTCAGATGGAAGGCACCTGGCTCTCCTCCGACAACGTCGAGCAGTCCAAGACCCGTCTCAACCGGCTCGGCTATTTCGAGAGTGCCGACGTGGACACCAAGCGCGTGGCGGGTAGCGATGACCAAGTGGATCTGGACTTCAAGGTCAAGGAGCAGCCGGCCGGTTCCATCAATGCCGGTGTCGGCTATGGTACCGATTCGGGTCTGAGCCTGCAGGCGGGCCTGCAGCAGGACAACTTCATGGGTACCGGTAAAAAAATCGGTATTTCGGCCAGTACCAACGACTACTCGAAGAGTATCGATCTCAGCTATAACGATCCCTACTTCACCGTCGATGGGGTCAGCCTGGGTGGCCGTCTCTACTACAACGAGTTCAGCGCGGCAGATGCCAACATCGTTGACTATGAGAACACCACCATCGGCTTCCGTCTCTCCAGCGGCTTCCCGGTCAACGAGAACAACCGCCTCGACTTCAGCCTTGGCTTTGAGAATAACAAGCTGTCCCAGCCCAATCCCTATCAGCAGGTTGAGGAGTTCTGGAAGGTATACAGCGACAACATCGACGGTGACAACCGCCTGACCTTCAACACGGTCGATTTCACCGCAGGCTGGACCCGTTCCACCCTGAACAAGGGCACCTTCCCGAGCGATGGTAACCGTCAGCGCATCAACGCCAAGGTGACTGTGCCCGGCATGGATCTGCAGTACTTCAAGCTCAATGCCGAAGATGCTCACTACTTCCCGTTCGATGCGGATCACAGCTGGGTACTGATGACCAAGGCCCGCCTCTCCTACGGCAACGGCTACGGCAGCAACGGCGATTACGACCATGTACTGCCCTTCTTTGAGAACTACTTCGCCGGTGGTTTCGATACCCTGCGTGGCTTCAAGAGCAACACAGTCGGTCCCAAGGCGCTCTACTACTACAACGTAGGGGGTAACGATGTTGCCCAAGGCACCGACAGCTCCGTGGGGGGTAACGCCCTGGCTATCGCCTCCCTTGAGCTGATAGTGCCGACGCCCTTTGCCTCGGAGACCTATCAGCCTCAGCTGCGTACCAGTGTCTTCGTCGATGCGGGCTCGGTATGGGACACCACCTTCGACTATGACCAGTACCAGAACCGCTGTGTCACTGGCTGCAAGTACTTGATGGACTACTCGGATCCCACCAACTTCCGCGCCTCCTATGGCCTGTCGGTTCAGTGGCTCTCACCCATGGGCCCCCTGGTGTTTGCCATTGCGCGTCCGCTCAAAGAGTACGAAGGGGATAGAACAGAGTTCTTCTCCTTCAACATTGGTCGTACCTTCTAAAGGAGGGAGCCAGCAAGGCTGGTTCCACCTGGTGTAACCGCTCTCCTCGGGAGAGCGGTAAATAATGGGGCCGTCGGGCCCCGCTAAGTAACAAGTTGGCACCGGGTGTCGCTTGCAATTCAAGGTAATCAGTTACCCTCATCCGGGGGTACAAGGAGTAAGTGTGAACAAAGCATTGAAAGTCGCTGGTCTGAGTATTGCTCTGATGGTCGCTGGCATGGGTTCCGCCCTGGCTGAGACCAAGATTGCCGTGGTCGACATGAGCGAAATCTTCCAGAAATTGCCCCAGCGTGAAGCGGTTTCCAAGAAGCTGAAAGGCGAGTTCGAGCCGCGCATGCGCGAGTTGCAGAAGCTGGAGTCCGATGGCCAGAAGCTGGTCGAGAAGTTCAAGAAGGATGAAGCCTTCATGAGCGCCGATCAGAAGAAGCAGAACCAGGAGAAACTGGCCAAGCTGCAGATGGAGTTCAACCAGAAGCGTCAGGCCTTCGAGCAGGATAACGGCCGTCGTCAGGCTGAAGAGCGCAACAAGATCCTGACCAAGGTGAAAGCTGCCATCGACTCCATCGCCAGGAGCAATGGTTACGATCTGGTTCTGGAGCGCAACGCAGCCCCTTATGCTGCCAGCAAGCTGGACATCTCCGGTCAGGTTATCTCTCAGGTCAGCAAGAGCAACTAATTGATGGTATTCACTCTCGCACAGCTGGCCCAGCGACTCGGGGCAGAAGTTCATGGCGATGGAAGCCAGGAAATTCGCAAGGTAGCGACACTGGAAAAGGCCGGGAAGGGGGAAATCGCCTTCCTGTCCAACAAGAAGTACCGCACTTATCTGGAGCAGAGTCAGGCTACCGCCGTGTTGATCACGGAGGCAGATCTGCCGTTTTGTCCCACCAATGCGCTGGTACTCAAGGATCCCTATGTCGGCTTTGCCCGGGTTGCCCAGTTGCTGGACACTACGCCGCAGCCAGCCATGGATATTCATCCTAGCGCTGTCATTGCCGCCGATGTCCAGCTGGGTGAGAGGGTTGCCATTGGTGCCAATGCGGTCATCGAATCCGGCGTTGTGCTGGGAGACGATGTCCGCATAGGTCCGGGTTGCTTCGTGGGTAAAAACACCCGATTGGGTGATCGCTCCCGCCTGTGGGCCAATGTCACGCTCTATCATGAGGTGACCTTGGGCACGGACTGTCTGGTGCAAGCCGGGACAGTGATAGGAGCAGACGGTTTCGGTTATGCCAACGAGCGTGGCGAGTGGATCAAGATCCCCCAGCTCGGTGGCGTGACCATCGGCAACAGAGTCGAGATTGGCGCCTGTACTACCATTGACAGGGGCGCCTTGGAAGACACACGCATTGCCGACAATGTCATCATCGACAATCAGTGCCAGATCGCCCACAACGTCGAGATTGGTTACGGCACCGCCGTGGCGGGTTCGACAGTGATGGCCGGTAGTCTCAAGGTTGGTAAGTATTGTATTATTGGCGGCGCTTCCGTCTTTAACGGGCACATGGAGATCTGCGACCAGGCCACCGTTACCGGTATGGCCATGGTGATGCGACCCATTACCGAGCCCGGTGTCTACTCGTCCGGCATCCCCCTGCAAACCAATAAAGAGTGGCGCAAGACCGCCGCCCGGGTGATGCGTATCGACGAGATGCACAAACGGTTAAGCCAGCTTGAGAAGAAACTGGGTGACGAAGAATAATCACGATAGGGTACTGTTTTGACTACTGAAAAGAAAAGCTTAGGGATCCAGGAAATCATGGATCTGCTGCCACACCGTTATCCGTTCCTGATGGTGGACAAGGTTGAGCATTACGAGATAAGCGATGAGCGCAAGACCTTGCGTGCCATCAAGAACGTCTCGTTCAACGAACCCATCTTCCAGGGCCACTTCCCGGCCAAACCGGTATTCCCCGGTGTGTTGATCCTGGAGGCCATGGCGCAGGCCACTGGCATTCTGGCGTTCACCATGGTCGGCAAGCCGTCCCCGAATGAACTCTACTACTTCGCCTCCATCGACCATGCGCGCTTCAAGCGTCCGGTCGGCCCTGGCGACCAGCTGGTGCTGGACGTGGTGTTCCTGAAGGAGCGTCGTGGCATTGCCAAATTTACCGGTGTGGCCACCGTTGATGGTGAGGTGGTCTGTACCGCTGAACTGATGTGTGCCAAACGCGAGGTGTAATAGTGATCGATTCGACAGCCGTCATTCACGATACTGCCATCGTCCATGAGTCTGCCGTGATAGGCAAAGGGGTTGAGATAGGCCCCTTTTCCGTCATTGGCGCCGAGGTGGAGATCGGTGATAACACCTGGATAAGCTCTCATGTTCTGATCAAGGGCCCGACCAAGATTGGCCGTGGCAACAAGATCTTCCAGCACACCTCCCTCGGTGAGGATTGCCAGGACAAGAAGTACGCCGGTGAACGCACCTTCCTCGAGATTGGCGATAACAACGTCTTTCGCGAAAACTGCACCGTCCACCGTGGCACAGTGCAGGATCAGTGTCTGACCAAGGTCGGCAGCGGTAATCTGTTCATGGTCAACGTCCACGTGGCCCATGACTGTGTCATCGGTGACAACTGCATCTTTGCCAACAATGCGACCCTGGCGGGTCATGTGGTGATCGGCGATTTCGTCATCTTCGGCGGCCTCTCTGCCATTCACCAGTTTGGCCGAGTCGGCTCCCATGCCTTCGTCGGTGGCTGCGCCGCCCTGAACAAGGACGTGCCGCCTTACGTCATGGCTGCTGGCAACTATGCCAAGCCATTCGGGGTCAACTCCGAGGGCCTGCGTCGCCGCGGTTTCAGCCCGGAGGCGATATCCGCCGTCAAGCGTGCCTACAAAGAGATCTTCCGCTCAGGCAAGACCATCGAAGAGGTGCTGCCAGTGCTGACTGAGATGGCGGCCAGCGAACCGGCTGTCCAGCTCTATGTCGATTTCCTCAAAGACAATGAGCGTGGCATCATCCGTGCCTGATCCTATTCGCATCGGTATCGTTGCCGGAGAGACCTCCGGCGACATCCTGGCCGCCGGCCTGGTGCGTGAGCTGCAACGCCGTTATCCGGATGCGCAGTTCGAAGGGATCGCCGGGCCGCGCATGCAGGCCCTTGGCGTCAAGGCACTGTTCGAGATGGAAGAGCTCTCCGTCATGGGCATCACTGAAGTGCTTGGCCGTCTGCCACGCATTCTTCAGGTACGCCGCGAACTGCTGCGCCATTTCATTGCCAATCCGCCCGATATCTTCATCGGGGTGGATGCGCCAGATTTCAATATCGGGGTGGAGCTCAAACTGCGCCGCGCCGGTATCAAGACGGTTCATTATGTCAGCCCCTCAGTCTGGGCCTGGCGTCAGGGCCGCATTCACAAGATAAAGGCTGCCACCGACATGGTGCTCGCCTTCTTGCCGTTCGAGAAAGCCTTCTACGACAGATTCGATGCGCCCTGCCGTTTCGTCGGCCACACCATGGCCGATGCCATTCCGCTGGTGCCGGATCAGGGGGCCGCTCGCGCCGAGCTCGGGCTGGATCCCTCCCGCCGCTGGCTGGCGGTGCTGCCGGGCAGTCGCAGCGCCGAGGTGGGCTTCATGTCCCCCCTCTTCCTCGAGGCGTGCAAGCACCTGACGGTACACTACCCGAGTCTCGGTTTCATCGTGCCCCTGGTCAACGAGGCGCGACGGGAGCAGTTCCTGCGCATCAAGCAGGAGATAGCCCCCAAGCTTGAAATGGTGCTGCTCGAAGGGCAGGGCCGGGAGGCCATGACGGCCGCCGATGTGGTGCTGCTGGCCTCGGGCACGGCGGCACTGGAAGCCATGCTGGTGAAAAAACCCATGGTGGTCGGCTACAAGCTCAAACCCTTCAGCTATTGGTTGGCCCAGCGCCTGGTCAAGACGGATTACGTCTCCCTGCCCAACCTGCTGGCGGATCAGATGTTGGTGCCCGAGCTTATCCAGCACGAGTGCACCACCGAGAATCTGGTCGAAGAGGTGTGCAAGCTGCTGCAACATGATAACAGCGAGCTCATCGCCACCTTCACCCGGCTGCATCAGAGCATCCGCTGCGATGCCGACAAGCAGGCTGCCGATGCCGTACTCGCGCTGCTTGGCAAATAGTGCACCCGCTGGCGATGTTGTGCTGACACTGGCCCTGCGGGGCCTGTTTTGATTCAAGGCTGCAAGATGATGATCGATATTCCCGAAGACAAGCTGGTTGCCGGTGTGGACGAAGTCGGCCGCGGCCCCCTGGTGGGCGATGTGGTCACCGCCGCGGTGATCCTGGATCCTGCCAATCCCATTGTCGGGCTGGCCGATTCCAAGAAGCTCTCCGAGAAGAAGCGTCTCGCCCTGTACGGCGAGATAAAGGAGAAGGCATTGGCCTGGGCCGTCGGCCGGGCCAGTCCCAGCGAGATCGACCAGCTCAACATACTGCACGCCACCATGCTGGCGATGCAGCGCGCCGTGGCGGGGCTCCACATAGTGCCGGAATTGGTGTTTATCGACGGTAATCGCTGCCCAAGCTTGCCGATGGAAGCCCGCGCCGTGGTCAAGGGCGACAGCCTGGTGGCTGCCATCAGTGCCGCTTCCATCCTCGCCAAGGTGACCCGTGACAGCGAAATGACCGAGCTCGATAGCCGTCATCCCGAATATGGTTTCGCCCGCCACAAGGGCTACCCGACCCCTGAGCACCTTGCCATTCTGGCCGAGCATGGCCCCCTGCCCGAGTATCGCCAGAGCTTCAAGCCGGTGCGCCGGGCACTCGGGCAGGAGTGACCTTGCGGCCTTCATCCATGACTCAACCGACGACAGCGTCAGTCAATATCAACCAAGCACCAGGGAGTGACCATGGCCGAGCCTAGCTTTATCCATCTGCGCGTTCATTCCGATTTCTCCATGGTCGATGGCCTGCAGAAGATAGGCCCCATCGTCAGCGCCGCCGCCGCCGATGGTCAACCAGCCCTGGCGCTGACCGATCAGGTCAACATGTGTGGTCTGGTGCGCTTCTATGGGGCGGCCCATGGCAAGGGGATCAAGCCCATTGTCGGGACCGATTTCTGGGCGCAGAGCGACGAGTTGGGGGACGAGCTGTTTCGGCTCACCCTGCTGGCCATGGATAATGAGGGTTACCAGAACATTACCCTGCTCATCTCCCGTGCCTATCAGCGTGGTCATGTGCAGGACAAACCCGTCATCGACAAGGCCTGGCTGAGCGATCATGCCAAGGGGGTGATAGTGCTCTCCGGTGGGCGGGAAGGGGATGTGGGCAAGTTCCTGCTCAAAGGCAACCGACCGCAGACCGAGCAGTGTCTCGCGTTTTATCGTCAGCACTTCCCCGATGCCTATTACCTCGAGTTGCTGCGCACCGAGCGGCCAGATGAAGAGGCTTATCTGCACATGGCGGTGGCCCTCGCCAGCGAGTTCGCGCTGCCGGTGGTGGCCACCAACGAGGTGGTGTTCCTCAACGCCGAAGACTTTGATGCCCACGAGATCCGGGTTGCCATCCACGACGGCTACACCCTGGCGGACAAGCGCAGGCCGCGCAACTACAGCCCCAAGCAATATCTGCGCAGTCAGGCCGAGATGGCCGAGCTGTTCGCCGACATCCCCGAGGCGCTGGAGAACACGGTCGAGATCGCCAAGCGCTGCAACGTGACGGTGCGCCTTGGGGAGTATTTCCTGCCCAACTTCCCGACCGGCGACATGACCACGGAAGAGTTCCTGGTGGCAAAATCCCAGGAGGGGCTGGAGGAGCGACTCGCCTTCCTGTTCCCGGACGAGGAAGTGCGCGCCGCCAAGCGCGGGGAGTATGACGAGCGCCTCGACATCGAGCTCAAGGTGATCAACCAGATGGGCTTCCCTGGCTACTTCCTCATCGTGATGGAGTTTATCCAGTGGTCTAAGGATAACGGCATCCCGGTCGGCCCGGGCCGAGGCTCGGGGGCGGGATCCCTGGTGGCCTATGCCCTCAAGATCACCGATCTCGACCCGCTGGAATTTGACCTGCTGTTCGAACGTTTCCTCAACCCGGAGCGGGTCTCCATGCCCGACTTCGACGTCGACTTCTGCATGGACAGGCGTGACGAGGTGATAGACCACGTCGCCGAGATGTATGGTCGGGATGCGGTCTCCCAGATCATCACCTTCGGCAGCATGGCCGCCAAGGCGGTGGTGCGGGATGTGGGCCGGGTACTGGGTCACCCTTATGGCTTCGTGGACCGTATCTCCAAGCTGATACCCCCGGATCCGGGCATGACCCTCGCCAAGGCGTTCGAGGCCGAACCCAAGCTGCCCGAACTCTACGAGCAGGACGAGGAGGTCAAGGATCTCATCGACATGGCGCGCCGCCTCGAAGGGGTGGTGCGCAACGCCGGCAAGCACGCCGGTGGTGTGGTAATAGCGCCCACCAAGATCACCGATTTCGCCCCCCTCTATTGCGACAGTGAAGGGCATCACCCGGTCACCCAGTTCGACAAGAACGATGTGGAATACGCAGGCCTGGTGAAGTTTGACTTCCTGGGGCTGCGCACCCTCACCATCATCGACTGGGCACTCGGCATGATCAACCCGCGCCTGGCCAAGGAGGGCAAGCCGCCGATCGACATCGCCGCCATTCCCATCGATGACAAGAAGTCGTTCGCCCTGTTGCAGCGCTTCGAGACCACGGCGGTGTTCCAGCTCGAATCCCGCGGCATGAAGGATCTGATCAAGCGGCTGCAGCCCGACTGTTTCGAAGACATGATAGCCCTGGTGGCACTGTTCCGGCCGGGGCCCTTGCAGTCCGGGATGGTGGACAACTTCATCGAGCGCAAGCGCGGGGATGAGGCCATCTCCTACCCGGATGCCACCTGGCAGCACGAGAGCCTCAAACCCATACTCGAGCCCACCTACGGCATCATCGTCTATCAGGAACAGGTGATGCAGATAGCCCAGGTGCTGGCGGGCTATACCCTGGGTGGGGCAGACATGCTGCGCCGGGCCATGGGCAAGAAAAATCCGGCCGAGATGGCCAAGCAGCGCTCGGGGTTTGAAGAAGGGGCGGTCAAGAACGGCATCGACGGCGAGCTGGCGGTGAAGATCTTCGATCTGGTGGAGAAGTTTGCGGGCTACGGCTTCAACAAGTCGCACTCCGCCGCCTACGCCCTGGTCTCCTACCAGACCCTCTGGCTCAAGACCCACTTCCCGGCCGAGTTCATGGCGGCGGTCATGACCGCCGACATGGACAACACCGACAAGATAGTGACCCTGGTGGACGAGTGCCAGCGCATGGGGCTGACCGTGATACCGCCGGACGTGAACACCGGCCGCTACCGGTTCAGCGTCAATGAAGATGGTCATATCGTCTATGGCATAGGCGCGGTAAAGGGGGTCGGCGAGGGCCCCATCGATGCCATACTGGCGGCGCGAGACAGCGACGGTCCCTTCCGGGATCTGTTCGATTTCTGCAACCGGGTCGACATCAAGAAGATCAACAAGCGGGTGATGGAGAAGCTCATCTACTCCGGGGCCATGGACAGACTGGGCCCACACCGCGCTGCGCTGATGGCGACGCTGGAGGAGGCGATGCGCGCCGCCGAGCAGCACGCCAAGGCGCAGGCATTTGGTCAGGTCGACATGTTCGGGGTCTTGACCCATGAGATTGATGACGTCAAGAAGGCGTTCGCCAACGTGCCGCACTGGCCGGACAAGGTCTGGCTGGAAGGGGAGCGGGAGACGCTCGGCCTCTATCTGACCGGCCACCCCATCAACCAGTACAGCAGCGAACTGCGCCGCTATACCTCGGGGCGGTTGTGCGACTTGCATCCCACCTCCCGGGATACGGTGACCACGGCGGCAGGGCTGGTGATCGCGGCTCGCAGCATGGTGACCAAGCGCGGCAACAAGATGGGGATCTTCACCCTGGACGACAGATCCGGGCGTCTGGATGTGACACTATTCAGTGAAGCACTGGAAAAATACGAAGAATTGATGCAAAAAGACCGTATTTTGGTGGTTTCTGGACAGGTCAGCTTTGATGACTTCTCCGGTGGCCTTAAAATGTCGGCCCGTGAACTGCTGGACATCAATGATGCGAGGGAGCGTTTCGCCAGGGCGATCCGTATTTCTCTCGACGAACAGCGCATAGATGAACGCTTTTTTCAGCGTTTTAGCGAGATTTTGGAGCCCGCTCGTGCCGGAGTCTGTCCGGTTCAGGTACACTATCGTCGCCCCGGCTCCCGGGTGCGACTGACGCTCGGTACCGAGTGGCGGGTGACGCCCACCGATCAACTGATAGATGACTTGCGTGTCCTGCTGGGACGAGAGCGGGTGGAATTGGTTTTTGATTAGAGGTTCTAAGGCCCTATGAGTCTTTTTCTGGATTTTGAACAGCCGATAGCCGAATTGCAGGCGCAGATCGATGAGCTCAAGCATGTGAGCGAAGGCAATCACGCCGTGGATCTCAAAGAAGATATCCGCCGGTTGGAGAAGAAAAACGAAGAGCTGACCAAGAAGATCTTCGGTGATCTCGGGGCCTGGCAGGTATCCCAGATGGCGCGCCATCCCCAGCGCCCCTACACCCTGGATTATATCGAGCACATCTTCACCGACTTCGACGAGTTGGCAGGGGATCGCGCCTATGCCGATGACAAGGCCATCGTCGGCGGCATCGCCCGTCTCGACGGCGAGCCGGTGATGATCATCGGTCAGCAGAAGGGGCGCGAGACCAAGGAGAAGATCAAGCGCAACTTCGGCATGCCGCGCCCGGAAGGGTACCGCAAGGCCCTGCGGCTGATGGAGATGGCCGAGCGCTTCAAGATGCCGATCATCACCTTCATCGACACCCCGGGCGCCTATCCCGGCGTGGGTGCCGAGGAGCGTGGCCAGTCCGAGGCCATCGCCCGCAACCTGAAAGTGATGGCTGGCCTGACCGTGCCGGTGGTCTGCACCGTGATCGGTGAAGGCGGCTCGGGCGGAGCCCTGGCGATAGGTGTTGGCGATCGCGTCAACATGCTGCAGTACTCCACCTACTCCGTCATCTCGCCGGAAGGGTGCGCCTCCATCCTGTGGAAGAGCGCCGACAAGGCCCCGATCGCTGCCGATGCCATGGGCATCACGGCTCAGCGCCTGAAGGAGCTGAAGCTTATCGACACCATCGTCGAGGAGCCCCTCGGTGGCGCCCACCGCAATGTGGTCCTGATGGCCGAGCGCCTCAAGGCCCGTATCAAGCAAGATCTCGAGGCGCTGCGCCCGCTGGACAGCGACCAGTTGCTGGAGCAGCGCTACCAGCGTCTGCTGGGTTACGGCTACTGCTGATAACACCTGCGGCAGCTCGCGCCTGAAAAAAGTCCCCGCCATGCGGGGACTTTTTTTATGTCGGCGTCGGGATAATGACCATGGCAGAAGGTCTGTCCCTATGTCACAGCGGTTTATCCCAGGCTGGACTGGAGCTGCATCTGCTCAGTGGCCGGGGTCAGCTTGCGCCACTCCCGCCACAGCAATCCGCACAGGGGCAGGCTCAGCAGCAGCACTGTGATGGGCTGGGCCATCAGCACCCCATCGCGGCCCCACCAGAGCGGCAGCCAGAAGATGAGCGGCAGCAGCAGCGCCGTCTTGGCGGTCGAGATGATCAGCGCCTGGCGGGTGCGGGCCATGGATTGCAGCAGCACTATGCCGAACATGATGATCCCCTCCAGCGGAATGGCGGCAAGATTGAGGGTCAGGCTGCTGACGGCGGCGGCAATCAGCTCTCCATCCTGGGTGCCGGTGTAGAGCATGGCCACCGGTTGCGGCAGCAGCTGGATCAACAGCCAGACCACCATGCCGTAGATCAAGGTTACCTTGAGCCCCATCTCCATCAGGAACTTCAGATCCCGATGGCGCTTGGCCCCCGCCGCCTGGCTGACCAGCGGCTGGATGCCGAAGGCCAGCCCCTGCAGGATGACGATGAACACCGCCTCGGTGTAACCGGCCACGGTGAAGCCAGCCAGATCCTTGATGGAGCCATAGACCATCAGCTGGCTGTTGTGCAGCAGCAGCAGCAGCCCCAGGTTGAACTGGGTGATGAGGCTCGGCAGGCCGCTGAACAGCAAGCCGGGCATGGCCACCCACTCGGGGACGAGGTCGCGCCAGGAGAGGCGCAGCCTGGCATGGGAGCTAAAGAAATAGCCGAGGCCCAGCAGGCTGACGATACCCTCTGAGATGAGCGTCGCCTGGGCGGTGCCCACCAGTCCCAGCCCCAGTCGGCCCACCATCACATAGTTGAGCGCGATGTTGAGAATGGCGCCACTGCTGACCAGGATCATGGCGAGGCGGGGGCGGCCATCGTTGCGCAGCAGGTAGGGCACCGCCAGGTTGCTGGCCAGCAGCAGGGTGCCGCCACCAATCCAGGCAAGATAGTCACTGGCCTGCTGCCAGGTCGCGGTGCCTTGCTCAATCCCCAGCGCCAGCAGGATCTCCATGTGCCAATGGTGCAGCAGCAGGGGGGCGGCGACCCCAAGCCCTGCCACTAGCCAGAGCGCATTGACCAGGCTCTGGCGGGCCTGCTTGAGGTTTCTCGCCCCTTGCTGGAAGGAGATGGCAGTTGCCGCCCCCATGGCGACCATGGCGGCGAGGCCGATCAGCACCATGATGACCGGGTAGACCAGATTGATACCGGCGAGGCCGGCGGCCCCCACATAGTGGCCGACGAAGATGCCATCGATCAGGTAATAGGCACCGGATACCAGCATGGCGAGGATGGAGGGGAGGGCATCGCCCCAGAAGCGGCGGGTCATGACCCGTTGGCGCAGGGTGAAGTAGGCAGACATATCTGTTCTCTCGGGGAGGCCCAATATCGAGCAGACAGTCTAGATTGATAAAGTTACATTGATAATCCGATTTATATTTGATGAATTACTGAATAATACTCAGTAATCATGGCGGTGATAGTGCTCCTTGAGCTGGTCGATCAGGGTGCGCAG
This sequence comes from Aeromonas sp. BIGb0445, assembly GCF_024809075.1. Lineage (NCBI taxonomy): Bacteria > Pseudomonadati > Pseudomonadota > Gammaproteobacteria > Aeromonadales > Aeromonadaceae > Aeromonas > Aeromonas sp. BIGb0445. The sequence continues at coordinate 288,095 of NZ_JANUES010000001.1, forward strand.
GCCGTGACCCAACTGATGGCGGCTGGGGTAGAAGAGTGAGAAGCCCGTGAAGCTGGGGCACCAGGGCTCCAGCACGCTCAGCAGTTTCCCCTCGGCGAGCTGCTGGCTCACCTCCTCCTCCAGGCAGTAGGCCAACCCCAATCCCGCCTCGGCCGCTCCCAGGTAAAGAGCGGGGGTGCTGGTGGTCAGGGGGCCAGTCACCTCTATTTCCAGCAGGCTGCCCTCTTCCCCGGCAAAGGCCCAGCGGTAGTGGTGGGAGGGGGTCAGTCGATAACCGATGCAGGCGTGACGGGCCAGTTCGCGAGGGTGCTGTGGCGTGCCGTGCTCGGCCAGATAGGCGGGGGAAGCCACCACCAGATAGCGTTGCAGCGGGCCGAGCGGCACGGCAATCATCTCCTTGGGCAGCAGGTCGCCATAGAAGATGGCGGCATCGTAGCCATCCTCGATGAGGCGCGGCATCAGCTCCTGCTCCACCACCTCCACCTGCATGCGCGGGTAGCGCACCAGATAATCGATCAGCACAGGTGCCAGTACGGTATGGATGGCACCCCGTGGCGCGCAGAGCTTCAGCCTGCCGACCGGCTCCTCGCTGTGGCGGGTCAGCTCCTCCAGCGCCTCTTCCAGCTGGGTCAGGGTCGGCACCAGCTGCTCCAGCAGCCGTTGGCCCGCATCGGTCGGCACCACGGCGCGGGTGCTGCGATTGAGCAGCCTGACCCCCAGCCGCTGCTCCAAGCCCTTCAGGCTATGGCTCAGGGCGGAGGCTGAGACGCCAAGTTCGAGGGCGGCCTTGCTGAAGCTCTGGTGGCGGGCGACGGCGGCAAACACCGCCAGTTCGGCGAGATCGGTACGGGTGATGGCCATAGTTGTTCAACGGAAAAAGCGGTGAGGAACAGGGTACGCCAGGGCAAGGTGGCGCACAACTTGAGTCCCGGAGGGAGGAGTGTGATCAGGTTGTTTCAGCATCGGGAGCAGGCGTCGATAACGGGCTCCCGCGAATTGTTAACGACTCTTCACCAGAGTGGAAAGGAAGCGTGACTCAGAGCGTGGCAAACACGATTTAAGTCAAACTTTTGTTTAATTGTTCAAATTTACCTGTGATTTGGCCGGATGTTTAATTTAGAGTGACCCCATCAACGCGATGCAGGGTTAACGGGGTGTGAACGCCGCAGTGGCATGGTTCAACGTGAATCCCCTGATCGCCCCACTTGTTGCAATTTGGTAATGCTTGCCGGGTTGCGCCACGGTTCGAGCCAGATCCAGGGTGGACATAAGGTTCCAGGGAGTCGGAACAAGGCGGCACTTGCCGTGAGCCAGAAATTCGATTCTCAAACTACAGGAACGACTCATGTCCGAGATGAATGTTGCAGTAGAGGGCAGCCTGCCGCGCCAGGGCACCCGTGCCACTGGCATGAACAAGGCCGATCTGGTGTGGATGCTGGGCCTGTATGGCACGGCCATCGGTGCCGGTACCCTGTTTTTGCCCATCAATGCCGGGGTCGGCGGACTCTGGCCGCTGCTGGCCATGACCCTGCTGGCGTTGCCGCTCACCTTCTTCGCTCACCGTGGCCTCAATCGCTTCGTGCTCTCTGGCTCGACCCGGGAGGGTGACATCACCGAGGTGGTCGAGGAGCATTTTGGCAAGATGGCGGGCAAGCTCATCACGCTGCTCTACTTCTTCGCCATCTACCCCATCTTGCTGATGTACGCCGTGGCCATCACCAACACGGTGGAGAGCCTGATGATCCATCAGCTCGGCATGACGCCGCCACCCCGCGCCCTGCTGGCCCTGGGGCTGATCCTCTCCCTGATGGCCGTGGTGCGTCTGGGGGGAAAGTTTATCGTCAAGGCGATGAGCATACTGGTGTTCCCCTTCGTCATCGCCCTCATGGGGCTGGCCTTCTACCTGGTTCCGCACTGGAATGGTGCCATCATCAGCGAGGCGCCGGCCTTGTCCGACGCCCTCAATGGGGACTTCGTCAAGACCCTGTGGCTGGCCATTCCCGTGATGGTGTTCTCCTTCAATCACTCGCCCATCATCTCGTCGTTTGCGGTGGATAATAAGGGCCGCTACGGTGAGCGAGCCGATGGCAAGTGCAACCGCATCCTGCTGGGCGCCCACATCATGATGGTGGTGAGCGTGATGTTCTTCGTGTTCAGCTGCGTACTGGCACTCTCTCCAAGTGATTTGCTGGCGGCCAAGGATCAGAACATCTCCATCCTCTCCTACCTGGCAAACCACTTCGACAATCCCGTGATTGCCACCCTGGCGCCGCTGATCGCCATGGTCGCCATCAGCAAGTCTTTCCTGGGCCACTATCTGGGGGCACAAGAGGGCTTCAATGGGCTGATGGTCAAGATGCTGCGTGAACGTGGCAAGTCGATTGACAGCACGCGGCTCAACAAGGTCACCGCCCTGTTCATGATCCTGACCACCTGGGCCGTGGCCACGGTGAACCCCAGCATACTCGGCATGATCGAATCCCTGGGGGGCCCCATCATCGCCATGCTGCTGTTCCTGATGCCCATGTACGCCATTGCCAAGGTACCGGCCATGCGCAAGTTTGCGGGCCAGCCCAGCAACCTGTTCGTGACCCTGATTGGCGTGCTGGCCATGACCGGCATCCTCTACTCCCTCTTGTTCTGAGTCAGCGTTATCAGCACCAAGCCGCCCTCGGGCGGCTTTGTGCTGTCTGGTCATCCCTGAACTGGCTCAACGGGTGCGATCGACAAGCTCGCTCAAGATGGTATGGGTCTTGATCATGCTGAGCTGGGGCAGGGCCTCCAACTGTTGGCGAATGGCGTCGAGCCGCGTCATGCTCGCCACCCTGACCTGCACCAGCATGTCGGTGTCGCCACTGATGCTGTAGCAGAGCCGTACCTCGGGGATCTGGCCGATGCGGGCGCCATATTGCTCGCAGCGGGGGGTGCGAAAGCTGAGTTCGAAGAAGGCGCTGATCTGGCCCTGGGGCTCGGCCAGCACGGCGCGATAGCCGAGGATGATGCCTCGCTCCTCCAGGCGCTTGAGCCGCTCGCTCACCGCGGAGCGGGACAGCGCAACCGCCTCGGCCAGCTTGCTGATGCTGAGCCGACCATCTTGCGAAAGCAGGGCCACTATCTTGTCGTCGTATTTGTCCACGTTGCCTCTTTGCTGCTGCTTTCCTGCGCACCCCGGTTATGGCCGACGAAATGGCGGTGATAACCGTCACTTCACCGCTGCCAAGCGGCAGTCTGATGACTTACCTGCGAGGCCGAATTGGCCTAACATGGTGGACGATTTTCACATCGGACAACGGAAAATGTCGAGCTTAAAGAAGGATCTGGGACTGTGGCAGGGGATGGGGTTGCTGGCGACCTCCTTGCTTGGTACCGGGATTTTCGTGGTACCTGCCGCCGCGGCCTCCCTGGCGGGGGGAGCCTCCCTCTGGGCCTGGGTGCTGCTCATCGTGCTGGTGCTGCCCATCGCCTTTACCTTTGCCCGGCTCGGGCGCCGCTATCCCCATGCGGGCGGGGCGCCCCATCTTATCGGCAAGGCCTTTGGAGCCGGCGCAGAGCGTTACTCCGCCTTCCTGTTTCTGGCGGTGCTGCCGGTGGGATTACCTGCGGCCCTCACCATAGCGGCGGGATTCTGGCATGCCCTGTTCGAACTTGGTGAGCTGACCCTGTGGGCCATACAGCTGTTGACCCTGCTCGGCGTCTTGCTGCTCGGTCTGCGCGGCGCACGCTCCTCGGGTAATCTGCAACTGCTCATTGCCCTGGCCATCGTCGGGCTGACCCTGCTTATCGCCCTCAAGGGCGAGATTGGCTGGCGTGATGCCGCTCAGCCTCTGCCGACGGCAGCTGAATGGCCCGCCATGGCCACGGCGCTGGCGGTGATGTTCTGGTGCTTCGTCGGTCTGGAAGCCTTCGCCCACATGGGGGAGGAGTTCAAAAACCCGGGGCGCGACTATCCCCTTGCCCTGCTTGGCGGTGTGCTGCTGGCGGGGCTCATCTACGGGATCCACTCCCTGGTCGTGCTCAAGTACGGCCTCTATGGCGACGAGGCGACCAATGCCACCGCCATTCCTACCCTGCTGGCGCTCTTGTTCGGGCCGACCGCCAAGTGGCTGGTGGCGATCCTCGGCTATCTCTCCTGCTTTGCCAGCATCAACATCTATCTACAGGGGTTTGCACGGCTCATCTGGAGCATGGCGCGCGAGGGCAAGCTGCCTGCTTCCCTGGCAACCCTGTCGACGCGGGGGGCCCCGGTGCGAGCGCTCTGTCTGGTGCTCGGTATCTGTGTCGCCTCCATCACCCTGATCCTCTGGTGGCGGCTGCCCCTCGATACCCTGATCCGCTACGCCAACGGCAACTTTGTACTGGTCTATCTGCTCTGCATGGCGGCGGGCTGGCGCCTGTTGGCAGGCGGCGGCAAGTGGCTGGCGGGTTTGAGTGCCCTGCTCTGCGCGGCCGTCATGGTCGCCCTGGCCGCCGAGGGGATCTATGCCCTGCTGCTGACCCTGGGTTATGGGCTCTTCGCCCTGTGGCGGCGCAGGTGTCGTCAGCGCCAGGGCGCGGCCGAGGGGGGCAGCTGCTCCGTTATCGAGTAACCGCTGTCACAAGGCGCCGACGCGACCCAGTCAAAGCCCCGCAATGCGGGGCTTTGTCATCATGATTGGCGGCAGTGCTCAGAGGCCAAGCCGCTCGGTGAGCAGGGATAGCTCGTCGCGCCAGCGCTGTTGCAGCCGTGGGGTCTGATGCCTGGGCTTGCGGGCGAGATCGGCCGCCAGCAAGCTGTCCAGTTCGTACCAGCGTGCCAGCATGGCCTCGTCATCCTCCGCTGCCGTGGCCTGGGGCTGAGAGAGGGCCGTGGGGATCGGACTGCTTGATGGGCCTGCCAGTTCATGGCCGAGCAGCTCGGCATAGGCTCGCTCGGCACTGTGGGCCTCGACAATGCGCCCCCCCTTGATCACCCAGAAGCGGTTGCAACTGCGCTCGATCAGATCCCGGTCGTGGGAGACCAGCAAGACGCCACCGGCAAAGCCGGTCAGTGCCTCGGCCAGCTCCTCCTTGCCCTCCAGATCCAGATGGTTGGTGGGTTCATCGAGCCAGAGCAGGTGGTGACTCGCCAGGGAGAGGGCGAGGAACAGCAGTCTGGCCCGCTCGCCACCACTCAGGCTCAAGACCCGCTGGCCGTGACGGGTGTAGGGGAAGCCTGCCCGGATCAGGGCCTGGCGCAGGGTCACCGCCGGTCGCGGCGCCAGGGCGTAGAGGGCGTCGCTCAGGGTGGCCCCGTCATCGAGCTGCTGCAGGGATTGATCGTAGTAGGCGATGCTGGCTGCGGGGTGGCGGTACCAGCCCTCTGCCTGGCGCCGTTCACCTATCTCGGCCCAGCACTGGCGCAGCAGGGAGGATTTCCCCGTGCCATTGGCACCGAGCAGGGCGACCCTGTCACCGGATTTCAACCAGAGATCCTCGGCGCGCAGCAGGGGCGGCAACTGTGGCGCCGGGCGCACGTCGAGGGCTTCCAGCCGCAACAGGGCATCGGCGGGCAGCCCCAGTCCGTGCAGTTCGAGTCGCCAGGGGGCGCCGGCGCCGACCAGGCTCTGCTCCTCCTGCAGCTTCACGATACGTTTCTCCATGGACTTGGCCTGGCGTATCAGCTTCTCGCTGTCATGTTCCCGCCCCCAGATGGTGAGGCGTTTGCTGCTGGCACTCAGGCGGTCTATCTCTTTTTGCTCATCCATCCGGCGCAGGCGAGCATTGTCGTCCTCTTCCACCAGCGCCGCCCTGGCCTGGCTGCAAGGCTGGGCGAAGCGGTAGATGCGCCTGTCCCGCAGGATCAGGGTGTGCTGGGTCACCCGATCGAGCAGGCGGCCATCGTGGGAGACCAGCACGAAGGCGCCGCGCCAGCTCGACAAGAAGCGCTCCAGCCAGAGCAGGGCGGGCAAGTCCAGGTGGTTGCTTGGCTCATCGAGCAGCAGCAGATTGGGTTGGCGCAGCAGGGCGCGGCCTATCTGCAGGCGGCTGTGCTGGCCACCGCTCAGGGTAGTGACCGGCAAGTCGGCCTGCTCGGCGAGTTGCAGCTCATCGAGCATCTTGTCCACCTGCCAACCAAGGGCGGGATCCCCTGCCACGGCTTGCTCCAGCACGGCGCGGGTGCTGAGCCCTTGCAACGCAGTGGGTAAATGCTGCGCCACAAACTCGCAGCGGCAGGGGGCGGCCTGTTGCACGCGTCCATCATGGGGCTGGATCTGGCCAGCCAGCAGGGCGAGCAGGGTGCTCTTGCCGCTGCCGTTGGCGCCGATGAGGCCGATGCGGTCACCGCTCTGGATGCTGAGGTCGATATTGTCGAACAGGGGAAGGTGACCTGCGCTCATCTGCAGGGAGTGGGTACTCATCAATGTTGTCATGCTGTTGCTCTCTAAAATGCGGGATCGGAGATCCCTGTCATCAGGAGCGCTGGCGACAATGGTCGAGAAAGGTCTCGGTCAAGAAGGGAGTCGGCTTTGCTCGAACCCGCTATCGCAGCGCGATCTTATGCAGGCAAGAGCTGGGGAAAGTGTCGAACAGACGAGCCGAGAACATCGGACACGTTGGGATTACCATTTTTTACCTCCTTGTGTTTTGTCATGGCACAGTGAGGCGATTATAAGCACAGAAAAAAACAAGCGTCCATCGGCGAACCAGAGGGCGTGATCCCCTGGTGATGAGTGTGGCGAACAGCGCATCTCACTGTCTGTCGCAAGCAAAGCGACAGCCTGCATGGCAGGCTGCCGGCTTCACTGTCCATTAATCCCTAGGGGTCTTGAGTGCCTGGATCACATCATCGTTTGGCGCCAACCCCTCCACGTGGTTGAAGCTGTCGAGCCCCTGCTGGGGATCGATGATGAAGGCACTGGCACTGAGATAGCTGCCGCTGCCAGCGCTCTCGATGATGACGATGAGTTCGGGCTGCTTGTCACCGTTGAGATCCTGCAGTGTCAGCTCCTTGATGCTGCCGTCGCGGGGCAAGATCTTGCCATCGATGAACTGGTCGAGGGGAAATTGGGGGTTGGCTCCGGTGTAGAGGCGCACGCCGTAGCTGCCGGTGGAGGCGGGTTCACCGCGCCCCTCGCTGACTGTGATCACCTGACCGGAGGGCAGCGTCAGCTGTTTGAAGAAACCATCCGCCGCCTGGCCGGTCAGTGGCAGGCTGAGCAGGCCGAGTGTCATGAGCAAGGTTTTCATCGATTTGACCCTTGTTACTGCGGTGACTGGCAAACAGGGTTGCCTGTCACGGATTGAAACCAGTGGGCCGGGCATCTGTGCCCGGCGCCTGTCATCTGCCTCGACGAGGCGGCGATCACCAGATCTTGACCCGTTTGGCCGGGTCCAGATAGAGCTTGTCGCCCTGGTCTATCTTGAACGCCTCGTAGAAGGCGGGAATATTGGGCACCACGCCATTGACCCTGTATTCGGGCGGGGAGTGGGGATCCGAACTGAGCAACATCTGCATCAGCTCGGGGCGATACTTGCCCTTCCACACCTGGGCCCAGCCGAGGAAGAAGCGCTGTTCGCCGGTGAAGCCGTCGAGCACCGGGGCCTCCTTGCCATCGAGTGACAACAGGTAGGCCTTGTGGGCAATGGTGAGGCCGCCCAGGTCGCCAATGTTTTCCCCCAGGGTGAACTGACCGTTGACGAACTGACCCGCTATGGGTTCGAAGCGGTTGTATTGGGCGACCAACCGGCTGGTGCGGAACCTGAACTCCTTGAGATCGGTCGGCGTCCACCAGTCACGCAACACGCCGTCCCCATCGGACTTGGCGCCCTGATCATCGAAACCATGACCCATCTCGTGGCCGATGACGCCGCCGATGGCGCCATAGTTGACCGCATCATCGGCGTTCAGATCGAAGAAGGGGGGCTGCAGGATGGCCGCCGGGAACACGATTTCGTTGTTGCTTGGGTTGTAGTAGGCGTTCACCGTCTGGGGCGACATGTACCAGCGATCCTTGTCGACCGGGGTGCCGAGCCGGGAGAGACTCTCCTGATACTCGAAGGCCTGGGCGCGCAGCAGGTTGCCGACCAGATCATCCGCGTTGACCTGGATGGCACTGTAGTCCCGCCACTTGTCCGGGTAACCAATCTTGGGTCTGAACTTGGCGAGCTTCTCCTTGGCCTGGGCCTTGGTGGCCGGTGACATCCAGTCGAGGGTATCTATGCTCTGGCCGTAGGCGATGCGCAGGTTTTCGACCAGTTGCTCCATGCGGGCCTTGGCCTCGGGGGGGAAATATTGCGCCACATAGCGTTTGCCGACGGCCTCGCCCAGGTGGGCATCGAGTACCGCCAATGCTCGCTCCCAGGCCGCACGCTGCTTGGGAGTACCGCTCAGGACGGTGCCGAAGAAGGCGAAGTTGGCCTGGTCGGTGTCGCTGTCGAGATAGGGGGCATAGTCACTGATGAGCTGCCATTTCAGGTAGTCGCGCCACTGGGCTGCGGGAGTCTGCACCATCAGCTTGTCCAGGGCTTGCAGGTAGCTGGGCTGGCCCAGGATCAGGGTCGGCTGGGCGGCAATGCCCGCCTCCTCGAGATAGCTCTGCCAGTCGATATGGGGGGCGAGGCGGCTGAGATCGCCGCGGGCAACTTTGTTGTAGCTCTTCTCCCGATCACGCAGGGCGACCTTGTCCCACTGGATGCGGGCGATGGCGGTTTCCAGCGCCACTATCTGTTTGGCTTTGGCCTCGGCATCGGTTTCACCGGCCCGGGTCAGCATGCCAGCGATATGCTGCTGGTACTGCTGGCGCAGGCGCACGCTGGCGTCATCACTCTTGAGGTAGTAGTCCCGGTCTGGCAGGCCGAGACCGGACTGGCCGATGTTGACGCTGTACTGGGTCGGCGCCTTGGCATCGGGTCCAATCCAGAAGCCGAAGGGGGCACCACCGCCCACCTTGCCGGTTCGCGCCAGGGCCTGGGCCAGGGTGCGGCTATCCGTCACCTGATCCAGCTCGGCGAGCAGAGGGCGAAGCGGGCTCATGCCCTTGCCATCACGGCCAGCTTTATCCAGATAGCTGGCGTAGAAATCGCGTATCTGCTGGGCTTCAGAGCCCTGGGGCGCATCCTTGGGCAGCGCCTCAATCAGGGTGCGAACATCGGCAAGGGACTTGTCGCGCAGGGTATAGAAGGCGCCATCGGCGGGTCTGTCATCGGGGATCTTGGCGCTGGCGAGCCAGTGGCCGTTGGCATAGCGGAAAAAATCGTCGCCGGGCTTGATGCGGGTATCCATGTTGGCCAAGGTCAGCCCTGAGTGGGCCTGATCCTGGGCAGGTCCCTGGCTACAACCGGCCAGCAGGGCCAAGCCTATCAACCCGGCCAGTATGCTTTTCTTGTTGTGCATTGTACTTGTTCCAATTCGAGTTATTTGCTTCCTTGCTCAGGGTGCGAGCAGGCGAGTCTCACTCTAGCAGTCCGGTTACAGCTTGATAAGTCCGCATCTGCTAAGATCGGCCCGTCTATTCCGGGGAAGCCTATGATTTCTCAACTCTATTCACGTGTCTGTCAGACCCTGCCGACGCCAACAAGTTCCAGCTCCTTATTGGTGGCTTACAGCGGTGGTCTCGACTCCACCCTGCTGCTCTTGCTGGCCGAGCGTTTCGCCCGCGAGCGGCAGCTGCCCCTGCGTGCTCTGCACGTGCACCATGGGCTCAGCCCCAATGCCGATGCCTGGGCCGAGCAGTGCGCCGCGTTCTGTCGGCAGCTCGGCGTGCCGCTGCAGGTGGCGCGGGTAGCGCTGAACCGGGGCAATGGCGAGAGCCTGGAGGCGCAGGCCCGCACCGCCCGCTATGACCAGTTGAGCACGGCGCTGGCGCCTGGGGGCTGGTTGCTCACGGCGCATCATCAGGACGATCAGCTGGAGACCCTCTTGCTGGCCCTCAAGCGTGGCGCAGGCCCACGGGGTTTGTCCGGCATTGTGCCGAGCCAGCCATTTGGTCAGGGATGGTTGTTGCGCCCCTTGCTGACCACTGGCCGCGAGGAGCTGGCCGAGGCGGCCGGCGAGGCGGGGCTGAGCTGGGTGGAAGATGAGAGCAATGTGGACGTGAGTTACGATCGCAACTTCCTGCGCCAGCGGGTGATCCCCGGGCTCAGGGCCCGCTGGCCGGCCATCGCCCAGACGGCGGCCCGCAGCATGGCCCTCTGTGCGGAACAGCAGGCGCTGCTCGAAGAGCTGGCGGCCGAGGATTGGCGGTTGGCGGGAGAGGGGGAGGCGTTGCGCATCGCCCCGCTCCATGAGTTGAGTCCGGCCAGGCGCAATAACCTGTTGCGTCACTGGATCCGGCGCCAGGGTGGCGAGATGCCGGCCCGGGATCAGCTGGCCCGGTTGTGGGACGAACTGGTGTTGGCTCGTCCGGATGCCAATCCTCAACTCAATTGGGGTCGGGTGAGTTGCCGTCGTTATCAGGGCTTGCTCTATCTGGTGCGCCCGGATCTGGTGCCGCTGACCGAGCAGATCCCCCTGGTTCCTGGTCGCTGGGTGACATTGCCGGATCGGCTTGGCAGCGTGCAGTTGCGCATCGGCGCCGAGGGGACATTGAGGCTGCCCGGGGCGGATGAGCCGCTCTCCATTCGTTTCTCGGTGGCCCCTGGCCAGACCCTCACCCCGCAGGGGCGAGGGGGGAGCCGTCGCCTCAAAAAATTGTGGCAGGAGTACGGGGTGCCCTCCTGGCAGCGGGGTCGAATCCCCATTCTCTTCTATGGCGAGGCGCCCGCGGCGGCCCTGGATCTCTTCATCTGCGAGGGCTTTGCCCGGACCGGTGGCCTGGGGCTGGCCTGGCAGAGGCTGGACTCGCCGGACGATGCCGAGCCCTTGCCATGAAAATACCCGGGGCGGCCATTGGCCGCCCCGGATTTGTTAAACAGCGCAAGCTCATGGCTTGGCTATCCCTGGATGCAGACAGGCATGACTGCTTAGCCAGCGCCTTCCGCTTTCTTGCGGGAGTAGAGGTGGCTATCCGCGGTCTCGTACAGGGTGTAGACGTCCATGCCCGGCAGCCAGTTAGCGGCGCCAAGGGAGCAGCCGACCTCGAAGCTGACGAGCTCCTGGTGGCTGCGGAGCATCTGTTGCAGCCGCAGCCAGACCGGTCGCCAGGCCTCGGCATCGGCCGGTTGCAGCAGCAAGGCGAACTCATCCCCCCCGATCCGAAACGCCTGATCCGTGGCGCGGATGCACTGCTGCAGCAGTTGGGCGAAGCGGCTGAGCACCAGGTCACCGACCGGGTGGCCCCAGGTGTCATTCACTTGCTTGAAGCGATCGAGATCCAGCAGTACCAACACCAAGCCATGAGGATCCCGGCTGTGCTGCTCGACGGCGCGGCCGAGGGCTTCATCGAAATAGGCCCGGTTGCCAAGCCCGGTCAGGTGATCGAGACGCACCTGTTGTTCCAGATTGGCCAGACGCAGGTAGAGGGGCAGCGCCAGCTCGAACTGGCGGTGACAGGCCTGCAACTCAGCAGTCTGCTGCTGGCTGGGGGTCTGGATCAGCTGATAATGGAGCTGTCCCAGGCAGAGACCCTGGCCATCCTTGAGCGGAAACTGGTAGCTGTGCAGGCTGATCTGATCCTGGGGCAGACACTGGATCAGGCTGTGGTGGTGGGTGCCCTCCAGGCAGAGGCTGTGGATGCGGACAATCCTTGCCGCCGTGCGGGCAAAGATTGCCAGCAGCTCGCTCAGCGTCTGCTGGCCGAGCAAGCGCTCGAGCAAGCCATGAGCTGGCTGACTTATCACGGGCGTCAGGTGATCCAGTTGGCGGATCCACTGCGCTGCGTCATAACCGACAGAGGCGTTTGCCCCTCTCCACGATGTTGAATTATCCACTCTATTTCCTTCCCAAGCGGCACCCAGGCCCACCATGGTGCCAAATACTGCAAGATCCGCGCCCAAAATATGTCCTATAGGGGCAACCCCGGCTGGCTAGACTTAAGTCGATAAAATAGGAGGAAAAATTGTATACGGAATTTTTGACGTTGCTGTTTGCCGCCGTGTTGCTGGTGGCGGTTTTCCGGCGCTTGGGCCTGCCGGCGATCCTCGCTTACCTGATCGCCGGCGTGCTGCTCGGCCCCTATGGTCTGGCGTGGGTCACTGAGCAAGCCATGATGCACACCCTAGGGGAACTTGGGGTGGTCTTCCTGATGTTCTCTCTCGGCCTCGAATTCTCCCTCTCCAAGCTCATTGCCATGCGCAGCCTGGTGGTCGGGGTCGGGGGGCTGCAGGTGATCCTGACCACGGCGCTGTTTTGCTGGATTGGCTGGTGGTGGGGGCTGACCCTGCCCCAGGCACTGGTGGTGGCGGGCACCCTCAGCCTCTCCTCGACTGCGGTGGTGATCAAACAGCTTGGGGAGCAGAAGCAGCTGCATACCCGTCGTGCCCAGCTTGGGGTCAGCGTCCTGCTGTTTCAGGACTTGGCCGTGGTGCCCCTGCTGGTGATGATCCCCATATTGGCCGAGCCCGAAGCCCAGGGCGATGCCCTGCTGGTTGCGGTCGCCTGGGCCTTACTCAAGGGCTTGCTGGTCCTGCTCGGCCTGTTGGCGGTGGGCAAGTGGTGGTTGCCCTCCCTGTTTCATGAGGTTGCCCGGGCCCGCTCCGACGAGTTGTTCGTACTGAGCGCCCTGCTGGTCGCGCTGCTTGCGGCTTCTCTCACTCAGTGGATGGGGCTCTCCATGGCCCTGGGTGCTTTCCTGGCGGGGATGATGTTGGGGGAGTCCCACTATCGTCACCAGCTGGAGGTGGACATCAAGCCGTTTCGCGATGTCTTGATGGGGCTCTTCTTCATCACCATCGGCATGGCCATGGAGTGGCAGCAGGTGGCGCGCCATTGGTGGCAGGTGGTGGGCATTGTGGTGCTGCTGGTGCTGTTCAAATCGCTATTGGTTCTGCTGGCGGGGCGCTTGATGGGGGAGCGAAAACGCGATGCCATGGCGGCGGGCATCATGCTGAGTCAGGTTGGCGAGTTTGGCTTCGTGCTGCTGGCCCTGGCGCTCAGCCACGGCTTGCTTGGTCAGGATATCGTCTCCCTGCTGATCGGTATTGGCGTTATCTCTATTGCCATCACCCCTTGGTTGGTGGGGCGCTCCCAGGATCTGGCGCGCTGGCTGACGCGATCTTCCCTGCTTTCCCAATCAGAAGTGGCCCAGTCGGGCCTGAGCAAGAGCGGTCATGTCATCATCGCGGGCTTCGGTCGGGCCGGTCAGACCTGTGCCCGCTTTCTCAAGCTGGAGGGGATCCCCTTCCTGGCACTGGATCTGGATCCCGAGCGGGTGAATGAGGCCAAGCTGGCGGGGGAGCAGGTGGCCTTTGGTGATGCCAGCAGACGCGAGATCTTGCTGGCCGCGGGCCTGCAACGGGCCCGTCTGGTGATCATCACCTTCGACGATGCCAAGCGGATCGGCGCCATGCTCTCCCTGATCCCCGGTTTGACAGAGGGGGTCAAGATAGTGGTGCGCACCCAGGATGACCGCCTGTTGGAGCAGTACAAGCAGGCCGGGGCTCACGAAGTGGTGCCGGAATCCCAGGAGGGGACCCTGATGCTGGTGTCCCACCTGTTGCTGCACTGTGACGTGCCCATAGGCCGGGTGATCCGGCGCATGGAGAAGGAGCGCAACAGCCAGTACTCCTTCCTGCATGGCTTTTACTGGGGGGGGCAGAGTGCCCCGGATCTGGAGACGGATCAGGGCCTGGAGCGGCTGCACCCGCTCGTGCTGAGCGAGCAGGCCTGGGCCATAGGCCACAAGGTGCAGGATCTCGCCCTGGAGGCTGTGCACATCAAGGAGGTGCAGCGTGGGGGCGATGTGCTGGAGCCCAGGGCCGAGCTGCTGCTGGTGGCGGGGGATACCCTGGTGCTGTTTGGCACGAGTGCCGCCATCGAGCAGGCAGAGCAACGGCTGCTGGAGGGGCGCTAGTGCAGGCCGGGAAGATGGGGATGGGGTGTGCTGGGAGGCCGCCAGGCCGCTGGCGGCGCAATGGCGGCAAGAACATAGCCCTGGCCGCTATCTGGCGGGTTGGACTGCGGTGACTTGCGAGACGCTGGCCGGGCTCTGGATATCGAGGAAGCGAGCGACACGGGATCTGTCGTCCAGGGTGTCTTGATAACCCAGGGCGATGAGCTGTTGGCAGTAGCCGGGGACGAACATCAGAAAACTGGCCAGGCTGCTGGTCTCATCGCCCTTGACACCCAACACCCGCAGCAGGCGGCGCATCTCGGTTGGCAGCTGGGGCAGAAAAGGGAGCGCCAACACGTCGAGATCCTGGCTTGGTTTGAGCACGCAGGCTTCCACCTCCTTGAGTTTTAGCCTTGCTCTGTCCCGCTCTGGAATGAGCGACAGGGTGAGGTTGATGCGGCCCAGGCGCTCCAGATCCGAATTGAGGGTGTCGGTGAACACGGTGTCGAGCAGGTGACTGGCGATGTGGGAGCTGGTCAGCCGCTCCCGGTATTGAGTCGGGTTATGTTGGGGAGGTGGCGCCAGGGCAATGGCCAGGATCCGCTCTGCCCCCAGATGGATAGCCGGGCTCAGGGGACTGAGCTGATGAATGGAGCCATCGCCATAGAATTTTTCGCCGATACGGGTGGCGGGGAACACGAAGGGCAGGGCACTGGAGGCGATCAGATGATCTGAGGTGATCAGGGTACGGATGCCGCGCCTGCGTTCCCGCTCCCAGGGATGATGCTGAGACCGCCCCTGAAAGAAGGTGGTGCTAAGGCCGCTCTCATAATCCGATGCCGTGATGGCCAAGGCCTCCAGACTGCCGTAGAGGATATTGTCATCGATGCGGTGGTAGTCGATGAGCTGCTCGAGCAGCTTGCGCAGCGGACTATTGTCGAACAGGTTGAAGGCGCGATTCGGGTCCGGATGGATCAGGCCCGCCGACCCCTCGTAGAGCAGACGCCAGAGCAGGCGTCCCGGGTGAAAATCGAAGATGTGGCGCGTCTCGAAACGGCGCCAGACCCACTCCAGTTTACGCACTCCCAGGTGAAAGCATGAGGCATGGCAGGCGAGGGCCGTGGCGTTGAGGGCACCGGCCGAGGTGCCGCATAAAATGGGGAAAGGGATCCCCTGATTGCGGGGGTAGAGTTCGGCGATAGCTTTGAGGGCGCCAACTTGATAGGCGGCGCGAGCACCACCACCGGTTAACAGCAGGGCTGTGTTAGGTTTGGCCATAGCGGATGCCTTTGGAACTATTCAAGGTTGTTCTGTGGCGCTCAAAGCAAGAGCCGCCGGTCGGGTTCCATCCTGTGACATGGGTTCTGCCAGCGCCCGGCCAAGAGTAGATAAGATGTCATAGCTGCGTCATTTTCCGTCAGGGACGCTGGGCAGTAACTTGACTACAAGTCTATAACATTATTAATAAAAATAGTTAAGCCCATGTGTAAAGTCAGGGTAAATCCAGCCCAGGTTCAGCCTTGCTGTTGGTTAATGTAACGCGAGTTGTGAAATCAATTGAGGCCCCATCAATGCAAACAGCGCACATCAGCGTCTCCATCGTCATACCGGCACAGAACGAGCGGGACAACCTGGAACCCCTGATCGGCGAGATCCGCCAGGCCATGGATGGACAGTTCGAGTACGAACTCATCTGTGTGGATGACGGCAGCACCGATGACAGCGTTGCCATTCTGACCCGGATAAAGCAGGATTTTCCAAGGCTCAGAGTGCTGCGCCATGAGCAGGGGGTGGGCCAAAGTTTTGCCGTCCTGAGCGGGGTGCGCCATGGCCGTGGCGACTGGCTGGTGATACTGGATGGGGATGGTCAGAACGATCCGGCCGACATCCCCGGCCTGCTGCATGAATTGATGGGGCGCAATGAGGCGGATCCGGCGCTGGTGGGCCTGATTGGTCACAGGGTCAACCGGCGGGATGACTGGGTCAAGCGACTCTCCTCCAGAGTGGCAAACAGCTTTCGTGATCTTTTGCTGCGCGATGGCATCCCCGATACCGGCTGTGGCCTCAAGGCGCTCAAGCGGGAATGCTACCTGGCGCTGCCTTGCTTCAACCACATGCATCGCTACATTCCGGCGCTGATCCAGGCCTATGGCGGCAAGATGGCCTCTTACCCGGTCAACCACAGGCCACGTCAGGCCGGAACGTCCAAATACGGGGTCTGGAACCGGCTCTGGGTCGGGCTTGTGGATGTGATCGGGGTCTGCTGGTTGCTGCGCAGGGCCAAGGTAGTCCAAGTCAGGGAGCAGCTGGATTGATGATGCTGGAGACCCAAATTGACTGGCTGATATGGACCGGGCTGCATGTCACCGGCTGGAAGCTCATCGGTTATGCGGGGGCCTTGATGTTTGGCGGGCGCTGGCTGGTGCAGTTCATCGCGTCCAGGCGGGCGGGCAAGCCGGTGATCCCGCGGCTGTTCTGGTACATGAGCATACTCGGCAGCCTGATGACGCTCAGTTATTTCATTTTCTCCCCCAAGCAAGACTCGGTCGGTGTGTTGCAGAATCTGTTTCCCGCCTTCACCGCGCTCTACAGCCTCTATCTGGATGTGAAACATCGTGGCTGGCGCCGGGACAGGGGGGATCGGTGATGACAAGGGGCTGCCATGATAAGTGATCGATTTTTACTGGAGGCATCACCGCGCCAGACCCTGGGTTGGCTGATGCTGCTGGCCCTGGTAATACTGGCTGCGGGGATCGGACTGCGCGACCCCTGGCCCGCCGACGAGCCTCGTTTTGCCCTGGTGGCCAAGGAGATGGTCGAGAGCGGCCGCTGGCTGTTTCCCATGCGTGGCGGCGAGATTTATCCCGACAAGCCGCCCCTGTTCATGTGGGGTATTGCCCTCGGTTATCTGCTGACAGGCTCACTCAAGGTGGCTTTCTTGCTGCCTTCCCTGCTGGCGGGACTCGGTACCCTGGTGCTGACCTGGGATCTCGGTCGTCGGCTGTGGAATGCCCAGGTGGGTTTCCTGGCGGGGGTGCTGCTGCTCTTTACCGTTCAGTTCACCCTGCAGGCCAAGACGGCGCAAATCGATGCCCTGGTGAGTTTCTTCATCACCCTGGGGCTCTATGGCTTCCTGCGCTTCCTGCTCGCGGGCGGCGGCTGGCGCTGGTACTACCTCGGCTGGTTTGCCGCGGGTCTTGGCATCATCACCAAGGGGGTTGGCATCTTGGCGGTACTGGTGTTGATCCCGGCTATCTGGACGCACAGGGCGCCGTTGCGTCAAGCCAGTCGCGCCGCCTGGTGCAAGGGGCTGCTTGGCCCCCTGGTGATGCTGGGGGCGATTGGCCTCTGGCTGCTGCCCATGGTGCTGGCGGTGGCATCGAGCGGTGATGCCGTGCTGCAAGCCTATCGTGACAACATCCTGCTGCATCAGACGGTGACCCGCTATGCCAACGCCTGGCATCACGTCAAACCCCTCTGGTACTACTTCACCGCCGTCATCCCCCCCTTCTGGCTGCCGGTCTCCCTGCTGCTACCCTGGCTCGCGGTCTGCTGGACTCGTGCCATTCGCAATGATGGTGACAGGCGGGTGATACTGCTGCTCGGCTATCTGCTCTTGATGCTGCTGTTCTTCTCCCTGTCACCGGGCAAGCGCGGCGTCTACATCACGCCGGGCACCCCTGTGCTGGCGTTGCTGGCGGCGCCCTGGCTGGGCCAGCTGCTTGGCCGGGTCTGGCCGGTGCGGCTGCTCAAGGGGTTGGGCTGGCTGCTCGCTCTGGTGGGGATCGGCGCTGCTCTGGCACTGATGTTCAATGCCAGGCTGGCCGCCAAGGCGGCCGAGCTTGGGGATCATCCCTGGTTGCCGCTGCTGATCCTGGGTCTCGGTCTGCTGGTGATCAATGGCATATTGCACCGGGCCCCGCTGCTAGGGATCCTCGGCTCATTGGCCTTCGGCTGGCTGCTCTATTCCACCCAGATAGCGATGCGGCTCAACGAGGTGCGCACCCCGGAGGAGATCATGGTCAAGGCGGCGCAAGAGGTGCCCCAGGGAGATCAGCTGCTGCTGGTGGGCTTCAAGGAGCAGCATCTGCTGTTCGCCCGTCAGCCGCTTTGGCACTACTCCTACCATGAGGAGAACCGGGTGCAGGGCTGGGAGGCTGCCGCTTGGGTGGCGGCCATGCCCGGGCGCTGGGTGCTGGGCTCGCGCAACATCATCAGTGTCTGTTTCGACCCCCGGCAGACCATGAGTCTGGGCTATCGCCACCGCACCGACTGGTTGCTGGCCCGTGCCGATGCCCTGCGCCCCGCATGCCGGGGCCTGACTCCGACCATCGAGCCCTTCTTCTACGCCCCCACGCTGGTCTATTGAGTTCAGGCAGGTTGACCAAGAAGGGAGGGGGGCCATGGCTCCCCTCTCTTCTTGGCGGGTCGCGAGGTCAGGCCGGCGATTGGCTGAGTTCGACGAAGGCGGCAAACAGGGGCGGGCTGGTCAGTATGCGGCCATGACCCAGGCCTTGGGTGGAGATGAGCCGGGTGCGGCCATGCTGGCTGGCACGCAGGGAGTCTTGATGGGGGGCGAACCTGTCCCCCTCGTCGTGGACGATGAGGGCCGGGCCGCTGCGCCTGGTCAGGGCAGCCAGGGGGTCCACCTCGCTCAAGGGGTGTTGATACTCCTGCTCTATCTCTTTGACCACGGCATCGAACAGCCGCATCGAATAACCGGATCGTGCCACCATGGCGTAGAGCTGGGGCACATAGTCGATGACGGGAGCGACCAGCAGCAGGGGGCAGGTCTGCAGGCGAGGGTGGCGGCTGGAGAGGGCCACGGCGCCTCCCATACTGTGGGCCATCACACCGGCGATGGGGCCAAGCCGCTCGATCAACTCGTCCAGGGCGCGCACGAAGCGGGGCAGATGACCGGTTTTCCCCTCGCTATGGCCGTGGGCTGGGTGATCGTAGGCGATGGCGGTGAACCCCCGGGCCGCAATGTGTTCCATCAGCGGGTAGAGCTGGCTGGCGCTGCCGGACCAGCCATGCATCAACAACCAGACCGGGCCTTGACCGAGGCGATAGCTCATCAGCTGCCCCTCGCTGGTGTGCACGGCCTGGCGCACCAGACCTGCGGGGAGATCGGTGTCGCGCTGGGCGCGGCTCGGGGTCAGCAGCAGCTTGCTGGCGGTGCGTTTGGCGTGGGCGGGGGCCAGGCCATGATGCAAGCGGGTGCCGAGACCCAGCAGCCACTTGCCCGGGCTGAAACGGCGGGTATTGAAGTAGATCTTGCTGCTCATGGGCGGTCACTCCTGTGGTGCGCCGGTGTGAGGCGGCTGGGTGTGTTATTTTGAGTACGGTCGTGCTTTTTAATCGGTTTTAAAAAACAGCGGCTGAAAACAGCCAATCCACCAGGGCGATCAGCTTGGGCGCCAACTGATGAACAGCGCCTCTACCTCGGGCCAGAAATGGTGCCCGTGATCGTCGCTCAGGGCCAGGGCATCGAACACCTGATCGCCCAGATAGAGGCCGTAGAGCCGGTAGACGGCGCGCCAGGGATCCATCTCGGCTCGCCATTCGCCCAGGGCCTGGCCTGCGGCAACCTGACGGGCGAGATAGTCGAGCCAGAAGCGCACCAGCTGGCGAGCGGCTTGCTGCACCTCTCCCTCCTGGGCCGAGGTCCAGGCATCGAGAAACATGCAGCGTCCGGCGAAATTCTGATTCCAGGCGAGCCAGGCTTCCAGCAGCGCCCGTAATTTAGCCTGCTGATCCGGATATGCCCGCTGGCGCACCGGCTGGATCACTCTGTCCCGAAACACCTGTCCTGCGTATTCGAGCACGGCTATCTGCAGGTTGTCTCTGGACTGGAAGTGGGCGAACAGGCCGCTCTTGGACATCTCGCACCGGCTGGCGAGGGAGCCGATGGTGAGACTCTCCAACCCCTGCTGGCTCGCCTGCTCGAAACCTTGCTGCAAGATAGTCTCACGGGTCAGTCTGCCTTTGCTCATCCATCACCTCAGTGTCGATCCCGTGGCAGCATATAGGACGATCGTACTTTTTGCGAGCCACAGTTGCACAGCAGACAAGTCGCGGTCCGACAATGAGAAGACGCCGCTCAGTTGTCCTTGATATCCAGCTGCTGCAGGGCAATCACCGCCTGGGTGCGATTCTTGACGTCGAGTTTGCGGAAGGCGGTAGTGATAGGGGTCCTGAGGGTGACAAGGGCTCAGTTGTCCTTGATATCCAGTTGCTGCAGGGCAATCACCGCCTGGGTGCGATTCTTGACGTCGAGCTTGCGGAAGGCGGTAGTGATATGGGCCCTGAGGGTGACAAGGGCTCAGTTATCCTTGATATCCAGTTGCTGCAAGGCAATCACTGCCTGGGTGCGATTCTTGACGTCGAGTTTGCGGAAGGCGGTAGTGATATGGGCCCTGAGGGTGACAAGGGCTCAGTTATCCTTGATATCCAGCTGCTGCAAGGCAATCACCGCCTGGGTGCGATTCTTGACGTCGAGCTTGCGGAAGGTGGTAGTGATATGGGCCCTGAGGGTGACAAGGGCTCAGTTATCCTTGATATCCAGCTGCTGCAGGGCAATCACTGCCTGGGTGCGACTTGACGTCGAGTTTGCGGAAGGCGGTAGTGATATGGGCCCTGAGGGTCAGTTATCCTTGATATCCAGCTGCTGCAAGGCAATCACTGCCTGGGTGCGATTTTTGACGTCGAGCTTGCGGAAGATGGCGGTGATATGGGCCTTGATGGTGGCTTCCGAGACATTGAGCTCCCAGGCAATCTGCTTGTTGAGGCTGCCATCGCGCAGCATCACCAACACCTTGTACTGCTGGGGGGTCAAACTGGCCAGCTTGCTGGTCAGGCTCGACTCATCTTCGCACTCTGGCCTGAGCGAGATACCCTCTGGCAGCCAGGTATCACCGGCGATGACCGCATTGAGTGCCGTCACCAGCTGCTTCATGGAGGAGGATTTGGGGATGAACCCCAGGGCGCCGAGCCGCAGCACCTGCTGCACGACAGAGGCCTCTTCCGAGGCTGATACGACAACAATCGGCAGATCCGGGTATTGGCCGCGAAGATGCACCAGCCCCTCGAAGCCATTGGCGCCCGGCATTTTAAGGTCGAGCAGCAGCAGGTCGACTTCGGGGTGATCCTTAAGCAGATGGGCCAGGCTGTCGATGGAGTCAGCCTCCAGCAATTGCGCATCGCTGACGGCCATGTGCACGGCTTGATAGAGTGCGCCCCGAAACAGGGGGTGGTCATCCGCGATGACGATGGTAAATTGGCTGTCCATGGCTCGATGTTAACTATTTGTTTTGGAACATCAAACTAGCATCGCCCCCCATGGTGGTCAAACACGCAGACCGACAAATGTGACGGTCAGCCAGGATGAATTGCTATGTCTATCAATAGGCAATAACAAGTAGCCAGCAACTCGCCGCCTGTGATGGGGTGGCCCGGGACCCTGGCGATGCAGGAGAGCAAGATGGATGAGATGGTATTGACGGTCGGCACTGGCTCGACCTGGGCGATGCGGGCGGCCCTGGTACTCGGTCTGACCGGGGGCAAGTGGCGCGAGCAGGCGTTCGAGCTCAAGGATGCCGCGGCCCTGCACAGGCTCAAACAGCAGGCCCCGGCAGGCTTGGTGCCCTGGTTGGTGCATGATGACGTGCGGGTGCACGACTCCCTGGCCATCGCCGAATATTTGCATGAGCAGTATCCGAGTCGGGGACTCTATCCGGCGGGCCGAGCCGAGCGTGCCCTGGCGCGCAGCCTGTGCGCCGAGCTGCACGCCGGTTTTGGCCAGATCCGCAGCCGTTTACCCTATTTTCTGGGGGCCCCCCGCAAGCAGGAGCCCCCCCTGGAGACCTTGCCCGAGCTGGCCAGGTTGCAGGTGATCTGGGCCCAGGCCGGCGCCGGCTTCTACTTTGGCGCTCCCGGTATACTGGACGCGTTCTACGCCGTCATGGCCCAGCGTCTGTTCAACTACGGTATCGCCTTGCCGGGGGCGGCGGGGGCTTATCAGCAGCATTTGCTGGCCTGGCCCCTGTGGCAGGAGACCCTTGAGCGGGCTGGCAAGGAGTGGCCCGCGCTGGCCGCCAGGCCGCAGGGTTAACATCGGGTGGTGGCGTCAGGCACCGGCCAGGCATGTGCAGTCTGGCGATGGTATGAACGAGGGGAGCCCAGGCTCCCCTCGTTCAGTTTTGCCACCGACCTCTCCCCTTGGCCGCTCGAGTCAGTGATGCCCAGTGTCGATGCGTGCCGGCGCTTAGGGTTGCTCACGCCCGGCGAACACCACCACCACCTTGTCGTCCCCTTTTTCTCGCACGAAGCTGTAGGGGGCATCGGAGAGCTGACGGTGGCTGCCGGCGGCGATGGCCGGGTGGCTGGCGCGGAACTGGCCGAGTCGCTGCCAATGTTTGACCAGCTCGGCCTTGTCACCGCTGGCCAGCTCCTGCCAGTTCATGTCGGATCGCACCCCCTGATCGAAGACGCCGCCATCCTTGGCCAGTCCCCGGCCCGACTCGTCACCGTAGTAGATCTGGACCGCGCCGGGCAGTAGCAGGAAG
This sequence comes from Aeromonas sp. BIGb0445, assembly GCF_024809075.1. NCBI lineage: Bacteria > Pseudomonadati > Pseudomonadota > Gammaproteobacteria > Aeromonadales > Aeromonadaceae > Aeromonas > Aeromonas sp. BIGb0445. The sequence continues at coordinate 310,548 of NZ_JANUES010000001.1, forward strand.
CTGCTGGCCACCCGCCGTTGCAGCGCCACATCCTGATAGTCCCCGAAGAACAGCTTGGTGTCGTGGGAGCTGATGTAGCTCAGCACGTTGAACTCGGGATCCTGGTTGAGGCGGCTGGCATAGCTGGCGTAAGTCGGCTCGGCGCTGGCCAGGCACTGGGCCTGGGGCAGGGCAGCCTCGCGCTGGTAATCGAAATTGATCAGCGCATCGAAGCCGTTCTGGTACCAGAAGTCCTTGGTGACCCCCTGATCCCACACCTCGCCCACCATGTAGAAGGGCAGATCATCGAGCTTCTTGGTCGGGTTGTTCGCCTTCCACTCCTTGAGGGCCGCACTGCCCGCCTGCTTGAGTTTCAGCCACACCTCGGGTTCCAGGTGCTTGACGGTGTCGGCCCGAAAACCATCGATACCAAAGCGGCGCACCCAGTCGGTGTGCCAGGCGATGAGGTAATCACTTACCGTGGCATTGGGGAGCGCTTTGGCCCGGGTATCCTGCTTGGCGGCGAGCAGAGGAGGCAGGCCCACCGGCTTGGTGGATTCGGTCAGGAAGTCCGGTAGCCCCGCCACCGAACCGGTGACGTCATCGGTGCCGGGCTGGGGATAGCCTGGCAGACCCGCCCGCACCCAGTCTGGCCCCCACCACTTGTTCCACGCTGGTGACTGATAGTCGATGAATGGGTTGTAGTCGTGCCAGCTCTGCGCGCTACTGGGGCGCCACTCATTCCAGCGGGCCGGCAACGTGTCGCTGTTTCGGGTCAGCGCCGTCAGTCCCAGATCCTGCAAGTCGGCGAGGGTGGCGTAACCGGCATGGTTCATCACCACATCCAGGATGATGCGCATGCCCCGCTGATGGGCCTGGTCCACTAGCGTCTTGAGGCTCTCTTCATCGCCGTAGTTGGGGTCGATTTTAGTGAAGTCGAGCGCCCAATAACCGTGATAGCCATAGAAGGGGAAGTTGCCCAGCTCACCGCCGCCGATGAAGCCGTGCACCTGCTCCACCATGGGGGTTATCCAGATGGCATTGATGCCGAGGGCCTTGATGTAGTCGAGCTTGGCGGTCAGTCCCTTGAAGTCGCCGCCGTGCCAGGTGGCGACCTCGTCCTGGCCATCCTTCTGGCGGCCGAAGCTGTGATCGTTGCCGGGATCGCCGTTGGCAAAGCGATCGGTCAGCAGGAAATAGACGCTCGCCTGATCCCAGCTGAAGGGCTCGGGTCTTGGCGCCGCCACGGGTTCGAGCAGCAGCAGGCCGCCGCTCTCCTTGGTCGGGGTCAGGGTCAGCTTGCCCTGTGTGACCACGGCCTCCTGCCTGGAGTAGGCATCCCGCAGCCGGGTGCCGTCGGGCCAGACGCCCTTCAGCGACACCGTCACCGGGCCGCCATCCCAGGCAAGGCAGGCTTGCTCGGGGGGCTGGCGTTTGAAGGTGCTCTTTTTGGTGGCCCGCAGCACCTTCAGGCTGGGGGTCTGCGGGTCGAAGCTGAACTCGTACTCCCCTGCCAGCATCACCTTGAGGGTGAAGCTGCTCTCTGGCGCACAGTTGTCCATGGGCAGATCCGTGCCAAAGGGCAGCGGCATGTTTTCGCGCGGGCCAAAGCTGGTGCCGCAACTGTTGCCTGCATCGCTGATGCGAATGCGGTAACTGCCCTTGGCCAGAGGGTGGGTCAGCTGCTGCATCCCCCCGGTCAGGCTGAGATTGACGGGCAGCGCCTCGCCATCCACATAGAGGTGCAAGTCGGGGGCTGCCCAGGCGGGCAGGGCCAGCAGGGCGAGCAACAGAGGGGAGAGACGCATGAGCCATTCCTTTGCCAAGCAGCGGGATGGTTCATTCTAAGGGGCACCAGAGGGCGAGTGGGAAACGGCAACCGGGATCTGTGAACTCGGTTCAAATGGCAACGCTTTCAAGGGCAAGGAGGTTGGTTTGCACAGCAAGATAAGCAAAATGCCGACCCTGAGGTCGGCATTTTATGGTCGTGATGGGGGATCAGACGGTAAAGAACTTGAAGTTGACGAAGGCCACCGCGATGAAGGAGGCCACCATGCCGGACAGGCAGAGCACGGCCGGTCGGATGGCGGGCCAGCGGTGAGTCAGCAAGATGATGGCCAAGAGGGTCGGATAGAGGCCAAACATGTAGCGCGGCATGGCGTTGAGCCCTGTCATCAGCGGTATGGTGCAGCAGATGAACATCAGGGTCGCCTCGGCCCAGCGCTTCTTGTAGAACAGATAGCCGTTCAGGGCCCAGCCGAACATCACCATGATGGAGAGGTAGGCCTTGCGCCCGCCGAGTTCGAAGCCGCTCATCCACCAGTCCAGCGGACTGTCCATGTGACGACCCCATGCAACCTGTATGTGTTTGAATGCCAGGGCATCCCCCATCAGGTGGTAGAGGTAGACCATGTAAGCGAACAGGCCGAAGGGGATGAGCCAGAGGGTGAGCACCACCTTGAGGGTCCGCTCGCTGAAACGCAGGAACTCGCGGATGCCATAGGCCTGCAGCGCCAGGATCAGCACGGGGAACACCATCATGACCCCCAGGTTACGGGTGCTGGAGATGAGGATCCCCAAGACGGCCACCATCATCCACTGTTCCCGGTAAGCGAACAGGAACATGCCCAGCATGAGCGCCATGAACATGGGCTCGGTATAGCCGGACACGAAATAGGCCGAGAAGGGGGAGAAGGCGAGCAGCCAGACTCCGAAGCGTGCCGTTTCATCTCCCAACTTGAGCTGACGCAGCACCAGCAGCATCAGCGGCAGGCTGGCGAAGAAGGCGAGGTTGGCGACCAGCATCAGTCCAAACAGGCTCTCGACCTCGAGCAGGCTGGAGATGCCGCCGGCCAGCATGGGGTAGAGGGGCATGAAGGCCCAGTTGGCTGCATTGCCCTTGCTGAGCCAGCGTGGATAGAGATCGTAGCCGTTTTCAATGATGCGCTGGAACCAGACGCAGTCGAATTGGCAGTAAGCCTGGAAGGGGCCAATGGGGCTGCCGTACAGCTGGACCCCGAAGTAACCCATGCCATACAAGGCGATGCGACTCAGGGCAAAGGCTGCAAAGATCAGCAGCCAGTCATTGCCGCTGATACGCAGGGAGGGACGATAGGGCGCCACGGCGCCCGGCACATTGAGATTGGTCACATCATTCATCAAGCGAATACCCAGATACGGGAGAGGACATAGGTCAGTATGGTGACCGTCAAGGTGGCGATGACCACCGGCAGCAGGCCGGAGAGCCCGGCAAACAGCAGGCCGCTCAGGATCAGGTTACGCACCGCTAACGAGAAGAGTGCAACCAGCAAGAACTTGCCAACGGCCCCCTGCTTCTGGAAGGTGATGTACCTGTGGCCGAAGAAGGAGAACCAGAAAGCCACCGAGAACGCGAGTGTGGTGACCAGGTGCTCGTTGATGCCGGGCCAGCTGTGGAACAGGGCAAAGGCGCTGCCCAGATCCACCAGGGTGGCGCCACCACCGACGAAGCCGAAGCGCACCAACCGCCAGAATTCATCGCGGGAGATCATGCAGGATCTTGCTCCTGGCCATCTCTTGCTGCGTCAGCTTGCTCAGGCTTGCTGGCCTTGGCGCGGCTCTTGGCCTTGGGGGCAGAGGGTTTGCTCGCCTCATCGGCGGCATATTGGCCGTAAACCCCTTCAATCAGGTAAATCGGACGCTGCTTCACTTCCACGAACATGCGACCAATGTACTCGCCTATGATGCCAAGGGAGAGCAACTGGATGCCGCCGAGGAAGAGCACCACCGACATCAGCGAGGCGTAACCGGGGACATCTACGCCGAAGAAGAGCACCTGGGTCACTATCTTGAGGATGTAGAGGAAGGCAACTAAGGAAACGCCGACCCCGACATAGCTCCATACCCGCAGCGGCCAGCTGGAGAAACTCATCACCCCATCGAGGGCGAAGTTCCACAGCTTCCAGTAATTGAACTTGGTCTCGCCGGCATGGCGGGCGGGACGCTCGTAAGGCACGCCGACGGCACGGAAACCGGCCCAGGCGAACAGACCCTTCATGAAGCGGGTGCGTTCTGGCAGCTGCTTGATGGCCTCGACGACCCGGCGATCGATCAGGCGGAAGTCACCGGCGTTTTCCGGCAGCTTGGTACCGCTGGAGAGGGCATTGAAGAAGCGGTAGAAGCCGCCGGCGGTGATGCGCTTCATCGGGGTGTCGGCGCTGCGATCGACCCGAATGCCGTAGACGGTGTCATAGTCACCGGTTTGCCACAGCTTGACGAATTCCAGGATGAGAGCGGGGGGATCTTGCAAGTCCACATCCATGGGGACCATGGCATCGCCACGGGCGTGGTGCAGGCCTGCGGTCATGGCGGCTTCTTTGCCGAAGTTGCGCGCCAGATTGACCAGGGTCACCCGCGGGTCACGGGCGATGGCCTGCTCGACGACGTCACGGGTACGATCGCGACTGCCGTCGTTGACGAAGACGATCTCCAGGTGCTCCTTGATGGAGTGCAGTTCTGAGTCTATCGCGGCAATAAAGGCATCAATGCTCTCTTCCTCGTTATAAACGGGCACGACCAGAGAGAGTCGGAAATTGGCTTGCGACATGGGGCTGTCCTTATAGGAAAGGGGGCATGAAAAGAGGAGGCGGTTATTCGGTGCTCAGTTGCACAGATTCGACGTTGAGCGGGGTCGCCGTCGAGAGGGCCAGGAAGTTGAGCTGTTTGGGATCCTGGCTCAGGGCCTCACCGGGCAGCTGGAAGTTGATTTCGTTCAGACCCGCCTTGGCCAGCTTGATGGTGGTGACGAAGTCATGACCCATGGCGACGTTGAGCAGGGCTCCGGCCTCTGGGCTGTTGATGCGCGCTCGCACAGTGAGGTCATTCTGGTCGGCTGACGACTCCCCCTGCTTGGGCAGCAAGAAATAGAGACCCCCCTGACCAGTTAGCTGGGTGCCTTGCTCGCTCGGCTTCTTGGACCAGCCTTCGCTGGAGAGGAAGCGGCTCGGTTTGGTCAGATTGAGCTCGTTGCCTACCCGGTACGTCATGCTGGAGTTGTGCTCCCAGAAGCGGGTCTTGCCTTCCAGATAATAGAGGCGATAGGCCAGGCTCACATTGGGGTGGGCAGCCAGGTAGAGGGTATAGAGATAGAAGCCGCTCAAGGCGAGGATGGCTGCGATAAAACCGAACTTTTTGTATGTCATATTACTCTCTACGCCCAAGGGGGAGGCTAACTCGCGCATATGCTAATCCAATTGCAAAAAAAGCATAGTGGATCACAAAAAAATATTTGGTCATATATTAACCCCTGTCATCCGTCATCACCACCCCCGCCCGGTCCCGATGCCGTGACGTCATTTTGCACACTCCCTCGCCAAGACACAGGGCGCGGCAATGGATGGCCCGCTCAGGTCAAGGCGAGGGATAATTCAGTGCGTCATCAATTGACACCAAATTTCGGCTCATATGGTCGCCTTGGCCTGGTTATCCCCTTATGATGGCGCGACTCTGCGTGCAAGGATTGCCAATGACCCGTTTGCTGCTCCCCTTGATTGCCTGTTTGCTCTCGCCAGCCCTGTGGGCGGCGAGCCCCTGTCCACACCCGTTGCGGGTCGGCTACGACGAGTGGCCGCCTTATCACAGTCGTGATGATGGTGGTCAGATGCGGGGCTTTACCATCGAAGTGCTGGAAGCCGTGATGGCACAGATCCCCTGCCAGCTGACCTATGTCGAGCGACCATGGAAGCGGGTGCTGCAGGGGGTGGAACTTGGGGAAATAGACATCGCCATGGAAGCCTTCATCAATGAAGAGCGTGCCGCCTATGGGCTCTTCTCCGATGCCTATAACCCCGGGGAAACCGGGCTCTGGCTAGTGAAGGGGGGCGGGGTCACGGGGCAGGGTAACAGCCTTGCCAGCTGGCTGGGACAGGGCCAGCGATTGGGGGTGACCCGGGGTTATTTCTATGGGGATGAGCTGATAGCCCTGCTTGCCCGTCACCCACATCAGGTGAGTGCCGTGCCCAGAGAGAGCCAGAATTATCATAAGCTGCTGCTGGGGCGCATCGATGGCTTTCTCGGGGACAGGCTGGCGACCCATCAGGGGCTCATGGATGCTGGACTTGGGCAACAGGTGGTAATGGCAGAGCAGCCTGCCGCTCGCCAGCCCACCTTCTTCATGTTCAGCAAGCAGAGTGTCTCTCCCACGCTGGTGACGCGCGTCAACCTTGCCTTGGTGCAGTTGCGCCAGTCCGGCCAGTATGCGCGGATTTGGCAACGCTACACACAGACACCCTAGTCAGCTTGTACTTATTGTCGCATCATGGGCCGGTGAGAGGGTCGCTGTGACTTGGATGGCAATGTTCGGATCTAATTGAGGTTCACATGGGAAAGAAGTATTGGCTGGCATTGGCAAACCTGATGTGGCTGGGCTGTTTGCCGCTGGGGCAGGCACAGGCCAGCGAGACCCCTGTGGTGGTGAGTACTGCGATCGGCACCCATGAATGGTATAGGGACAGTAGATCAGAGCAGGCAAGAAAAGAGCTGGAGCTGCAGTTGCAAGAGGCTGCGTTGGCCCAGTTGCACCCTGAATTCCAAGCTGTGTGGCGGCGGCTCAAGGCGATGCCCGAGCAGGGGCGGGGGCCGCTCTATGACGAGGCGTTCAGCAAGTTGGCCCGTTTCCAGCAACAGTGGCGCGCCATGGATCTGGTCTCTCGCGAGCAGCTGAAGACCCAGAAGCTGGATCTCTCCTTGTCGTCGGAGCCGGTGACAGAGAGCGGCGATCTGCTCGATCAGGTGCGGGATCTACGCCCCCAGGTCGCCGAATATGAGGCGGTGCGTGCCAAGGTGCACAAGCTGCTGGCGCTGCCCATGGCCACCACCTGGCCCACCCTGGCCATGCCAACTCTGCGCAGTGGCGAACCATCCCCCGAGCTTGGCCAGATCCGCGCCATGCTCAATGAACTTGGCGATGTGGCCCCCGCCCATCAGGATGAAATCTATGACGCCGAGACTGAAGAGGCCATCAAGCTGTTCCAGCGTCGTCATGGTCTGACTGCCGACGGCATCATAGGCCGCCGCACCCTGGCCTGGCTCAATACCGGGCCTGTGGTACGCGCCAGTTTACTGCTGCGTAATCTCTGGCGCCGGGATCTGGTGGATCATCTGGTCGGCAGCCGTTATGTGCTGGTCAATATTCCCGACTATCGCCTGAGCGTGGTGCAGGGGGGCGGTGAGGTCTTTACCAGTCGGGTCATCGTCGGCAAGGAGGAGCGGGAGACCCCGATCCTCGCCAGCGAGATCCGCTCCGTGGTGCTCAATCCGGCTTGGCATGTGCCCAGATCCATCCTGAGCAAGGACATACTGCCCAAACTGAGTCGCGATCCGGGCTATTTGGCCCGCGAGCAGTTCGAGGTGACCGACAGTGCCGGCAATCCGCAGCACCTCACCGAGGAGCAGTGGCATCAGGCCCTGGCCGAGGGGTTCCCTTATCGACTGCGGCAAAAGCCGGGGGATCACAATGCCCTGGGCCGTTACAAATTCTATCTGCCCAACAACGATGCCATCTATCTGCATTCAACCCCGAGCAAGGGGCTGTTTGAACAGGGGGCGCGGGCCTTCAGCTCTGGTTGTATCCGGGTCGAACATGCAGACGATCTGGCCGAATTGCTGCTCGCCGATTCCCGCTATCAACCCGACAAGGTGGCCAGTCTGCTCAAAGAAGACAAGACCAAGTGGCTGCCGCTCAGCACGCCAACGCCGGTATTCACCGTCTACTGGAGCAGCTGGCTCGATGAGCAGGGTCGTCAGCAACTGCGCAGCGACATCTATGGATTTGATCGGGTCAGCTATCAGAGTCGTGCCCTGTGATCCCGAGCACAGTCTGATAAGCCCGGCTTCGGCCGGGCTTTTTGTTGGCGGATTAGGGTTTGACAGAAAAGGAAGGCGGCGGTTAAGTTCGAGCGGTTGCCTTGTTTTTATTCACATTCAGACGGAGCCGACATGCTCGACAAAGAGATAAGCCGACGCCGCCTGCTACTGGGGGCTGGTTGTGTGATGGGAGCCAGTTTGCTCTCTTTTCCCGCCCAGGCGAGCCGCAGCACCAACAGTCGCGACTTGAGTGTTTTCAACCTCAACACCGGCGAGCGGGTCAAGGCCAGTTACTGGGAGAAGGGGCGCTATCTGCCGGACGGCCTGGCCGAACTCAATCATCTGCTGCGTGACTACAGGCGCGATGAGGTGTTCAACATAGACCGCAAGCTGTTTGATCAGCTCTATTTGCTGCAACAGCGCCTCGGCCATCATGGTGAAATCCAGCTTATCTCGGGTTACCGCTCCCCGGCCACCAATAATGCCAAGCACAGGCGCAGCAAGGGCGTGGCGAAACACAGCTACCATGTACTCGGCCAGGCGGTCGATGTGCGCCTGCAGGGGGTGCAGCTTGCCCATTTGCGCAAAGCGGCGCTGCAGCTCCAGGTGGGTGGCGTGGGTTATTACCCCAGCGACAATTTTGTTCACCTGGATACGGGGCCGGTGCGCAGTTGGTAGACCCATTTGGTCTCATTGGCTGACAGGGGCAAGGGGGAGCTGCTAGGCTTGGTGCCTCATACAGAGGAGAAAAAGATGAAGCAGATCCTGATAGGTGCCATGGTGGCCCTGGTATTGACAGGTTGCGGCAAGATAAACCGTGATAACTACGACAAGCTCAAGATGGGGATCAGCTACAGCGAGGCGAGTGCGATCCTCGGCAAGGCGGACAGTTGCGATGATGCCCTGGGCACGACCAGCTGCATCTGGGGTGACAAGCAACAGAACATCAAGATCCGTTTCATTGCCGACAAGGCGACCTTCTTCAGTTCCGAAGGGATCAAATAGCTTCCCCCAACAAAAAAGCGCCAAACGGCGCTTTTTTGTTGCCCGCTTTTCAGCAGATCAGCAAGGCATGTACCGCTTAGTGGGAAGCATATTGGTAGTTGAAGGTGGGCAGTCCCCACTTGAAGCGTATCGCGAGCAGCCGCAGCACGAAGCCAATACCAATGGCGCCGAATGCCGCCCAATCACTGGGCAGCCCCTGATCGAGCGCCAGGCAATAGAGCCCGGCTGTGATGAGGGAGACACCGGCGTAGAGCTCGCGGCGAAACACCAGCGGGATACGCTGGCACAGCAGATCGCGCAGCACACCGCCAAATACCCCGGTCACCACGGCCATGATGCAGGCAATGCCGGCGCCATGGCCCATCTCCAGGGCGCGGGATGCGCCGAAGATGGAGAAGACCACCAAGCCCAGGGCGTCGAGGGCCATGAACAGCTTGCCGAGGTAGCGCATCAGGGGCGCGCAGATGACAGTGACCAGGGCGGCGCCAGCGACCAGCACCACGTAGAGGGGATGCTCGACCCAGAGCAGGGGATAGTGTCCCAGCAGCACGTCTCTGATGGTACCGCCGCCGATGGCCGTCGCCGACGCGATGATAACGACGCCAAACAAGTCCATTCGCCGCCGGCCCGCCGCCAGCGCGCCCGTCATCCCTTCGGCGACCAGGCCGAGCAAGAAGAGTGCATGTAACATGAGAAATACCCGGGTTCGAGAAAGGCCCGCATCCTAACAAGCCTGCATTGGCCCTACAAGCACTCTCACATTCACATTAGATTAAGTAATGAAAAGGGGGCTGTCGCCCCCTCTTTTTCTTATGAAACAATCTCGTTACTTTTTGATCTGCTCATCCCGGTACTGATCGACCCACATGGCGGTGGCACCACAGATGGCCACCGGCATCACGAACAGGTTCACCACGGGAATGGCGGAGAAGAGGGTCACCAGGGCGCCGAAACTCAGGCACTTGCCCCGACGCTGTTTGAGGGCGTCGCGCATGGTGACGAAGTCGATCTTGTGGTTGTCAAACGGGTAGTCCACATACTGGATGGCCATCATCCAGGCACTGAACAGGAACCAGATCAGGGGAGCCAGGGTTTGGCCCACCACGGGGATCAGGAACAGGATCAGGCAGCCAATCGCCTTGGGCAGATAGTATTTCAGCTTGGTCCATTCGCGCCCGAATATCCGAGGCACATCCCGGACTATGTCGAGCATGCCGGTTTCGGCGCTGGGTTGGCCGGTGAGGTGCTGTTCCACCTTCTCGGCCAGCAGGCCATTGAAGGGGGCCGCCACCCAGTTTGCCAGGGAGCTGAACAGGAAGGAGAAGACCACCAGTATGGTCAGCAGTGCGATGGGCCAGAGCAGGTAGTCGAGCCAGGATAGCCAGGAGGGGATCTGCTGGTGCAGCCAGGCGAACAGGCCATCGAGTTGCAGCAACAGGGCGTAGAAGGCGCCGGAGAACAACAGGAAGTTGACCAGCAGCGGGATCAGCACGAAGGTGCGGATACCCGGTTGGCGGATCAGTGAGAAACCGCGCAGGAAGTAGTCTGCACCGCTGATAGAGTCTTTGACTAAGGGGCGTGATTGGCTCATCTGAGCTCCATCCATGACAGGGAACAGCCTGCATATTACAAACAAGCCATTGATTTGGTAAAGTCATCGACCCGCCGCCCCACTATTTAGCCCGGATATAGGCCTACATGCGTCTGAAATTGATCAAGCTCGCCGGTTTCAAGTCGTTCGTCGAGCCGACCAAGATAGTGCTCAGTGCCGACATGACCGCCATAGTGGGTCCGAACGGTTGCGGCAAATCCAATGTCATCGATGCGGTGCGCTGGGTGCTGGGTGAGAGTTCGGCCCGCCACCTGCGCGGCGAAAACATGACAGACGTCATCTTCAATGGTTCCCTCAATCGCAGTGCCCATGGCCGCGCCTCGGTCGAACTGGTGTTCGACAATCCCCACAATCGCGTGCCCGGCGAGTTTGGTCGTTTCAGCGAGATCTCGGTGCGCCGCGAGGTGCTGCGAGATGGCAGCAACCATTACGAAATCAATGGCCAGAAGTGCCGGCGCAAGGATGTCACCGATCTCTTCCTCGGCACGGGGCTGGGCCCGCGCAGCTACGCCATCATAGAGCAGGGCACCGTCAGTCGCCTGGTGGAGTCGCGCCCGGCGGATCTCAAACTGTTCATGGAGGAGGCTGCGGGGGTCTCTCGCTACAAGGAGCGCCGTCGGGAGACGGAGCTGCGCATTCGTCACACCCAGGAGAACCTGGAGCGGCTCGGCGACATTCGCAGCGAGCTCGGTGCCCGGCTCGATCATTTACGAACTCAGGCCCAGACCGCCGAACGTTACAGCCAGCTCAAGGGGCGCAGCCGTGCCGCCCGTGCCGAGTTGATGGGCTCCGAGCTGTGGGCGCTGGAGACTCGCTTGGCCCAGGCCAAGGAGGAACTGGCCAAGGTGGACTTGGCCATTGCCGCCCTCGATGCCAAGCGCAGTCAGGATGACAGTCACCATATCCGCCTGTCGGTGGCACGTCAGGAGGCTCAGGCCGAGCAGACGGCGCGCCAGCAGCAGCTCTTCCTCGGCGGTCAAGCCATCGCTCGCCTCGAGCAGCAACAGCTCCATCGCGATGAGCTGGGCCGCGACTGGCAGACGCGCAGCATTGTACTGACCGAGCGCATCGAGGGGCTCAAGGGACAGTTGGCCGAACTCTTGACCGAGCAGGCCAGCCAGGCGCTGACCGCCGAGCAGGAGGAGGCCCGCCTCGAGCAATGTGAGCAGTTGCTTGAGGATCAACAAGGGCGGCGCGTGGCGGCAAGCGAGGCTCTGGAAGGGGCGAGATCGCGGCAACAACAGTGGCAGCAGCAGCTGGCTCAGTTGCAATCAAACCTCAACCAGACGCGCACTCAGCAACATGGCCTGCAGGAGCTGCAGGCCAAGACCCGGCTCGCTCGCCTCAAGCTCGAAGAGGAGCAAGGGGATCCCCTGGCCGGTCAGCCGGACTTGCAACCGGCACTGGAGGCTCTGAGCCGCGAGCTCGAGCTGATGCGTGCCAAGAACGGGGAGCTGGCCGAATTAGCCCGTGGGGGCGCGGCTCATCATCAGGGGCTCAATGAACGACTGCATCAGCAGACCAGTCTGCTGCGCGAGTTCGATGCCCGGCTCACCACCCTGGATCAGATCCTGGGCCCGCAACTGGGTGGCGACAAACTGGCCGATGGCTTGCAGGTGTCGCCCGTCTGGGCCCAGGCCCTGGACAAGGTGCTGGGTCGCTGGATGACGGCCAACGCCGCCGACATCTGCCCCGAGGGCCATGCAGGGCTCTGGATAGGCCCGGCGGAACCCGCTCTGCCCGGCACGCTCGGGGCCGAAGTGACGGGGCCGCATATCCCGGCTTTTCTCAATGGCATCTGGCTGGCGGCGGATTTGACGGCGGCCCGTCAACAACAGACACAACTGGCGGCGGCGGAGTCTGTGCTCACCCCCGCGGGCGACTGGCTCGGGCGCAACTGGGCCGATTTGGGTCAGGATGGCGCCCTGGGTCCCCTGGCCCAGCAAGGGGAGCGTGAGCGGTTGCGTCAGGAACGCAGCCAGGCCGACGGCGAGCGGCAGCAGTTAGTCAGCGCCCTGCAAGAGGCCGATCGGCTATGGGTAGAGCAAAAAGAGTCCTATGAGGCACATGACCGGGCGCTCGGCGAGCAGGAGCTGAGATGGCAGCGGCAGCGTGAAGCCTGGAGTCAGCAACAGGGTCAGCGCCAGGAGCGGCTGTTGCGGTTGGGCCAGCTGGGTGAGGATCTGCGCCGCCTCGACGCCGAGCAGGCCTCCGAGTCCAGCCGCAGCGAGGCGCTTGCCCAGGAGTGTGAGCTGATTGATGCCCAGTTGCAGGAACATCTGGCGCAAGGAGAGGCTGAGTGTGAGGCGCTGCAACTGGCACAGGAGCAGGGGCGGCGAGCCGAGCAAGAGCTGGAGGCGGCACGGGTGCGCCGCGAGCAGCAGCTGGCGAGCAGCCAGCGCTTGCAGTTGGCGCAACAGAACCGGGATCAGATCATCGCCTTGCGAGAACAAGAGCTGGCCCGGCTCGGGTTGGAGCTGGCGCAGCTCAAGGCGCCTGAGCCCGCATCGGGTCAGGATCTGTCGCCCCTGCTCCATGAGCAGCGCACCCTGGAGACGGCGCAATTGGCCTGCCATCAACGTATCGCCGAACTTGATAAGGGGCTGGCCGAGCTGGAGCTGACCCGGGCATCGGATCGCAACGTGCTGGTGACACTGCAAGAGCAGCTGGCCCAGCTGCGCCTCGAGCGTGAGCGCAACCTGACTCGGCGCCAGGGGCTGCATGAGCAGTTCGAGGAGCTGGGGGTACGACTGATCGATCTCGATCAGGCGGTGCTGATCGCCGCCAATCGCACCGCCCTGCGCCAGGAGATCCAGACCCTGGAGAGCCAGGTGGAGGCGCTTGGCGCCATCAACCTGGCGGCGCTGGCGGAATACGAGGAGGCGCAAACCCGGGCCAGCTACCTGGAAAATCAGTGCCAGGATCTCGAGCAAGCCTTGGAAACCCTGGGCCAAGCCATTAAAAGAATTGATAAAGAGACACAAATACGCTTCCGTGACACTTTCGATAAGGTCAATGAAGATTTAAAATCCCTGTTCCCCAAGGTGTTTGGGGGTGGGAGCGCCTGGCTGGAGCTCACCTCCGACGATCTTTTAGAGGCCGGGGTGAGTATCATGGCAAGACCTCCGGGTAAGAAGAATGCTACCATTGCCCTGCTTTCCGGGGGGGAGAAGGCCTTGACCGCACTTGCGCTGGTTTTTGCCATCTTCAGACTCAATCCAGCGCCTTTCTGTTTGCTGGATGAGGTGGATGCACCGCTCGATGAAGTGAACGTCGGTCGCTTCTGTTCTCTTGTCAAAGAGATGTCGAGCACAGTACAGTTCGTTTACATCAGTCATAACAAGGTCTCCATGGAGATGGCTGAACAACTGATCGGCGTAACGATGCAAGAGCCTGGTGTCTCGCGCATTGTCTCGGTCGACATCGGTGAAGCCGTCGCTTTGGCTGAGCAAAACTAGAAAGAGAAGCAGCTAATGCAGGAATTGCGTTACATCTTGGTCGCCTTGGGCGGGATTGCCATAGCGGCATTGCTCATTCACGGGTTGTGGAGCAACAGGAAGAATCGTCAGTCCCCGATCAAGGAGAAACCCTTGAACCGGATGGACACCAAAGCACGGGATCGTGACAGCGATGCCTTCGATAGCGACGGCATCGGCCAGGTGCGCGTGGTCAGTGCTGGCCGCCGTGCCGAGCCCAAGCTGCAGCCTGAGGCTGCACCTGTCCACGACTACCTCGATGATGAGGATGAAGACGAACTGCCGCCGCCAGCCCCGCGCAAACCGGTCGCCCGTCCCGTCGCCCCAGCCCCTGTCTATGAGGACGAGGAAGAGGAGATCTACGAGGAGCCGGTTGCCGCCGAGCCGGTGCGCAAGCCCGCTCAGGTGAATCGCCGCACCCCAGTCTATCGCTCTCGCCCCCAGCACGAACCCGCGTTGCAGCCGTTTGACGACGAGCCTCAGCCCGAGCCTGCCTACACCAGCGGCCTCAGCTTCGGTGAACAAACCGTGCGCGCCGAACCCCGTCAGGCGCCAGTGCATGCCGAGCCACAGTTTGACGAGCCCCAGTTTGCACCCAGGGCTGAGGCGAGAGTGCAACCCCGTGCCGAGCCCAGGGTCGAGCGTGCCGCCCCCGTGCAGGCCCCGGTTTATGCCCCTGTGTATGACGAGCCGGAGCCCGATCGCGCTCCCGTCGAAAAGATTTGGCAGGATGTCTATGTCATCAACCTGATGGCTCGCCCCGGTCAGGCGCTGCAAGGGGCTGCCCTGTTGGCCTCCCTGCAATCCCTGGCATTCAAGTTCGGCGAGATGGATATCTTCCACCGTCACGAAGGGCTCGATGGCCACGGGGAAGTGCTGTTCTCCATGATCAACATGGTCAAACCGGGCACCTTCAATCCGTACCGGATGGAGCAGTTCAATACCCCTGGGGTCTCCTTGTTCATGCAACTGCCCCTGCGCAGCAACGTGGCCTTTGCCTTCGAGCACCTGCTGCAAGCCGCCGATCAGTTGGCCAGTGACCTGGATGCCATGCTGACCGACATGGAGCGCAGCCCGCTCAGCGATGAGACCATCGACAGGTATCGCCGCGAATTGGCTGCCTTCGAGGCCAGTCGCGACTAAGCGACCGGCGCTGTCGAGTGAATAAAAAGTGCGGTACCTGGGTGCCGCATTTTTATTTGTCCGCCTAACTTATCATTTCCACCACAGTCGAGATTTTTTCATGAGCGAATCCCTCACCCGCCACCGTCAACTGTGTGAACTGCTTATCGAATATGGCCATCAGTACTACGGGTTGAAAAAACCGACAGTACCGGATGCCGAATATGATCGATTGAAGGAGGAGCTACTTGCCCTTGAATTGGCTCATCCTGAGCTTCGTCATAGCCAGCTGTGTGGACTGCTTACGGAGTACGGCCATCAGTACTATGTGCTGGATAACCCCACCGTACCCGATGCCGAATATGATCGCCTGATGCGCGAGCTGATCGCGCTGGAAAGCGATCATCCCGAGCTGAAAACCGCCCGCTCCCCCAGTGTGCGGGTCGGTGGTGCGCCACTGACAGCCTTCAATCAGGTGCGCCACGAGATCCCCATGCTCAGTCTGGACAATGTGTTCAGCAGCGAAGAGCTGGTGGCGTTCGAGCAGCGCATGAGGGATCGCCTGAAACGTGAGCTGAGTTTCACCTTCTGCTGCGAGCCCAAGCTCGATGGCCTGGCGGTGAGCCTGCTTTATGTGGAGGGTCAGCTGATGCAGGCGGCAACCCGGGGGGACGGCAGCACGGGGGAGGAGATCACCGAGAACGTGCGCACCATCAAGGCGATCCCCCTCGTCTTGCGTGGTGAAGGCTGGCCCGCCCGGCTGGAAGTGCGCGGTGAGGTGTTCATGCCCAAGGCTGGTTTCGAGGCGATGAACGAGCGAGCCCTGGCCGCGGGGGAGAAGGTGTTCGTCAACCCGCGCAATGCCGCCGCTGGCAGCCTGCGTCAACTCGATTCCCGGATCACGGCGAGTCGCCCCTTGAGTTTCTACGCCTACGGGGTCGGCATTGGCGGCGAGCTGCTGGGGGACTCCCACTTCGCGCGGCTGTGTCGTCTCAAGGAGTGGGGCCTGCCCATGAGTCCCGAGGTCAGGTTGATGGAGGGGGCGGCGGGTTGCCAGGCGTTCCACGATGACATTCTGGCGCGCCGTGACGCCCTGAAGTATGAGATTGATGGGGTCGTCTACAAGGTCGACAGTATTCCGCTTCAGCAAGAACTCGGCTTCGTGGCCCGTGCCCCGCGCTGGGCCACGGCTCACAAGTTCCCGGCCCAGGAGGAGATGACCCTGCTGGAAAACGTCGAGTTCCAGGTCGGTCGTACCGGCGCCATCACCCCGGTGGCCAAGCTCAAACCCGTGTTCGTCGGCGGCGTCACCGTCTCCAACGCCACCTTGCACAATGCCGACGAAATCGAGCGCCTCGGCGTCATGATCGGCGATACCGTGATAGTGCGTCGGGCCGGGGATGTGATCCCCCAGGTGGTGGCCGTGGTGGCCGCCCAGCGCCCCGCGGATGCCC
The DNA here is from genome assembly GCF_024809075.1 of Aeromonas sp. BIGb0445. Lineage (NCBI taxonomy): Bacteria > Pseudomonadati > Pseudomonadota > Gammaproteobacteria > Aeromonadales > Aeromonadaceae > Aeromonas > Aeromonas sp. BIGb0445. Next base: position 327,038 of record NZ_JANUES010000001.1, read on the forward strand.
GGGAGATCCTGTTCCCGAGCGCCTGCCCCGTGTGCGGCTCGGCGGTGGAACGACACGAGGGCGAGGCGGTGGCCCGCTGCGCCGGTGGTCTGTTCTGCGAGGCGCAGCGCGCCGCCGCCATCAAGCACTTCGCCGCTCGCCGTGCCATGGATGTGGATGGTCTGGGGGACAAGATAGTGGATCAGTTGGTGGACAAGGGTCTGGTCAAGACACCGGCGGATCTGTTCAGCCTCACCGCCATCCAGCTCGCCGGGCTGGAACGAATGGGGCCGAAATCCGCACTCAACCTGGTGGCCGCCATCGATGCGGCGCGCAGCACCACCTTGCCGCGCTTCCTGTTTGCCCTTGGCATTCGCGAAGTGGGCGAGGCGACGGCCCTGAACCTGGCCAATCATTTCCTGACTCTGGATGCCCTGCGCGCCGCCAGCGTCGAGCAGTTGCTCGCGGTGCCGGATGTGGGGGAGGTGGTGGCCAAACATGTCTACTACTTCCTGCGCCAGCCCCATAACATCGAGGTGCTCGACGCCTTGCTGGCCGCCGGTATCCACTGGCCGGAGATTGAGCAGAAAGAGGCGGCCGAGCAACCCTTTGCCGGCAAGACCTTCGTGCTGACCGGCACCCTCACCACCCTGTCACGCAACGATGCCAAGGCGGCCCTGCAGGCTCTTGGTGCCAAGGTGGCCGGTTCGGTGTCGGCCAAGACGGACGTGCTGGTGGCCGGTGAGGCGGCGGGCTCCAAGCTCATCAAGGCCCAGGAGCTCGGCATCACCATCTGGACCGAAGAGCAGTTGCAAGCCGCTATCCAGCCCTGAGCCGGATCCCTGACCTGAGACGCTACAGACCCGGCCCTGACCGGGTCTGTTTTTTCATGGGTTATTCCCTATGCCGACCCGTTCAGCTGAGCGGTTGCCCACGGCCTGCTCGAACGATCCCATCCCTCTTCTCATCTCTTGCAACAGATCATCGCTGCCGGTGCATGGTCTCCCTGACCGGCTCTGCTGGGTTGCCCGGCTGACCGCTGGGCAGAGGCGGCCCAGGTCGGCAGCAAGGGCCACACATATTTGCAAACCAGGGATCCGCCCCTAGGCCAGAGTGGCTCTGGCCTAGGGGTGAAAAGTGCTCTTTTGACACTGTTTCCTAACTGAGCAGCTGGCGAAAAACCTGTCTTGGATCAAGAAAGCGCCTTCGGCTTTGGGGCCTAATAGCCACCACATATAGGGAATTAAAGAGATAAAAATCCCATATGTTGTGTTTGTAAGCTGTGGATAACCTCAGCACTCCCAGATGCCAGCCAGGGGCTCAAGGCCCGGCTGGTCTCGTCTCGCCCTGGCGAGCCGGGGCAGGCCGGGAGCGCTTATCGGGTCGACGAAGTGCGGCCATTTTGCGGGGATGAGAAATGAAACCGGTTGTGATCAAACGTGATGGATGCCATGCACCTTTTGATGTTGAACTGATTGCGGCCGCCGTCGGGCGAGCGGCCCAGGCGGTCGGTCAGGGGGATCTGGGGTTGGCCAATAGCGTCGCCATGGCCGTGGCGAGTGAGCTTGAGGGCCGTGCCGAGGTCGATATTCACGAGATCCAGAACCGGGTCGAGAACCACCTGATGGCCTCCGACGACAAGACCATCGCCCGTGCCTACATCGAATACCGTCACGACAGGGATCAGGCCCGCGAGGCTCGTGGCCGTCTGGCCCAGGAGATCCGTGGCCTGGTGGAGCAGACCAATGCGGCGCTGCTCAACGAGAATGCCAACAAGGATGCCAAGGTGATCCCGACCCAGCGCGATCTGCTGGCCGGTATCGTCGCCAAGCACTACGCCATCACTCATATGTTGCCCAAGGCCGTGGTACAGGCCCATGAGCGTGGCGATCTGCACTTCCACGACCTCGATTACTCCCCCTTCTTCCCCATGTTCAACTGCATGCTGATCGATCTCAAGGGCATGCTGACCCACGGCTTCAAGATGGGCAACGCCGAGATTGATACCCCCAAGTCGATCAGCACGGCGACCGCCGTCACGGCCCAGATCATCGCCCAGGTGGCGAGCCACATCTATGGCGGCACCACCATCAACCGCATCGACGAGGTGCTGGCCCCCTATGTGACCATCAGCTGGCAGAAACACCGGGAAGTGGCCGAGGAGTGGGGCATCGCGGATGCCGAGGCCTATGCCATGGCGCGCACCGAGAAGGAGTGCTTCGATGCCTTCCAGTCCCTGGAGTACGAGGTCAACACCCTGCACACCGCCAACGGTCAGACCCCCTTCGTCACCTTCGGCTTCGGCCTGGGGGAGAGTTGGCAGTCGCGCCTGATCCAGCGCGCCATCCTCAGCAACCGCATCGCGGGTCTGGGCAAGAACAGGAAGACGGCGGTGTTCCCGAAACTGGTGTTCGCCATCAAGGATGGTCTCAACCACAAGCAGGGGGATCCCAACTACGACATCAAGCAGCTGGCCCTGGAGTGCGCCACCAAGCGGATGTACCCGGATATCCTCAATTACGACCAGGTAGTGAAAGTGACCGGCTCCTTCAAGACCCCCATGGGCTGTCGCTCCTTCCTCGGTGCTTATGAGGAGAATGGCGAGCTCGTTCACGAGGGGCGCAACAACATCGGGGTGGTGAGCCTCAATCTGCCGCGCATCGCGCTCAAGTCCCGGGATGAGAGGGATTTCTGGTCACGGCTGGATGAGGCGCTCGAGGTGGCAAGAGAAGCCCTGATGTATCGCATCGAGCGCTTGGAGGGAGTCAAGGCGCGGGTCGCACCCATCCTCTACATGGAGGGAGCCTGCGGGGTGCGCCTCAAGGCCGACGACAACGTCAGCGAGATCTTCAAGCATGGCCGCGCCTCCATCTCGCTGGGTTACATCGGGGTGCACGAGACCATCAACGCCCTGTTTGGCACCGACCGTCACCTGTTTGACAGTGCCCAGTTGCAAGAGAAGGCCATCGCCATCATCGCCCGCCTCAAGGCTGCGACCGAGCAGTGGAAGGAGCAGACCGGTTATGGCTTCAGCCTTTACTCCACTCCGAGCGAGAACCTCTGTTCGCGTTTTTGCCGCATGGATGCCAAGGAGTTCGGCCTGGTTCCCGGGGTGACCGACAAGGGTTACTACACCAACAGTTTCCACCTGGATGTGGAGAAGCAGGTGAACCCCTATGACAAGCTGGATTTCGAGGCACCCTATCCGCCCATCGCCAGCGGTGGCTTCATCTGCTACGGCGAGTATCCCAACTTGCAGCACAATCTGGAGGCGCTCGAAAACGTCTGGGATTACAGCTATGACAGGGTGCCCTACTACGGCACCAACACCCCCATCGACGAGTGCTACGAGTGCGACTTCACTGGTGAGTTCGAGTGCACCTCCAAGGGCTTCACCTGCCCGCGCTGCGGCAACCACGATCCGGCCAAGGTGTCGGTGACCCGGCGGGTGTGCGGCTACCTCGGCAGCCCGGATGCGCGTCCCTTCAACGCGGGCAAGCAGGAAGAGGTGAAACGCCGGGTCAAACACCTGTGATCGAGACTGACGGACCTGCTGGCTGCTGATGGAAATGAAAGGGCTCTTTTTGAACCCTTGTCGATCGCGGTAAGCATCGATGATGCAGGGGCCACAGCTGCCGGTATTGGAAACGAGAAGAGGGCGAGATGTATTACCACAAGTATTACCCTGTCGATGTGGTCAATGGCCCCGGTACCCGGGCCAGCCTGTTCGTCTCCGGCTGCGAGCACCAGTGCCCTGGCTGCTACAACCAGAGCACCTGGCGCCTCGATGGCGGCAAAGCGTTCGATTCGGCCATGAGCGATCGCATCATCGCGGATCTCAATGATGGCCGGATCAAGCGGCGTGGCCTGACGCTCTCGGGGGGGGATCCGCTCCATCCCGCCAATGTGCCCCAGGTGCTGGCACTGGTGAGGCGAGTACGCGCCGAGTGTCCGGGCAAGGACATCTGGTGCTGGACCGGTTATCGGCTCGAGGAGCTTGATGAGGCGCAGTGGCAGCTGGCGGCCCTGCTGGACGTACTGGTGGATGGTCGCTTCGAGCAGACCCTGGCCGATCCTGGTTTGCTGTGGCGGGGTAGCAGCAATCAGCAGGTGCATCAGATCGCGGCGCTGATCCGCTCTGCGCCACTGCGCAATCTGCTCTGATGGGGATGCGGGGCTGGGGCTGCTGTCATTTGGCCCCGACTTAGCCTTTGCCAATTGCTGGCTGTGGGCTTACTGTTAGGCATCAAACTCACAGGAGAATGTGATGAACAACGTGCTCAAAATCTTGCTGGCCATCTTTTTACCCCCGGTCTGTGCCTTTATCCAGGTGGGCTTTAGCCTGCATTTTCTGATCAACATAGTGTTGACCCTGCTCGGCGGTCTGCCAGGCATGGTGCATGCTCTCTGGCTGGTGGTCAGCGACAAGCGTGCCTGACCCGCATTTTGTGAACAAAAAGGCCAACCTGCGGGTTGGCCTTTTTGTTCGCAGCAGTAGGGGCTATGCCACTGGTTACTGTTGTTTGCACTCGGCGTAGAGGCTCTGCCACTTGCCATCTTCGGCCCGCTGTTCGACGAAGCCTTCCTTGCCTTTGTTCCACCAGACAACTTCATGGTCATCGGTGTAGCGGACACCCGAGGCGGAGACGACCTGGGGCAGGGTGTAATCCTTGCCGTTTGGCAAGGCCAGCTTGACGAAGTTGAGGCTGTCATCGGAGAGGCCGAAGTAGCTCACCTGGACCTTCTGATCGTTGGCACACTGATAGGCGATCGGCTCGCCTCCTGTGACTGTGAGGGTATGGGGTGCCGGGGCACAGCCAGCGAGACCGAGCAGCAGGGCACCCGGCAGAGAAAAGCGCAGAAATATCACAATGAAGACTCCATCAGTGAGGTACAGGTTCGACTGAACCCATAGCCTGACCATAAAGCCTAACAGAGCAGGGCATTCAGGCAAGGATTAAGGGGCCCGGGTCGGTCGTGCCGTGAGATATGGGACCCGGTTGCGACATTTTGCGCCGATACGGTTCCATCAGCGGGCTCTATTCATCACCTCTGGTGAACATATTTCCCAAAAAAAGCCCCGACACCAGGTCGGGGCAAACAAAGCTCATCCATGGGCTCATTACAGTAGTCGTATCAGTAACCGAAACGGGTCGCCTCGAAACGGTTGAGCAGACGGTGGATCAGGTAGCAGGCCAGCAGGGTGGCGACGATGGCAAACAGGATGCTGCTGACCCGGTAGAGGGCGCTGAACACCAGATCGTTGCCCGGGGTCAGGTACTGGCCAAACAGGATGCCGAGGGTGGTGAGGGCACCGAAGCCGACCCCGGAGCCGCTCGCCTCCTTCACATGGGCATGGCTGAACAGCATGGCCCCGAGCCAGAGCAGGGGGGTGACCAGCAGCAGTTGCCCTGACCAGTCATAGAGCACCAATTGGCTCAGGATGCCGAAACTCACCCCGAGCAGGGTGCCCATGGCGCGCTTGCGGGCATAGCTCAGGGCCCCGTCCCAGTGCATGGGAAAAAGCAGCATCAGTGTGGTCGCCTGGGCGGACATGGAGTCGCGCAGATCGAACAGTTGGAACACCAAAAATGAGAGGGTGGCGATGCTGGCACCGAGCAGTGCCTCGTGCCGCAGCCGGTGCGGGGCCTTGACGGAGGAGGCTTTGGGGGCGTGAGCCTCCACATCCGGGATAAGGATCGTCACCAGGTAGGCGATGAGCACCGACAGTATGTTGGCCCAGAGGTTGCTGAAGATCAGATTGTTCAGGTCGGTCTGGGGGTAGCTGGCAAAGTGCAGCATGATGCTGAGGCTTACCACACCGTTGGCGCCAAACAGGAACAGGCTGCCCCGGGACATGGCGGCGAAACGGTAGAGAAACAGCAGGAAGACGATGGGGGTCATCAGGCCGGCATGGCCGCCGAACAGACCGCCCAGCAGGCCGACCTCCAGCCCGCACATCACGCCGGCGGCGATAAGCTGGCGGGCGGCGTGGCCGTTCATCACCGGGATCATGCCGAGCAGCAGCATGGGGGTGACGGTGTAGAAGACCCCGTAGTTCCAGCCGCAAATCTTGCAGATCAGGAAGCCCAGAGTGCTGCCGAAGGCGATGCGCAGGCATTGGCGCAGCTCGTTGGCGGTGAGGGCTCGGTGCCAGAGTGTCATGCTTGCCCCCATTAGTAGATGTAGTGCAGCAGGCTGAGCAGGCGGATCTGGCCGCGGGCAAAGAGCGCGCTCAGGGCGTTGTCCGGCAGCAGCTGGACGGTGGCGCGGGCCCCGGCCGGCAGATGGGCGGGCAACTGATCCAGGGTCAGGTGCAGGCGCAGTCGCTGGGCATCCCGCACCCAGCGATCGGATTCGATGGGGTTGGCCAAGAGGCCGTTGGCGTCGAACTGGCCAGCGCTGACCCCGGCGTCCAGGCTGGCGACCCGGGCCGGATAGAGGCGGCCGGGCTCGCCGTCGAAGGCGACCAGCGCCCGGCTCTGCGGGGTGATGTTACGCAGGCTCTTCTCGCGAAAATCGGCGATCACGTCCACCTGCTCCGAGACCAGGGCCAGCAGGGGAGCGCCCGCCGTGGCCACACTGCCCGGCTTGAGCTGCAGGTTGGTGATGATGCCATCCTGGCTCGCATGGACCTGGCTGTAGGTGAGGTTGAGCTCTGCCTGGGCGAGGCGGTTGCGCGCCTGGCGCAGCAGCAGGTTGTCGTCACCGGCCAGGCCACGGTTGACGCGAGCCTGCTCCATGCGGGCCTGGCTGGCCAGCAGGTTGGCACGGGCGGTGCGGGCGGCGCTGTCTGCGTCATCTTTCTGCTGCTCAGAGACCATGTGGCGGCGATAGAGGGTATCGATGCGCTCGGCCTCCCGCTGCTTCTGGGCGGTCTGGGTCTGCAGCGAGCTGAAGTCGGCGGCGGCGGCGTTCAGGGTCGCATCCAGCTGGCGATTCTGTTGCTCGGCCTGATCCAGGGCGAGTCTGGCCTGCTCGACCGCGAGCTCGAAGGGGGCTGGATCCAGCATGAACAGCAGATCCCCCTGTTTGACGTGCTGGTTGTTCACCACGGCGACCTCGACCACCTTGCCGCTGACCTGGGGCGCCATCTTGGTGACGACCCGGGTGGCCATGGCCTGGGGGGTGAGGGGCATCTTGATGTCGGCCAGCAGGAAGTAGCCGAACACCAGGATGAAGCAGGCCATGGCCCACTTGATCCAGCGTTTGAATTGTTGATCCGGGGTCATCTTATTCTCTCTCTTTATGCTGGGCACCGATCTTGCCGAGGGCATTGGCGGAGATGCGGTGCACTATCTCTTCAAACTGGGCCAGCTCCTGCTGGCTGATGCCCGCCAGCAGATCCCGGCGGACCTCCATGATGCGATCCTCGATCTTGTCGAGCAGCGCCTTGCCGGCCGGGGTCAGGCTGACGATGCGGGCGCGCTTGTCCTGGCTGCAGCAGTGGCGCTCGATCAGCGCCAGCTCTTCCAGCTGACCCAGGGTGCGCATCAGGGAGGGCAGCTCTATCTCCAGCGCCTCGGCCAGGGTCTTCTGGCTGAGGTGGCCGCCGAGGCGGCTCAGCTTCCAGAGCGCGGTCCAGCGTGGATGGGTCAAACCCAAGGGGGCCAGCTCGATATCGGCCACGGTGCGCCACAACCGGTGCAGTCGCCCCAGTTGTTCGGCGAGGGAGAGCTCGCGCAACATCTCCAGATCCTTTTTCATGGCAGACACCTCATATACTTAGCCTGCTAAGTATTATATTTATTTCGCAGGCTAAGTAAAGCGTGATTCAGCTCACATTCAGTTTCGGGGGCAGGGGGGCGGGGAGGGAAATGGTGCTGAAGGTTTCAATGTTTTTATATGGCTTTGCAGGCCAGCTAACCGACAGCGCAGGAGGGGATACCTAGCGTGGCGCCACACCACAAGCTGGAGCATAACAATGAAAAACCTCTCTACCCCCGAAGTACAGATGAAGGGCGCCTGGAGCGACCAGCAGATCGCCGGCATGCCGATGATGATCTTCCTGGGGCTCGCCACCTGCGTCCTCTACGCCGGCTGGAACGGCTCCCTGCCGCTCGGCATGGTCGGCCGCTGTTCGAGTACAACCGCCTTCTGCACCAATACGGTGGCGCTGCGTCTCTCCTTGAGCCGCACCAAGGCGCGCCGTTATCTGGAGTCCGACTACAGGGTCGAGGTGGATCTCGACTACGACCAGCGTGACCGGCCGGAGCGGCGTTACGCACTGGCGCCGGGGCAACCGAGCTGGCGGGTGTTAGCGTGGATAAGCAAGAAGGGAGCCTCGGCTCCCTTCTTGCTTTGTGCTGCTGCGGCTTGTCTCGCCGGTTTATGCCTCTTCCACAAGGGCGGGGCGTACCCTGGGCTTGAACTGGGAGAGCATGACGCCGCCCAGGATCAGGCCGCCACCGAGCAGGTGATAGCCGTGAATGGGCTCTCCCAGGGTGATCACGGCGATCAGCGCCGTGCACAAGGGCATCAGGTTCATGAACACCGAGGTGCGCTCCGCGCCCATGCTTGCCAGGCCGCGCATCCAGCAGTAGGCCGCCAGCAGGGAGGAGGCGATACCGGCGAAGATCACCAGCGGCCAGGCCTGGACGGAGACGGCCAGGGTATCGGCGCTGGCGGCGACCGGAACAAGCAATACCACCGCCAGCAGCACCTGCAGGTAGAGGTTGAGCCAGGGGCCGAACGGCAACTGCCAACGGCGGATCAGCAGGCCGTAGAGGGCATAGCTGGCCGAACCGAGCAGCATCATGGCATCCCCGGGATTGATCCCCTGGCGCAGCAGGCTCAGGGGATCCCCCTGACCGAGCAGCCAGAGTACGCCCAGCAGGGAGAGGCTCATGCCGATGAAGGCCTGGCGCCCGGGGCGCTGGCGAAACAGCAGTGTCCCTAGCAGCAGGGTCAGCATGGGGATCAGGGAGCCAATGACCCCCATATTGGTGGCCGAGGTGGTGTGGGCGGCGTAATAGGCAAGGCACTGGTAGAGCACCATGCCAAGGGCCGCCAGCACCAGCAGCTTGCCGAGCCAGGGGCGTATTTCATGGCGACGGCGCCACAGTTGCGGCAGGCAGAAGGGGGTCAGCACCAGGGCGGCGATCAGCCAGCGATAGAAGGAGATGGCGGCGGGATCGACCAGGGTGGCTGCGGCCTTGGAGACCACGGTATTGGTGGCCCAGATCAAGACAGCCATGACTGGGAACAGCAGGGGGGAAAACAGGGGCATGACAGACTCCTCATGATAATGGCGTCAGTCTACTCTTGTCTTTATCATCACAAGTAACGTAAAACTGACAGTTCATCCCTCGAAAAGGACAAGCCGTGCCGTCGATCCCCTACATGGCGCTGGACCGCGCCCTGGCGCCCCCCAATCCGCTCTATTTTCGCTATAGCCAGATCCAGGCGGGCAATGCCTGTCTTGCCCACAGCCACCCCTGGGGGCAGCTTAGCCTGATAAGCCTGGGGGTCATTGAGATAGTGGTGGGCGAACAGCGGCTGGTGGCCCCGGCGGATTACCTCATCTGGGTGCCTGCCGGGCTGGAGCACGCCTCCTACAACCAGCAGGCCCTCGACTACACCTCCATCTATGTCAGCGACACCCTGGCCTGGCGCCTGCCCGACGAGCCGAGATTGCTGGAGCTGACCCCGCTGCTCAAGGCGCTGCTGGCGGACTTTTGCGATCGCCGCGTCGGCCACATGGGAGATGACTGGGATGTGCGTCAGGCCGAGCTGCTGGTGGAGAAGCTGACCCATACCCGTTGCCAGGACAGTTACCTGCCCATGAGCCAGGACAAGCTGCTGGCCCCCATGCTGGCTGCGCTGCACAGTGATCCTGCCGATCCCCGCACTCTGGCGCAGTGGGCCGGGCAGTTGCACAGCACCGAACGCACCCTGGCCCGGCGCTGCGTGCGCGAGCTGGGCATGAATTTTGGTCAATGGCGGGCGCGGCTGCGGCTGCTCAAGGCGCTGGCCTGGCTCAAGGGGGAGTTACCCATTCAGGAGATTGGCTGGCGGCTCGGTTATGGTTCGACCTCGGCCTTTATCGCCATGTTCAATCGCGAGCTGGGTTGCTCGCCCCAGCGTTATCGCCAGCAGCTGGTCCTGCCTGGGAGCTGAGCAGGCCGTCTGGCAACGCCTGCCAGGGGGATCCCCGGATATAAAGAGAGGGCGCCCATGGGCGCCCTCTGCGTCGATATTCATTCCGGCTCGGGTTAGAAGAAGCCGAGGGGATTGATGTCGTAGCTCACCAGCAGGTTCTTGGTGTTCTGGTAGTGATCCAGCATCATCTTGTGAGTCTCGCGGCCGATCCCGGACTTTTTGTAACCACCAAAGGCCGCGTGAGCCGGGTAGGCGTGATAGCAGTTGACCCAGACCCGACCGGCCTGGATGCCGCGACCCATGCGCCAGGCCAGGTTGCTGTCACGGGTCCACAGACCCGCTCCCAGGCCATATTGAGTGTCGTTGGCAATGGCCAGGGCTTCTGCTTCGTTCTTGAAGGTGGTCACGCCGAGGGCCGGGCCGAAGATCTCCTCCTGGAAGACCCGCATCTTGTTCTGACCGTGGAAGATGGTGGGCTGGATGTAGAAGCCCCCCTCCAGCCCGCTCACCCTGGCGGCATTGCCGCCGATCAGCATATTGGCGCCTTCGGCCCGGCCGACGGCCATGTAGCTCAGGATCTTGTCGTATTGCTCGCGGGAGACCTGGGCCCCCACCTGAGTATTGGTGTCCAGGGGGTTGCCCTGCACGATGGCCCGGGCGCGCACCAGCACCCTCTCCATGAAGTCGTCATAGATCTTCTCGTGCACCAGGGCGCGGGAGGGGCAGGTGCACACCTCGCCCTGGTTAAAGAAGGTCATCAACATGCCTTCCACCGCCTTGTCGATGTATTGACTCTCATAGTCCATCACGTCGGCAAAATAGATGTTGGGGGACTTGCCGCCCAGTTCGACGGTGGAGGGGATCAGCTTGTCGGCGGCACAGCGCAGTATGTGGGTCCCAATCTCGGTGGAACCGGTGAAGGCGAGCTTCTGGATGCGCGAGCTGGTGGCCAGTGCCTGGCCCGCCTCGGCGCCGAAGCCGTTGACCACGTTGACCACGCCGGGAGGCAGTATGTCCTTGATGAGATCCATCAGCAGCATGATGGTGACCGGGGTCTGCTCGGCGGGCTTGAGTATGCTGCAACAACCCGCCGCGAGCACGGGCGCCAGCTTCCAGGCTGCCATCAGCAGCGGGAAGTTCCAGGGGATGATCTGGCCGACCACGCCGATGGGCTCCTTGAAGTGATAACTGGCGGTGTGTTGATCCAGCTCGGCGGCCGAGCCCTCCTGGGCACGGATGCAGCCGGCGAAGTAGCGGAAGTGATCCACCACCAGCGGCAGGTCGGCGGCCAGGGTCTCACGCACCGCCTTGCCGTTTTCCCAGGTCTCGGCGATGGCCAGCACCTCGATATTCTGTTCGATGCGATCGGCGATGCGCAGCAGCAGATTGCTGCGTTCGGTGACGCTGGTCTTGCTCCAGCTGGCAAAGGCCTTGTGGGCGGCATCCAGCGCCAGCTCGATGTCGGCCGCATCGGAGCGGGCCACCTCGCAGAACACACGGCCATCGACCGGCGAGATGTTTTCAAAGTAACGGCCGCCGCGGGGGGCAACCCAGTCGCCCCCGATAAAGTTGTCATAGCGGGATTTGAAGCTGACCAGGGCGCCTGCCTGGCCGGGTGCGGTATAGATCATTGCATCTTCCTTGTGCTTGTGTGTGTGACCTGTTGTTGCCCGGTCAGCGCCGGGGATAGCCTGTGCTTGCCTACATAGTGGTCATTCACGACATCGCAAGGGCCGTGCCAAGGGTCAGGCCACGGCATCAAAAGTTACAAAAACGTTATCAAATCTCGGTTGGCGGCGTATCTTGTTTAACCAGTGATCCTGGCGAGCCGACGCCTGCTGTTCCAAAACGGGACACACGTTGTCGCGACTGTCACGATTCTGAACAGGAGGCATCATGCGCGAACTACCCGTGTCCGACCCCATACACCGCTCCTGGCAGCGTTGCCTGCATCAGGGGCTCAGTCGTCAACAGAGCGCCGAGCTGGATTTGTTGCCCCAGGGGGAGCTGTCGGCCCGGTTGGAGGGGAGCCGGGAGCTGGTGCTCTGCTTCGAGCAGTTCGTGCTGCCCCTGTTTATCCAGCTGCTGGCAGGAAGACCCTGCCGGTTGCTGCTCTGCGATGGCGAGGGGGCCATACTCGCCGCCAGCGGCGATGACAGCTTTGCCCGTCATGCGGAGCGCATCTTCTTGCGCAGCGGTGCCCGCTGGGGGGAGGGCAGCAAGGGCACCAATGCCATCGGCACAGCCCTGGCCGAGGGGAGTGAAGTGCAGGTGCTTGGCAGTCAGCACTTCTTCGCCCAGCACAGCTTCCTCAGTTGCAGTGCCTGCCCGCTGCTGGCGCCGGACGGCAGCCTGCTCGGCGTACTGGATATCTCCTCGGATGCCCGGCATCACGGTGGCGACATGCTGGGCACGGTGCGACTGCTCGCCATGACCCTGGAGAATGCCCTGTTGGCCCGTCGTCCCGGCCGGCTGGTGGATCTCGATCCCCAGACGCTCTGGTCACCGCGGCTGCTGCTGGGTGAGGAGGGGGAGCTGCTCGGTGCCAACCGGGCCGGTCGACTCTGGCTGGGCCAGCATGCTTTCGATGGTCGTCAATTGCTGCGCGAGCGCCAGATCTGCCGGATCCTTCCCTCTCGGGCGCCCGTGGAAGGCAAGCCAAATGTACCCCTCAAGATGCTGGAGCGCGGCATCACGCTGCTGCTGGAGGGGGAAACCGGCAGCGGCAAGGAGCACATGGCCAGGAGCCTGCATCAAGCCTCGAGTCGGGCCGACGCCCCTTTGGTGTGCGTCAATTGCGGCGCCCTGCCCGCCGATCTGGTGGAGGCCGAACTGTTTGGCTATGTGGGCGGGGCCTTTAGCGGCGCCCGCAGCCAGGGGAGTCAGGGCTATCTGCGCGCCGCCCATGGCGGCATTCTGATGCTGGATGAAATTGGCGAGCTGCCATTGCTGGCCCAGACCCGCTTGCTGCGGGTATTGCAGGAGCGCGCCGTGACCCCCCTTGGCAGCCACAGGCCCGAGCCGGTGGATTTCTGGTTGATCTGCGCCAGCCACCGGGATCTTGGCGCCATGGTCAACGCCGCTACCTTTCGTGAGGATCTCTACTACCGGCTGTGTGGCTGGCGTCAGCGGCTCGCCCCCTGGCGAGAGTGGCCGCCACTGGACCGGCGCCAATTGCTGAACCGCTTGCTGGCCGAGATAGATCCCGCATTGCAGCTGACGGAGGAGGCCGAGCAGCGGCTGCTGGCACATCCGCTGCCGGGCAATGTCCGTCAGCTCAAGCAGGCGTTGGAGGTAGCCTGCGTGCTGGCCGAGGGGCTTGACTGGATCCGACCAGAGCATTTGCAGCTGCCAGACGGGTGGGGGGAGGAGACGTCGCCTCGCAGTCTGCGTGAGGCGGGGCACAGGCAAATCGCCAGCACCCTGGCCGAGTGTGACGGCAATGTGAGTGAGGCGGCGCGGCGGCTTGGTATCAGCCGCACAACCCTATACCGGCGCCTCGAGCGCAGTCGCGATTAATTAACGTATTGATTTTGTGAGCTGGCTCAACTTATCTGGCTATATGGCGAAGTAGGCTTCGGGCAGAATCGGGGGCTATTAACCTATTTGTGGAGAGGGTTAATCTGGATCAGGGTGCCGCTCACCAAGTTGATTTAGAGTAAGCATCTCGTCGCCTCGGAGTTGTCATGCCCTCATTTGGTCCCTTGCTGATTGATCGCCTGTTTTGGCCCTTGTTGCTGTTGACCCTGCTGGGGATAGCACTGTTCGAGTATGGGCCAGAGCGGGAGCTGAACGTGCTGACCAGGGATCGGCTGGTCATCAGCGCCCTGGACGATGGTATCCACAAGGGAAGCTCCAGAGCCAGGCTGCTGCCCGGCGAACAGCCCGGGATAGATTGCGATCTGCGCGACAGCTACCGTCACCCCTTTTGCGAGATCATTTTTACCCTGAGCGAAGCTGAGCAGGGGCTGGACTTGTCCGGTTTCAGCCGCATGACGCTGGCCATCAGCGTCGATGGCCCCACGCCTCAGGAGTGGCGCATTTATCTGCGCAACTACGATCCCAGCTACTCCAGACCAGACGATCCCGTCTCCCACAAGGTCAATGAGGTACTGTTTCGCAACCACAAGCCCGAGTTGCACCTGGAGATCCCGCTCAAGGTATTCAGCCCCGCCACCTGGTGGATCCAGGATTATCGCATTCCTCTGCTGCAGCAGGGCCCCGATCTGAGCCGGATATTTGCTGTCGAATTGGCCAGCGGCGCCGAGATGCCCATGGGGAAGTACAGACTCAGGGTCGAGAAACTCAGTTTCTATGGCCCCTGGCTGGCGGTGGGCCTCTTCTATCGTGGTCTGCTCGCTTTCTGGCTGGGTTACGGCTTGCTGGTTTTCCTGATGCAGCACCTGTTGCTGCGCGACAAGCTGCGGCGGGCCCGTGCGGCCTGGCTGCAGGCCGAGCAGCGCAACCAGACCCTGTCTGAACAGAGCCGCCGTTCCGAGATGGAGGCGCGTTATGATCCCCTGACCGGCGCCCTCAACCGCCTCGGTGGTCAGACCCTGCTCAGTGAGTTGGGCGACATGCCGCTGAGTGTCATCTATCTGGATCTCGATCACTTTAAACGCGTCAACGACAACCATGGCCACGCCATCGGCGATGAGGTGCTCAAGCATCTGGTCAGCGAGGTACTGGTCTGTTGCGATAGTCTGTGTCGGTTGATCCGCTGGGGCGGGGAGGAGTTCATCCTGATCTGCCTGCACTACGAAGAGGCGCGGGCACACACGTTGGCCGAGCGGATCCGCCTCGCCCTGGCTGCATATGATAACTGGCCTGCATCCTTGAGCATCACCGCCTCTTTCGGGGTAGCTGAGCGTCGGGGCGACCCCTTGGAGCAGGCGCTGGTGAGAGCCGATGATGCGCTTTATCGGGCCAAGGAGAGGGGGCGCAACCGCGTGGAGGTGGGTTAGCCTGCAAAACAGCGTGCGATGATGGACGTCCCCGACACCGCCTCTTGAGGTGGCTTGCCTGCCATGGGGACCCGTATTGCGCGCAAGGCGCGAGCCAAGGGGGAGCGACTTTGTGCTATCTTGGCGCCCATCATCTGCCTTCGGAATAACAGCTGTCATGAGTATCATTTTGGGGATAGATCCCGGCTCGCGGATCACGGGCTACGGTGTGCTTCGTATCGTCGCCGGCAAGGCAGAATATCTGGGGTCGGGCTGCATTCGCACCGACTGTGGCGAGTTGCCAGAGCGTCTCAAACAAGTCTATGACGGCGTCTGCGAGATCATCACCCAGTTCAAGCCGGACGAATTTGCCATAGAGCGGGTCTTCATGGCGCGCAACCCTGACTCCGCCCTCAAGCTGGGCCAGGCTCGTGGCAGCGCCATTGTCGCAGCGGTCAATGCCTATCTGCCGGTGAGCGAGTATTCGGCCACTCAGATCAAGCAGGCCGTGGTGGGTACCGGGGGCGCCGCCAAGGAGCAGGTGCAGCATATGGTGACTCATCTGCTCAAGCTCTCCGCCACCCCACAGGCCGATGCGGCCGATGCCCTGGGCGTTGCCCTCTGCCACTTCCATACCCGCCAGAGCCTGATCAAGATGGCCGGCCGGGTATCGGGCGCCGCCCGTGGCCGCTATCGCTGATAAAAATTGCCGGATGCAGGGTGACACGGCCAGGAGCCTTCCTGATCCCGTCTCGGATGTATTTTTGTTGCGCAATGACGCCAAAATTTGTCGTACCCCTTTGGCGCCATCTGTTAAGCCCTTCTTCTATATAGGGATATCTTGCTGAAAGAACAATAACTTGTGATGGCTGTCACGTTTTTGCCGGAAAAGTTGCCCCTCGTCATCCGCCTTCATATCCCGATAATACACTTGCTGTGATGGCAGGCTCTTGTGAGGCTTCTGTCATAGAAGACATTGATCAATCAGGAGAATTATCGTGAGACCTTATGCAGCAGAGTTTTTGGGCACCTTTTGGCTGGTGCTGGGCGGTTGTGGCAGTGCCGTGTTGGCGGCGGCCTTTCCGGAGGTAGGCATCGGTCTGCTCGGGGTTTCCCTGGCATTTGGTCTGACCGTGTTGACCATGGCCTTTGCCATTGGCCACATCTCGGGTTGCCATCTCAACCCGGCCGTGACCATGGGCCTGTGGGCCGGTGGTCGCTTCCCGGCGAGCGGTGTGTTGCCTTACATAGTGGCGCAGGTGCTGGGTGGGATAGCCGCGGGTGCCGTGCTGTTCGTCATCGCCAGCGGTCAAGCCGGTTTCGATGTGAGTGCCGGTTTTGCTTCCAACGGTTTTGGCGAGCACTCCCCCGGTGGTTACTCCATGCTGGCGGCCCTGGTATGTGAAGTGGTGATGACCGCTTTCTTCCTGTTCGTCATCATGGGGGCGACCGACAGCCGCGCGCCGGCGGGCTTTGCCCCCATCGCCATCGGCCTCTGTCTGACCCTCATCCACCTGATCAGCATCCCGGTGACCAATACCTCGGTCAACCCGGCACGCAGTACCGGTGTGGCGCTGTTTGTGGGTGACTGGGCGGTGAGTCAGCTGTGGCTCTTCTGGGTTGCCCCCATAGTGGGCGGTATCCTGGGCGCTCTGGCCTACCGCATGGTGGCGACTGAGCAGAAATAATCTGCTCCTGTGTATCGAAAAAAACACGCCGCCTGGCGTGTTTTTTGTTTCAGGAACAGGCTCGCTGGCGTGTCAGAGCCCCTTTGCCTTCAGCATGGTGAGATAGCGCTGATGGAGTAGTTGGACCCGGTTGACATAGGCCCGGGTCTCGGCATAAGGGGGGATGCCACCATATTTCTGCACGGCGCCGGCACCGGCGTTGTAAGCGGCGCTGGCCAGGGCCACATCCCCTTTGTATTGCTTGAGCAGGCCCGAGAGATACTTGACCCCGCCAAAGATGTTTTGTTCCGCCAGCAGGGGGTCACCGACTCCTAGTTCCCGCGCGGTGGCAGGCATCAGCTGGGTGAGGCCCATGGCCCCCTTGCGCGAGACGGCGACTGGGTTGAAGGCCGACTCTGCGTGGATCAGGGCCCGGATCAGGGCGGGATCGACCTCATAGGTGTGTGCCGCGGCCTGTATGGTGCTGGCATAGTCGTAGAGGAAGAGACCGGTGGTATTCCAGTTGACCCTGGATTTGGGATCACAGGCGAAACAGTCGTTGAACAGCAGCACCTCAAAGTGCCCCTGTTCCGGCTTGATGTCCGAGTAACGGATCACGCCATTGCTCTGCTGGGATTTGTAGACCTGGAACTGTTTGCTGGCAGCGGGTTTCTGAGGGGAGACGCTCAACATCACCACCTCGGCCGGGGGCGGGGACTGAGCCCAGGCGGGCAGACTGGTGCCGAGTAAAATCGTGAGCAACATCCTTGTGTTCACTGTGGTACTCCTTGCATCGATGCCCGTTGAGTAAAGCATTCAGCCCCCGGAAGGACAAGGGCTATCCAGGAAGAGGCGCCTTGTAAAAGGGATTGGCCACAACAAAAAAGTGTCTGAATGACCTTGCCGGTGCTTATTCACAAAGCGCGCAGTGCTCGCTGTTTTGTCGTCTTGCCCCGTGTTATCTTCTCCGGCTGGCTGGTCTAATCAGATCGGCCGAGTGGGCGCCAAAGGCGACAAGCGGATAGGGGAGCGTGTTTTGATGGATGGCCGAGCCATGGAGCTCACTTTCGAAGAGTATTGTGATGCGGATCTTTCCCTGATCAGGGACTATTACGAAACCACATTCTCCTATTACGTGCCGGACTTGAGCGAGCGGGTCTTCGTGGTACGCGATGCTCACTGGCTGGTCGGCGCCGTGCGGCTGCGTGAAGACGAAGAGTATTACCATCTGTGCGGGTTTCGCCTGCTCCCCCATTATCAGTCTCTGGGGCTGGGTTCCCGGCTGTTGCAGCTGGCTTGCCAGGACCTGATCAGCAAGCCCATCATCTGCCAGGCCCTGCCATTCGAGCAGCCCTTCTATCACAAGGTGGGCTTCGTCGACCTGGCATTGGAGGAGCTCAAGGGGCCCCTCCATAGCCATTTCATCAAGCAGCACCAGCAGGGCTACCAGATAGAACTGCTGATCCGCTATCCCGGTGAGTATGCCGTGGCGTTATGAGCCCTTGGTCAGCAGATGTATGGTGCCCGGGGTCAGCTCCAGGCCGATGAGATTCTCCTTGAGCCAGAGCTGCTGCGGATCCTTGTCGTCGAGTCGATAGACGGGTTGGGTCTCGAGCCGCTTCTCCATGCTCTTGAGCAGCATGTTGAGCATGAACCCGAACTTCTGCTCCGCCTCAAGGGGCTCCAGCTTGTACTCGATCAGCTTCATGTTATCCAGAAACAGGGCGCCCTGTGTCTTGTCATAGCGGGGTCTGGCCTCATAGGTCATGGAGACACGGGCATCGTAGTTGGTGCTGTCAGGCAGGGTGATGTTGAGCTTTCCCTTGCCAAAGACCCGGGCGGTGTCCGGGCTCTGGCGCCCTATCTGGACGTCGCTCTGTTCCAGCTGGACATGCGCCTTGATGATACCGGGCAATTCCAGCTGCTTGTCGACCTGAACCTGGGATTGCAGATATTGATTGATCTGCTGTTCATTGATGTCATATGAGCCTTGCCCTAACATGGCCAGGCTGAGCAACATAGTGTGCAGGATCATGCTTGTGTCCTGATTGAATGGGATTGGCCCGACAGCATATCATCCCAGCTCGGCGGGATCTCCTGGCCGCCCTCATCCCATGTCCAAAGGAGTTCCCGTGTTCAACACTCTGGAATATGACATTCATCTGCTGTTCTCCCGCTTCCTGGGCCTGCTGCTGCTGCTGTTTCACACCGTCATCGTCGCCGGTGTCTCCCTGCGTGTGGTGATGAAGCGCCGCCCAATCGGGGTCTCCCTCGCCTGGCTCTCTCTCATCTACGCCATCCCCTTCGCCGGCGTCGGCTTCTATGTGCTGTTTGGCGAGGTGCGCCTCGGCAAGCGGCGTGCCGAGCGGGCTCAGGCCATGTATCGCCCTTACGCCAAGTGGATCCGCCAACTGGCCCGGCTCTTCCCGCAGCACCACTGCGAGGTGAGCGAGAAGGCTCAGCCCCTGCACGATCTTATCCAGGGGCGACTCGCCATGCCCATGCTCTCCGGCAACCGCATGGTGCTGCTCCACAAGCCGGACTGGATCTTGCGCGAGATCACCAAGGATATCCGTCAGTCCAGCCAATCTTGCTATCTGGAGTTCTACATCTGGCACCCTGGCGGCTGGGCGGACGAGGTGTGCGAGGCCCTGTGCGAGGTGGCGCAGCGCGGCGTGGATTGTCGTCTGCTGCTCGATTCCGTGGGAAGCAAGGCGTTCTTCCGCTCCCACTGGCCCAAGGTGCTGCGTCAGGCCGGGGTCAAGCTGGTCGAGGTGCTGCCGGTCGGTGCCTGGCGCATCCCCTTCCAGCGCCAGGACTTGCGCATGCATCGTAAGCTGGTGGTGATCGATGACAGGGTGGGTTACACGGGCTCCATGAACCTGGTGGATCCGCGTTTCTTCAAGCAGGATGCCGGCATAGGCCAGTGGGTCGACATCATGATCCGGGTGCAAGGGCCCATAGTGCCGCTGATGTGGTCCATCTTCGTCTGGGATTGGGAGGTGGAGACCGGGGAACGGCTGCTCGACAGCCTGCAGCACGAACCCGAATCCTGGCCGCAAAACAACTATCGTGCCCAGCTGATCCCGTCCGGCCCCTTCGTCGGCGGTGACTGCATCCAGCAGAGCCTGCTGCTCGCCATCTACCAGGCCCGCAGCCATCTGGTGCTGACCACCCCCTATTTCGTACCCGACGATCCCCTTGCGGCCGCGCTCTCCTCGGCAGCGGCACGGGGCGTGCAGGTACAGCTGATCCTGCCCGATCGTAACGACTCCCTGATGGCGAACCATGCCTGCAATGCCTTCATGGAGGAGCTGCTGGAGGCCGGGGTGGAAGTGTATCGCTACGATGCCGGTCTGCTGCATACCAAGAGCGTGCTGGTCGATGATGACTTCGCCCTGGTGGGCACGGTAAATCTCGACAGACGCAGCCTCTGGCTCAACTTCGAGGTCACCCTGCTGGTCGATAATGCCGAGTTTGTCGGCCAGCTGAGCAAGCTGGTCGAGGGCTACATGAAGGAGGCGACCCCCATGGTGCTGGCCGATTGGCGTGCCCGACCCTGGTACAAGCGGGCCATGGAGAACATTTTCTACCTGTTCAGCCCCTTGTTGTGAGCGTGAGAGGGCCTTGCCGCCGTGCAGCCAGCCCCGTAAAGTGCCTGCAAGCATGATTAAAATGGATGGTTTGATGAAAAAGTGGATCTGGGGCGTCGCAGGTGCGGCTCTGATTGGGGCTGGCCTTGGGGCCTGCTGGTATACGGGTAGTGAATTCGATCGCCAGTTGGCGCAGCAGATTATCAAGCTGCGCGAGCAGAGCGGGATCGAGCTGCAGTGGCAGCCGAGTCGCAGCAATCTGCTGCACCGCGACGGTGAGATGCGTCTGATCATCGGCCCCGAGGCACTGGCCCAGCTGGATGACGAGCTGAGCCATGGGGAGCCCATCATGCTGGCGTTCAAGGTTGAGGGGCTGATCCTGCCGCTCTATGTGAAGAGTCATTTGCTGCTCGATACCGAGCAGGGCTCCCTGGCTCCCCTGTTGGCGTCCCAGGGGCTCAAGGAGTGGCGACTGGAGCTCTCCAGCCTGACCAACCTGCTGACCCAGGGGAGTCAGAGCAAGCTCAACATCGCCGCCCTTAGCCTCAAGCATGAACAGGGAAAGATGACGTTTCAGCCGTTGCAGGCCGATTACAGCGGTGATCTGGTCGGCAATGGCCACATGACCCTCAACTGGGCTGGTATGAGTCTCCATGAAACCCAAAGCGGGGCGGATATGGTGCTGGCAGACCTGAAGGGGAGTGCCGAGCTGAGGGATGTCGATGGCAGTTGGCTCTCGCCCCAGAGTGACATGACCCTGGCCAGCTTCTCCTTGCAGCAGCCACAGGACGGGCTCCGCGTCTCGTTGCAACGGCTCACCAGTCACAGCAGACTGGAGGGGGAGGATGCACAGACTCTCTCCAATCGTTACCAGATCCAGTTGGCCGCCCTGGACATGGCCAACGACACGGACAGCCTGGCGCTGACCGATGCCAAACTCGATCTTGAGGTCAAGGGGCTGGATCTGGCGGGCTACCAGGCGCTGCAAGCGCTGAGTGCCGAGGGCAGCCTGGATCAGCAAGCCCTGTTGGCCGCCCTGGATCAGGTGCTGGGCCGTGGTTTGACCCTGACCCTGACTGATCTCAGCTCGCGGCTCAATGGCGAGCCCGCCTCGCTCACGGGGGAGCTGATCCTGGCGTCGACCACCCTGGCCAACCTGGCAGGTGAGGAAGATGGCATGAAGGCGCTCTCTGGCCTGTTCCAGCTCAATCTGAGCGAAGGGATGGGGGAGGCTGTGCCCCAGCTGGCACCCATGCTGTTGCAGCTCCAACAACTGGGTTATCTCAAGGTGCAGCAGAGCAACCTCAAGGCAGAATTGAAGCTGCAAGAGGGCAAGCTCACGGTCAATGAGCTGCCGCTCTGAGGGGGTAACCCCGCCGAGGCGACTTGACCTGATGGCGTCGCCACGGCCATTCAGCTATGCAGTCTATCGATGGTTTAGCATAGAGATATGCAGCATTGCGATGGTTGGCCATCATGGCGCCGGGTAAACGAAAGGTGTGATGGGGGAAGGGTGAGCAAAATAGGGTTGGGCGGCAGTTGTCACTGGTGTACCGAGGCGGTATTTCGCTCGCTGCGCGGCGTAGCGGATGTGGAGCAGGGCTGGCTGGCCGCGCAGGATGCTGACGCCGTGCAAGGGATCGAGACGGATGCCCCCGCCAGCAGCACAGTCAATGGCGCCCTGGTTGCCGCCGGATTCAACGAGGGGGTGATAGTCCACTTCGATGAGTCCTGCCTGCCGCTGGCGCTGCTGGTCGAGATCCATCTCCACAGTCACAGTGCCACCAACTCACATGCCCTGCGCCATCGCTATCGCTCCGCCCTCTACTGCTTCGATGAGGTGCAACGCCACCGGGTGGCCGAGATGCTCACGGATCTGCAGTCGCACTTTAGCGAACCCCTGCTGACCGAGGCGCTGCGCTATCGTGACTTCTCGCCATCCCGCCCCGGGATCCGCGATTACTACTATCGTCAGCCGGACAAGCCCTTTTGCCAGATCAGCATCCAGCCCAAGTTGCGGGCCCTGCTCGCCGATTATGGTGACTGGGTCGATGCGGCCCAGCGGCGCACCATCCTGGAGGCAGAGACAGAACTGGCCCCACAGTCGGGCGAAGGGGTTATCCGTGCTGACCATAGGTGATGACGGCGTGACATCAGGAGAGCAGAGCGCTGAGTGGGGGTTCCCACCCGCCTGTCGATAACAAAAAAGGCCCCGCGGGGCCTTTTTGCATGGCGCTGTTACTTGAACACCACCGTCTTGTTGCCATAGACGAAGACCCGCTCGTTGAGCACCAGCTCCAGGGCGCGGCTTAGCACGGATTTTTCCACGTCCCGGCCCGCCTTGGCCATGCCCTCGGCACTGAAGGTGTGGCCCACGTGGATCACATCCTGCTCGACGATGGGGCCTTCATCCAGATCGTCGGTGACGAAGTGGGCGGTGGCGCCGATGAGCTTCACCCCGCGATCGAATGCCTGGCGGTAGGGGCGCGCCCCGATGAAGGCGGGCAGGAAGGAGTGGTGGATGTTGAGGATCTTGCGCGGATAGGCTTCGACGAAGCTGGGGGTCAGCACCCGCATGTACTTGGCCAGGATCACGTAGTCCGGCTGATAGCCGTCTATGATGGCGCGCACCTGCTCTTCGTGCTCGGTGCGGCTCAGATCTTCATGGCTGACGGTATGGAAGGGGATATCGAATTTGCCCGTCAATTCCGCCAGGGTGTCGTAGTTGCCGATCACCGCCACTATGTCCATGTCCAGGGCGCCCGCATAGTTCTTCATCAGAATGTCCCCGAGGCAGTGGGTCTCCTTGGTCACCAATATGACGATCCGCTTCTTGCCCGCCTTGACCAGGCGACGCAGGGCGCCAGCGGGCAGAGCATCATCGAGATCCGCCAGCAGGGTCTCGTCATTGAAACGCCCCTCCAGCTCGGTGCGCATGAAGAAGCGGCCGTTCTCGTGATCGACGAACTCGTCGTTCTTGTTGATGTTGAGCTGGTGCTTGTAGCAGATGTTGGTGATCTTGGCGATGAGGCCCTTGGCGTCCTGGCAATCCGTGAGCAGTATTTTCTTTTCCATGTCTGTCATCATTTCCGTAGTGTGGTGGCCATCCGGGCGGAGCAGTGTATCCGCCGGACTCGCTGGTTAGGCACTGCCTTTGCGGCACAGTTTTTGAGGCACTATGCCATAAAGGAAAAGCCCAAGCACAGCCCGGGCGTCAAATCTCGACAGCTTGCGGTTTTTAGGCCCGCATGCTGGCATCGCGGGACAAATTTCTTTAGTCTGTCTGCGCTTATTCTCAGGGCGGGGCGAAATTCCCCACCGGCGGTATCCCGATTGACTCGGGGAGCCCGCGAGCGCCCGACTCGTCGTCGGGGTCAGCAGATCCGGTGAGATGCCGGAGCCGACGGTCATAGTCCGGATGAAAGAGGATAAGACAGCGTGTTCCACGCGTGGCCCTTTCGGGTGGCCGCCGCATGCCTCTCTCTGTCTGCTCCATGCCCTGATTCTGGTACTTGTGAAGTTAACGGAGTCTTACCATGAATCAGTCTTTACTCAGTGAATTTGGTCATCCCATCGAAAGAGTCGAAGCGGCTCTGGCATCCCTGCGCGCCGGTCGCGGCGTACTGGTTGCCGACGATGAGGACAGGGAAAATGAAGGGGATCTCATCTTCGCGGCGCAGTCCATGACCAACGCCCAAATGGCCATGATGATCCGCGAGTGTTCCGGCATCGTCTGCCTCTGCCTGCCGGAGGATAGAGTGCGTCAGCTCGAGCTGCCCATGATGGTGGAGGCCAACTCCAGTCAATACCAGACCGCCTTCACCGTCACCATAGAGGCGGCCCAGGGGGTCACCACCGGGGTCTCCGCCGCCGATCGCATCACCACTATCAGAGCCGCCATCGCCGATGGCGCCAAGCCGTCCGATCTCAACCACCCAGGTCACGTCTTCCCGCTGCGGGCTCGCAATGGTGGTGTCATGAGCCGTCGGGGTCATACCGAGGCGACCGTGGATCTGATGCAGCTGGCAGGACTCAAACCGTTCGGAGTGCTGTGCGAAGTGACCAACGAAGATGGCACCATGGCGCGTCTGCCGGATCTGGTGGCTTTTGGTCGCCAGCATCAGTTGCCGGTGCTGACCATAGAAGATCTGGTGCTGTATCGTCAGATGTTGACAGAGCATTCGGCCTAAGTTCCATACGAAATTGTAATAAGGGCATTTTTTGGTTACGCTTTGTCCGAACCTCATCACTGAGGCCCCATTTTGTTTGAAATTTGCGCAAGTCGTGCAAATGGAAAAAAAAATGAGGGTTTTAATGCATTTATCTGTGATGAGGCCTATCCAAAGTAAGAATTTTTTGTGCCATAATCACGCCGCTTGCTAAACGTCTGGCGAGCTCAAGGGAGCTTTAAAAATGAAAAAATTGTTGTTGGTAGGTGTTGTTGGTCTGTCTGCCCTGCTGGGCGGTTGTGCTAACACCAGCGAACTGGAAACCTCCGTACAGAACCTGTCTAACAAAGTTGACCAACTGGCTCAAGATGTTAGCGCTGTTCGTGCTGATCAATCCAAAATGGCCGCTGATGTTGCTCAAGCCAACCAAGAAGCCATGCGCGCTAACCAGCGTCTGGACAACATGGCTACTTCCTACAAGAAGTAATTCATGCGAAAAAATGGCGCAGTCTCTGCGCCATTTTTTTTTGCCAAAAATTTGGCTTTTCCTTGCCAGGTCCCGCCAGTTACCCCCCTCTTTTCTTGTTTTCCCGACAGTATCTGTTTCTCTGATCTCATTGATAAAAAAGAGCCATGCCCTTCGGCATAGCCCTCTCCTCTCATCGTACCAGTAAGACTCAATAGAGCAGGCTGTAGAGCTTGCGTCTGAAACCGGCCACCGCCGGGTGAGCCCCCATGGTCGCCAGGATATCGAGATAGGTCTTTCTCGCGTCACCGAAGCCGAGATCCCGCTGCAACACGGTCAGCAATAGGGTGAGGGCCTCCTCCTGACGTCCCGCCTGGTGGTAGAGCACGGCCAGCTCCTGAGCCAGGGCGAAATCGTCAGGGGCCTGCTGATAACGGGCCTCCAGAGCACGCAGCTCCGGGCTGTCAGCGGCTTGTTGCGCCAGTGCCAGACGCGAGCAGAGGGTGTGATAGTGATCATCTTGGGCTGCCATGGGAACTTGAGTGAGCCGCTGCGCCGCTTCGTCGAGGCGATTGAGGTCGAGGGCTGCCTGGATGAGCCAGAGATGGATATCGTGGCGATCCCCTGCCAGCTGATGGGCTTTGGCGAGATCGGCATAGCCCTCATCGGCCTGCCCTTCGGCGAGGGCTTGCTGTCCTCGCTTGAGCAGCTCTTCCTCTTCCTTGGGAGAGAAGGCGGCGAAATAGGTGCGCAGGGTCTGTTCATCTTGCGGACCCTCCAGCATGGCTTGCTCATCCGGTTGTCCCTGGTGGAAGAGCACCAGCGCGGGCAGGGCACGCAGGCCAAGCTGACCGGCCAGCGGTTGCAGCTGGGGATCGTTCATGTCCACCTTGGCCAGGGTGACCTGCGGGTTGTTCTCACCCACCAGCTGTTCGATGAGGGGCGTCATCCCTTGGCATTCCGGCATCTGCGGCGCATAGAAATAGATGACGACCGGTTTTTGCATGGAGGCATCGAGCAACTCGAGCTGGAAATTCTGGGGATGGATGTCAACGATCATGAGGCTGGCTCTTGGCTAGGGGTTTTTATCAAGATGGGGTTCTCCTGTCATGATTTCAAGGTATTCATCGAGTTGATGCAGATGCACCTCACCCTCTCCTCCCGCCAGGCTGAGCCAGCCTCCCTGCCAGGGCCAGTCACAGACTCGATAAGGGATCCCATCCAGATGATTGAGCAGGCGCCAGTCTTCATCGGGCACAAACTCCACCTTCTCCAATCCGGCGGCGATGCCACCGCCATGGGCCTTGAGCACGGCCTCTTTGCGTGACCAGAGTCGATAGAAGCTGGATCTCTGCTGCGCGCTCGGCAATCCTGCCAGGTGTTGATACTCGGCGGCGGTAAAGAAGCGTTGGGCGAGGGGGAGGGGGGCGCGGGGTCTGCGTCCGAGTTCGAGATCGACCCCCAGAGGCCCCCGGGTACCGATGGCAATGACCAGCCAGTCGCCGCTGTGGCTCAGATTGAAATGACAGGAATCTGACTCAGGACCGGCGAGGGTCGGTTTGCCATGGGGACCACTACAAAACTGCAGATTTTGCGGGTCCTGACCAAGACGGGCCCCCAATAACCGATTAATTGTGGCTCGACTGATCAGGAACTCCTGGCGGCGATGGGGCTGTGTTATCTGCTGCCATTGCCGGTGCTGGGCTGGATTGAGCAGGTGCTCCAAGCCTGACAGCGGGTCTTCGGCCACCTTGGCAGAATTTAACAAAAATAGATCCGTGGTTATCATCATTATTCACTTCAAAATATCGATAAAACAGGGATAAATAGCACTCTGCAGCGGCACCGCAGCGGCTTGCCTATGGGGTATCTTGTGGGTCAATCTTCACATTAATGATGAAAAATAACGCATTTTCTTGCAAAACTGTGAACTTGATAGGGATTTTCACTTGCCTCGATAGGATTCTTGGATATAGTCGAGGGCTGTTGCATTTCATAATTTGCCTGCCAAAGGCCGTATTTTAACAACTTTTAACAAATTTGCGGGGATAAAGGATTGCGTTACCTGATGCTACTGCTGGTCTCACTCGGCATGGTGGGTTGTGCCTCGGCACCCCAACCCGATGTCGCTAGTAAGATCGAGGTCTCCATGATGGAGCCCGTGGTTGAACCGGAAGTCAACCAAACACCTGACGTAAACGAAATTCTGACCGTATTCAAAGAGTGGCGTGGTACCCCCTACCGTTTCGGTG
Source organism: Aeromonas sp. BIGb0445 (assembly GCF_024809075.1). Classification (NCBI taxonomy): domain Bacteria; kingdom Pseudomonadati; phylum Pseudomonadota; class Gammaproteobacteria; order Aeromonadales; family Aeromonadaceae; genus Aeromonas; species Aeromonas sp. BIGb0445. The sequence goes on from NZ_JANUES010000001.1 coordinate 354,208, forward strand.
GTACCAGTGAACGCGGCATAGATTGCTCCGCTTTCGCCCGTGAAGTGTATCGCAACGCAGTGGGCATAGAGTTGCCCCGCGATACCCGCTCCCAGGTGCACGAAGGCACCAGGGTCTCCAAGCAGGAACTGGTTGAAGGTGACCTGGTATTCTTCAAGATCAGCTCCCGTCTCAATCATGTGGGCATCTATGTGGGCAACGGCGAGTTCATTCACGCCTCGACCCGAGCCGGTGTGACACGCTCCCGGTTGGACAATCAGTACTGGCGCAATAAGTTCTGGCAAGCGCGCCGCATCGAGATTTAAGAGCCAGGCTGGACAAACCGTTCGCAGTACGGACAGTTTCTCCAACCTCACTCAAACCGGGTCCTGGCTGCCCGGTTTTTTATGGCCATCATTTAGACTTTTGCGGGCCGACTCTCTATAGTGTGGGCCCGCTTTTCGCCAGGATTGACCAGGCTCCAGATGACTAGGCCCCCAATGACCAGAGAGACAACCACCAAAGCCGGATTGCATCCCCGCAATCGCCATCATGCTCCCTATGATCTGGCGGCTCTCTGCCTGCGCACTCCCGAACTGACCCCTTTCGTGTTTACCAACGACCATGGTACTCGCACCCTGGATTTTGCCGACCCCGCCGCCGTCAAGGCGCTCAACAAGGGGCTGCTGGCGTTGCATTACGGCATACGCCACTGGGATCTGCCCGCAGGTTACCTCTGCCCGCCGATCCCGGGACGGGTCGACTACCTGCACCATGTGGCCGACCTCATCAGCGAGGGGGAAGCGGCGCCGCGGACCGGCAAGGGGGTGAGGGTGCTCGATATCGGTGTTGGCGCCAACTGCATTTATCCGTTGCTGGGCTGTCGCGAGTATGGCTGGCGCTTCGTTGGGGCCGACATCGATCCCGTGTCGGTCAAGGCGGCCAACTTGTTGGCGCTCAGCAATGGTCTGGGCAAGCAGATCGAGTGCCGATTGCAGACGGATGCTCGCCGGATGTTTCACGGCATCATAGGGCCCGGGGAGCGCTTCACCCTGACCCTGTGCAACCCGCCGTTTCACGGCTCCCTGGCAGAGGCCAGTGAGGGTACCCGCCGCAAACTGCGTAACCTGGGCAAGGGCGAGGTTGGCAGCGAGGCTCCTGTGCTCAATTTCGGCGGTCAGAAGGCCGAGCTTTGGTGTGATGGGGGCGAAGCGGCCTTCCTCGCGTCCCTGATCCGGGAGAGCCGGGACTTTGCCGGTCAATGTCTCTGGTTCAGCTCGCTGGTCTCGAAAAAAGAGAACCTGGCGGCGGCCAAGCAGGCAATCACCCAGGCAGGCGCCAAGCGGCAGCAGGTGATCGAGATGAGCCTGGGTAACAAACAGAGCCGGATCCTGGCCTGGAGCTTCCAGAGCGACAATCGCTGGTCCGACTGAGCTGAGTGCGCAGGAGAGCCCCTGTGGCGCGTCGTGCTGCATGGCGACGCTGAAGCCGACACCTCTGGCCGGGAGGCTGATACTCTTCACAGGCCCGCTCCCAGAGCCTCAGCGTCCCGGCTCTGGGGCAGAGGCGGATTGACCACTTTCCTCCTCGCCCCTTCCCCCCTTGTCGAGTAATGACCTTGACCTGATGCCCACGGCGTGATCGGGCCGATCCCCGCGCAATGACAAACCCCTGACGCTCCCCGGCAGGGGTGTTGGTCGTCATGTTTTTCGTCAGATGAGGCGATGCTATTGCCTTGATGAGGCACTTTGGCCATTTCAGGCTGCGCTATCTGGGCAAGGGACCCGAAAGCAGATAATCGTTTTTCCGCAGGACTGGCGCGGCCTGGGAAGCTCATGTGAGTGGTCACTCTCGCCGCCGGTACAGTTGTACGCCGAGATTTTTTTGCACTTGCAGCTGAAACTTTCATAAAATAGGACTGGTTAGACCTGTTCGTTGGTTAATTAGAGATAGGGATTGGTTAATGAAAGTGGTCGATTTTCTGAAGCGAAAGCGCGAAATCTTGGCGCAACACCCCTTTGAGCTCAAGGATTGGCTCTCGCCGGCTATCCGTGACTACTGGCGTGAGTTTCAGCAGAAGGCGCACCTTCACCCCTTGCTGGGGCGGGTGCTCGACGCCCATGGCCAACCCGTTGTCGAGGTGGAACAACAGTCCCAGCAACGTCAGGTCGTGAACGGTCAGGGCATGGCACAGCCCGCGCCGGCGATTGCCCTCGAAGGGGAAGCGGCCTTGGTCTTCGACCGCTTGCAGGCCCAGCTCGGCGAGGAGACCCATGTCGGTGACTGGCTCCACATCAGCCAAGATATGGTGAATCAGTTTGCCGCCGTCACTGGCGATCACCAGTGGATACACACGGACCCGGATCGCGCCGCCGCCGAATCGCCATTCAAGAGCACCATAGCCCACGGTTTTCTGACCCTGGCGCTCTTGCCAAGATTGACAGGGTCGGTGGATGAGGAGAACCCCGAGTTCCCCACGGCGCGCATGGTGGTCAACTTTGGTCTGGATCAGGTGCGTTTTCCCTATCCCATCAAGGTGGGCAGCAATGTGCGCGCCCGCACCAAGCTCATTCGAGTGACTCCCATCAAGGGCGGACTGGAACTGCTCAAGGAGATCAAGGTGGAGATAGAGGGCGTGCGTCGCCCCGGCTGCGTCATCGAGTCTGTCGCCCGCCTCTATTTCTGACCTCCGCTGTCAGGGCCAAGGATTGATAACGCACTATTAATGCCTGGGTAGCGACAGGCATAATGACAGGGCCGCCCGGCCCTGTTTTGCTATCTGGCCGCCGGACCTCCCACACTCATTGAGCCTCATGCTCACAAGGAATTCCCCATGGCTTCTCACCTTGGCGCCCTCACCCTGCTGGTCGCGGACTATGATGCCGCCATCGCTTTTTTCACCCAGAGCCTCGGCTTCACCCTGCTCGAAGACACGCTGCTCGACGAGCCTGGCAAACCGGGCAAGCGCTGGGTCATGGTCGCCCCGTCCACCCAGCCTGGCTGCGCCCTGCTGTTGGCACAGGCCGCCAATGCCGAGCAGGCGTCCCATATCGGCAAACAAGGGGGTGGGCGGGTCTTTTTGTTCCTGGAGACTCAAGATTTCTGGGGTGACTATGAGCGGATGCGCGCCGCCGGTGTCCACTTTTGTGAACAGCCGCGGCAGGAGAGTTACGGCACTGTCGTGGTGTTTGAGGACATCAGTGGCAACCGTTGGGACCTTCTGGCGCGTGGTGCTGACAGTCGCAACTGAAAACGTTTATTCTCCTTGCTGTCATAAAGTCATAAAAGTGTCATACAAAATTCTAATAATTGGCGCACCAATCTTCATGAGGAGAGAGAAGGGATATGGCAAAGCGAATACTGGTGGTCGAGGATGAGGCACCGATCCGCGAAATGCTCTGTTTTGTACTGGAACAGAAAGGATACGAAGCGATAGAGGCGGCGGACTTCGCCGAGGGGCTGGCCAAGGTGTGCGAACCTTACCCTGAACTGATCCTGCTGGATTGGATGATGCCGGGGGGCAGCGGTATCCAGTTCCTCAAGCAACTCAAGCAAGATGAGATGACTCGCCAGATCCCGGTGGTCATGCTGACTGCCCGGGGTGAGGAAGAGGACAAGGTGCGCGGCCTGGAGGCCGGTGCCGATGACTACATTACCAAACCCTTCTCTCCCAAGGAGCTGACCGCTCGCCTCCATGCCGTGATGCGTCGTGTGTCGCCCACCTCGGTGGACGAGGTCATCGAGGTACAGGGCTTGAAGCTGGATCCGGTCTCCCACCGGGTCAGTGCCGAAGACAGGGCGCTGGACATGGGACCGACCGAATTCAAGCTGCTCCACTTCTTCATGACCCACCCTGAGCGGGTCTACAGCCGCGAGCAACTGCTCAACAACGTCTGGGGCACCAACGTCTATGTGGAAGACAGGACGGTGGATGTGCACATTCGCCGGCTGCGCAAGGCAGTCGAAGGCTCGGGCCACGACAGATTGATCCAGACGGTGCGCGGGGCAGGGTATCGCTTCTCCACCCGTCTCTAGAGGCAGCTATGTTGCAACCCTACGCCTGGCGGCGACAGTTGTGGCGAATGGCATTTTTCTACCTGCCCTTCGCCTTGTTTGGATGGTTGATGGAGTGCCTGGCCCTGAGTCTGCTGGCAGCCACCTGCCTGCATCTGGCGTGGCATTACCGTTTCCAGAAGCGGCTCTCTGACTGGCTGTGGCACGAACGCAGCCTGGTGCCGCCCAGCGGTAGCGGTAGCTGGGAGTACATTTTTAACGGTATCTACAAGCTGCAACAGCGTCATAGAGCACGGCGCCGGGAGCTGGCGGGGCTGATCCGCCGTTTCCGGGAAGGGGCCGAAGCGCTGCCCGATGCCGCCGTGGTGTTTCGTACCGATGGCAGCATCCTCTGGTGCAACCGGCTGGCCGAGCAGTTGCTCGGCTTTCGCTGGCCGGAGGATGCGGGCCAGCATATCGGCAACCTCATTCGCCAGCCCAGCTTCGTCAGCTACCTCAACAAGGGTGACTATGATGAGCCCTTCGAGATGCACTCCCCCATCAACGAGGAGAAGTTTCTCGAATTTCGCATCATGCCCTACGCCGAGGATCAGGCCATGTTGGTGGTGCGGGACGTGACCCGACTGCGCAGCCTGGAGAAGACCCGCAAACACTTCGTGGCCAACGTTTCCCATGAGTTGCGCACCCCGCTGACCGTGCTCAAGGGCTATCTGGAGATGACGGAAGAGCCGCCCCCTCCGGCCATGTGGGCCAAGGCGCACAAGGTCATGATGGAGCAGACGGTGCGCATGGATAATCTGGTGAACCAGCTGCTCACCCTGTCGCGCATCGAGGCGGCGCCGGACATCGATCTCTCCCACAGGGTCGACATGCCAGCCATGCTGTTCCTGCTTGAACAAGAGGCGCGGGCGCTCTCCGGCGAGCGATCCCATGTCATCGAGTTTCTGGTTCAGCCGGATCTCTGGCTGCTCGGTGATGAACATCAGTTGCGTAGCGCCGTCTCCAATCTGGTTTACAACGCGATCCACTACACGCCGCCCGGTCGCAAGATAGTGGTGGAGTGGCGCAGGCAGGGCTCCCAGGCGCTGTTTGCGGTGAGCGATGAGGGGGAGGGGATCACTCCGGATCATCTGACGCGGTTGACCGAGCGTTTCTATCGGGTCGACAAGGCGCGCTCGCGGCACACCGGCGGTTCCGGGCTTGGCCTTGCCATCGTCAAGCATGCCTTGAGTCATCACGACACTCACCTGGATATCGACAGCCGGGTCGGCATGGGCAGCCGATTCAGTTTCCTGATCCCGGCGCGCCTGGTGGTGGCAAAGCCTGCGATCGCAACGGCAAAATAGAACCCATTGATTGTCTTTTTGAGGTTCATGAAGGGTCGCAGCCGCGGCCCTTCATGTTTTCTGCTTATCTGGTGGTTTGTCATCAAAGCGTCATGAACAAGACATAAATTTGTCACTGCCAGGTCAGATACTGGCGCCGTCTTAAAGAACGGACCTTCTGTAATTTTGGAGAGATTGGATGAAACTCAACAAATTGGCTGCTGTTATCGGTGTGACTGCTGCAGTGGTGTTCTCTGCCAGCACAATGGCTTACGGCGTCGACAAAAATCTGCCTGAATACGCGCCGGTTAGCGGCATCTCCGGCAACTTGTCGTCCGTGGGTTCCGATACCCTGGCCAACATGATGACCCTGTGGGCCGAAGAATTTAAACGCGTCTATCCGAACGTCAACGTTCAGATCCAGGCCGCGGGTTCCTCCACAGCGCCCCCCGCCCTGACCGAAGGCACTTCCCAGTTCGGCCCCATGAGCCGCGCCATGAAGTCGGGTGAAGAGGAAGCATTCGAGAAGCGTTATGGTTACAAGCCGACCGCCATTCGCGTCGCTGTCGATGCCCTGGCCGTGTTCGTCAACAAGGACAACCCCATCAAGGGGCTGACCATGCAGCAGGTCGATGCCGTCTTCTCCAGCACCCTCAAGTGTGGCGAGAGCAAGGCCGCTACCCAATGGGCTGATCTGGGTCTGGATGGCAACTGGTCAGGCAAGGATTTGCAACTGTTTGGTCGCAACTCGGTATCCGGTACCTACGGTTACTTCAAGGAGCACGCCCTCTGTGATGGCGACTTCAAGAGCGGCGTGAACGAGCAGCCCGGTTCTGCCTCTGTGGTGCAGTCTGTGTCAGCGTCCCTCAACGGGATAGGTTATTCCGGTATCGGTTATGTCACCTCTGGTGTGCGTGCCGTGCCGCTGTCCAAGGATGGCAAGACCTTCGTCGAAGCCAACGCCGACAACGCCATCACCGGCAAGTATCCGCTGTCACGTTTCCTGTATCTGTACGTGAACAAGCACCCGAACAAGCCGCTGGCCCCGATGGAGCAGGAGTTTGTCAAACTCATCCTCTCCAAAGCCGGTCAGACCATCGTCGCCAAAGACGGCTATGTGCCTGTCCCGGCCAAGGTGGTCGAAGCGGACATGAAGAAGCTGGGCCTGATGTAATCCCACTTCCCGATAAAAAATGTCAAAAACGAGCCCAATCGGGCTCGTTTTTTTATGGGGGCAAAACAGGGCGGCCAAGCATAGTCACTTGCGCGCGGCGCCGCCTTTCCCGAAAATAGGACATTCCCAGCCACAAGGATCCTGTTGATGATCTCTGCCCTCTCCAAAGTGACACTGCTGGCCGCCAGCACCCTGCTGCTCGGCGCCTGCGCCCAATCCCCCACAGGCCGCAGCCAGATGTTGCTGTTTTCCCCCCAGCAGATGAACCAACTCGGGGCCGACTCCTTTAACCAGATGAAGCAGCAGGAGAAGGTGAGCAAGGATGCCAAGCTCAATGCCTATGTCTCCTGCGTCGCCAAGGCAGTGACTGCCCAGGTGCCGAGCAGCTATGGCATCACCAGTTGGGAAGTGGTGGTGTTTGACTCCAAGCAGGTCAACGCCTTCGCTCTGCCTGGTGGCAAGATTGGCGTCTATAGCGGCCTGCTCAATGTGGCCAAGAACCAGGATCAGCTCGCCACCGTCATCGGTCACGAGTTGACCCATGTGCTGGCTCAGCACTCCAACGAGCGTCTCTCCCGCGATCAGCTAACGGGCCTTGGCATGGCGGTCGCCGATGCGGCCCTGGGTAGCAGCCAGGGCAGTGGCGCGGCCATGGCGGCGCTCGGGCTGGGCGTTCAGGTCGGCGTGAGCCTGCCTTATGGCCGGGAGCAGGAGAGTGAGGCGGATCGACTCGGGCTGGATCTGATGGCTCGCGCCGGTTTTAACCCGGCCGAGGCTATCCCGCTCTGGCAGAACATGGCGCAGGCCGCCGGGGGCAAGGCGCCTCCCGCGCTGCTCTCTACCCACCCGAGCAATGAGAGCCGCATCAGTGAGCTGAGCGCCGAACTTGCGACGGCAACTCCCCTCTACCAGCAGGCCCGCGCCGCCGGTCTGACTCCCCAGTGCAAGAAGTAATGCCAGAGGTGACCCTGCGCATGGCCCGCCAGCAGGATGCCGCCGCCATGACGGTGTTGCAGCGAGCCAGTTGGCTGGCCGCCTATGGTGAGGTGCTGGGCGCCGACTTGCTCGACAACCTGTCCCCGAGCGTGCATTTGCAGCTGTGGCGCAAGCGGCTCGGGGGTCATGACCCAAGGCCCATGCTGGCCTGTGTCCAGGACGTGGTGGTGGGTCTGCTCTATTGGCAGCATCAGGAGGGCGACATCGGCCCCGAGGCGCATATCCGCGCCCTCTATTTACATCCGGCTCATTGGCGCCGTGGTCATGGCAAACGGCTCTGGCAGGCGGTCGCCATGCAGATGCGGCGCGCCGGGTATGAGCGGGTCAGCCTCTGGCTGCTGGCGGGCAACCAGGTGGGGCAAGGCTTCTACCTGCGCCGCGGTTTTCGGTTCGATGGCACCGAGCGCACCCTGAGCCAACAGGGCCGACCCTGCCTGCAGCAAAAAATGTCCCGCGATTTGTGACGAGGCGCCGTTTTTTCGGGGTGGGTCACTTTATTTTTCTTGCGAATTAATACAATGGCGAGCTCAGGAACAGAGTCGTTTTCTCAGCTGCAAGGGAGTGTGGGCATGTATTACGGTTTCGATATAGGTGGTACCAAGGTGGCGTTTGCCGTCTATGACGGTGCCTTGACCCTGTGTCATGAGGAGCGTCTGGCGACCCCGGGAGACGATTACGAGGCGCTGCAGCAGATCATCCTCGATCGGGTGCTAGCGGCGGATACACGTTATGGGGTGCGCGGCACCGTCGGTATCGGCTTTCCTGGCATCCTCAACCGCGCCGACAAGAGCATAGTGGCCGCTAATCTGCCCTGTATCAACGGCCGCCATCTGGGGGCTGATCTGGGGGCCCGGCTCGATCGCGAGGTGCGGGTCGATAACGATGCCAACTGCTTCCTCTGGTCCGAAGTGCATCAAGGGGCAGCTGACGGTGCCGAGGCGGCATTGGCAGTCACGATTGGTACCGGTATCGGCGGCGCCGTCTATGTCAATGGCGGCCTGGTTCAGGGCCGCAACTGGCTGGCGGGGGAGATAGGTCACTATCCGCTGCCCGGCACCATCTTGATGAAGTACCCCGACCTGCCTCGCCCACGCTGTGGTTGTGGCCGACTCGCGTGCTTCGAAACCTATGCATCGGGCACGGGGTTGGAGCGTCTCTACCTGCACCTGAGCGGCGAGCGTGCCTCCGGCCAGCAGATCGTATCGCGTTTCGAGGCCAGAGAGCCCCATGCGGTCGCGACCCTGGATTGCTGGATCGAGATCATGGCGGCGGGGTTGGCCACGGCGCTCTCGGTGCTGGATCCGGACGTGGTGGTACTCGGCGGTGGCCTCTGTGGCCTGCCCGCCCTCTATGAACAATTGCCGCTGCGCCTGCCGGGGCATCTGCTGCCCGGTGTGGCTTTGCCCGAGATACGCCAGGCCCGCTTCGGCGGTGCAGGCGGCGTGCGTGGCGCAGCACTGCTCCATCTGTGAGACCCGATGACGGGTCTCACCTCATCCATCACGAGGAGTCATGATGACCCGTCTCGAAGTCTGCATCGATAACCTTGAGTCCCTGTTTACCGCTCAGGATGCGGGGGCCGATCGTATCGAGCTCTGCTCGGCCCTCGGGCTTGGGGGACTTACCCCCTCCTATGGCTTCATGCAGCAGGCGGCGCGCCATGGGCGCATTCCCGTCTACGCCATGATCCGCCCCCGTGCCGGGGATTTCTGTTTTAGCGAACTCGAGTTCGAGTTGATGCTGCAAGACATAGCCGCGGCCCGTGCCGCGGGTCTGCAAGGGGTGGTGGTTGGCCTGCTCGATGAACAGGGGCGGGTGCCCGCAGCCCAGCTCAAGCAGTTGGTGGCGGCTGCAGGCCCGTTGGGGGTAACCTTCCACCGCGCCATCGATCTCAGCTCCAACTGGCGCGCCGATCTGGAGACCATAGTCGCGGCGGGTTGTGAGCGGATCTTGAGCTCAGGCCATGCAGCGAGCGCCCTGGCCGGTCTGGAAACCCTGCAAGCCATGGCGCAGACCCTGGCGGGACGCGCCAGCCTGATGCCGGGGGCCGGGGTCAATGCCGACAACGTGCGCACCATACTTGAATTTACCGGGGTGACGGAGGTGCATATGTCCGGCATGGGCTGGCGCGGTGGCATGGTGCCCCATGGGGTGAACATGGGTACCGCGGACGACGGCCGGGTCAATATCACCGACGGCGCCAAGGTTGCCGCAGTGCGGGCCCTGCTGGATCGCGCCTGAGTCAGGGTATGACCGGGCGGCATGGTGCCTCTCCATGGGATGTGAACATGGGCACCGGGGACGACGGCCGGGTCAATATCACCGACGGCGCCAAGGTGGCTGCGGTGCGGGCCCTGCTGGATCGCGCCTGAGTCAGGGTATGACCGGGCGGCATGGTGCCTCTCCATGGGATGTGAACATGGGCACCGCGGACGACGGCCGGGTCAATATCACCGACGGCGCCAAGGTGGCCGCAGTGCGGGCCCTGCTTGATCAATAAGCCAGTCGCTTTGCCAGAGTAGAACGGTCAGCCTTGCTGGCCGTTTTCGTTGTTGCGGATCCTCTGTGTCATCAGGACCTGTGGCGCCGCACCCCATCAAATCAAGGCCGACGGGGACTGGCCCTGTTTGCCGCCTGATGCCACTCAAGGTCATCAGAGCAGATTGGCACTCTGCCTTGGCGGCAGCATCCGGGTAAAAATTCTGTTATCATTCCCGCTCTTTTGACACATGGACCCGGAGCAGAATCTCAATGTCTCAATACGACTCTATCGAACAGAAAGCCAGCTATGGCATAGGCCGCAATATGGGCGATCAACTGGCTCAGCAATCCTTCGCCGGTCTGGATATTCCTGCCCTGCAGCAGGGTCTGGCAGATGCCCTCAATGGTCTGGAGTTCGCGGTCAGCCGTGATGATATCAATGATGCCTTCCAGGCGATCACCAGCCGCATGCAAGCCGAACAGGAAGTGGCCGCCAAGGCTGCTGCCGCTGACGGTGAACTCTTCCTGGCCGACAACGCCAAGCGTGATGGTGTTCAGGTGACCGATTCCGGTCTGCAGTACGAAGTCATGGTGGAAGGTAATGGTGCTGTGCCAATTGCCGGTCAGTCCGTGCGCGTGCACTACCACGGTACCTTCACCCATGGTGGCGTGTTTGACAGCTCAGTGGCTCGCGGTGAGCCGGCAGAGTTCCCGGTCACTGGCGTGATCGCCGGTTGGGTTGAAGCCCTGCAGATGATGCCGGTTGGCTCCAAGTGGAAGCTGTTCATCCCCCACGATCTGGCTTACGGCGCCCGTGGTGCCGGTTCCATCGCGCCCTATTCCGCGCTAGTATTCGAAGTGGAGCTGCTGGACATCCTGTGATCCAGTCTGCTCGATGCAAACGGCGGCCCTCGGGCCGCCGTTTGTTTTTGGCCCGATGGCGACGAAGATGGGAGGAGTTCGCGGATTTCGTTATAGTCGGATGAGTCAAGGGGGAGGGAACCCATGTCGGCCATCATTGAAGTAGTCGATCTCGTCAAACATTTCGCTGGCGTCAAGGCGGTGGATGGGCTGAGCTTTGCCATCCCGAATGGCAGCTGTTTCGGTCTGCTCGGCCCCAATGGGGCGGGCAAGACCACCACCATAGAGCTGCTTGAGGGCATACTGACTCCCGATAGCGGCCAGATCCTGTTTCATGGCAAACCGCCAGGCCCCGACTATCGTTCGCGCATCGGCATCCAGTTCCAGCACACGGCGCTGCAGGACTTTTTGACGGTGCGCGATACCCTGCGCCTCTTCTCCCGCCTCTATCCCAAGCCTCTGCCTCTGGCGCTGTTAATCAACCTCTGTGCCCTGGAAGACTTCGTCGACCGAGACAGCCGCCGTCTCTCCGGGGGGCAACGCCAGCGACTGCTGCTGGCCCTGGCCCTGCTTGGCGACCCGGAACTGCTGTTTCTCGATGAGCCCACGACGGGTCTGGATCCCCAGGCGCGCCACCACTTTTGGGACAGGGTCAAGGCCATCAAGGCCCAGGGCAAGAGCATAGTGCTGACCACCCACTACATGGATGAGGCGCAGCAACTGTGCGATCACATTGCCATCGTCGACAGGGGCCACTTATTGAGTCTGGATACGCCACAAGCGCTGCTCGATCAGCATTTCGACGGGGTGCTGGTGCGCCTGTCAGCTCACCCGGCCCTGATGCAGCTGGCGCTGCCGCTCACTCAACAGGGAGAGTTGATGGAGCTGACTTGCCCCGATATCGCGACCCTGATGCCGCGTCTGCTCGAGCTGCAGATCCCCCTGACCGGCATGCAGATCCGCTCCCCCAATCTGGAGGATCTCTTTCTCAAGTTGACCGGCCATAGCCTGAGGAGCGGGGCATGAACCGCAGCAACGTGGCCCTGGTAAGGGAAATGACAAGGAGTCCGCGATGAGAGACAGCCTGAGGCGCATCGCCGCCCTCTTCTATGCCCGCAACCTGGAGTTTGTCCGCGATCGCGCCGCCCTGGTCTGGAACATGGTGGTGCCCCTGTTGCTGGTGCTGGGTTTCTCAATCATCTTCTCCGGCAACCAGAAGCCCCTGCTCCAGCTCGGTGTCGTGGGGACGCTGCCTCCTGCCTACCAGACCCTCGACACCATCCCCCAGCTCAAGGTGATCGAATATGATGACCTGGCCTCCGCCCAGCTCAAGGTGCGTCACCACCAACTGGATTTGCTGCTCAATCCGGCAGGGGGCAATTACTGGGTCAATCCGGACTCGCAGAGTGGGGGGCTGGCGGAATACCTGCTCAAGCAGACCAGCCTGACCCCTTTGGTACGAGATACTCTGCCGGGCAAGGCCATTCGTTATGGCGACTGGTTGCTGCCGGGGGTGATCGGCATGAATCTGATGTTCTCCGGCCTGTTCGGGGTTGGCTATGTCATTGTGCGGTATCGCAAAAATGGCGTGCTCAAGCGGCTGAGGGCGACCCCGCTCACCGCGACCGAGTTTCTCTGTGCCCAACTGTTGTCGCGGGTAGCCATCACGCTAGTGGTGAGCCTGCTGGTATTCCTGGTCGCCCACTGGCTGCTCGGCACTCCTCTGCTCGGCTCCGGCTGGTTGCTGCTGCTCATCACGCTGCTGGGCGGGGCCGCCATGGCCTCCCTTGGTCTTCTGGTGGCGGCCCGCATCCAGAATGAAGAGTTGGCCAGTGGTTTGCTCAATCTCATCAGCCTGCCCATGATGTTCTTATCTGGCGTCTGGTTTTCGCTGGAAGGTTCACCCGCCTGGCTGCAAGAGGTCGCGGCACTGTTGCCACTGACCCAGATAGTGACGGCGGCGCGGGCCGTGATGCTGGAGGGCGCTGGCTGGCAAGAGGTGGCGGGCCCACTGTCCCAGATCAGCCTGTTTACCCTGTGTTGCGTCGCCCTGGGGGCCGCTCTGTTCAGATGGAACGCCAAATGAGATATCCGCTTTCGCTGCTCTTGCTCTGTGTCCTGGCGCTTCCCGTGACGGCCGGGACCTTGCGCTGCAAACGTGACCTGCTGACCGAGGGGGACAGCACGGCCATTCTGCTGGTGCGTTGTGGCCAACCCATGCTCAGGGAGGATTTGACCCGCTATGAGGAGAATGGCTTCGGTGCTCGCATGACGGTCAAGTACGCAGAGCGTTGGACTTATAACTTCGGCAGCAATCAGTTCATGCAGTTTGTCACCGTCGAGAACGGTGTCATCACGGAAATAGAAGACGGCCCGCGCGGTCAATGACCGGCGGGCCGAAAAAAGAATATGGAAGCAAAGGACCAATAAGACTCGCGGAAGTTATCCCAACAGCGGGTTGCCCTGACGCAGACCACGAAGCACACGGTTAACCCTGGTTGCCAGACCCAGGGTCTTGTTGCAATTCAGGTTCTCCAGAATGATCTCGCCCTGAGTAAATTCAAATTTCCCCATCTCCTCGACCATGAAACTGCCACGGTGAAAACTCTTCACGTAACGCGCCATCTGGCGGGGAGACAAGCCTTTGAACACCTTCATCAGAGCATACCTTCTTGTTTGGACAGGGCTCACTATGAGGGGGCGTCATGACAAAAATATGAACCATATGAGTCAGTTGTAATATGAAAGGCTGCCCTCTTCTGGGGCATGACAAAATAGCTGCAAAAAAGATCTGCAGGGTCGGCGCTGGCATTGTCAGTATGCTATTTGGTCGATATGGGTCTATTTTTTATTCATAAGGTGTATATCGGGACATATAGGTGCTTTGTGCTGCTGCACCAATTTCGCGCCGGTTTGCACCGATTGACAGGCTTTTTTGGCGCTGGATAAGCTGCAAAAAAAGTGAAGGCAGGGAGAGCGTCATCGGCAGGCTGCGGTGATGTACATTCGAGTTGAACCACAGGGAAGAGTGATATGAAACAGCTACATAAGATGGGTGTGCTGGTTGCGTTGTCGTTGACAGCCGCCAATGTCTGGGCCGAAGGCACCCTGGATGCCGTCAAGAAGAAGGGTTTTGTGCAATGTGGGGTCGGCGATGGCCTGCCCGGTTTCTCCAACCCGGATGCCAAGGGCACCTGGACCGGATTGGATGTCGATGTCTGCCGCGCCGTCGCCGCTGCCGTGCTGGGGGATGCAACCAAGGTCAAATATGTCTCCCTGACCGCCAAGGAGCGTTTCACCGCACTGCAATCGGGGGAGGTCGACATCTTGTCGCGCAATACCACCTGGACCATGACGCGGGATGCCTCCCTTGGTCTCACCTTCGCCGGGGTCAACTATTACGATGGCCAGGGCTTCATGGTCTCCAAAGCCCTGGGGGTAAAAAGTGCCAAGGAGCTTGATGGCGCCGCCGTCTGTATCCAGTCCGGTACGACCACGGAGCTTAACCTGGCCGATTACTTCCGTGCCAACGGCGGCATGAAATATACCCCTGTGGTGTTTGACACCTCGGATCAGACCGTGAAGGGCTTCGAGGCCGGTCGCTGCGATGTGTTGACCTCGGATCAATCTCAGCTCTACTCCCTCAAGATCAAACTCTCCAAGCCGGAAAACGCCATAGTGTTGCCGGAGGTTATCTCCAAGGAGCCGCTGGGCCCAGTGGTGCGTCAGGGTGATGAACCCTGGTTCAAGGTGGTGCGCTGGAGCATGTTTGCCCTGCTCAATGCCGAAGAGGCCGGGGTCACCAGTAGCAACGTGGACGAGATGCTCAAGTCGACCAACCCGGATGTGCGTCGCCTGCTTGGCCTCGAAGATCCCAAGGGAGGCATTCTTGGCCTCGATGACAAGTGGGCCTACAACATCATCAAGCAGGTCGGCAACTACGGCGAGATGTTCGATCGCAACGTCGGCGCCGGTTCTCCCCTCAAGATCGATCGCGGCATCAATGCCTTGTGGAACCAGGGTGGCCTGATGTACGCCCCCCCCATTCGCTAGATATGTTGGTTAGGGGGCTCAGGCCCCCGCTTTCCCTCTTGCCTTGGCTTTGTCGGAGTAAATCCCTATGGCGTCACAACCGCACGACCAGAGGAAAGAACAGGGCCGCTGGTGGTATGACGCGAAGGTGAGGGCGCTGATCTTCCAGTGCCTGGCCATCGCGGCAGTCCTCGGTTTTCTGTTCTACATCATCAACAATGCCCTGACCAACCTGGAGGCCCGTGGCATCACCACCGGCTTCGGGTTTCTCGGCAATACCGCCGGCTTTGGCATACTCCAGAGCCTGATCCCCTACGATGAGACCTATAGTTTCGGCCGAACCTTCGTGGTGGGTCTGCTCAATACCTTGCTGGTCTCTGTACTGGGTATCATCTTGGCGACCCTGCTCGGCTTTGTGATCGGCGTGGCGCGGCTGTCAAAGAACTGGCTGGTATCGCGCATTGCCACTGTCTATATCGAGACCTTTCGCAACATCCCCCTGCTGCTGCAGATTTTCTTCTGGTATTTCTCGGTGCTGCGCACCCTGCCATCACCCCGCGAGAGTGTGAACCTGGGGGAGCTGGCCTTTTTGAATGTGCGGGGCTTCTATCTGCCCAAGCCTCTGTTTGAGGAGGGGTTCGGCTATGTGATCGGTGCCCTGCTGCTGGCCCTTGTCCTGAGCTGGGGAGTGCGGCGCTGGGCCAAGCGTCGCCAGGAGTTGACCGGCAAGATATTCCCGGTGTGGCTCAGCACCCTTGGCCTCATCATCTTGCTGCCACTGGCGACCTTCTGGCTGGTGGGCAGTCCGCTTGCCTGGAGCCTGCCGACGTTGCAAGGCTTCAATTTCCGCGGTGGCCTGACCGTCTTGCCCGAGCTGGTGGCCCTGCTGCTGGCGCTGACCATCTACACGGCAGCCTTCATCGCCGAGATAGTGCGCTCCGGCATATTGGCGGTCAGCCATGGTCAGACGGAAGCCGCCTCTGCCCTGGGGCTCTCCACGCCCCGCACCCTGCAACTGGTCATCATTCCCCAGGCGATGCGGGTCATCATACCGCCGCTGACCAGTCAGTATCTCAACTTGACCAAGAACTCCTCCCTGGCGACGGCCATCGGTTACCCGGATCTGGTCTCCGTGTTCATGGGGACCACCCTCAATCAGACGGGCCAGGCCATCGAGGTGATTGCCATGACCATGGGGGTCTATCTCGTCATCAGTATCAGTACCTCTGTCCTGATGAATATCTATAACCGCAAGATGGCGCTGGTGGAGCGATGAGGAGATCAGATGACAGTCAATGCCCAACGGGTCTTCGGTGCAGCCTCTGCGGTGAAAGCATCATGATAAGGGGGATCTATGTTCGTCACTGACATGCAAGAGGCGCAGCCTGCGCCTGACAACAGGCGTGGCGTACCCGCCTGGCTCAGGGCCAATCTGTTTCCCAATTGGTGGAACAGCCTGGTGACCCTGGCGCTGGCCTATTTTCTGCTGCCGGCGCTCTGGCACTTGATTGACTGGGCTTTTATCTCCGCGACCTGGACGGGCAGTAGCCGAGCTGATTGTAGTCAGGAGGGGGCCTGCTGGTTGTTTATCGAGAGCCGTTTTGGTCAATACATCTATGGCTTTTACCCAGGGGATCAGCGCTGGCGGGTCAATATCGTCTTCGCCGGGCTGGCGGCGTTGCTGGCGCTGCTGATCTGGCCCAAGACGCCCTATAAGGGGTGGCTGGCACTCTTCACCCTGCTGGTGTTTCCCTGTATCGCCTATGGGTTGCTGCACGGCGGCTTTGGGCTGAGGACTGTGGATACCAATCTCTGGGGCGGCCTGATGTTGACCCTGGTACTGGCGGTGGTGGGCATCGCAGTGGCCCTTCCGTTTGGCATCTTGCTGGCCCTCGGGCGTCGCTCCCACATGCCGATCATCAGCAGCCTTTCCACCGTCTATATCGAGTTCTGGCGCGCTGTTCCGCTTATCACAGTGCTGTTCATGGCCTCGGTCATGCTGCCCCTGTTCGTGGCGGGGGAGGTGGAGTTCGACAAGCTGCTGCGGGCGCTCATCGGCATCATCATGTTCCAGTCGGCCTATGTGGCCGAAGTGGTGCGCGGTGGTTTGCAGGCGATCCCCAAGGGGCAGTATGAGGCGGGGGATGCGCTGGGGCTCTCCTACTGGAAGGTGATGGGGCTCATCATCATGCCCCAGGCGCTCAAGATAACCATCCCCTCACTGGTGAACACCTTTATCTCCCTGTTCAAGGACACCAGTCTGGTGTTGATCATCGGGCTGTTCGATCTGCTGGCCATCTCCAAGGTGGCCTTGGCGGATCCCGACTGGCTCGGGTATTCCACCGAAGCCTATGTGTTTATCGCACTGATCTTCTGGATGTTCTGTTTTGGCATGTCCCGTTATTCCATCTATCTGGAGCGCAAGCTGCACACGGGCCACAAGCGTTAGGAGCTGTTGATTATGGAAAGTAACTATGTGGTCGAACTCAAGGACGTCAACAAGTGGTATGGCGATTTCCATGTGCTGCGCAACATCAATCTGAGTGTCGGCAAGGGGGAGAAGATCGTCATCTGCGGGCCATCGGGCTCCGGCAAGTCCACCATGATCCGCTGCATCAATCGGCTGGAGGAGCATCAACGCGGCGACATCCTGGTCAAGGGGATGGCGCTCACCTCGGATCTCAAGAACATAGAGACGGTGCGCCGTGAAGTGGGCATGGTATTCCAGCACTTCAACCTGTTCCCGCATTTGACGGTGCTGGAAAATTGCAGCCTGGCACCCATCTGGGTCAAGCAGTTGCCGAGGCGGGAGGCGGAGCAGATCGCCATGGGCTTTCTCGAACGGGTGCGGATCCCCGAGCAGGCGCTCAAGTACCCGGGTCAGCTCTCCGGTGGTCAGCAGCAGCGTGTCGCCATCGCCAGAAGTCTTTGCATGAATCCTCAGGTGATGCTGTTCGATGAACCGACCTCGGCACTGGACCCCGAGATGGTACGGGAGGTGCTCGATGTCATGGTGGAGCTGGCGAATGAAGGCATGACCATGCTCTGCGTGACCCACGAGATGGGCTTTGCCAAGCAGGTGGCGGACAGGGTCATCTTCATGGACAGAGGCCAGATCATCGAGGAGAACGAGCCTGGGCAGTTCTTCGACAACCCCCAGTCCGAACGCACCAAGCTGTTTCTCTCCCAGATCCTGCATAACTGAGCGAGCGCGGACCGCTCATCGAGAGGGCACCTGTGGGTGCCCTCTCTTTTACCCGACAAACGACGGGGCAGGCTGGCCGAGAAAATCCCCTAGTAGCTGATCCGGCAAGGTTTTTCTCCATGTATACTGCGGCGTCAGCAACAGAACGGCTCAGGAGAGCAGCATGGAATGGGTCGAGGTGGTCGATGACCAGGACAATGTCATTGAGGTGGCCGATCGGGCACGGGTGCGCCGTGAAAACCTGCGTCATCGCGCCAGCTACATACTGGTGCTGGGGGAGGAGGGTCAGGTGCTGGTGCAGCGTCGTACCCTGGGCAAGGATTTTTGCCCCGGCATGCTGGACGCCTGCGCCGGTGGCGTGATGACGGTGGGCGAGGTGCCCCTTGCCAGTGCCCTGCGCGAGTTGGGAGAAGAGCTGGGCATCATGGATATACCGCTGAGTGAACATGGCAGCTTCCTGGCCGAGGGCAGCAACTACAAGGTGTGGGGTTATCTCTACAGTTGCCGCTATCAGGGGCCATTGCAGTTGCAGGCCGAGGAGGTGAGCGCCGTCCACTGGATGAGTCTGGCGGAGATCGCCAACCGGGCCGCCGAATTTACCCCGGATTCCTTGATAGCCCTCGCCCATTGGCAGGCCAGAGGCGGCGCATAACGGACACCTGCACGGGGCCTTCATCTGGGGTAAACTGCTCCTCATCATTTACCGTCAGGAAGACTCTTCATGATCTCAGTTGGCCAATCCCTGCCCGCGGGTGAGTTCACCCTCCTTACCACCGAAGGCAAACAGACGCTGAATACCCAGGCGCTGTTCGCCGGCAAGAAGGTGGTGCTGTTCGCCGTGCCCGGCGCCTTCACACCGACCTGTTCCAATGCGCATCTGCCCGGTTATGTGGTCAAGGCGGATGAGTTCAGCGCCAAGGGTGTCGATGCCATCTATTGCCTCTCGGTCAACGATGCCTTCGTGATGAGGGCCTGGGGCGAGGCACAGAACGCGCAGGCCATCACCATGTTGGCCGATGGCGATGCCAGTTGGACCCGGGCGCTGGGGCTGGAGAAAGAGACGGGAGCCTTCGGTGGTGTGCGTGCTCAGCGTTTTGCCCTGATAGCCGAAGATGGCCTGGTCACTGCGCTGAACATAGAGGCACCCGGCAAGTTCGAGGTCTCCGATGCCGACTCCTTGCTCGCACTGCTGGGATAGTTAATCAGGGCTGAGTTAGCCCTTGAAAAGCGATATCCCTCGGTTACACTGGCGCCGACGGGCCTCTTGGGCTCGTGTCCCTGTTTATGCCGTGACCGTCATGGCGCCCTGCAGCTCAACTTCGATTGGAAAGAATACGTATGACCCTGGCTTTTGTTGCCCTGATTGCCGGACTGGCCCTGCTGGTCTGGAGTGCGGATAAATTTGTCGATGGTGCCGCCGCCACCGCCCGTTATGCGGGCATGCCACCCCTGCTCATCGGCATGGTTATCATCGGTTTTGGTACCTCGGCTCCCGAGATGGTGGTCTCGGCCCTGGCATCCATGCAGGGCAACCCGGCGCTGGCGCTGGGTAATGCCTATGGCTCCAACATTACCAATATCGCTTTGATCCTGGGTCTGACCGCGCTTATCAGCCCCATCGCCGTCTCCTCCCAGGTGGTGCGCAAGGAGATACCCATCCTGCTTGGCATCACCCTGCTGACTGGCGCCCTGCTGTTTGACGGCTATCTCGGCCGTGGCGATGCGCTCATTCTTGGCGTGGTCTTTGTCGTGCTGTTGGGCTGGTCCATCTGGACCGGGATCAAGAGCAAGGGCGATGCCCTGGACGCCGATGTCAATGTGGAGATAGACAGCGAGGCCATGCCCCTCAAGAAAGCCATCTTCTGGCTGATCGTGGGTCTGGTTCTGCTGGTCGGCGCTTCCCGCCTGCTGGTGTGGGGCGCCGTCACCATCGCCCAGGCCTTTGGCATCAGCGATCTCGTTATCGGCCTGACCATAGTGGCAGTGGGTACTTCTCTGCCCGAGCTGGCTTCCTCCTTGATGGCCATCAAGAAGAAGGAGCATGACTTGGCCCTCGGTAACGTGCTGGGTTCCAACCTGTTCAACACCTTGGCCGTGGTGGGTATCGCCGCTGGCATAGCGCCCCTGGACGTGGATCCGGCCGTGTTGACCCGTGACTGGAGCCTGATGATGGGGCTGACCCTGCTGCTGCTGGTGATGTGTCTGGGCCGCAAGGGCCAGGGCCGCATCAACCGGGTGGAAGGGGGGATCTTGCTCTGCATCTTCTTCGGTTATACCGGTTGGCTGCTGACCAGCCAGTTCTGATGACGCTGGCGTGACAATGCAAACAAGAGGGGGAGCCAATGGCTCCCCCTCTCTATGTCGGCGTCATGGTCATGCCCTTCAGGCGACGGCGACCAGCTTCTGGCTCTGCTGGCTGCTATCGAGGATCAGGATATTGGCCTTGGGGAAGAAGTTGAAGGTCGAGGCCGAGGCCCAGGTATAGGCCCCCATCACTTTCCCTATCACCAGCTCACCAATCTCCAGATCCGGCAGCATGATGCCGTCACGGATCACATCCACGCTGTCGCAGGTCGGGCCGGAGAGTACGGCATTGTGCAACTCGCCACCGGCATAGGGGGTACTGACCGGGTAGGTGACGTGGTCATAGAGCTGACCGTTGTAGCTGCCATAGAGGCCGTCATCCAGGTAGTACCAGATCTTGTCACCACGGTGGGCCTTGCCCATCACGCTGGATACCGAGGTCATGGCAGGGGCGCTGATGAAACGGCCCGGTTCGGCAATTTTCTGCACCGTGGCGGGCAGCTTGGCGAGCGCGGCGCGGATCGGGGCACAGAAGCCATCGATATCGAACTCGCCGCCTTCATAGTCGACCGGGAAGCCGCCACCGATGTCGAGTACCCAGGGCTTGAGCCCCAGATCCCAGGCCTGTTCCATGATCTCGCGGCAGGCGTCGATAGCCTGGACATGGCGCTCGCTGTTGGGCACCTGGGAGCCGACATGGAAGGAGAGCCCCCTCACCTTGAGCCCTTTGGCCTGGGCCAGTTGCAGCAGGGGCAGCGCCTGCTCCGGGGTACAGCCAAATTTCTTGGAGAGATCGACCTTGGTGTTGGGGTTGGGGAAACTGACGCGCAGCAGCAGTGTCACTTCATCCTTGTAGGGCAGGAACTTGTCCAGCTCCAGGGGGTTGTCATAGACAAAGACGGTGCAGCCATATTCCAGCGCATAGCGAATGTCGCTGTCGCGCTTGATGGGATGGGTATGGATGCAGCGACCCGGCCGCACCCCTTGCGAGCGCACCAGATCCACTTCGCCATTGGTGGCCAGATCGAAGCAGGCTCCCTCTTCCTTGAGCACAGCGACCACCGCCTCATGGGGCAGGGGCTTGAGCGCATAGTGCAGGCGCACCTCGGGCAGGGCGGCAGACAGAGCCCGATATTGGCGGCGCACGGCAGCCTTGTCGAGCAGCAACAGGGGAGAGCCAAATTGTTCAACCAGCTGACGGTAATCTTGTGCCACAAGGGTCTCTTTCATTGTCTTTTGATCATCCTTAGGGGGCGGAGTTGCCCTAGCCTTGGTTTGTTGAGACGGCAACGGCCGGCTCAGGCGAGCGGTCCGGAAGGGACCTATCCAGCAAGCTGCATAACTTTCATGGTTACTGCTTGGATATGCGCGCAATTATCGGTTTATTGATTTGTCATGCAAGCTTTTTGATTGGCTATGTTGGCAAGATTTTCTGGTCGAGACGAAAGGGGAAATTGATATCCAGTGCAAAAAGGCGTATCCGGATGCAAGAAGAGCCTCCTGGCCAGTGGCGGGCTAACCAATTGATAGTTAACAATCTATTTACTTTCAGGCGGCGCCGGGGGCTCAGGAAGAAAAACGGGGATTGTTGGGAGACAGATCACATTATTTTGGACTAATATGCTCGTCCTAATCCAAAACTAGTTCGGATGAAGGTAGCAGGAGAGCGATGGGGGACCATCCACCGAAGAAGTAAATCTTTCAGGTACCGGGCAACCGGTGTGGACTGCTACTGGACGATACTCTGGAGAGACCCGTTTAATCGGGCGCCGAAGGAGCAAGGCACCATGACGACCCGCAAGGGCTGGCTGGCGCCGGAAACTCTCAGGCAAAAGGACAGAGGGGATGGGATGGTTGTACCTGAGCTTGGAACTGTTCACGATCTGTAACGAGAGGTCGTCAGCAAGGTAAAGAGCAGCGCAGGAACCGGAGCGTATAGACATACGTGAGGATTCCGAGCAGCGCATGAGCCTTGATCACGGCCTCGCAGTAAGAGTGTGAACTCGTTCTTGGCCCGCATCCGATCACCTCTGGCGATCGCGACACCTATGGGAAGATCATCCTTCTCCTCCTTAATTGTTGTTTTTTAAGGAGGATGCATGTCATCAATTCAATCGGCCCTGACGGCCATCGATAATCTTGTCTGGGGACCTCCCCTGCTGATCCTGCTGGTCGGGACCGGTGTTTACCTCACTCTTCGCCTGGGTCTGCTGCAGCTGGTGCGGTTGCCCTTCGCCCTCAAATTGGTGTTTGGTCGCGATCAGGGCCAAGGCAAACAGGGGGATGTCTCCAGTTTCGGGGCGCTGTGCACCGCGCTCTCGGCCACCATAGGCACGGGCAACATCGTCGGCGTCGCGACCGCCATCAAGCTAGGGGGCCCGGGCGCCCTGTTCTGGATGTGGATGGCGGCCCTGTTTGGCATGGCGACCAAGTACGCCGAGTGTCTGCTGGCGGTCAAATATCGACAGCTGGACAGCAACGGCCAGATGGCGGGCGGCCCCATGTACTATCTGGAGAAGGGGCTCGGCAGTCGCTGGCTGGCCAAACTGTTCGCCCTGTTTGGCATCGGGGTCGCCTTCTTTGGCATCGGTACCTTCCCTCAGGTCAATGCCATCTCCGACGCCATGAGCCTCTCCTTCTCGGTGCCCCGCGAAGCGACCGCCGTGGTGCTGACGCTGCTGGTCGCCCTGGTGACCCTGGGGGGGATCAAGTCCATCTCCAGCGTGGCCAGCAAGGTGGTGCCCTTCATGGCGCTCTTCTATATTGCCGCCTGTCTCGGGGTGCTGGTGAACAGTGCTGGCGCCTTGCCCGATGCGATCGCGCTGGTGGTCGGGAGCGCCTTCAGCGGCCATGCCGCGACCGGTGGCTTCGTCGGTGCCAGCATCATGCTGGCTATCCAGTCCGGGGTGGCGCGGGGGGTCTTCTCCAACGAATCGGGTTTAGGCTCAGCCCCCATCGCGGCGGCGGCGGCCAAGACGGATTCATGCGTGGAGCAGGGACTGGTCTCCATGACCGGCACCTTCATCGACACCCTCATCATCTGCACCATGACCGGCCTGACGTTGGTGGTCACCGGGGTCTGGAGCGGCGATCTCAGCGGCGCAGCCATGACCAGCGCCGCCTTCGCCCAGGGGCTGGATGCGCACCTGGGCCAATATCTGGTGAGCATAGGCCTGCTCTTCTTCGCCTTCACCACCATCCTCGGCTGGAACTACTACGGTGAACGCTGCACTCACTACCTGTTCGGGACTCGGGCTATCAAGCCCTACCGCTTCATCTATCTGGGGCTGGTGGCGGGCGGCGCCTTCCTCCATCTCGACATGATTTGGCTGTTGGCCGACATCGTCAATGGCCTGATGGCGGTACCCAACCTCATCGGCCTCATTGGCCTGCGCCATGTGGTGATCGCCGAGACCCGCGCTTATTTCAAGCGGGGCAGCGATAGCGAAGCCGAGCCAGAGCCGCAGACCGCCTGATACCCGCGGCGCTGAAAACAGAAAAGCCACGACCCGGGTCGTGGCTTTTTCGTATCAGGCAGGCTTTGGGCGCCGGCACGTCAGTTGCCGGTCAGCCGCGCCTGCAAACGCCGTCGCACCTGCGCCACCAGTTGCTCCTCGCTACCTCGCCAACCAATGCAGTTTGCCAGGGTAGTGGAGGTATCGGGCAGAAAACGCAGCTCCCCGCCTGCCAGCTCGTAGAAGCGGCTCGCCATCCGGGTGCCCTCGTCCACATCGCCAGCCACCAATAGCATGGCCTGAGCCAGCACGGCGCCGCCATGATCCTGACCCGGTGCCAGCCAGCGCTGGGCAGTGCCTGTTACCTTGCGACCCTCGATCACCAGATTGTACTGGCCGTCGCAAAACGAACCGGGCACGAAGTCGTAGCTCCCCTCCAGGCCATGCTCCCCCAGCAGGGCCAGCAGCGGTGCCCCCAGCAGCCGGTAGTAGTGGGCCAGATCCGCAGCGGTGCGGGGCAGCAGCAAGGAGAGGTTGAGGATGCCGGGACCGTGGGGCACGGCGGTGCCGCCGCTGTCGCGCACATGGACGGGCCAGCCTTCCCTGGCAAGTTGCTCGCAGGCGGCTTGATAGCGGGGCAGAAGGGTATCTTTGCGGGTGACGATGAGGCACTGGGGGGCCTGCCATAAATGGGCGCGGGGTTGGCCGTCACGGGCACAGTCCCGCAGCCAACCCTGCTCCTCGGCCAAGATCTGATCCGGGGTGTGGTCGGTGGGCAGAGGGGGAAGCAGGGTATAGAGCATGAAGGCGTCCTGGCGCTGAGGCTGCCCAGCACAGTACCCGCGACGGGGGAGGAGGTAAAGCCCCGCACGCGGGGCTTTACCTGTTTGTTGACGAGAGAGTCAGGCCTGCGCGGTGGCGCGCGTGGGCAGCAGCAGATTCAGGATGATGGCGGTCAGGCCGCCGGTGGCGACGCCGTAGGAGAGCACGCTCTTGGCGAGCTCGGGCAGGTGTTGCAGTACCTCGGGCACCTGGGCGACCCCCAAGCCCATGGCCAGGGAGACAGCCAGTATCATCAGGGCGCGTCTGTCCAGCTCCTCGCGGGAGATGATGCGCACCCCGGCCGCGGCTATGGTGCCGAACATGACGATGGTGGCGCCGCCAAGCACGGGTTCGGGGATCTGCTGTACCAGGCTGGCCACCGCCGGGAACAGCCCGAGCAGGGCCAGCATGGCGGCGATGAAGAGACCCACATGACGGCTGGCCACCCCGGTCAACTGGATGACGCCATTGTTCTGGCTGAAGGTGGACATGGGGAAGGTGGAGAAGAGCGCCGCCAGCATGGAGTTGCAACCATCGGCCAGCACACCGCCCTTGATGCGGCTCATGTAGAGCGGGCCGCTGACCGGCTCGCCCGAGACATCCGAGGTGGCCGTCATGTCGCCGATGGCTTCGAGCGCCGTCACCACGAAGATGATGGCCAGCGGCACGAACAGTTGCCAGTCAAAGCCGAGCCCATAACGCAGTGGCGCCGGGATCATCAGCAGAGGTCCCTCGAAGACGGGGGGCTGCACCTTGTCCATCAGCAGGGCGACCCCATAGCCAACCAGCATGGCAATCATGATGGCGGAGAGGCGCAGCCAGGGGTTGTGGCTGCGTTGCAGCAGCACAATCAATCCCAGCACCAGCAGGGAGAGGAAGAGGTTGCCGTGGCTGGCAAAACTGCCATCGGCCAGGGCGCCATAGCCACCACCCATGCTGATGAGGCCGACCTTGATCAGGGTCAGGCCGATGAGCAGTACCACTATGCCGGTCACCAGCGGGGTGATGACCCGGCTCACCAGATGCAGGCAGCGGCTGAGCACCACCATGGTCAGCGCGGCGACCAGCATGGTGCCAAACAGGGTGCCGAGCAGGTCGTCCGTGGGCATGGCAGCCTGCTTGAGGGCCAGCCCGGAGGCGATGATGGGGCCGAGGAAGTTGAAGCTGGTGCCCTGCACCGACAGAAGACCAGAGCCGATGGGGCCAAAGCGGCGAGTCTGGATGAAGGAGGCGATGCCGGACATGACCAGGGACATCGACACTATGTAGCGGGTCTCATCGGCGGGCAGGCCAAGGGCGTTGGCGATGATGAGGGGCGGGGTAATGATGGCGACAAACATGGCGAGCATATGCTGCAGGGCGGCGAACAGGGTCTGGGGCAGGGGAGGAACCTCATTGATGCCGTAGACCAGATCCGGGTGGGGGCGCCGCTGTGGCTGGTCGGGAGCGCTCTTGAGAGCAGCCTGTTCCATAGATACCTCGAAATTTGATGGGAGAAGGGGGAGGAAATTTGGCGGCTATTGTAGTGATTGAAAAAGCGAGATCCAGCGGCAATTGGTCATAAACGGGTTTATTTGTCGCGAGGTTGAAACGTTTGCGTGTGACCATTATGATCCGCCGGTTTGCATCTGGGGTGTGAGCGGTAAAACCCGTCGATGTCATGGGTTTTTGCCATATGTAGGCGTAGAATGAGCCCTCTTTCACGACCTGGAGACGCTGGATGTTGAAGCTGTCGGAGTTCTGGAGTGCTCGCGCGCATTCGGAAGATTTCACCCTGACCCGCATGGGATTTATGACGGTCAGGCTGCGACTGCTAACCTGTCTGTTGATGATCGGCATTCCCGCCTGGGGGCTGGTCGACTGGTTGACCCTGAGTCAGGAGCAGTTCAGCCAGCTGCTCAAGGCGCGTGCTTTCTGCCTGTTGGCACTCTCGCCCCTGATCCCGCTCTCCTATCTCATTCACTTTCGCCGGGAGCGCATGAAGCTGGCGCTCGGCTACCTGATGACGGTGATGATGATCTTCTCGCTGTTCTGTCTGGCCAGCTTCGACGCCGGGCAAGAGCTGCAGGCGGGCTACTGGGCCTTCCCCTATCTGTTGATCAGCCTGTTCGCCATCTTTCCGGTCCCTCTCTCGCTCAGTCTGCAGCTGGCGGCCTGCATCATGATCGCCATGCTGGGGGGCAACTGGTTGCTGCTTGGCCAACCCCTGTGGAGCGCCGCCACCCTGGATCAGCTCTGGCTGCTTACCCTGTTCGCCCTGGCGAGTGCCTGGGTGCAGTGCGGCCAGCTCAACATGCTGCTGCAGCTCTATCGCGAATCCACCAGGGATGAGCTGACCGGCATGATGAACCGGCGGCTGTTGATGAAGCAGTTGGCGCAATCCCGAGCCCGCTTCCTTTACCAGCAAAAACCCTTCGCCCTGCTGCTGCTCGATCTCGATCGCTTCAAGCGCATCAATGACCACTACGGCCACCTGGCGGGGGATGCCGTGCTCAAGGAGGTGGCGGCCTGCCTGGCCGAGCAGCTCGAGACGGGCATGGTGCTGGGGCGTTATGGGGGGGAAGAGTTTGCCGTCCTGCTGCCCGATTGCGGCAGTGGGGAGCAGGCATCGGGGGTTGCCGAGCGGCTGCGCCTGGCGGTCGAGGCGCGCCTCATCAAGAGCCCGACCAGCGATGAGCTGCTCGAGGTGACCGTCAGCATCGGAGTGGCCCTGATGCAGTCCGCCGAATCGGCAGAGAGTCTGCTCAATCGGGCCGACGAGCGGCTCTATCAGGCCAAGGTGGCGGGCCGCAACTGTGTGGTGGGGGAGCGGGGCTCGCCAGATCGCAGCGTCGCTTGAGCGCGGCTGGCTGCCTCTTTGCCATCAGCAAAACGGGATGCCCCTGGCATCCCGTTGTTCGTATCAACCCAGCTGGTATTTGCCCGATAGCTGGTGGGCCAGGTATTTGAACATGTTGAACACCGCCATCGTCTTGGGGGTCGGGGTGCCGTCGTCGCTCAGGAAATACTCCCCCTTGAACACCAGCACATCCCCTCGCTGCGTCACGGCGTCGGCGTGCATGCCGTGGATAAACTCGTCATGGTTGCGGATAAGCTCGTTGGCCAGGGTGAGCAGGGCCTCCTGACTCAGGGTCTCTTTTTGTGTGTGCATCGTTTCTCTCCTAACCCGGGGGTGGCATCAAGGCCCCCCACAAACAAGATGAGCACAGCATACACCCCGGGCCTTGCTCGAACTTTGATTTGCTGCAAACAGAGGTGCACTCACCGGCGCTGATTCAAGCCGCCACCAGGTTGCGCAGCCAGCGGCGGCGCTGTACCCGGCGATGGACCATCAGCACCTTGCTCAACTCCTCGAGCAGCACCACGGCCACCACCCAGGAGAGAGGCCAGCCGAGCCAGCTGACCGCCAGCCAGGCCAGTGGCAGCCCGATGCACCACATGCCGACGATGTCGATGACGATGCTGTACTTCACGTCGCCCCCGGATCGCAGCACCCCGACAATCCCCACCATGTTGAACACCTTGAGCAGCATGCCGAGGCAGAGAATGCCCAGCACCTGACCGGCCTGGGGCAGCAGCTCGGCGGGCAGATTGCCAATCCAGAGCAGCAGGGGGGCTTGCATGAACCAGACGAAGAGACCGACCAGCAAGGCCCCCAATGGCGCCAATACCAGCAGCAGCTGGGATTGCTGCCAGGCGGCCTCATACTCCTCGGCACCGAGTCGGTGGCCGAGCAGAGTGGCGCAAGCCACCGCCAGTCCGAAGAAGAGGGAGATGAGGATCCCCTCCAGCGCACCCAGGGTGGTCATGATGGCCAGGGAATCGACACCGAGGTGGGCATAGAGGAAGCCATAGAGCAGCATGCCGAAGGCCCAGAGGCCATCGTGCAGCAGCAGTGGCAGGGCGATCAGCACGAAGCGGCGCACCTCTTTGCCCGAGAGGGCCAGCAACCAGTCGGGGCGGCGTGGCAGCAGGCGAGCCTCCTTGTGCATCACATAGCCGATGAGCAGGGCCGTTTGCAGCAGGCGCGACAGCGTGGTTCCCCAGGCCGAGCCTTCAACCCCCATGGCGTCGAAGCCGAAGTGGCCGAAGATGAGGGCGTAGTTGAGCAGCACGTTGGCAAGGATGGCGATGATGCCGATATGGGTGGCGGCAGCGGCATTGCCCACCGAGCGCAGCGCCGCCTCCAGCGGCACCACCAGTGCGGTGCAGAGAATGGTGGCGCCGGTGATCATCAGGTATTGATCCGCCAGGGGGCGCAGCACGGGATCCTGACTGGCAAAGCCAAGCACGCTGCCCGGGGCAAAGGTATAGAGCAGGGCGAAGGGCAGGCTCACCAGCAGGGCGCTGAGCAGAGCCAGGGCCAAGGCACGGCGCACTCCGCTCAGGTCGTTGCGGCCATAGTATTGCGCCGCCAGCACAGAGACGCCGCCAGAAAGACCGGCGACCACCAGCAGATTGAAGAAGAAGACCCGGTTTCCCAAGCCGACGGCGGCAACCTCAGTCGCCCCCAGCTGGCTCACCATCATGATGTCGATGAGACCCAGCAGGGAGAACATCATGGATTGCAGGGAGACTGGCAGGGCCAGTCGCCACAGTTTGCCCATGAACTCCTTGTCGGTGGTTTGTTTGAAAATCGCTTGCCAATAGTTCATTGCTGTTAACCGGGTCATGGAAACTTGAGGTTGATAGCCGATATCATAAGCGCGAGGCCAGGTGTGCCCGCTGTGAATGGCTATCGTCTTTCTTGTTCAAAACTATCTATTACCGATTAACAGGAGGCCGGGTGTTCGAGAGGGAGTGTCTGGAGATAGCGCAGAGTTGTGAGGAGCGGATGCTGGGGCGGGAGGGACTGCCCTTGCTCGGCGAGGCGGGGGTCTTTCTGACCGGTCTGTCGGTGCTGCGCGACCATTACCTTATCCAGCGCAACAGGCCCGCTTTTCATATCTTGCTGCTCAGCCACAGCGAGGGTGGCATGTTGCTGACCGGGCAGGGGGAGACGCCCATCCCGGCCGGGGCCTTGGTCTTTCTACCGGCCGCCCTGCCAGGTGGTCTGCGGCTGGCGGGGGAAAGCTGGCACACCAGCTGGATCCTGCTCGATGACGTGCCGCGCTGGCAGCATCTGCACCGGCTTGGCCATCGTTGCTGGGTCAGTCGCGAGGAGGAGTCGCTGCATCATCTATTGCAGCTGATGCACACAGAGGGCAGCCGTTCTGCCCTGCAGCCCCAACTGCTCTCTTTGCTGCTGACGCTGTTGGCCCGGGTGTTGCGCGGCGAGGCGAGGGGCACGCCCCTTGACCGGTTGCAAGGTTTGCAGCGTCTGGTGGAGGGGCGGCTCGATGAGCCCTGGACAGTCCCCCGGCTGGCCAGTCTGATGGCCTGCTCGGCGCCGCACTTGCACCGGCTCTGCCAGCAGGCGTTTGGTATGGGCCCCATGACCTGGTTGACGGGGCTGCGCATGGAGAAAGCGCGCCAGTTGCTGCTCTATACCGATTGGCCGCTCGGCGAGCTGGCCGGTCGGGTCGGTTACAGCGATGGCGCCAACTTTGCGAACCGTTTTCGCCGTGCGACTGGTCAGACCCCAGGTGAGTTTCGCCGGCTCGGTCGCAGACCCGTGGCGACCGGGGTTGCCCAGACGCACACCGATGGCTAAATCCTTTGAAATTGTTGGCCTAAGCCCATAGGATCCAGGGGCCACATCGTCAAGGTACCCAACCATGTTTGAAGATAATAATCAGAAACGTCCTCTCTACATTCCCTACGCCGGCCCCGCTCTATTAGAGACGCCACTGCTTAACAAGGGCAGCGCCTTCACCAGTGAAGAGCGCAGCAACTTCAACCTGGAAGGTCTGCTGCCCCAGAACATCGAAACCATCGAAGAGCAGGTGGAACGTGCCTATCGCCAGTTCATGGCCTTTGGCAACGACATGGACAAGCATATCTACCTGCGCAATATCCAGGATACCAACGAGACCTTGTTCTACCGTCTCATTCGGGATCACCTGACCGAGATCATGCCGATCATCTATACCCCGACTGTGGGCAAGGCATGTGAAGAGTTCTCCAACATCTATCGCCGCGCCCGTGGCCTCTTCATCTCCTACTCCGACAAGGACAGGATCGATGACATGCTGCAAAACGCCACCAAGCAAAACGTCAAGGTCATCGTCGTGACCGATGGCGAGCGCATCCTGGGTCTGGGGGATCAGGGCATAGGCGGCATGGGGATCCCCATCGGCAAGCTCTCTCTCTATACCGCCTGTGGCGGCATCTCCCCGGCCTATACCCTGCCGGTGGTGCTGGATGTGGGTACCAACAACCAGCAACTGCTCAACGATCCCTTCTACATGGGCTGGCGTCATCCGCGCATCTCGGGGGAGGAGTATTACGACTTCGTCGACGCCTTCATTCAGGCGGTCAAACGCCGCTGGCCCGACATCCTGCTCCAGTTCGAAGACTTTGCCCAGAGCAATGCCATGCCGCTGCTCAACCGCTACAAGGATGAGCTGTGCTGCTTCAACGATGATATCCAAGGCACGGCCGCCGTGACCCTGGGCAGCCTGATCGCCGCCTGCAAGGCCTCGGGGGCCAAGCTCTCCGAGAAGCGGGTCGCCTTCCTCGGTGCCGGCAGTGCCGGGTGCGGCATCGCCGAGCAGATAGTGGCGCAGATGAAGGCCGAAGGCCTGAGCGATGCGCAGGCCCGTGGCCGGGTATTCATGGTGGACAGATTCGGCCTCATCACCGACAAGATCCCCAACCAGCTCGACTTCCAGCGTCGCCTCTCCCAGCCGGTAGAGCAGATCAAAGAGTGGCCGGTGGGAGACAACATCTCCTTGCTGGAGGTGATGGAGCACGGTCGCCCGGATATCCTGATCGGGGTATCTGGCCAGCCCGGCCTCTTCACCGAAGAGGTGGTCAAGACCATGCACAAACACTGTGCTCGCCCCATCATCTTCCCGCTCTCCAACCCCACCTCCCGGGTGGAAGCGACCCCGGCGGATCTCATTCGCTGGACCGACGGCCAGGCGCTGGTGGCCACCGGCAGCCCCTTTGCTCCGGTCGAGTACAAGGGCAAGCGTTATGTCATCGCCCAGTGCAACAACTCCTTCATCTTCCCGGGGATAGGCCTTGGGGTGATTGCGTCGGGAGCCAAGCGGGTGACGGATGCCATGCTGATGTCGGCCAGCCGTGCCCTGGCGGAGTGCTCTCCCATGGTAAAAGGCGAGGATGGTTCACTGTTGCCGGATCTGGCAGATATCCACAAGGTGTCCCGTTACATCGCCAAGATGGTCGCCAAGACCGCCATGCTGCAAGGCAAGGCGGTGCAGACCCCGGACGAGGTGATCGACAAGGCCATCGAGGCTAACTTCTGGCGCCCTCTGTATCGACGTTATCGCCGTACCTCCTTCTAACGAAAGAGGCTGAAATAAAGAAGGGATGCCGCGGCATCCCTTTTTTATTTGCACAACGGAGGTGAGGGTTGTCAGGCCTTGGCGGGCTCGCTATCCATGGGCTCAGTGGCGGGCTGAGCGTCCACGGGCTGGGGCGTTTGCTCGGTCTGAGTGCCAGTGACCTTGACCTCTACCCGGCGATCCGGTGCCAGGCAGTTGATCAGTTCAGACTTGGGACTGATGCCATCACACTGGCTGCCGGTCACCGGATTGCTCTCACCCAGACCCTGGATGGAGACCTTGTCCGCGGGTAGACCCAGCCCTATCAGGGTATCGGCCACCGTCTGGGCACGGGCTTCGGACAGGGATTGGTTGTAGCCATCGGAACCGAGCCTATCTGTGTAGCCCATGACGGTTACCTGACCATCCTTGGGATTGACCGCCACTATCTGCTGGTAAAGATCTTCCAGTGCACTGCTGCCTTCGGCCCTGAGGGCTGACTTGTTGAACTCGAACAAGACATCGGAGCTCAGGGAGAAGCTCTTGTCGACCATGACGGGGGCGACGGCGGCGACCATGGGAGCGGCTACCGGCGCCACATAGGCATGGCGATTCGGATGAAATACCAGCTCCAGGGTCGCGACGCTCACGTCGGTGACCCAGCGATCCGTGCCGCTGCCCAGCTTGCCATTGTCGGGGTCATCACCGACCCGGAACATATAGCGGTAGCGGGCCTGAAGGTCGAGCCAGTCGGTCAACTGAGCCCCCATGCCCAGTCCCAGCAGAGGGGCATAGTCATTGTCCGAGCCATTGATGGTATCAACCTGATAGATATAGGCCCCCCCCTCGGCAAAGAGAGAGAAGATATCCCCAAGGGGCAGGCGACCTATGGCTGACAGGGTCGCACCCTGGCTGCTGAACTGTTCATCATCGACGCTCCAGTCACCCGTGTTGAGGTAACCCAGCTCGGCGCCAAAGTTTTCGGTAAAGTTGTAGCCGGCGAACAGGCTCCAGGCGGTGTCATTTTTGTCGACGTCATCGCCAAGATCGTCCAGATCATGACCAATGGCGACACCGCCACCGCCACCGAGATACCAGTCATTGGCCTGAGCTGGGAGGCTTGCAGCTGATGCGAATGCCACGGCAATCAGTGCAGATAACAGGCTTGGTTTCATCGCTTATCCTCTTTTTTGTTGTGCAAGAGTTGTTACGCACCATCTAGTTATAGCCATCGTCCATGATTTTGCTTGGCTGAACACAGACTTAGAGTGTCTGGGCTGTGAGCGGGATCCCAAGAAAGCGGAGGTGGCAAACCCTAAAGTGCGGTTGGGTCATACACGGCATGAGTGGTTTCAATTGAATGCTAAATATAAACGAAAAGAGGAGGCCATGGCCTCCTCTTTTCATCAACGGTATTTAGCCTGCTAGCAGGGCTTCACACTGTCATCATTACTGTTGCTGCTGCACTTCCTGTACGCCGGTCACACGCACTTCGACGCGGCGATCCGGTGCCAGGCAGGCGATCAGCTGAGCCTTGGCGTGGATGCCGTCGCACTGATTGCCAGTCACTGGGTTGGCTTCGCCTTGCCCTTCGATGGCAACCTTGCCAGCGGGGAGACCCTTGCCAACCAGGAAGTCGGCCACGGTGCGGGCACGGGCTTCTGACAGTTTCTGGTTAGAGGCGTCGGAACCGATACGGTCGGTGTAACCGACGACCACGGCGCTGCCATCTTTCGGCTGAACGTCGACGATCTGCTGATACAGACCGTTCAGGGCATCGACCCCTTCCGGCTTGAGGCTGGATTTGCCGAAGGCAAACAGCACGTCAGAGCTCATGGCGAAGTTCTTCTCGACGATGACCGGCTCGGGCTCGGCCACCACTGGCGCGGCGACCGGGGCCACATAGGAGGTGCGATTCGGGTGCAGAACCAGTTCCAGCGTGGCCACACTCATGTCGGTCTCCCAGATCATGTTGTTGCCAGTCTTGTTCTCGTCACCCACGTCCCACATGTAGCGGTAGCGAGCTTGCACGT
The DNA here is from genome assembly GCF_024809075.1 of Aeromonas sp. BIGb0445. NCBI lineage: Bacteria > Pseudomonadati > Pseudomonadota > Gammaproteobacteria > Aeromonadales > Aeromonadaceae > Aeromonas > Aeromonas sp. BIGb0445. The sequence goes on from NZ_JANUES010000001.1 coordinate 388,280, forward strand.
CGATCAGATCAGACAGCTTGGCCGTCAGGCCAACACCCGCCAGCGGGGCTATGCCGTTGTCGCCGTCGTTGTTGCCTTTAGCGTGGAACACGTAGGCACCACCTTCAGCGAATACGGAGAAGATGTCGCCCAAAGGCAGGCGGCCGATCCCGGACAGGGTTGCGCCCTGAGTGGAGAAATCCACGCCATTGATGCCCGCTTTACCGGCGTAGAGGTAGCCAGCTTCGGCACCGAAGTTTTCGGTGAAGTTATAACCACCGAACAGACTCAGTGCGGTGGCGTCCTTGTCCACATCGGCATTCTTGCCAAAGTCTTCCAGGTCGTGGGTATAGGCCCAGCCGGCGGCGATACCGGTGTACCAGTCGTTATCAGCAGCCTGGGCTGCGGTGCTGCCTGCGGCCGCAAGGGCCAGGGCAATCAGGGTCGGTGCCACTTTCATTTTCATCGTTATATCCTCGTTGAGTTTGCCGCGTCATGGGCGAGCACTCTTAGTCATATGCAACGCATCCGGGAACCCGGATGGCATATCTCCGTGCTGTAGCACGGGCAGTATGAATGAATATGAAGGACTCTTGGCTACTCACGGCCGTAACGGCTTCCGTGGACAACTAACCGGTAGAGGCGCTTTTAATAATTCATCCAATACCTTACAAGCGTGATAACTGTATTCTTTTGGCTCACGTTGATCAAGTTACTGAACGAATATGCAGCATTTTGAGGGGAGCAGGCTGGCTGAGGAGATAAATGCGGGGGAGGGGTCGGACAGGGGTTGTCGTCAGGGTGTCAGATAAACGAAAGGGGATGCGATGCATCCCCTTCTTGCAGTCAGAATCTCGGAGAGATTACTGCTGAACTTCTTGCACGCCAGCAACGCGGACTTCAACACGACGGTCCGGGGCCAGGCAAGTGATCAGGTCAGCTTTAGCTTTGATACCGTCACACTGGTTGCCAGTGACCGGGTTGGCTTCGCCTTGACCTTCGATGGACACTTTACCAGCGGCCATGCCTTTACCGACCAGGAAGTCAGCTACGGTACGAGCACGAGCTTCGGACAGCTTCTGGTTGAAAGCGTCGGAACCGATGCGGTCGGAGTAACCAACAACTACGGCGCTACCGTCTTTCGGCTGAGCGTCGATGATTTGCTGGTACAGACCGTTCAGTGCATCAACACCTTCAGGCTTCAGAGTGGATTTGCCGAAGGCAAACAGCACGTCGGAGCTCATGGTGAAGTTCTTCTCAACGACGACCGGAGCAGGAGCTTCTTCAACGACAGGAGCGGCAACCGGCTCAACGTAGGAAGTACGGAACGGGTGGTAAACCACTTCCATAGTCGCAACGCTCTGGTTGGACTTGTAGTTGTCATCAGAGGTGTTGTAGGCAGCAGTGGACAGGTCAGAGACATTCCACATGTAGCGATAACGAGCCTGCAGATCCAGGGCGTCGTTCAGCTTGTAGGTCAGACCCAGGCCAGCCAGCGGGGAAACGCGAGTATCGCCAGTTTCCAGACCGTCGGTGTGAGCCCAGTAGGCGCCGCCTTCAGCGAAGATGGACAGGTCCTTGGCAACCGGCAGACGAGCGATACCAGACAGGGTGGCACCCTGGTTCTCGTAACGGGAGCCTTCGGTGTTACCACGGCCAGCGTACTGGTAGCCCAGTTCGGTACCGAAGTTCTCGGTGAAGTTGTAACCAACGAAAGCGTTAGCAGCGGCTGCATCTTCGGTGCCATCGTCAACACCGTTGACGTTGTTCAGACCGTTGAAGTGAGCAGCACCAACACCGGCACCGAAGTAGATATCGTCAGCGGCGTTAGCAGCAGTAGCACCCAGAGTAGCCATGGCGATGGCAATCAGGGAAGGGGCCATTTTCATCATAAATATATCCTCGTTGAGATGGCACGTTGATCACGTGCTTCGCACTTTTTGATTTATGTAAGCTGCAGGCTCTGCCAACGATGGCAAGGAGTCTGACAGGGATCCCGTGTTAACCGGGATCTCTCTCATCCATGAAGAGGGGGTCTGTGTTTGCACACTTTTCACCCACCAAAAAAGGGTGTCAATCCGATGACGATGCGCACTGTATTCCCATTTCAAACCATGATCAAGTTCACAAAAGAGACCTGAGCCAATTTGTGTCGCTGCCGCAAGCTGGGGTTCAGCATTGTTGTTCAGTGGTCTAAGTAGGTCCTATGCAACCGCTTTTCAAGCTTCATATAGACCTCAACCCAGTCTGGTCGCGGGATAGCGATGTCCTGGCGTGCCACCAGCACGGCGAGCAAATCTTGTTCGGTAGCCGAATCGAGCAGGGGAGTGAAACTGAGTAAAAAATGTTTGGCCAGATAGGGATCGAGAGGCCAGATATTGAGGATGGCGCGCGCGACAGGTTGCACGGCGGCGGGGCAGATGAAGTGGCGATGACCGGCTTCGAGCCAGAGGCCCATCTCCCGCAGACCCGATTCGGGGACCAGCTGACCTTGCCCGGGCTCCTGGGCCAGTTGAATATGCTGTCCATTATGGAGGGTGAGAGTGCCATCATCTTGCAAGGCGCCGTCATGGCCACGCAGTGCCAACCCGGCTTGCTCCTGGGCCAGATAGAGGCTGATGCGCTCAGGCAGGGCCGGGAGTATCTCGGTGGCCAGCGCCATCATGGCTTCAGGTAATAAGAAGGCTTCCGCTCGATAATGCTGGCCTTGTTGCAGTTGCAGGGCGAGATCCTGCGGGACGGGGCTCGGATGCAGACGGGATATTATTCCAGGAAACGCCATTTTTGTTACTCGTTATAGAGGGTCAATCGATTATACGGAGGATTCAACGGGCCTCCATAAAGGTTTCTCTTCGAGACTGTTTACCTTGAGCGATTGAGCGATTACCATCCCCGAGGTTTTTAAGGGTTGTCGCCAAAAGGCGTTTATAAGATAGAGGCTCGACCATAACGAGTCCGTTCAAAACTGATACACTTGACTACGAGTCGTCGCGAAAAATAAGGCGGAGTCAATCCGCCATACGGAGTATGGAACCATTATGAATTCAAACATTGACACTGTTGGCAAGAAGATCCGCCAGATCCGCGAAGCCGTCGGCCTGAGCCGTCCCAAGTTTGCCGATCTGCTGGGTGTTCCCCCCACCACCCTGAAAAACTACGAACTCGGCTACCGTGAAGTCGGTGGCGCCTTCCTGGTTGCCCTGGCCCATCACCCGGAACTGCACAAGTTCACTCTCTGGCTGCTCGCCGACAAGAAAGTCGCCGAGATTGGTCAGATAGGTCCGGACGATCTCGCCAAAGGCTGAGCCTGAGATTGCGCCCATGAAAATGCCGCCCAAGGGCGGCATTTTTTTATCTTTTTTCCCCGCCAGCACGCTGCAACTTCTCTCTCCCTGTCGCCCCATTCGCGCAGTTTGTCGCAGGATCGCCATCCCCTGATTTCCCCCTAGAATTCCAGTAATACAACATCAGGGTGAGAGATGAGCATGACAAGCACTCAGGTTCGAGATGGCTTTACCAGCAAGTTTGGCGTGCTGGCCGCGACGCTGGGTTCGGCGGTCGGCCTTGGCAATATCTGGAAATTTCCCTACCTGACGGGGGAAAATGGTGGGGCCAGTTTCCTGCTGGTCTACCTGATTGCCACCTTGCTGGTCGGTTTGCCGGTGATGATCACCGAGATGATGCTGGGCCGCAGAGGAAAAGCCGATGCGGTCAGCACCCTGATCAAGCTGGCACCCAAGGGACAGGCCTGGTGGCTGGTTGCCCTGATGGGGGTGGGGGCCGCCTTCCTTATCATGTCTTTTTACTCCGAGGTCGCGGCCTGGGTGTTTGCCTATATCTTCAAGGGGATTGGCGGCACCATCCTCTCTACGGATCCTGCCGTGACGGGGGCCGCCTTCAATGCACTCATCAAGGATCCGCTGCAGAGCCTGCTCTGGCAGTGGCTGGTATTGGCGCTGATGGGGAGCATATTGCTGATGGGGGTCTCAAGGGGCATAGAGGCGGTGACCAAGAAGTTGATGCCGCTGCTATTCATCCTGCTGCTGGTGATAGGGGCTCGCAGCCTGACGCTGCCCGGGGCGAGGGAGGGATTGATTTTCTTGTTTTCACCGGACTTTTCCAAATTAAGTGCCGGGGTGGTGCTCACCGCCATGGGCTTGGCGTTTTTCAAGCTATCCATTGGCATGGGCTGCATGATCACTTACGGCAGCTATTTTCGGGACGATCAGCACATACCGGCGACAGCATGTCGAGTGATGTGCGCCGATCTCTTCGTCTCCATGCTGGCGGGGATAGCCATCTTCCCGGCGGTATTTGCCTTTGGATTTGAGCCAAGTGCAGGCCCCGCTCTGCTGTTCATTACCATCCCTGCGGTGTTTGCCAGCATCCCCTTTGGTCAGGTATTCATGGTGCTCTTCTTCGTACTCAGTGCCATCGCGGCCACCGGGGCCATGCTCTCCATCCTGGAGGTGCCGGTCTCCGTGTTGTCGGAGCGATTTGGCCTGAGCCGCCCCAGAGCCACCCTCATCAATCTGCTGCTCCTGGCCTTGATTGGGTCGAGCTGTGCGCTCTCCAACAGCACCCTGGCCGGGGTGACGGTAGCGGGCAAGAGCTTCTTCGATCTGTTCGACTTTATCTCCTCCAATGTGTTGATGCCGCTCGGTGGCATTCTGCTCTGCCTGTTCGTGGGCTGGGTATGGGGATTCGAGCGGATGAAGGAGGCGCTGACCAATGGCGGGACCCTGCACTTAAGGATCCTCAAACCCCTGTTTTTCGTGGTGCGTTATGTGTCGCCCCTCTTGATCCTGATCGTCATGCTCAAAGGATTGGGGCTCTTCTAGGCCGGGAGGCCGCCGTAAAAAGAGCGCCTCGGGGCGCTCTTTTTATTTAGCGGGGATGCGGGCTTAGAGCGAGGGCTCGGGGGCGCTAGCGAGCAGGCCGAGCCGGGTCAGCTCCTCTTTGAGCTGATGGGCGTTACGCTCGACGCAGGCCTCGCCTTCCTCAATGGCTTCCCCTGCCCGGTGAAAATCCATGATGGAGAGATTGCCAAGGCGGGGGCAGAGCTGGATCTCCGGCGGATCCCCCGCCATGCGCGCCCGGGTGATCCGCTCCTGCATGATATTGAGGGTGCTGCTCATCACATTCCACATGCCGGGCGGCGTCGGGTTGCCGTTGCCACCCCGGTTGAACCACTGACCGAACAGTCCGCTCTGGGGTTCGACCACCTCATCCGGCTCATGACTCCAGGGCTGGTGCAGATCGGTGTTGAGGTTGACGGCGATCACCACCTCGGCCCCCATGGCGCGGGCCAGCGAGATGGGCACGGGATTGACCACGGCGCCATCGACCAGCCACTGCTCATTGAGCAAGGTTGGCGTCAACAGGCCTGGCATGCCACAGGAGGCGCGTACACACTGGCGCAAGGGTCCCTCTTTGAGCCAGATCTCGCGGCCGGTATCGAGTTCAGTGGCGATGCAGGAAAATGGCATGGGCAGGTCTTCTATGTTGGGCTCCCCCAGGTGGCCACCGGCGATGCCAAACACCTTCTCGCCGCGAAACAGGCCGCCAGAGAGGGCGGGATCCAGCATGCTGACCACCTGCAACCGGGTAAAGCCACGCACCCACTCCTCCAGGTTGTCGAGGGCACCTGCCGCGTAGGCGGCACCGACGAAGCTGCCAATGGAACAACCGGCCACCAGATCGGGTTTGACCCCAAGCCGCTCCAGGCCCCGTATTATACCTATGTGCGACCAGCCTTTGGCGGCGCCGCTGCCAAGGGCGAGTCCCAGTCTGGGTCTTCGTGCCACTGTGTTACTCCTTGATGATGGTGAATTGCCGCATGAGGGACCGGGCAAGAGGTGCATTCGGGAGGCGGGGCGGTTAATGCTTGTGCTGCGCCTGTTACCTTTTGTCACACTTATACATAGTCACGGCAAGAACTGGGGCTAGAATGGCCCTCTATTGTGAAATTCATACCCTTGTTTGCTGGATCCATCAATGAAAATGCGTAGCTGGCTGTTTCTCACGGTGCTCACCCTGCTGGTTATCGGGGCTTGGTATTACCGCTCTGGCGCGCCTGTTGCCAAGGGCGCGCCTCACCCTGTCAATATTCGAACCCAGACCGTCAGTCAGACCCTGACCGAACCCATGCTCAAGCTGGTCGGCAAGCTGGTCGCCAACCGCGCCGTGGTGGTGAGCCCGGAAGTGACGGGGCGCATCGTCCGCATCGCGGTCCATTCTGGTCAGCAGGTGAAGGCCGGGGATCTGTTGATCCAGCTCGATATCGGCAAACAGCAGGCCGAACTGGCCGAGCAGGGGGCGAGTGTTCGCGACGAGGAGCGCAAGCTGCGCGACATGAAGCGTCTGGTGGCCCGTGGCGCCGTGACCAGCTCCGAACTCGAGGGCCAGGAGGCCACCGTCGCCATGGCCCAGGCCAGGTTGGCGGCGGCTCGCTATGAGCTGAGCCTGCGTGAGCTGCGCGCGCCCTTTAATGGCACCGTCAGCCTGATTGATCTCAGCGAAGGGGCCCTGGTCAGCAATGGCGACAGCCTGCTGCACCTGGACGAGCTTGCCAAGCTGCGTCTGGATTTGGCCGTACCCGAGCGTTATCTCTCCTTGCTGCGCCCCGGCATGACGGTCACCGCGACCAGCTCCGCCTGGCCGGATCAAGGGTTCCGCGGCACCCTGGAGACGGTCGATAGCCGGGTTTCCGACAGTAGCCAGAACATCAAGGCCAGGGTCATTTTCCCCAACGACACCGGTCAGCTGCGCCCCGGCATGCTGCTCAGTGTCTCCCTGGCGTTGCCCGCCCAGCAGATGACGCTGATCCCGGCCCAGTCGGTGGAGTATCTCGGTGAGCAGCGCTTCGTCTATCGCCTCGAGGCCGATGGCCGGGTCAAGCGCCTGCCGGTGATCCTGGGTGAAACCCAAGGGGAGCAAGTCTGGGTGACTGAGGGGCTCAAGGCGGGGGACCGCATCGTGGTGGAGGGGCTGGTCAACCTGCGGGATGGCTTGCTGGTCAAGGACTTGGCGAAGGTGAACGGCTGATGTGGCTCTCCGATATATCAGTACGCCGCCCCTTGGTGGCGGTGGTGATCAGTGCCCTGCTCACGGTATTTGGCCTGGTCGCGTTCAGCAAATTGACGGTGCGCGAGATGCCCGATGTGCAGACGCCGTCGGTCTCCATCACCACGACCTATGAGGGGGCGGCCCCCGAGGTGATGGAGACTCAGGTCACCAAGCCCATCGAGGACCAGCTCTCGGGGATCAGCGGCATAGAGAACATCAACTCCTCGACCCGCAAGGGGCGCTCCAGCATCACGGTGGAGTTCAAGCTCGGCTGGAACATGGTCGAGGGGGTATCGGATGTGCGCGATGCCATCTCCCGCGCGCGCACCAAGCTGCCCGATGATGTGGATGAACCCCTGATCACCAAGGACAGCGGCAATGGCGATGTCGCCATCTGGCTCAACTTCAGCAGCAGCCAGATGGACAGAACCGCCATGACGGATTATGCCAACCGGGTGTTGGTGGATCCCCTGAGTCTGGTGGACGGGGTGAGCGAGGTGATGCTGTCGGGAGATCTGGAGCGGGTCATGTATGTGCGACTGCGCCCGGTGGACATGGCCGCGCGCGGCATCAGCGTCACTGACGTTGAGGACGCCCTGACCCGGGAGAACATAGAGCTGCCCGGCGGCGAGATCCGCAACAACAGCATGACGGTGGCGGTGCAGATAGAGCGGCTCTACAACACGGCCGCCGATTTTCGTCGTCTGCAGATCACCACGGCCGCCAATGGTCAGCCGGTCTATCTTGCCGATATTGCCGACGTGGACGTGGGGGCCAAGAACGAAGACAGCGCCTACCAGCGCAATGGCAAGGAGAGCCTGGGGATAGGCATCATCCCCCAGTCCACGGCCAACCCGCTGGCGGTGGCCGAGGGTATCTCCCAGAAGATGACCCAGATGCAGCGCTTCTTGCCGGAAGGGGCCAGCCTGGAGGTCGATTATGACTCCACCATCTTCATCAAGCAGTCCATCGACGAGGTCTACCACACCCTCGCCATCAGCGCCGTGCTGGTGGTGGCCGTGCTCTATCTCTTCCTGGGGCAGGGGCGCACGACGCTGATCCCGGCCATCACTGTGCCCGTGTCGCTCGTCTCCGCCTTTATCGGCGCCTGGTATCTCGGTTTCTCCATCAATCTCATCACGTTGTTGGCGCTCATCCTCGCCATCGGCCTGGTGGTGGATGACGCCATCGTGGTGGTGGAGAACATTCACCACCATCTGCAACGGGGCGAGCCGCCGTTATTGGCGGCCTGGCACGGTACCCGCGAGGTGGGCTTTGCCGTGGTAGCCACCACCGCCGTGCTGGTGATGGTGTTTGTGCCCATCGCCTTCATGGATGGCATGGTGGGCAGGCTCTTTACCGAGTTTGCCATTTTGCTCTCCCTGGCGGTGATCTGCTCCTCCCTGGTCGCCCTGACCCTGACCCCCGCCATGGGCTCCTGGCTGATGCGGGCCAAGGAGACCTCCAACCCGCTGACCGCGGCCCTGGATCGCAGTTTGGGCAAGGTTGAAGAGCACTATCGCCGCCTGCTCGGCTGGCTGTTGCCCCGCTCCGGCTGGGCGCTGCTGATGTTGCTGCTCTGTCTGGTCGGCAGTGTCGGTCTCATCAAGCTGCTGCCCGCCAACCTGACCCCGACCGAAGACAGAGGGGTGGTCTATGTGTTCGTCAAGGGGGCAGAGGGCACCAGCATCGAGCGGATGAAACGCAATATGCAACAGGTCGAAGCCGCCATCATGCCCCTGCTTGGCCAGGGGGTGGTGCAGGCCATGAGTTTCAGCACCCCGGCCTTCGGGCGGGGAGGGGATCAGACCGGCATGACCATCATTCAGCTCACCGATTGGGCCAAGCGTGACCAGAATGCCACCGCCTTCACCAAGGAGCTGGCGACCCTGCTCTCCGATATCCCGGATGTGACCATCAGACCCTTCCAGCCCGGTTTCAGGCGCGGCTCGACCGCCCCGGTGCAGTTCGTGTTGCAGGGGGGGGATTTTGGCGAGCTCAACCAGGTGGGCAATCAGCTCAAGGCGCTGGCTCAGCAGAGCGGCCTGATGACCAACCCGGATCTCGATTACGCCGAGAAGACCCCCGAGCTGCGGGTGACCATAGACCGCGACAGGGCCAGCGAGCTGGGGATCCCGGTGTCGACGGTGGCCAACAGCCTGCAGACCCTGCTCGGCGGCAGTACCAAGACCACCTATGTGGACAGGGGCGAGGAGTATGACGTCTATCTGCGCGCCGACCAGACCAAGCTCAATGGCGCCTCGGATCTCAGCCGCATCTATCTCAAGGCCGCCACCGGCGAGATGGTGAGCCTCTCGACCCTGGCCAGTTTCAAGCAGGTGGCCAGTCCAAACCGGCTCAACCACTATCAGCGCCAGAAGGCGGTGACCCTGACTGCTGACCTGGCGCCGGGCCACACCCTGGGCGAGGCCCTGGATATGCTCGATGGCTGGGCCAACGACAATCTGCCAGCGGGCATGACGGTAGATTACGCCGGAGACTCGAAAGATTATCGCGATAACCAGGGAGAGATGGCGCTGGTGTTCGGTCTGGCGCTGCTGGTGGTCTATCTGGTGCTGGTGGCCCAGTTCGAGAGCCTGATCACCCCGGCCGTGGTGATGATGACGGTGCCGCTCGGCATCTTCGGCGGCCTGCTCGGCCTCTGGCTGACGGGGCAGGAGATGAACATCTACAGCCAGATTGGCCTGATCATGCTGATCGGCATGGTGACCAAGAACGGCATCCTGATCGTGGAGTTCATCAACCAGCTGCGCCAGCGTGGTGAAGCCTTCGAGGCGGCCATCATTGCCGGGGCCGTGCGCCGGTTGCGGCCTATTCTGATGACCTCGCTCACCGCCGTGATGGGGGCCGTGCCGCTGATGCTCTCCATGGGGGCCGGCTATGAGAGCCGGATGACGGTGGGGACTGTGGTCTTCTTCGGACTCTCCTTGGCGACCCTGGTGACTCTGCTGCTGATCCCAGCCTGTTATCACCTGCTCGCCAAGCGGGCCGGCATGACGGGTCAGCGCAGTCTGCAAGTGGACGAGGCCATCGGCACCGCGCCCCGAGTATGACGAGGCCCACCATATGGTGCGAGCCGGGAACCCGATGACGCAACACCGTTAGCCGTTGACTATATTGAGTTCATGGTCTACCGGAGATGCCCATCTTGATCTTGTCACGTCGTGAAGCAGCGCCTCTGCTCTGCCTGTGTTGCGGACTCCTGCTAGTAGGGGTGAGCGAACCGGGGAGGCTGCTGCTTGCCGGCCTGTCCGTCTATCTCATTGGCGGTCTGGTCTGGTATCAACTCAGCCAGCCACGCAGCAATGGCAGGCGCAAGCAAGCGTGGCCGCTCTGGCTCTACGAGAGCCGCCCCTTCGTCATGATCCTGCTGGGGTTGCTGATGCTGCGCGAGGCGACCCACCCCCTGTTCCTGCTGCCTGCGCTGTTCTGGTTGCTGCTCGGCGGTTATCAGCTCTGGCTGCGCCATCAGCACAGATTCTGGCGCCGACGCGCCCCTGCCTTGCGTCCCCTCTAAGGCCATCCTCCGTGATGGCCTTATCCCTTGCCTTAACAGGGATAAAAAGCCATCGCCCCCGCTGGGCTCTGCCGGTATAATGCGCGACCCGAATTGTTCCAGGTGTTCAAAATGCAGCCGGTTACCAACTTGTTTTCCTATCCCCGTTACTGGGCAGAGTGCTACGGCACCGCCCCCTTCCTGCCCATGTCCCGGGCGGAGATGGATAAACTCGGCTGGGACAGTTGCGACATCATCCTGGTCACGGGGGATGCCTATGTGGATCACCCCAGCTTCGGCATGGCGGTCATCGGCCGCATGCTCGAATCCCAGGGCTTTCGGGTTGGCATCATCGCCCAGCCGGACTGGTCATCGAAAGAAGACTTCATGCGCCTGGGCAAGCCGAACATCTTCTTCGGGGTGACGGCGGGCAACATGGACTCGATGATCAACCGCTACACCTCCGACAAGAAGCTGCGTCACGATGATGCTTACACCCCGGGGGATGTGGGTGGCAAGCGGCCGGATCGGGCAACTCTGGTCTATACCCAGCGCTGCAAGGAGGCCTTCAAGGAGGTCCCCGTGGTCATCGGCGGCATCGAGGCTTCCCTGCGCCGTATCGCCCACTATGACTACTGGTCCGAGACCATACGCCGCTCCATACTGCTGGACGCCAAGGCTGACATCCTCATCTATGGCAACGCCGAGCGGCCGCTTATCGAAGTGGCCCATCGCCTGGCGGCGGGAGAGACCATCGCCACCATGCAGGACATTCGCGGCACCGCCGTGATCCGCAAGGAGCCGCTGCCCGAGTGGCGCGGGGTGGATTCCAGCAAGCTGGACCGCATCGGTCGCATCGATCCCATCATGAATCCCTATATGGAAGGGGCGCCCTGCAGCGATGACGAGGGCACGGCCCCCATGGAGCAGGAGGCCAAGCCCGTGCTGGTGCAGCCTCCCAAGCAGAAGCCCTGGGAGAAGACCTACGTCAAGCTGCCGGCCTTCGAGCGAGTAAAGGAAGACAAGGTGCTCTACGCCCACGCGTCGCGCATCCTGCACCACGAGACCAACCCCGGCTGCGCCCGGGCGCTCGCCCAATCCCACGGCGATCGCATCATCTGGGTCAACCCGCCCGCCTTCCCGCTGGAAACCGACGAGATGGATGGGGTGTTTGGCCTGCCTTATCAGCGGGTGCCGCACCCGGCCTATGGCAAAGAGAAGATCCCGGCCTACGAGATGATCAAGACCTCGGTCAACATCATGCGCGGCTGCTTCGGTGGCTGCTCCTTCTGCTCCATCACCGAGCACGAGGGGCGCATCATCCAGAGCCGCTCGGAAGAGTCGATCTTGAAAGAAATCATCGATATCCGCGACAAGGTGCCGGGCTTCACCGGCGTCATCTCGGATCTTGGCGGCCCCACCGCCAACATGTACAAGTTGCGTTGCAAGAGTGCCAAGGCCGAGCAGACCTGCCGGCGCGCCTCCTGCGTCTGGCCGACCATCTGCCCGCACATGGACACCGACCACACCCCGACCATCGATCTCTACCGCAAGGCGCGCGACATCAAGGGGATCAAGAAGATACTGATCGCCTCCGGGGTGCGTTACGACATCGCCGTGGAAGATCCGCGCTACATCCGCGAGCTGGCTAAACATCACGTCGGTGGCTACCTGAAGATTGCCCCCGAGCACACCGAGGAGGGGCCGCTCTCCAAGATGATGAAGCCGGGCATGGGCAGCTACTACCAGTTCAAGGAGCTGTTCGACAAGTACTCGAAAGAGGCTGGCAAGGAGCAGTACCTGATCCCCTACTTCATCTCGGCCCACCCGGGCACCACGGATGAAGACATGGTGAACATGGCGCTCTGGATCAAGGAGAACCGCTTCAAGCTCGATCAGGTGCAGAACTTCTACCCGTCGCCGCTCGCCAACGCGACCACCATGTATTACACCGAGAAAAACCCCCTCGGCAAGATCAGCCGCCAGAGTGAGGACGTGTTCGTGGTCAAGGGCGAGCGTCGTCGTCGCCTGCACAAGGCGCTGCTGCGCTATCACGATCCGGCCGGCTGGCCCATGATCCGCGAAGCCCTGCTGGAGATGGGCAAGGGCCACCTGATAGGCAACGGCCCTAGCTGCCTGGTGCCGCCGGAAGGACGCGGCGAGGTCAAAGCCGAGCGCAGTCTCAACAAGGGGCTGAAACCGGCCCTGACCCGCCACAGCGCCATCACCCATCAGCGGGGCAATGGGGCGGGTAACAAGGCCGCCCGCAGCGAGGCTGGTGCAGGTAATGCCCCGGCGGCCAGCAGAAATGGCGGCAAGGCGGGCAATGGCAAGCCCGCGGCGCAAGGTACAGGTCAGGGCAAACCAGCGGGGCAGGGTAAACCTGCTCATAATGGCAAGGCCCCGACCCGCGCGGGCTCTGCCAAACCCGCCGCTCAGGGCGGCAAGCCTGCGGCTAAAGGAAATGCAGCCAAGCGACCGGCTCGGTGATATTTCCCTGATAGGAAAGTGATAGAAAAAAGGCGACCAGATGGTCGCCTTTTTATTTCTTGACATATATCAGTTTACCATAACAACTCATGTTATGAGTCGGTGGAGCAGATGCAGACAGACCTAGACAGCTACCTGCAGCACTACAACACCTCAAGGTAGGGTGATGGAAGGACAGACCCCCTACAGCATGTCCAAAAAGGGTTTGAAATTGATACCGAAGAAGTGCGCTCTAAAATATAGTAAACAAGACACCGGTTTGAGGCCGGTGTCAGGTGATAACTAGATCTGTACAGTCTATACAATCAGTTAACTATTTTTGCGGTGAAACAGCAAGATACTTCTTCTTATCTATATAAACGGTCACAATATCTATCAGTTTCGAAAGAACAATTATGCTATTATCAACCAACTCCTTTATTTTTACATTATTAAATCCAGAACTTGCACCTAAAAGAGTCACCTCACCATGAGCAATACTGTTTCTCTTATTCTTAACTGTTAAGATAGAGTCAGCTACGTCTTGAGGAAACTCAAAGAATGACATCCCATATGTTGAAAATATATCCTTGGCTTTTCGAATGTCAATATTTCCCGAAAAGAGCTTTTTCTTATTTAGGTAATCCTCTAATTGAGGAAACTTAAGTTCGCAATCCTGTAGCATTTTTAAGGCCTGAGGATTAACATTCCCAATTTTGCTAAAGTGATACTCAATAAATATTTTTTTCATTTTCTGAGACAGAATATGATAATCAACTAAATTAACCTCTTTGTGAACTTTTTCAAATAAAGCATAAAATGTCGCTTCTATATTATTATAAATCGCAACAAAAAGGCTGGACTTCAATATAAGGACAGTATTTACTGACCTTGGTTTCAAAGTCATATCTTCAATGTGCTGAAACAAGTGATTTATAGTTTCGCACCTGTCATTAAAATCACTTTTGATGACATTCATATCACGCTCTCTGTTTATCTGACAGCCTAAGCAAGGAATTACAAACAAAGTCAATACGTGATTTTAGAGTAGCGGTAGCATGGGTTTTATACTCCCCTGCTATAACTTTCGAAAACTCCCTTTTAGATGTCCAGAATCTAACATCTATTTTTTCAGTCAGTTTGAGGTCTGGTTTTTTCTCTAATGCAAGATGAACACCTACGGAAATAGCTTCAAAAAGGATCCTTGATGTATCCATTCCCTCTGCTTTCGAAAAACCAAACATGAAATTATCAGAGACAAAATCCACCATCCTATTAAAAGCAACTCTTTTATTACTCTCAACGTCCTTGGTGAATCTTTCATTTTCACTTTGCATGTATTCATCCAAAGCTCTTGTGACACTTCGAGAAAAATTCGTGTATTTTGGATAGTTATCAGTCATAGCAAAAAAGCGGACAATTAATTCCTCATATTCTTGTCTATTTTTAACAGCTTTAGACAAGATTATCATTTCCCTGAATTTTTTATTTAAAGAACATTCCTTGTAAATGAAGTCTGTGAATGGGCCATGATAGATTCCCTTTCTCGTCTCCATGTTTCTTAAAAGGTCAGCACCTTTGTTAATCCTTTCAAAAAGATCATTTTTCATCTCCTCTGATGCTGTTTCAGCAAGAACTATTATACTCATGGCTGTATTTTTGAACTTTCTCTGCCGGGAAATTTCGAGTGAAGAAAAAACATGGCCATTAAGAGACGTTATTTTTTTCAAACCACTTAGCTCAAGTTCGTCATGGATAAAAGCACTTAATGTCCTAATTCTTTGAGAACCATCCACAATCTCAAATCTACCGTTGCTACCCTCAGCAATAAAAATTGATGGTACAGGTAATCCAAGCATAATAGATTCAATCATTTTTGATTGTCTATTTTCATCCCATACGAAATCACGTTGGTATTCAGGGACATAAATTTCATTTGTATCGTCCTCAAAACCACTTTTGTATTTACTAACTATTAGTTCAATTGTGAAGTCCCTTGTATCATAAGCGACTTCTTTTTTTAACTTGTTAATTTGAGTTTCTATATCCATACTTTACCTCTTTGATTATTAACTGCAGTGATAGTTTCTATAAACATATTATTAGCAGTCGTATTTTCTAAATTAAGTATTTTCCTTAACCCAATAAAATTTTTTTCTTAATTTAACAGGGAAATCTGGGACACCTACCTTTCTATGTGAGGCGTAACACCACCACCACGCTACCGCACGTGGATTACAGCTTCCAATATGCATCATTGACCAGCGAGGGCAGACACCCATCGCAGTTAACAGGTTCTGGATGGTTATGGTAAGCCAAACGAAGCCTCTCAAGCGAGCAGCAAAAGTGAGGCCATCATCAGAGAATTCTCGTTTTTTGAGCCCTGTCATCAAAGCGTGGCGGCAGAGGCGATAAAAGCAGTCAGGCGGGGGCGGCTTTGCTATCTTGTGCGGCCAGGTTCCATTGATAGGGGGAGGCATGATGGCCACCCCCGATAAAGCATCAGGGCGGGCACTTGTCCCCTGCACAGGAGTAGTCAGATGACGGTCAGAGTCAAATCCAAGCTTGAGAAGATAGGCAGTGGCACCGGGCTGCTGCTGGGGATCATCGCCTTCAATCTGCTGGCCCCGCTGCTGTTTGAGAAGAGGGAGGGGTTTGATCCTGTCCAGATGGTGTTTGCCATCGCCAGCGCCGTGATCTGCTCGGAATTGGGTGCCCGTCTGGGCAGACTGGTCGATGAGCGGGGCAAGTCCAAAAATTGACATCCTGACAGCGGGCCTCTTGGCCCGCTGTCATGTTGACGCTTGCGCCGTTTGTTTCGTTAACGCAGCGCCGCTTAGTTTCGTTAAAGTCGTGCCGCTTTGTGTCGTTAAATCTGGGGCAGTAGCGCCGCCTGGCAGGGGATGCGGGCGATCTCTCCCCCTTGCAGGCGGAACATGGCATCTTGCGGCAGCGCCTGCTGCCAGAGCGCTTCGTGGCTCAATCCCGCATAGAGGCCACGCAGCATGATGCCCGACAGCCCGTGGGCGACGGCGATGCGCCGGGAACCCAGACTCTGGTCATGGAGCCAGTCGTGGCAGCGCGCCTGCAGGCTGGCCAACCCCTCGCCCTTTGGCGCTTGCAGGTACCAGTCCGGCTCGCCGCTTTCCAGGGCAAAACAGAGGGGGCGGATCTCGTCGAGGCGACGCTCCTCCCACTCCCCCAGGCCCAGCTCCTTGAGCCGCTCATCGACCCGGATCTGCCCATGGCCAAGGCCCAGCTCGTCGCAGACGAGGCGGGCGGTTTGCATGGCCCGTCCCAGCGGGCTGGCATAGAGGGTCCAGGATGCGGGGTCGTCCAGCTGCTGGCGAAGGGTGGCCCCCATGGCGCGGGCTTGTTGTTCCCCCAAGGGGGTGAGGGGGGAGTTGCAGTGGCCCTGCAGTCGTTGCTGGGCATTGAAGCGGGTCTGGCCGTGGCGCAGCAGATAGAGAGTCGGCGTCATCTTGGTCGGGGCTTGGAAAAAGGGAGTCCACGCTAGCCCATCCCTTCATAACTCACAAGGGGATGGGGTAAGCTGGGCGCAGTCTTGAGGGAGAGATAACACCATGCGTATTGCCATGATTGGGTTGGGTGATATCGCCCAGAAGGCCTATTTGCCGCTGCTGGCCAGCGATGAGCGGGTGACGCCGCTGCTCTGCACTCGGAGTCCATCTGTGCTCGACAAGCTGGCCCGCCAGTACCGGATCGCCGAGTGCTTTACCGACGTGGATGCGCTGCTGGGGAGCCGCCCCGACGGGGTGATGATCCATGCCGCCACGGCGGTGCACGGGGATCTGGCCAGACGGAGTCTGCTGGCGGGCATTCCCACCTTCGTCGACAAGCCGCTGTGTGACAGTGCCGCTGAGGTGGAGGCCTTGTGCCAGCTTGCGTTGCAGCAAGATTGCCCGCTGTTTGTGGGTTTCAATCGCCGCTACCTGCCCGCGCTGTCGGCTGGGCGGGCGCAGCCGGTGACCGAGCTGCATTGGCAAAAGCACCGCCATGGCTTGCCCGGTACCCCGCGCCAGTTCCTGTTCGATGATTTCATCCATGTGCTCGACAGCCTCTGCCACTATGGCGGCCTGCCGGATGGCGCCCTGCACCGGGTATTTAGAGCCAGCGAGCAGGACCCGGCCATGCTGGCCGGGGTCAGCGTCAGCTGGCAGAGCGGGCAGGTGGCGGTCAGTGGCAGCATGAACCGCAGCGCCGGGGTCGCGGAGGAGCGCATCAGCCTCTATGGCGACAATCTGTCGCTCCAGGTCGAGAACTGCACCCAGGGCACGCTGGCGCGAGACAAGGTGGTGCAGACCCTGGCCATCGATGACTGGCAACCGGTGCTGGTGCGCCGTGGCTTTGCCGCCATGCTGGATCACTGGTATGAACAAATAGCAGGGGGCAGGGCCGACCAGTCCCTGATCGACAGCTATCTGCGCAGTCATCAGTTGACCGAGCAGCTGGTGACCGAGGCGGAGCAACTGCTGGCGGGCGAGCCGTCTCGCTAACGGGATCCCCCCCTGCCGGTCAATATCAGGCGCTGATGGCCACAACCAGCGCAAAAAAGCAGAGGAGCCATGGCTCCTCTGCTTTTTTATGGGGGGATTTTAGCGTGGGATGAGGTGGGCTTAACCGAAGCGGTAGCTGCCCATATAGAGGCTGCCATAGTCCCAGCTATCATGCAGCCGGGCCGGTTTGTCTGCCCCTGCCGCACCGAGGGCCACGAACAGCGGCCTCAGGTGATCGTCATGGGGGTGGGATTGCACCGCCCCCGGAGCCTGGTCACGATAATCGAGCAGGGCCGCCTTGTCCTGATTGCCCATCTTCTCCTCCAGCCAGTGGGCGAACGCCTGGGCCCAGGCGGGGGGCGGGGAGCCATCGGGGCCGAGCGCCCTCAGATTGTGGGTGATGGCGCCGGAGGCGAGTATGCCAATGCCTTGTTGGCGCAGCGGTGCCAGCGCCTGGCCCAGTTGCCACAACTCGGCCGGACTCATGCCTGCCGGGATGGAGATCTGCACCAGGGGGATCTCGCTGTTGGCATCGAGCAGGGAGAGCGGTGACCAGACCCCGTGATCCAGTTCGCGCAGGACGGGGTTGGCGGTGAGTCCTCCTTGCTGCAAGGTCTCCTGCACGGCCTGTTGCAACCACGCCGGGCTGCTGGCGGGCCAGCGCACGCGGTAGAGGGCATCGGGGAAGCCATGGAAGTCATACATGAGCGCCGGGTTGTGCGCCGAGTTGATCTCCAGCTCGCGGCTGAACCAGTGGGCCGAGATGACGACCAGCCCCTTGAGCGGCCCCAGGCTGAGATCCTTCATGAAACGGGTGGCGGGCTCGTCGCGCAGCACCAGATCCGGTGCGCCGTGGGAGATAAACCAGACAGGGGACATCTTAGTGCTCCATCAGAGGGGGCCTTGGCAGGCGATGAAGTCATTATCCGCCCCCTTTTTGTGGTGAACAATTAGGCTGGATGTGTAATCACTCTTCACTCAGGGTTGATAATTGCTTGGGCAGGCAGGTTGACTGGTGGGGGGAGATCAAGCAGAGAGGGAGGCAATGCCTCCCTCTTTGACAGTGCGCTCATGACGGCGCTCATCATGGGCTGACCGAATTGCGTCAGTCGATGGCGAGCAGTTCCACTTCGAAGATAAGCAGGGAGCCGGGCAGGATCTTGCCGGTGGCGCGGTTGCCGTAGCCCAACCGGGACGGGATGAAGAAGCGGGCCTTCTCACCGACCGTCATCAGCTGTACCCCTTCGGTCCAACCCGGGATCACCTGATTGAGACCAAATTCGATGGGCTCGCCACGGGCAATGGAGCTGTCGAAGACGGTGCCATCGAGCAACTTGCCCTCGTAGTGCACCTTGACCTTGCTGCTGGCGCTGGGGTGCATGCCGCCTTCGCCTTCGGCCAGTACCTGATATTGCAGGCCGGACTCGGTGGTCACTATGCCCGGCTTGGCCTTGTTCTCGGCGAGGAAGAGATCGCCGGCGCGGATATTCTCCTCGGCCAGCTTCTTGTTGTTATTGCTTGAGTAGAAATAGAAGACCGCCAGAGCGATCAGGATGGCGATCAGCACAAATTTCATCACTAAATCCTTGTAAGACAATGAGATGAATATCTTATCCCAGTGGGTCTAACTGGGGTAGCAAAAGGGCGCTAATAGCGCCCTTCCTTGCCGAGTGAATCGACTCAGTTAAGCCCGGGGGCCGGTTATTTTGCCAGGGCCATCATCAGCGCAGGCAGGGCGAAGAAGAGGCCGCCCACATAACCCAGTGCCAGCAACTTGTTCTCGCTGCCGACTCTTGCCAGCCACTCGGCGGCCAGGATGGGCAGTTCGCGCAGGAAGGGCAGCCCATAGATAAGCACCACGGCGAAGACGTTGAACAGCACATGCACCAGGGCGATGGTCAGCGCCAGTTCGGCACCGCTGCCGCCGATGGCGGTGGCCGCCAGCAGGGCCGTGATGGTGGTGCCTATGTTGGCGCCCAGGGTGAAGGGGTAGAGTTGGCGAGTGGTGAACACGCCGCCGCCGGCCAGAGGGATCATCAGGCTGGTGGTGGTGGAAGAGGATTGCACCATGATGGTCACCAGGGTGCCCGAGGCGATACCGGTGAGGGGGCCACGGCCAAGGGCCTTGTGCAGCAGCCCCTTGGCGCGACCGACCAGCACCTTTTGCAACACCTTGCCCAGATAGGTGACCGAGCCCAGGATCAGCAGGATACCGATGGCGATGGTGGCCAGGGCGGGGCCTTTACCGGGCAAGAAGGCGACGGCGGCATCGATGAGCTGCATGGCGGGGGCGGTGAGCGGCTTCATGAAGTCCATGCCTTTCATCGACATGTCGCTCGAGCCGACCAGCAGATGGGCCAGGAACTCGGCACTGTGCTGCAAGACGCCGAAGGCGAGCTCCAGGGGCAGGAAGATGAACACGGCCATCAGGTTGAAGAAGTCATGGACAGTGGCGGCGGCAAAGGCGCGGCGAAACTCGGTTCTGTCGCGGATATGCCCCATGGAGACGATGGTGTTGGTGATGGTGGTGCCGAGGTTGGCACCCATCACCATGGGAATGGCCATGGCCAGCGGCAGGCCACCGGCGACCAGACCGACGATGACCGAGGTCACGGTGCTGGATGATTGCACCAGGGCCGTGGCCAGGATGCCGAGCAGCAGGGCGACGAAGGGGTTATTGGCGAAGGCAAAGATTTCGGCCGCACCCTCGGCGCCGCCGGAGAACAATTTGAAGCCGTGGGAGACGGCACCCACCGCTACCAGTATCAGGTAGACCAGCGCTATGACAGTTATCCAGTGGAACAGCGCACGATGGGAGGAGACGTGCTGCTGTGGCAAGGAGTCAGGGTTGTGCATAAAGCCTCTTGGGACGGCGCTGGCCGTCTGCTGATGAATTTGACCGGCGCATTACAGCAAGGCTTGATGACACTTTTATGACAAAGTGACGTTTTGATGATGATTTGATGACAGCGTGTGCACCGTGGCGCTGTCACCTTCAGAGGAAGGAAAAACGGTCTGCCTATCCCCTTGCCGACGCCTCGGTCAACGGGCGAGTTTGGCCGCAGCCTGGTGTTAGACGTTGACCGACATAAGTGATTGATGTGTCATTAATACTTGTCCTCCCTGCTCAGGCCGTTAGACTAGGCGGTCGTTTTTCAGCTATCGCGAGTCTGTCATGAAGCATTGGTCTCTCTTTCTATTTCCCCTGATCCTGGTCTCCCTCTCCGCTCAGGCTGACGTTCTTCCCTCTGGTTGCAGTGCCGGACAGGTGGCGGTGGGGTCGGCCGTCAATGGCACTACGGGTATCAATAGCCGCTGTTCTGCGGCCAGCGCCAAGCAGCGGGTCGACAATGTTGTGGACAATCCTGCTGACTACGCCAAGCGCAAGGCGGCTCAGGCGACCGGGGTGGATGATGCCTATTACAAGGCGCGCAATACCAAGCAGCGAGTCGAGAATGCGGTGGACGACCCGGCTGACTACGCCAAGCGCAAGGCGGCCCAGGCGACCGGGGTGGATGATGCCTATTACAAGGCGCGCAATACCAAGCAGCGAGTCGAGAATGCGGTGGATGACCCGGCTGACTATGCCAAGCGCAAGGCGGCTCAGGCGACCGGGGTGGATGATGCCTATTACAAGGCGCGCAACACCAGGCAGCGAGTCGAGAATGCCGTGGATAATCCTGGCCGGGCGGCAGCCAGAAGATTGATACGCTAAGCACCGCGCGCTGGGGCAAGCCCTCTGCGCCAGGTTGCGACAACCCAAGACGTCTCGATGAGAGTGGGGCTGGCTCCCTGATAGGGGGCGTGGTGGCCATTGAACCGGGTCTGCTCGGGCCACAGGCTCTCTGGGCCGGGCCTGTCTCACCCTATGACGCCAGTCACCCGCTCAAGGGGGCTGAATGGATGCATCTTGCTCCCTGCACACATCTCCCTACACTGGGAGATATTCATTCGTCATCAAAAGTGAGTTTGTCATGAAAAAACTGCTGCTCTGTCTCTCCCTCTGCCTGATCACCCTGGGTGCCCAGGCGGGTGTCATCAACCCGGATTGTACCCCTGAGAAAGCGGTCAAGGGCGCGGCCATGAAGGCCACCGTCGGGGTGGGCGGGCGTTGCTCCGCCGCCGAAACGGCCAAAGACTCGGTCGGCCTGGATGATAAGAAGGGCGCATTGAACGACGCCAAGGGTTCGGTGGGCGATGCCAAGGGCAAGGTCGAAAATGCCGTCGATGATCCTGCAAAAGCGGCCACCAAGGCATTGATCAAATAAGGCTCGACGCGCCCAGGGGATCACAGCCAGAGCGGCTAACAAAGGGGAGTCCATGACTCTCCTTTTGCTTATCTGGCACTTGGGGGGTGGCTGCGCAGCCGCTGACGGGTGGATTGTGAATGATAAAAGGGGAGCTAATGGCTCCCCTTTTTGCTTGCTGTGAACGGCGTGGCTTATTGCAGCTCGGCCTCTTCGTACTCCCGCAGGGGCGCCTGGGAGAGCTTGATGCGCAGCACCAGGTAGACCAGACCCAGACCAGCCCAGATGAGACCCAGATAGAGGGAGCTCAGCTCCAGGTTGAGCCAGAGCAGGCCTATGGTCGCGGCGCCACACAGGGGCAGCAGCAGGAAGCAGACCGTATCCTTGAGGGTCTTGTTACGCTGCTCGCGCACATAGAACTGGGCGATCACCGACAGGTTGACGAAGGTGAAGGCGACCAGGGCGCCGAAGTTGACCAGCGCCAGGGCGATATCCAGATCGAAGGAGACGGCGGAGAGCGCCAGGGCACCGACCAGCAGCACGTTGATGGCCGGGGTACGCCAGGTGGGATGCACATAGCTGAACACCTTCTCGGGCAGGACGCCATCGCGGCCCATCACGTAGAGGATCCGTGACACGCCAGCGTGGGCCGCCATGCCCGAGGCCAGTACGGCGACCGTGGTGCTGACCAGCACTATGCTCTGGAACAGCTTGCCACCGACGTAGAGGGCTATCTCCGGCAGCACGGCATCGGGCTCCTTGAAGCGGCTGATGTCCGGGAAATAGAGCTGCAGGAAGTAGGAGACCAGCACGAAGATGATGCCGCCGATGAGGGCGGTCAGCAGGATGGCGCGGGGGATCACCTTGCCGGCGTTGGGGGTCTCTTCACTGAGCGAACTCAGGCCATCGAAGCCCAGGAATGAGAAGCAGAGGATGGTGGCGCCGGTAAAGAGCGGCAGCAAGGCGGTGTGCTCCGAATAGAAGGGACGGCTGCTCAGCACACTCCCTTCTCCCTCGCCGAAGTAGACCGCATGGGCCATCAGGGCGAGGAATACCAGTATGATGGCGACCTGCACCAGCACGATCAGGCCATTGAAGTTGGCCACCAGATTGATGCCGCGCAGGTTGAGCAGGGTCATCACGCTCACCAGTCCGAAGATAAAGATCCAGGGTTCGACTCCGGGGAACATGGCGGTCAGGTAAATCTTGGCCAGCAGCATGTTGATCATCGGCATGAAGAGGTAGTCGAGCAGGGACGACCAGCCCACCATGAAGCCCACATAGGGATGGAAGGTCTTCTGGGTGTAGGTGTAGGCCGAGCCGGCGGAGGGATACTTGCGCACCAGATGACCGTAGCTGATGGCGGTGAACAGTATCCCGGCCAGGGCCAGCAGGTAGGAGGTGGCGACGTGGCCGCTGGTGATGTCGGAGACCATGGCGAAGGTGTCGAACACCGCCATGGGGGTCAGGTAGGCGAGGCCGATGACCACGACTTGCCATAATTTGAGGGTTTTTTTGAGGCGAACCGGTGCATCAGACATCAGCGAACCTCCTGCATTGCCGCCAGGGCATGGTCATGGCGAGACGCCAGGGGACTGAACAGACGCACACTCGACAGAGTGGTGCAGAGGTCGTTGGCAATCGCGTTGCCAAGGCTGACTCCGGCGAGCGGAGACGAAGTATAAGAGAGCCCCATCTTGTTCCTCATAGCGGCATAAATCATGGGTGGGTTCGCGCCATCTATGAGTGCGACCCCGGATATCATTTCCGGGAAAAGGCCCGGCCTCGGTTTGGTGGTAAACAACAAAATGAAAATAACCGACTTGGCAACCAAGTCGGTTATTTTAGCGGCGCGAATTTTGCCCCAGATGGACGGGGATGACAACCCATGGCAGCCCGGTGGAGTGCAAATATTTGGTGCAAGTTCAGGGGCTTGTTCTGGGGTAAAGACTCAGCCCGGGCACAGGGCCCGGGCTGAGGTTGCCGGTATCCGCCCTAGGCGAGGGCGGCGGTCAGGGCCCGCTCCAGTTTGTCCAGCCCCTCGTCTACCAGCGTCGGTGCGGCGGTGAGCGGCGCCAGGAAGCGGATGACGTTGGCCCGCACGCCACAGGAGAGCAATACCAGCCCCTGTTTGCCCGCCTCGGCCACCAGACGCTTGGTGAGATCGGCGTCCGGTTGGCGGGCATCGCGGCCCTTGACCAGCTCCATGGCCACCATGGCGCCCGGGCCACGGATATCGCCGATGCAGTCGAAACGCTCGGCAAGCTGGTGCAAGCGGGCCTTGAGCTGCTCGCCCTGGGCCTGGGCGCGCCGATTGAGTTGCTCCTCCTCAATGACGTCGAGCACCGCCAGGGCGGCGGCGCAGGCGATGGGGGAGCCCGCATAGGTGCCCCCCAGGCCACCGGGTTTGGCGGCGTTCATGATAGCCGCCTTGCCGACCACGGCCGAGAGCGGGAAGCCACCCGCCAGGCTCTTGGCCAGGGTCATGATGTCCGGCTCTATGCCGCTGTATTCGGTGGCGAAGGTCTTGCCGGTGCGGCAGAAACCGCTCTGGATCTCGTCGCAGATGAGCACGATACCGTGCTGATCGCAGACGTTGCGCAAACTCTGCATAAAGCTGGGGGAGGCCGGGTAGAAGCCCCCTTCGCCCTGTACCGGCTCGATGATGATGGCCGCGACCCGGGTCGGCTCTATGTCGGCACTGAAGCAGAGATCCAGTGCGGCCAAGGCATCGGCCTCACTCACCCCCAGATAATCGGCGGGGAAGGGCAGGTGATAGACCTCTCCCGGCAGGGGGCCGAACCCTGTCTTGTAGGGCACCACTTTGCCGGTGAGCGCCATGCCCATCATGGTGCGGCCATGGAAGCCCCCCTTGAAGGCGATGGTGCCGCTGCGACCGGTATGGGCGCGGGCTATCTTGATGGCGTTCTCCACCGCCTCGGCGCCGGTGGAGAGAAACAGGGTACGCTTGGGGGTCGATCCCGGTACCAGGGCATTGAGTTTCTCGGCAAGCTCGATGTAGCCGGGGTAGGGGGTAACCTGGAAGCAGGTGTGGCTGAATTTTTCCAGTTGCTCGCGCACGGCGGCCACCACCTTGGGGTGGTTGTGGCCGGTGTTGAGCACGGCGATGCCCGAGGCAAAGTCGATGTAGCGGTTGCCCTCCACATCCCACAGCTCGGCATTCTGGGCCCTGTCGATAAAGACCGGCATCAGGGTGCCCACGCCGTTGACCACGGCGGCTTCGCGGCGCGTTTGCCAGGATTGATTACTCATCTTGATTCTCCCATCAGGGGCAAGCCCCTCACTGTATGTTGATGAGTCGGCAGCCTGGCTGTCGCTCCCCATCCTTAGGTTGTCCATCACAGGGGGCCTGGTTGTCCTGCGCCCCACTATTGGTGAATAAAATATCTATTAATTTGTTTTATTATGCAATGGAGCCGAAGCAGAGATATTTGGTTTCCAGATACTCATCGAGTCCCTCGGCGGCCCCTTCCCGGCCCAGGCCTGACTCCTTGATGCCGCCAAAGGGCGCCAGCTCGGTAGAGATGATCCCTTCGTTGATGCCCACCATGCCGTACTCAAGACGTTCGGCGACCCGCCACACCCGGGCGATGTCACGGCCATAGAAGTAAGCGGCCAGGCCGTAAGGGGTGTCGTTGGCGATGGCGATGGCCTCGGCTTCGGTCTCAAAGCGCACCAAGGGCGCGACGGGGCCGAAGATCTCCTCCTGCAAAATGGGGTTATCGGCCTGGACGTTGGTCAATATGGTCGGGCTGTAGAAGAGGGGGCCGGCAACGTGGATCTTGCCACCGACCAGCACCTGGGCGCCAGCAGCCTGAGCCTGCTCTACCAGGGTGGCGACCTTGTCGGCGGCGGCCTGGTTGATGAGGGGGCCAATCTGGCTGCCTTCACCAAGGCCATCTCCCACCTTGAAGGCGCGAACCGCGGCGGCCAGCTTCTCGGCGAAGGCGTCATAGACGCTGGCCTGCACCAATATGCGGTTGGCGCAGACGCAGGTCTGGCCCGCATTGCGGTATTTGGAGGCGAGGGCCCCGGTCACGGCGGCGTCCAAGTCCGCATCGTCGAACACGATGAAGGGGGCGTTGCCGCCCAGCTCCAGGGAGACGCGCTTCATGGTGTCGGCGCATTGGCGCATCAACAGCTTGCCGATGCGGGTCGAGCCGGTGAAGGAGAGCTTGCGCACCAGGGGGTTGGCACAGAGCTCATCCCCGACGATGGCGGCCTGATGGGAAGTGACTATGTTGATCACCCCGGCCGGAATAGCGGCCTGCTCGGCCAGTGCAGCCAGGGCCAGGGCGCACAGGGGAGTTTCGGCGGCGGGCTTGATGACGATGGTGCAACCGGCGGCCAGGGCCGGGCCTGCCTTGCGGGTGATCATGGCGATGGGGAAGTTCCAGGGGGTGATGGCGGCCACGACCCCGACCGGCTGCTTGATGGTGGCCAGGCGCCTGTCGCCACTGAATCCCGGTATGGTGCGGCCGTAGGCGCGCTTGCCCTCTTCCGCGAACCACTGGATAAAGCTGGCGCCATAGGCGACTTCTCCCTTGGCCTCGGCCAGGGGCTTGCCCTGCTCCCGGGTCATCAGCCGCGCCAGGGCATCCTGGTTCGCCATGATGAGCTCATACCAGCGCATCAGTCTGGCACTGCGCTCCTTGGCGGTGAGTGCCGCCCAGGCAGGCTGAGCAGCATGGGCGGCTTCGATGGCGGCCTGGGTATCGGCACCATCCATGTCCGGCACCCGGGTGATGAGTTCACCCGTGGCCGGGTTGGTCACCTCGAACTGGCGACCGCTGTGGGCCTGGCACCAGCGGCCATCTATATAGGCAAGGGAGTGAGTCAGGGGTTCGAGCTGCGCTGTCAGTGACATGGGGGCCTCGGCGGTAGATTCAGGGCGTTCTGGATGGGATGACATGGCATTATCCGGCACGCTTGCTGTATAGAATAATAAGCACTGGATGACCATAATGGCCGCCACTTTGTTTTTCAAGTGTTAAATGCGGTTGCCCAGGGCGGTGTTGGCGTGCTAGAAGTGGTGTCATTGACAGATTTGCGGTCATGGGTGTGCAAAATAATGAACGGAAGGCGCAATCCGTTCGATGCACAAGCCACCCAGTTCCGCCCCCCGAAAAGGGACCAGGCAAGGCCCCATTTCAGCCATTATTGAGCGCAATCTTGTGAGGAACGAGGGATCATGACCGAACATGTGAAGAGCTACTACGCCGCCAGTGCCAATACCCATGCGCCTTTCCCCAGTCTGGATGAACAGCTTGAGTGCGATGTCTGCATCATAGGGGCCGGCTATACCGGCCTGTCCAGTGCCCTGCATCTGGTGGAGAAGGGCTATTCGGTGGTGGTGCTGGAGGCGGCCAGGGTCGGTTTCGGCGCCAGCGGTCGCAACGGTGGCCAGATAGTCAACTCCTACAGCCGCGACATCGACAACATAGAGGCGAGCTGCCCGCCGGATCAGGCCAGGCTGCTCGGCAGCATGTTGTTTGAGGGGGGCGACATCATTCGCGAGCGCATCAAACGCTACGACATTCAATGTGACTTGCAGCAGGGGGGCGTCTTTGCCGCCGATACCGAGCGTCAGCTGCACGAGCTCAAGGCCCAGCAACTGCGCTGGCGCAAATGGGGCAACGATCAGCTGGAGCTGCTGGATAAAGAGGGGATACGCCAGGTGGTGGGTAGCGATCGCTACGTCGGCGGCCTGCTCGACAAGCGCGGTGGCCATATCCATCCCCTCAATCTGGCGCTGGGGGAGGCCGAGGCCATTCGCAGCCAGGGTGGGCGCATCTTCGAGCAGTCAGCGGTCACCAGCATAGAGCCGGGTCAACCGGCGCTGGTGCGCACCGCCAAGGGGGCGGTCAAGGCACGCTTCGTGGTGGTGGCGGGTAATGCCTATCTGGGGGATCTGGTGCCGGAATTGGCGGGCAAGAGCATGCCCTGTGGCACCCAGGTGGTGACCACCGAGGTGATAGGCGAGGAGCGTGCCCGGCAACTGCTGCCGCAGAACTACTGCATGGAAGATTGCAACTACCTGCTCGACTACTACCGCACCACAGGGGATCACCGCCTGATCTACGGCGGCGGTGTCGTCTATGGCGCCCGGGATCCCGCCGACATCGAACGGCTCATCATCCCCAAGATGCTCAAGACCTTCCCTCAGCTGGCCGACGTCAAAGTGGAATACACCTGGACCGGCAACTTTCTGCTGACCATGTCGCGCCTGCCGCAGTTTGGCCGCATCGGCCCCAACATCTATTACATGCAGGGCTACAGTGGCCACGGCGTCACTTGCACCCATCTGGCGGGCAAGTTGCTCTCCGAGGTGTTGAGCGGCCAGGCGGAGCGCTTCGACGCCTTCGCCAAGCTCCCCCACTACCCCTTCCCGGGCGGCCGTCTGTTCCGCATCCCCTTCACCGCAGCCGGCGCCGCCTGGTACAGCCTGCGGGATCGGTTGGGAGTGTGAGCGATGGCAGTCGTCCAATAACAAGAGACCGCCTGAGGGCGGTCTCTTTCATGCAGTCCTGGTCATTGCGCCAGGCATTTGAGTTGCTGGCCGCTGGGAGGGTTGTGCCAGTCGATGGGGCCGTGGGTGAAACGGTATTGCAGGCGGGGCAGCACGACGTCCAACCATTCATGGCGAAAGTAGTCGTAGCCCTCATCCCAGTCCGGATCATTGGCCCAACCGGTCTGCAGCAGATGGAGGCGGGTGCCCTGGTCTTCGGGCACGAAACGCAGGCTGACCTGGGTCTTCTGCTGGCGCACATGGGGCAGGTGGGGGGGGAAATTCCAGCTGAAACTGAGCAAGTCATGGGGCATGACGGCCATGACCCGGCACCCCTCGCTGCCCCGCTCGCCATGGGGGGCATCGGGGCGGAAGTAGATCTCGAACGGGCCATTGGGTTCGGCCACCATCAGGCACTCCGGGGCGAGAAAGCTGCGTAGCCCGCTCTCCGTCGTCCAGGCGTGCCAGACATCATCTAGGTGGGCAGGAATAAAAATGTTACCTTCAAGTTGCTTGTTATCCATGGTCGGCAAACCTCACACATCCGTAGGCGGGACCCGGGCAGTATAGCCCCTCACCTGTTCAAATTAACAGCAGCTCGCCTGCTTGTGAACCGGATCCTGCCACCCATCTGGGGTAAGCTGATAGCCAATAGAGTGCTCGAACCGGGCCATGCAAGGGAGAGAGGCTGATGATCAGAGCCATGACAGAGGCGGATGTGGCACCATTATCCCGTCTGTTTCAAAAAGGGCGTCGCCAGACGTTTCATTGGGTAGAGCCTTCGCTGTTTGCCCTTGACGATTTTTCCGAACAGATCAGTGGTGAACAGATTTGGGTCGCAGAGCAGGGCGGCACTCCCTGCGGCTTTATCGCCATCTGGGCGCCAGACAGTTTCGTTCATCATCTCTATGTTTCTGCCGATTGGCATGGTCAGGGGGTGGGGCGCGCCTTGCTCGATAAAGCCCTGTCCGAACTGCCCAGACCGGCGTCCCTCAAGGTGGCCATCAATAATACCGCCGCCCTTGCCTTCTATCGGCGTCTCGGCTGGGAGCCGACCGAGGAGACGGGATTATGCGAGGTCACCGGGCCCTGGCGCCGACTCTGCCTCTATTGAGCCATACGGGTCGGTGAGCTCATCGACCATTCATGATCAGTCAAGGCTTCAACAAGGAAGAAGGGCTGCCCTGAGGCAGCCCTTCTCTTATCTTGATGGCGCCAATGAGCTGGCCCCTGGGGGAGCTCAGAGGGTTTCACCGTTGCTCTTTATTACCTCTTGGTACCAATGGAAGCTCTGTTTCTTGCTGCGCGTCTGGCTGCCGCTGCCATCGTCGTGTTTGTCCACATAGATGAAGCCATAGCGTTTGCGGTACTCCCCGGTGGTGAAGGAGACGCAATCGATGCAACCCCAGGGGGTGTAGCCCATCAGCTCGACCCCATCCTCAATCACCGCTTTCTTCATCTGTGCGATGTGGGCGCTGAGGTATTCGATGCGGTAGTCATCTTGTACCTCACCGTTTTCACCCGGCTTGTCCAGGGCGCCGAAGCCGTTCTCGACGATGAACAGTGGCTTGTTGTAGCGCTCGTAGAGAATATTGAGGCTGTAACGCAGGCCGACCGGGTCTATCTGCCAACCCCAGTCCGAAGCCTTGAGGTGCGGGTTGGGCACCCCGCCCTCGAAGCCTGACAGGGCGGTGCCGCTGCCCTGATGGTGGGCACGTACCACATTGCTCATGTAGTAGCTCAGGCCGATGTAGTCGACGCAACCCTCGCGCAGTATCTGTTCGTCACCGGGCTCCATGACTATCTGGTAGCCCTTGCGCTGCCACTCCTTGCGGATATAGCTCGGATAGGCGCCACGGACATGGACATCGCTGAACAAGAAACGCTCGCGCATCGCCTCCTGGGCATACATCACATCGTCCGGATGGCAGGAGTAGGGATAGAGGGGCACCATGGCTATCATGCAGCCGATCTGGAACTCAGGGTTGATCTCGTGGCCAAGTTTGACCACCTGGGCGCTGGCCACAAACTGGTGGTGCAGTACCTGATACATGCACTCTTCCGGGTTCGGTTCCTGGTTGTAGATAACGCCGGAGCAGCAGTAGCCAAACAGGGGAGAACGCCAGTTACGCTGGTTGTTGATCTCGTTGAAGGTCATCCAGTATTTGACCTTGTGCTGATAGCGGCGCAGCACTGTCTCGCTAAAGCGCACGAAGAACTCGACCAGCTTGCGGTGCTTCCAGCCACCGTACTCCTTGACCAGGTGCCAGGGCATCTCGAAATGGGAGAGGGTAATGACGGGCTCTATGCCATGTTTGAGCAGTTCATCGAACAGGTCGTCATAAAATTGCAGGCCCTGCTCGTTGGGAACCAGCTCGTCCCCCTTGGGGAAGATGCGCGACCAGGCGATGGAGGTGCGAAAGCACTTGAAGCCCATTTCGGCCAGCAGGGCTATGTCCTGCTGGTAGTGGTGATAAAAATCCACCGCCTCATGGTTGCCATAGTGATAGCCGGGCAGTATGCCGTCGGTGATGACCCTGTCGACCCCATGGGCGCCACTCGATAGCACGTCCACTATGCTGGGCCCTTTACCGCCCTGATCCCAGGCCCCTTCTACCTGATGGGCCGCGACTGCGCCGCCCCACAGAAAGTCTTTTGGTAATCCTTGCTGTTTCATTGGCTTCTCTCTCATCAAGGCCCGAATAAGGGCATGGCATGGGTGATCCTCGCCGAGCAATCGGTAAGAGCCCCATGATTGGGCGCGGTTCAGGGCGAGGTGTGATGGGCTGATGTTAGCAAAGCAAATAACAAAGTCACGATATAACGAAATAGGTTATTCGTGACTTGTCACAATCAAAAAACAAGTTGTTTTCAGGCCGGAGGATTGGCCGTCAGTCGGCGGCCTATGGTCTCGATGATATAAACAACGGGCACTTGGGTCGTGATATTATGGTTGTGGCCAACCATGAACTGCGGCATGTGGTAGGAGAGATTAAAGTCTGCCAGTTTAGCCAGCGAACAGGTCTCGCTATTAGTAATGCTGATTATTTTACATTTATGGAAACTGAATTTTTGCGCCAACTTCAACATGTCCTGAGTTTCACCAGAGACCGAGAGAATAATGGCGACGGCATTATGAAAGGTGTCGGTGCTAATAGGGTAATAGGGGTCGTCGATATGGTTGCTGAACTTGCCGACGTTGGAGAAGAATCTGGCTCCATATTTGCCGAGGGAGCCCGAGGTGCCGACTCCGACGAACAGGACACGCTCGGCATCCGAGATCAGGGCGGCGGCTTGATCGATCAGGGTCTCGAACTCGGGGTTGTTGATGCTTTTGAAGAAACTCATCAGCTCATTGACCCCGAAGCGGGCAACCGATGCCGTGTCTTGCTCCAAAGAGAGCTTGAAGCGGATCCGAAACTCGGAAAAACCCGTGCAGCCCAGCTTCTTGCAAAAACGCAGTACCGTGGTGGTCGACACCCCGGCCGCCTGTGCCAGCTCACGGATCCGCATGTAGGGGATCTGCTCCCTGTGCTTGATGACATAGTGATACACCATCAGCTCTAGTTCGTTGAAGGTGGAGAGGGAGAGGTGATCGAACATGATGGGAGCCGCCGGGTCGCTATCAGTAGTGCCAGAAAGAGCCATGATGGCAACGATACCACGGCTTGTAAATTGGAACCTGCCCGGATATGAGTACTTTTAGAATGCGGATTGACTTAATGACTATTAACGATGTCATCGACCTAGTATTAAAAAGCATGTTTCAACATGTATGATTTTGGGATGAAATCAATAAACTATAGGTTTATGGCTTGTTGAAAAGCTTTTAAATTAAAAGAAATCATATCAACTTTATTTAAATGTTATTTTAATTCAGAGTGTTTAATAACTGAGGTAGCCATCAGCTTGTTATTTTAATGAAGGTGTTTTCCAGTGGCTGGCAGTCTGATTTTGGGATTTAACAGGCAAGCATCCATGATGGCAGATAGTAAACGAGGCGTTGTTTCCCAAATCGATGCGGTTTGAATGGAACTAACTGAGGGCGTGGCGATCTGATCATCACCATTCCCTTCAAATCTGCATCATGGGCAAGTCGCTTCACCCCATCACCAACTGGTCTCAATACAACAATGCTCTGATTTCTCGTGGCTCTCTCACCTTCTGGGTTGATGCCGCCGCCATGAACAGCTGGTTCCACCACGACCATTACGGGCGACGGGGCCGCAATCAGCTCCACACTGACCAGGCTATATATATCTTATTGATTTTAAATGAAATTTTTAGACTCACTCTGCGAGCAACCCAGGGGCTACTCGACTCTCTGTTCGAACTGATGAATGTGCCGCTGTGCGCCCCGGACTATAGCTGTGTCAGCAAGCGGGCCCGTACAGTGAAGGTGGCCTATCGGCAGCCCTCCAGGGGGCGTATCACCGACCTAGTCATCGACTCGACGGGTCTGAAAGTGTTTGGTGAAGGCGAATGGAAAGCCCGAAAACACAGCGCCGAGAAACGGCGTGTGTGGCGAAAGCTGCATCTGGCGGTAGACCTGGTAACCCACGATATCGTGGCAGCAGAAGTGTCGTTGGAAAATGTCCATGATGCCGAGGTGCTGCCGACCTTGCTCAACCCACTGCGGCGCAAGCTGGGGCGTGTGTATGCGGATGGCGTCTATGACAGCAAAGCCAGCCATCGGCTGATAGTGCACAAAGGGGCGACAGCCTGTATCCCGCCTCGCAAGAACGCAGGGTTATGGGAAAAGGAACATCCGAGAAATGAGGCGGTACTGGTGATGCGCAAGGAAGGGTTGGCGTACTGGAAGAAGATATCAGGGTATCACCGTCGCTCGTTGGCAGAGACGGCGATGTCCCGGTTCAAACAGCTGATGGTGGGAAAAATCAGTCTGCGAAACTACAACGGCCAGGTGGGGAAGTGATGGCGTATGTGAGCGCGATAAACAAACTGAATACCCCGGGTCTGCCTGTCAGAAAGCTCCGTGTGTAGCGGTCACCTGGAGCTGGGGGCGTTGCAACCTGATCGCTGATTTAGGAAACAGCGCAGGTCTGTGCCCAGATGGCCCTCGACCGGCTGGTTGCCCAGTACGGCTCATTGCATCTGCTGGATCGGCTCAATGGCAAACCCATCATCAATTCACCGCCCTAACCCTAACCTACTCATTACCCCCCTTGCATCCGGGTGACCTGAGGCAAGGGGCTTTCATGGAGAAAGCACATGTTCCATCCCACCACTCACTCCTACTTCTCCGGCGCAGGGCTTATGGACGCAGGACTCATATCCGGTGGCCTTCCCTTTGTTTTTGTTATTTTGTTTTTCTTAAGCTGCTGCCAGAATCCTCGACACCAACTGGCTCCAGCTATGGCACTGTGGCAAGATAAGCCCCATTTTATTTTGCTCTGGTCTCCCGATGAAAGAACCCCTGCCCAGTTATGAAGCCATGATGCCAGCGGTGCTCAAAGTATTGGCTGATGGTGCCCCCCGTCCGCTGCGCGAGGTGTTTGAGCTGGTTTGCCAACACTACGCCTTTACCCAAGAGCAACTGGCGGAGACTCTGCCCAGCGGTCGCCAAACCACAGTGAGATCGAGAGTCGGCTGGGCCAAGACCTATCTGGTCAAGGCGGGGTTAATCGAGCAACCCAAGCGGGGCATTTGCCTTATCAGCGAACGGGGTAGGGCGGCGCTGGCATCGGGTCAGGTCATCGATAACCGCTATCTGGTCGGATTCAACGAGTTTGTCGCTTTTACTCAGGTATCCAGTGTGAGTGCGGGTGATACACCACAAACCGTGCCGACCTTGACAGAGCAGCCACAACCCGAGCAAGCCA
The DNA here is from genome assembly GCF_024809075.1 of Aeromonas sp. BIGb0445. NCBI lineage: Bacteria > Pseudomonadati > Pseudomonadota > Gammaproteobacteria > Aeromonadales > Aeromonadaceae > Aeromonas > Aeromonas sp. BIGb0445. The sequence continues at coordinate 422,449 of NZ_JANUES010000001.1, forward strand.
GCACACCGCAAGAGCTGATTGAGCAGGCGCTGGCTGCCCTAAATAGCTCCCTGGCAGATGATCTGCTGGGTGAGATCCTTGGGCTTTCCCCTCGTTTCTTTGAACAGCTGGTAGTCGATTTAATGGTCGCCATGGGGTATGGCGGCAGTGCTCAAGAAGCCGGTCATACCACCCGCTACAGCAGTGATGGCGGGATCGATGGCATCATCAAGGAAGACAAGCTAGGGCTCGATTCCATCTACCTGCAAGCCAAGCGCTACACCGACAGGACGGTGGGCCGTCCCGAGATCCAGTCCTTCGCCGGGGCGCTCGACCTCTACAAAGCCCGGAAAGGGGTCTTTATCACCACCTCTGGCTTTAGCCGTGAGGCGCAAGACTATGTGGGGCAGATTGAGAAGCGGATTGTGCTGATAGACGGTAATCGTCTCACTGCCCTGATGATTGAACACAACGTGGGTGTCTCCACCCGTCAGGTCTTCGCCATCAAGACCCTGGATTCGGATTACTTTCTGGAAGATTGAACATGGACAAGAGCAATTTCGAGTTTCTCAAAGGCACCAACGACTTCCTCTATGCCATCGCCTGCGCTGCCGAAAACAACTATCCGGATGATCCCAATACCACCCTGGTGAAGATGCGGATCTTCGGCGAAGCAACCGCCAAACACCTTGGCAAGCTGTTGGGGCTGCCCCCAACCGAGAGCCAGCACGACCTGCTAAGAGAGCTCGGCAAGATCAGCTTTGTCGATGACGGCATCATGAGGGTGTTCCATACCCTGCGCCGAACCGGTAACAAGGCGGTCCATGATTATCACAACGACCTTGATGATGCCGCCATGTCCTTGCGACTCGGTTTCCGCTTGGGGGTCTGGTACTACCGCCTGATCAGCAAGCAATATGATTTTTCCGCGTCCATCTTTGTGCTGCCGCAAGGAGAGCGGCACGACTATCACCAGGAGGTGATGGCGCTGAAACAAGAATTGGAGCAGCGCAGCCTAGCCCAGCAACAGACAGCAACCGAGAGCGCAGCCCAGCAACAGCAGCTGATAGCGCTCAATGGCTATATCGCCATCCTCGAAGGCAAGCAACAAGAGACCGAAGCGCAGACGGCTGCGCGCATCGCCGCCCTGGAGGCCCAACTGGCAGCCAGGGAGGCTGAGCTGGAGAAACTGAGCGTTGCCGAACGCACAGTCTACCGCAAGCAGGTCATGGAATTTGCAAGCGCTCGCTCGCTCGATCTGAGCGAAAGCGAGAGTCGCTACCTTATCGATGTCCAGTTGCGCAAGGCAGGCTGGGAGGCCGATACCAAACATCTCAAATTTGCCAACGGCACCCGCCCGCAAGCTGGTCGCAATATGGCCATTGCCGAATGGCCCACGGCTGAAGATGAAACGGGTAAGCGTGGTTTTGCCGACTATGTGTTGTTCGCGGGGCTTGTTCCTGTCGGCATCATTGAAGCCAAGAAGGGCAATATCGACGTGGCGGGCAAGCTCACGGAAGCTTACCGCTACAGCAAATATTTCGATATGGCGCACCTCAAGGAGGAGCTCTATGCATCAGCCACCGATGCGCAGACCCATGTTCAGGTCACCGAGATGCATGCCAGTTACCTGCGCCAGTGGCATGAGCCTGGTAGTCCGGTGAGCTACAAGGTGCCATTTTGCTTCTCGGCCAATGGTCGCGAATATCGCGCCGCCATGAAGAGCAAGAGCGGCATCTGGTATCGGGATGTACGCCACCCGAGCAATATGCCCAGAGCCCTGCCTGAGTGGCATCGCCCCGAAGAGCTGCGGGCCATGCTGGAGAAAGATCCCCAGCGCAACAACCTTTGGTTCGCCAGACACAGCGATATGAGCGAACTGGGGTTGCGCTACTACCAGGAGGAGGCTGTACAAGCCGTCGAACGGGCAATCATCGCCGGTCAGCAAGATATCCTGTTGGCGATGGCGACCGGTACAGGCAAAACCCGTACCGCCATTGCCCTGATGTTTCGTCTGATCCAGTCGCAACGCTTCAGCCGCATCCTGTTTTTGGTCGACAGAACATCCCTCGGCAAACAGGCATTGGGCGCCTTTGAAGATACCCAGATAAACGGTGACACCTTCAACGCTATCTTCAATATCCAGGGGCTGACGGACCGTTTCCCACAAGACAGCACCAAGATCCACGTCGCCACCGTTCAGTCACTGGTCAAGCGCACCCTGCAGAGCGATGAGGTGATGCCGGTTGGCCGCTACGACTGCATCATCATCGACGAAGCACACCGGGGTTACATTCTCGACAAGGAGCAGACCGAGGGCGAGATGGCCTTTCGCAACCAACTCGACTACATCTCGGCCTACCGGCGCATCATCGACCATTTCGATGCGGTCAAGGTGGCGCTCACCGCGACTCCTGCGCTGCACACCATCGATATTTTCGGCGGGCCATCGCGCCAGCCTGTCTATCGCTACAGCTATCGCAAAGCGGTACTCGACGGCTATCTGGTGGATCAGGAGCCGCCCATCCGCATCATCACTCGCCGCAGCCAGGAGGGGGTCTACTTCGCCAAAGGGAGTCAGGTACATCGTCTGAGCAATCAGGGTGAGCTGATTGACGATACCCTCGAAGATGAACAGAACTTCGAGGTGGCCAACTTCAACCGTGAGCTGATCGCCTCCAACTTCAACCGGGTCGTCTGCGAGGAGCTGGTCAATCACCTCGACCCCACCGGCAATCAGAAGACCCTGATCTTCTGCGTCAACAACAACCATGCCGACAACGTGGTCGACGAGCTGCGCACCGCCTTCAAAGCAAAATTTCCGGCGCTGGAACATGATGCCATCATCAAGATCACCGGTGACGCCGACAAGGACGCCAACAAGGTGCAATCGATGATCACCCGCTTCAACAAGGAGCGGCTGCCCAACATAGTGGTCACCGTCGACCTGCTCACCACAGGTATCGACATCCCCAGCATCTGCAATCTGGTCTTTATGCGCAAAGTGCGCAGTCGCATCCTCTATGAGCAGATGAAGGGGCGCGCGACCCGTCTCTGCCCCCAGGTGGGCAAGAGTGCGTTTCGCATCTTCGATGCCGTCGATCTCTACGCCACCCTGGAGCAGGTCGATACCATGCGGCCGGTGGTGGTGCGCCCTGACGTCCCCTTGCAGACCCTGGTCAACGAGATCACCGATTCCGAAACCTATCAGGTGAAAGAGGCCGATGGCCGCAGCTTTGCCGAGCACAGCCACGAGCAGCTGGTGGCCAAGCTGCAGCGCATCAGCAGCCAGGCCAGCTACAACCGCGATCGCTCAAAAGAGGTGGCCGAACAGCTGGCGCGCCTCGATGAACTCTGCCGCGAGTCGGCTGGCTGCGATTTCAACCAGCTGGGCCGCACCTTGCGCAGCAATGGCCCCAGCTGGTCTGCCGAGGTGTTCAACCAGCTACCGACCCTGATCCCGCGCCTCGAGCACCTCAAGCGCACCATCAACGAGCTGCGGGATCTGCCCATCTTCAGCGATATCGATGATGAAGTGATTGAAGTGAGCCGTGCCTATGGCGATCACGACAGTGCAGAGGATTTTCTCGATGCCTTCGACCAGCTGGTCAGCCGCTCCCAAAACGAGCAGGCCGCCATCGACGCCATCATCAACCGCCCGCGCGATCTCACCCGCAGCGCACTGCTGCAACTGCAGGAGTGGTTCGATAAAGAGAACTACAACGATTCGACCCTGCGCGCCGCGTGGAAGGCCGCCAAAAATCAGGATATCGCCGCTCGCCTGGTCGGCCATATTCGCCGTGCCGCCATCGGCGACCCCCTGCAGCCGTTCGAAGAGCGGGTAGACAGGGCGTTGGCCCGCATCAAAGGTCAACACGACTGGAACAGCGAGCAGCTCACCTGGCTCGATCGGCTGGCCGACTCCATCAAGGAGAAGGTGGTACTCGATGATGACACCTTCAAGGTGGGCAACTACCGCCGCCGGGGCGGCAAACCCAAGCTGATGCAGCTCTTTGATGACAAGCTCGATGAACTGCTCGCCGAGTTCAGCCAACTGATCTGGGATAAGCCAGCCTGAAACGGGTACAATCCTGCCCACTTTGGTGGTGCCTGATACGGGTGCCCCACTCACTTTGTACAAGGCGGCCTGTGGGCCGCCTGCTCAACGAGAAATACCGATGAACAACACCGATCTAGTCGCCAAGCTCTGGAAGCTGTGCGACAACCTGCGCGACGGCGGCGTCTCCTACCAGAACTATGTCAACGAACTCGCCTCCCTGCTGTTTCTCAAGATGTGCGAAGAGACCGGACAGGAGACAGATCTGTTGCCGGAGGGGTACCGCTGGCGCGATCTCAAGAGCAAGCTGGGGCAGGAGCAGCACCGCTTCTACCGCAACATGCTGGTTCAGCTCGGGGTTGACGATCACGCCATCGTTCGTGCCATCTTCCAGAACGTCAACACCACCATCACCCAGCCCGCCCAGCTCAGCGAGCTGGTCAGCAACATGGACAAGCTCGAGTGGTTCGACGGGGAAAAGGGCAAGAGCCGCGACGACTTCGGCGACATGTATGAGGGGCTGCTGCAGAAAAATGCCAACGAGACCAAATCCGGCGCCGGTCAATACTTCACCCCGCGCCCGCTCATCAACGCCATCGTGCAGGTGATGCAGCCCGCGCCCCGCGAGGTGATCCAGGATCCCGCCGCCGGGACGGCTGGCTTTCTGATCGAAGCCGACCGCTATATCAAGGCCCACACCCGGGATCTCGATGACCTCGATGAGGCGGACCAGATCTTCCAGATGAAAAAGGCCTTCATCGGCCTCGAGCTGGTGCCGGAGACCCGCCGTCTGGCTCTGATGAACTGCCTGCTGCACGATATCGAAGGGGATGAAAAACACGGGGCGATTCGTTTGGGCAACACCCTGGGCAGCGCCGGTGAAAACTTGCCCAAAGCCAGTCTGATTTTAACCAACCCGCCCTTTGGTAGTGCTGCCAGCACCAATATCACCCGCACCTTTGTGCATCCAACCGGTAACAAGCAGCTCTGTTTTATTCAGCATATCTACGATGCGCTCGAGCCGGGTGGCCGTGCCGCTGTGGTGATCCCCGACAACGTCTTGTTTGAAGGGGGCAAGGGCGCCGAGATCCGCCGCGATCTGATGGACAAATGCAACCTGCACACCATACTGCGTCTGCCCACCGGCATCTTCTATGCCCAGGGCGTCAAAACTAACGTCCTCTTCTTCCAGAAGGGCACCCCGGATAATCCGGCGCAAGACAAAAACTGCACCAAGGAAACCTGGATATTTGATATGCGCACCAATATGAACACCTTTGGTAAGCGCCGCCCATTAACGGAAAAGCACTTTGATGCCTTTATTGCAGCATATGGCAACGATAAAAATGGGCAATCACCACGAACTGAAGGTGTTTACGAGGCCTTGGGGGCAATTTATGCAGGCGGCGATAACTTTGAAGCTCAGAAGCTAGCTGCAATCGAACAGGCTAAGCAAAATGCTGCTGACAAGGAGCAAGCCTTTAATCAAGTCGAGTTTGAACGTGAATATCTGAAAGCCAACGCGCGTTTTCGCAAGTTCAGCCGCGATTATATTCGCGACCAAAAAGGTGATAGCCTGGATATATCTTGGCTGAAAGATTTGGAAGCCACCAGCGCCGAAAACCTACCCGAGCCTGAAGTGCTTGTCGGTGAAGCCATGACCGAGCTCACTGAAGCTATGAGCGAACTGTATCAGTTGATGCTGGCATTGGGGGCTAATGATGAGGCTGAAGCACAAAAGCAGCTGATTGAAGAAGCATTTGGGCTTGAAGAGAAGGTTGAGGTTAATGCTCAGGAGGCCAAGGCATGAGTCAGTTGCCGAGGGGGTGGGTTGAGACAAACTTTGAGGATGTATCTGATTACATTCAAAGAGGTAAAGGACCAAAGTATGCAGAATTCAGTGAATATCCTGTAGTCAATCAGAAGGCTGTGCGCTGGTTCGGGATTCAAGAAGAACATCTGAAGTACGTTCACCCTGAACAATGGGATAAATGGGATGAGCTGAGGTATATTCGTGAAGGCGACATACTTTGGAATTCAACTGGTACAGGAACGATCGGTCGAGCATGCCACATCGATCAGACTCAGCTGTCTAAAGCCAAAGTCGTGGATAGCCATATAACAATTGTTCGTACAAATAAACTTGTCGAATCAAAATTTGCATTCTACTGGATAATGCATCCCGAGACTCAAGGAAATATCAACGGGTTATATAACGGCTCAACGAATCAAGTTGAACTTAGTAAAAAGATAATCGAGTCAACTCGCTTTCCTCTAGCCCCCCTAGCCGAACAAACCTGCATCGTTAAAAAATTGGATGAAGTGTTGGCTCAGGTCGAGGCTACCCAAGCCCGTCTGGCCCGTATTCCGGATATTATCAAGCGTTTCCGCCAATCCGTGCTTTCCGCTGCGGTGAGTGGAAAATTGACAAACAGTGGTTCAAAATATCAAACCATTGAAGTTACAGATACTTGGTCACATGAAATTGAAGGACCTATACATTGGCTGAAATTTAATTTTTCTGATGTGATAAAAATTATTGGTGGTAGTCAACCACCAAAATCTGATTTTTTAAATGAACCCAAGGCTGGATATGTTCGATTGATTCAGATACGAGATTATAAAACTGATGCATACAAAGTATATATTCCATTGGAAAAAGCAAAACGGTTTGTCTCAAAAGATGATGTAATGATCGGACGTTATGGCCCCCCTATATTCCAAATATTAAGGGGGCTTGAAGGTGCATATAATGTTGCTTTGATGAAAGCTGAACCAAAACCAGAATTACTAGATAAAGAGTATCTTTACTGGTTTTTGCAGAATTATAAACTTTTTAACTATATAAATGCAGGTTCAGATAGAACAGCAGGCCAAAGTGGTGTAAATAAAAAACATTTGGAATCTTATCCATTACTTGTTCCCCCGATTGAAGAACAAACCGAAATCGTCCGTCGGGTGGAACAGCTATTTGCCTATGCCGATAGGATCGAGCAGCAGGCCAAGGCGGCCAAAGCGCGGGTGGATAAGCTGACCCAGGCCATTTTGGCCAAGGCGTTTCGTGGCGAGCTGACCGCCGACTGGCGCGCCGCCAACCCGGAGCTGATTAGCGGCGACAATAGCGCCGCCGCCCTGCTGACCCGCATCCAGGCCGAGCGGGCCGCTGCCAAACCGCGCAAGAGCCGCAGGGGGTAATGAACAACGCCGCCACCTTAGCGCGACATGGCCAACCGCAAGGCATCAACCCGGTGCAATGCCTAGCGCATATTGTCCCCTGTGTTGCTGGCGTGCGGCCATTACTTGTATCATCACCAAGATGCCAACCCCTCTATTGACCAGATGGCTGCGCCCAATATGACATCCGATAGCGACACGCTCGAACAGTTGATCCGCCTCGCCAGCAGTAGCCCCCAGGTGCAGGTGCTTTGGCTTTACGGTTCCCGTGCCAAGGGGACGGCAGGGCCCACCAGTGACTGGGATCTGGCGGTGGCGTTCGATCCGGTCAAACAGAGTGGGCCGCTGGGGGTTGTGCTGGAGAACAGGTTGCGGCCAGAACTGCTGGCGTTGGAGTGGCAACGCACTCTGGGGGTGGCGGAAGGGAAACTCTCGGTCGTCGATATCAATCAGGCCCCGATCCCGCTGGCTTTTGCCGTGGTCGCAGCCAATAGCCCTCTTTATTGCCGTGATGAGGGGCGGCGCTTACAGGAAGAGGCTCGCATCATGTCGCAGATGGAACTTGGTTATTCCCATCGCCAGACAGATATCAGCAAGCATCATGCAGAGGAGTAGAAATGAGCGATAACGCCTATATCGGCGCTTTGCGCATCAGCCTGTCGCGCTATCAGGCCGAGCTGTCAGAGATCCGGGCTATTCTGGCGCAGCGTGCGCTTTCCAATCTGGAGTACCGCGCCGCCGAGCGCACTCTGCAAGTTTCTATCGAAGCCTGTATCGGTGTGGCCAAACACTGGGCCAGAGCGCTGGCGGGATACACCCCACAGGATGCCTATCAGGCATTCGAGATCCTTGCCCAGCGTGGTGAGCTATCCCCCGACACGCTGATCGGCTGGCGCAAGATCATTGGCCTTCGCAACGCGCTGGTGCACGACTATCTTAATATCGACCCCGAGATCATACGAAGCGTGATTGGCCAAGGTTATAGCGACCAGCTGTTTACCTTCGGCAGTCAGGGGCTCGACTGGCTGGCTGCTCATCTGGATTAAGCTGCACCTTGTCGGGTCCTCCCAAGATGCGCAGCATTGATGACATCAGACCTAGTTGATGCGTGTGCACTGACCAACAAAAGAGATTGCAAGAGAGGGCCGTTGGTCCTCTCTTGCGTATTAACCCTTAGAAAGGCGAACAGAGGAATACCTGTACCGCAATGAGCTCAAAGACATGATTAAACATCGCTCCATCGGAGCCATCAACAATGATGTCTAGTTGAGTAGGTGTGGGTTCAAATGTGGGTCTAAAACTAAAAAAGCACTTCCATAAAAAATGAAAGTTCCTTTTTTTCAATTGTTTAGTTGTTATGGCTTAGTTTATGCCGTAAAGAACAACATGTTTTATCTCCCTTGATGTCTTGGCCGCCAAAGGTGGCTGGGGTTCAGATGGGTTACGTTGGTGTTGTAACACTTTCCTTCATGAACACAGCCTTACCCGACTAAGACAATACATTGAGATAATGTGGCACCCGCCGTTAGGAAGAACCTTCGGGAGAAAAGTTAGTTCCTACCGCGTGCCAAATGTGGTACCCCATGTGGTACCCAAGACGAAAACCTACAGTGTGCCAGCCATGTGTAAATCATAAGCCACTGTTTTTAATGGTGCCGATAAGGGGAATCGAACTCCTGACCTTCGCATTACGAATGCGCTGCTCTACCAGCTGAGCTATACCGGCTTGCCCCTAGATTCCGAAAAACGGATTGGCAAGTCAATCGAGGAATGTCCGTTTTTCAAGCCCGCTCATGGTGTTAGCCGATGGTGACTGACTGCTTGTTCAGAGATCGGCAAATTCCGGTATGTGGGCCCGGCCACGACTCTCGAGGAAACTGAGCAGAGCACGAGGGGAGCGCGCCAGGATCCGCTCCTCGGGGAAGCCCGTTTCGGTCACCAGGCGCTGGCAATGCTCAAAGTCGCCGACGCTGAAGGCGACATGGGAGTCGGAGCCGAAGGTGAGATAGGCTCCCAGATCCCGCGCGGCTTCTACGATGGCGCGACAGTTATCTTCACTGCCAGCCCGGGAGTGGCTAAAGGAGGAGTTGTTGACCTCCAGCGCGACCCTGTATTCGGCGGCGGCCTTTACCACGGCCTGGATGTCGATGGGGAAAGCGGGGTTGCCCGGGTGGCTTATCATGTCGACCCGACCGCTCTTGATGGCATTGATCATCGCCTGGGTATGGGTCGCCCGATCGCACGGGGGAAACACGGGCTCATGGAAGCCGGCCATGATCATGTCGAGTCGGGATTCGTAGCGCTCGGGGAAATCTATCTCTCCGTCCAGATTCTTGATGTTGGCCTCTATGCCTCTCAGTATGCCGACTCCGTCTACGACCCGTGGTAACACATGCAGGTTCACGAAGTGCCAGAAGTGAGGGGCATCGGCCATATCCGGGCCATGATCCGTGGTGGCGAACAGCTTGATCCCCTTGGCCTTGGCAATGGGCAGGTAATCGTGAATGGTGCTGTAGGCGTGGGTGCTGGCGACCGTGTGGGTATGGGTGTCGACTGTGTACTTCATGGCGTTCCCCTCGATGTTCAGAGCCGGGTGGTGGAGCGCCAGCATAGCAAAAAGAGCGGTATGGGGCCACGATGGGGGCCTGTCATACTTTGTCACAAATGCTTGTCACTCTGACAAAGTTTGCCCAAGACTATTGGGTAGCATGTGACCATCGATGTGCAGCCTGAACTTCCATCGATGGGTTGGGTCAGGACGACGCAACCTCCCTTTCCCCACCGTCGCTCTGCGGCGGTTTTTTTTATCTTTTTTTCCCTTTCAAGCCAGTCGTTGCCACTGAACCATGGGCTGCACCATAAAAAAATGCCCAATCAGCACGGGGCTGGTTGGGCGAGACTTAATGTTTAATTGCAGTGGCATAGATATAGAGTGCGTTCTTTGGTCAAAGTTCAAAGTTTTTTAATAAAACATTTCCCTAACCTCCATTCACATTCTCTTGACACCTCAGGCCGTGAAACGTACTTTTTAAACATTCGTTTAAGTGAGGTGTGCTGTGAGCAAGATTGATACCAAGAACCGTATTCTCGATGCTGCCGAGGTGTTGTTTGCCGAGCGGGGATTCGCTGATACCTCTTTGCGTCTGATCACCAGTGAGGCCGACGTCAATCTGGCCTCGGTGAACTATCACTTCGGCTCCAAGAAGGAGCTGATCCAGGCGGTGCTGGACCGCTATCTCTCCCTGTTTATGCCAGAGCTGGATGCCAAGCTGAGAGCCCTCATTGAACAGGATGAGCTCACCCTGCTGCCGGTGTTTGAGAGCTTCGTCAGTCCCTTGATGAAGCTGGTTGCGGTACGTCCTCAGGGGCCGGCGATTTTCATGCAGTTGCTGGGCCGTGGCTATATCGATAGCCAGGGTCACCTTCGCCGCTTCATCACCACTCACTATGGTGACGTGCTGCAAAGGATCACCCTGGCGATTTCAAAGGCCAATCCCGAGCTGACCCCGGCAGACTTGTTCTGGCGACTGCACTTCACCCTGGGCACCGTGGTCTTCACCATGGCCTCTGCCGATGCCCTGCGCGACATAGCTCAGGCCGATTTTGGTCAGTGCCTCGATGTGGAAGCGCTGGTGCGCAACGTTATTCCTTACCTGGCTGCCGGTGTCGGTGCGCCCGTGGAGTCGACCAGGTTATCCCTGGCTGTCTAATCAAAACAATAAGTTAACGGAACTGTGAAAGAGAGGGAACTGAACCATGATCACATTGCTTGTCCTGCTGCTGGTGGCCGTTGCGGTAGTGCTCGGCGTCCCGGCTATCCGTAAGAAGCTGGTGACCCGTCCGGTCTTTGGCATCTTCAAGAAGATATTACCGCCGCTGTCGGCCACCGAACGCGAGGCCATGGAAGCGGGCTCCGTCTGGTGGGATGGCGAGTTGTTTCGTGGCAACCCGGACTGGAAGAAACTGCATGGCTACGGCAAGCCGACCCTGAATGCCGATGAGCAGAGCTTCATCGACAATCAGGTCGAGACCCTGCTCGCCATGATTGACGACTTCAAGATAGTCAACGAAACCAAGGATCTGCCCGAAGCGGTCTGGGATTATCTGAAGAAGGAGGGGTTCTTCGCGCTCATCATCCCAAGATCCTACGGTGGTCGCGAGTTTTCGGCCATTGCCAACTCCACCATAGTCACCCGTATCGCCACCAAGAGCCTGAGCGTGGCGGTCACCGTCATGGTGCCCAACTCCCTGGGGCCGGGCGAGCTGTTGATGCACTACGGCACCCAGGCCCAGAAGGACTTCTGGCTGCCGAGTCTGGCCAATGGCAAAGACGTGCCCTGCTTCGCCCTGACCGGACCGGAAGCCGGCTCCGATGCCGGTGCCATCCCGGACAAGGGGATCATCTGCAAGGGGCTCTACAAGGGGGAGGAAGTGCTCGGTATTCGCCTCAACTGGAACAAGCGTTACATCACACTGGCGCCGCGCGCCACCGTGCTGGGGCTGGCGTTCAAGCTCTACGATCCGGAAAAACTGCTGGGTGACAAAGAAGAGCTGGGCATCACCTGCGCCCTGATCCCGACCAGTCATCCCGGGGTGCGAGTCGGCGATCGCCACTACCCCATGGGGCTGGCGTTCCTCAATGGCCCCACCTTCGGTAAAGATGTGTTCATCCCCATTGACTGGATCATCGGCGGGCAGGATTACGCGGGCCGCGGCTGGCGCATGCTGGTCGAGTGTCTCTCCGCCGGGCGTGGCATCTCCTTGCCAGCCCTGGGCACCGCCTGCGGTCACATGGCGAGCCGCACCGTCAGTGCCTACGCCTATGTGCGCAAGCAGTTCGGCATGTCCATCGGCAAGTTCGAAGGGGTACAAGAGGCCATGGCGCGCATCGGCGGCCTGACCTATCAACTGGAAGGGGCCCGTCGCATGACCGCCGGTTCACTGGATCTGGGGCAGGCTCCGGCCATCGTCACCGCCATTTCCAAGTACCACATGACGGAGATGGCGCGCCAGATCATGGATGACTCCATGGACATCCATGCCGGCCGTGCCATCCAGCTCGGTCCGAAGAACTACACGGGTTACGCCTACATGGGCATACCGGTCGCCATCACGGTGGAGGGGGCCAACATACTGACCCGCAACCTGATGATCTTCGGTCAGGGCGCCACGCGCTGCCACCCCTATGTCTTCGGCGAGATGGAAGCGGCGGCGGATCCAGATAGCGAACGTGGTCTCGAGAAATTCGATGGTCTGCTGATGAAGCATCTGGCCTTCGGGGCGGGCAACTTCTTCGGTGCCCTCGGTCAGGGGTTGACCCTGGGTCGCTTCAACAGTGCTCCCGTGGGTGGCGAGACGGCGCGCTATTATCAGCAGCTGTCGCGCATGAGTAAGGGGCTGGCCCTGTGTGCCGACATCTCCATGTTGATGCTGGGTGGCGATCTCAAGCGCAAGGAGATGATCTCGGCCCGCCTGGGGGATGTGTTGAGCCACCTCTACCTGGCCTCCTCGACCCTCAAGCACTATGAGGATCAGGGGCGCATGGTATCGGATCTGCCCTTCGTCCAGTATGCCCTGGAGCGTAACTTGCACCTTATCGGCAAGGCGTTTGATGGCTTCTTCCAGAACTTCCCGAACAAGGTCGTCGGCGCCCTGCTCAAGCGGGTGGTCTTCCCGTTCGGCATTCATTATCAGATGCCCGCCGATGACCGTTGTCACTCAATCTGCCAGGCCATGATGAAGCCGGGCGAGTTCCGGGATCGTCTCACCGCCTTGTGCTACGTAGGCAAGGATGAGCAGGATGCCGTCGGTCAGATGGAGCGTGCCTTCCTGGCCATGGTAGCGGTACAACCTCTGGAGAAGAAGATCGCCCAGGCTCAGAAAGAGAAGCGTCTGCCCCGCAAGCTGGCGATTGCCGATCTGGTGAGTTCGGCCCTGGCCCAGTCCATTCTGACCCAGGCTGAGGCAGACCAGTTGCTGGCCGCCGATGCCCTGCGTTACGAGGCCATCCAGGTTGACAACTTTGCCCCCGGTGAACTCGAGTCCATGGGGCAGGCAGCCCGGGTCGACGACGCGGCATAAGATCTTTTCCTACTGTTTCAACCGGCCTTGATGGCCGGTTTTTTTGTTGGTATTTCGAGCATTTACAATTAATTGGATTTCCAGTTTAATGATTTGCCCCCTAACCCTTGGGGCAGGAAGCAGGCCCGCGGAGCGGGTCGATAACAACAAAATCAGGGAAGATGAAATGAATCTCGCCAAGACGGCGATCGAACGCCCCATTTGGGTGGCGGTCTCGGTCGTGCTCATCTTTTTGGCAGGACTGCTCAGTATTCGCAGCCTGCCGGTACAGCTATTTCCCGACATAGACAGGCCCCATCTCAACATCTCTGTCTCCTGGCGCTCGGCCTCGCCCCAGGAGATGGAGTCCGAGATAACCGATCCCATCGAGCAGGAGCTGCAAGGGGTGCAGGGCCTCAAGAGCCTGACCAGCAACAGTTACCCCGGTTTCGTCGAGATGGATCTGGAGTTTGCCATCGGCACCGACATGCAGCGGGTTCAGCTGGAGATCATCTCCCGCCTGAACCGGGTCTCCAGTCTGCCGGACAACATAGATGGTCCCTATCTCAACAACTACAGCAGCAACGACACCCTCACCTTCTTCTTCATTCAGCAACTGCCGGGGGCCAAGGGAACCATCGATGATCAGCAGCCGCTGATCGAATCCAGGGTCAAGCCTGAGCTGGAGCGTATCCCCGGGGTCTCTACCGTGGAGATAGACGGCATCAATGCCCGCCAGCTCCAGATCCGCTTCGATCCCTATCGCGCCGCCGAGCTGGGGGTGGAGATCCCCGTGCTGGCGAGCCGGGCGGCGACCGGCTGGGACGTCTCCGCCGGTACCCTGGACATAGGGCGCTGGGAATACAAGCTGCGCTTCGCGGGTCGCTACGATGTCGAGACCCTGGGGGACAAGGTGGTGGACTGGCGCGATGGCCTGCCCATTTATCTGCGCGATGTGGCCGAGGTGCGGCTGACCCGGGAGACGTCCCCCGTGCTGCGGATCCAGAATGGCAACCAGGCTATTTCAGCCCAGATCTTCAAGGAGAATGGTGCCAATGCCCTGGCGGCCCTTGAGGCGATCAAGGCCAGGGTGGCGGATCTCAACCGCGAGGTGCTCGAACCCGCCGGGCTGCACATGGAGCAATCATTCGATGCCTCCCTCTATATCAATCGCGCCATCCACATGGTCACCGCCAACCTGGGGCTGGGGGTACTGCTCTCCTGCGCCATCCTCTGGGTCTTTCTGCGCCAGCTCAAGGCGACCCTGATGATAGCCCTCGCCATTCCCATCAGCATCATGTTGACCCTCTGCCTGCTCAAGCTGATGGACAGGACCCTCAACGTCATCTCTCTGGCCGGGATAGCCTTCGCGGTGGGCATGGTGCTCGATGCCGCCATTGTGGTGCTGGAGAGTATCTACCGGCGCCATGAGCGGGGGGACATCGACAAGGCGGGGGCGGCGTTGGCGGGCACCCGCCAGGTGTGGGCGGCACTGGTGGCCTCGACCCTGACCACAGTCGCCATCTTCCTGCCGGTCTTGCTGCTCAATGATGTCGAAGGCCAGCTGTTTGCGGATCTGGCGCTGACCATTGCCTGCGCCGTGACCGTCTCCATGCTGGTGGCGGTCTCCGTGCTGCCGGCCGTGGCCTCGCGCTGGATGGGGCAAGACCGATTGACAGATCCCTATGCAGGCCATTGGCACAGGGCCACGATGCGCATCATCCACTGGACGCGCACCCCGGCGCGGCGCTGGGCCATCATCCTTACCATGATGAGCCTGCCTGTGCTGGCGACCTGGGCCCTGCTGCCCAAGATGAACTACCTGCCGGATGTGAAGCGTGACGCTATCGATGTCTGGATGAGTTTTACCCCCGGCGTCAATCTCAAGGCCCAGCGCGAGGAGGTGATCGATACCCTGATCGCCCGTCTCGACCCTTACATGAGAGGAGTCAAGGAACCGGCGCTCAAGAACTACTACATCATGCGCTACCCGGGTGGAGCCCAGATTGGGGTGCGGGCCAGGGACGATGATCGCATCAAGGAGCTGGAAACCCTGCTGATGAAGGATCTGCTGCAGGGCATCCCCGATACCCGGGCCTTCGGTGGCCAGGGCTCGCTGTTTGGCGGCTTCGACAGCGAGAACGGGGTCGAGCTGTTGCTCCAGGGCGGATCCCTGCCTGCACTCTATCGGGCGGCGCGCACGGCCATGGAGATAGTCAAACAAGACTTGCCGGGCGCCCAGGTGCGACCCGAGCCCTCCCTGGATTTCACGGCCCCCGAGCTGCGGCTGGTGCCGCAAGACCGGCGCCTCGCCGAGGTGGGTTGGGATCGCGGCCCCATGCCGACCATCATTCAGACCTTCGGAGATGGCCTGCGGGTCGGCGAGTATTTTGATGGGGATGAGCGTTTCGACATCCTGCTGATGGGGCAGACCTCGGGCAATCCGGACGATCTGAAAGCGGTGCCCCTGGCCACCCCCAGGGGGGGCATAGTCCCCCTGGGGGAGCTGCTGAAGGTCGACCATGACATGGGTCCCTCCGGCATCTTTCGTGCCGACGGTCGTCGTAGCCTGAGCCTGCATATCACCCCACCGGAGGGGATGAGCATGGAGCAGGTGCTCGATACCCTCAAGGGCAAGAGCTTCGCCCGTATCCGGCCCGAGCTGCCGGCCGGGGGCGAGCTGCGGGTAGTGGGCAATGCCGACAGCCTGCAACAGGCCCTCGGCAACCTGGGCAGCATCTTTCTGTTTGCGCTGGTGATACTGCTGGTGCTGCTCTGGGGGCTGTTTGCCTCGGTCAGGGATGCTTTGCTGGTGCTGCTGACCCTGCCGCTCGCCACCGTCGGTGGCGTGGTGGCCCTCAAGCTGAGCGGGTTGGTAGTACCGTTGCCGATGGATCTGCTCACCCTCATCGGCTTCGTCATCCTGCTGGGGCTGGTGGTCAACAATGCCATCTTGCTGGTGCATCAGACCCGCACGGCCGAGCGCGAGGGATTGGATCGCGGTGCGGCGGTGGCGGATGCGCTGCAGAGCCGGATGCGCCCTATCGCCATGACCAGTCTGACCAGCATCTTCGGCATGTTGCCCCTGATGCTGAGCCCGAGTGCAGGCAGTGAAATTTATCGGGGGCTGGCCACCGTCATCGTCGGCGGCATGAGCTGCAGTACCTTGTTTACGTTGATATTGCTGCCTGCCTTCCTGCGACTGGGAGAGCAGACGCCGGTCAGGGTTGCGCTGCGTCAGCGGGCCTGATGCGAGGTTGGACATGATGAGACTCGGATCCATGGATAAGGAGAGGAATGTGAACAAGATCATTGCCGGGCTGGCCCTGATGGCCAGCCTGCCACTCTGGGCAAAGTCGGTCACCCTGGCCGAGGTGACACAAGGGGAGGCCGGAGCCAGTCTCTGGGTCAGCGGCACTGTCGCGAGTCGTCAGCAGGCGGAACTCAGCGCCGAGTTCAGTGGTCGGGTCGAGTGGATAGCCGACTTTGGCAGCCGGGTCGAGGCGGGGCAGGAGTTGCTGCGCCTCGACGCCGCGGCGCTGCGTCTCTCCCTCGAGCAGGCCCGCGCCGAGCAGGCCAAGTGGGCCAGCAGCCTGCGTTTTGCCAAGGCGGAGTTCGAGCGCCAAGACAAGCTGCGCAAGCAGAACAATGCCTCCCTCAGCCAGTTCGACAAGGCGCGACTCGAGGTGGAACAGGCCAATTTGGCGTTGCAGCTGGCGAGCATAGCGGCGCGCCAGATAGAGGAGCAGATCCGCCGCAGCCATATTTATGCCCCCTTTGCCGGGGTGGTCAACAGTCACTTCATTCAGCCAGGTGAGCACGTGGATGCGGGGGAGAGGGCGCTGGAGCTGGTCAACCCGGATGCCCCGGATATCCGGTTGCAGGCCCCCATCGACTGGGCCCTGCGTCTGGCCCCCCAGACGACGCTCAAGGTCGAGGGAGGGGCGCTGCGGGGCGAGGCGACCTATTACCAGCGGGCGGCGAGCGCCGATCCCAGCTCCCGGCTCATCGAGCTGCGGCTCAAGCCGAGTCAGGGCCACTACATCATAGGGGCGCCGGTACGGGTCGCGCTGCCCATGGGGGAGCAGCAGACCATGTTGCTGCCCCGGGATGCCCTGGTGCTCAATACCCAGGGCAGCGTGGTCTATCGGGTCTTGGGGGAGGGGGATGCCCTGACGGTGAGTCGGGTGCCGGTCACCATTTTGTTTGGCGACGAGCACCAGGTCGCCATCAGTGGCGATCTTAAACAGGGGGACAGGGTCGTGGTGCGCGGTGCCGGGACCCTGAGCGATGGCGACAAGGTCGAACTCTATCGCGGCAGTTGAGGTGCTCTCTTTTGAGGTCTCGGTTTGCTGGCTGGCAGCCACAAAAACGGCTCCCTCGGGAGCCGTTTTTCATCATGATGGCGGCAATTATTCGACCATCATCACCTTGCAGGTGTTGGTACTGCCCACGGTTTCCATCTTGTCGCCATGGGTCAGCAACACCATGTCGCCGCTCTTGAGCAGTCCCTTGGCCTTGAGCACTTCCAGGGCCTCGCGGCACACCTCGTAGACGGGGCGGCTCTCATCGGCATCGAACAGTACCGGGGTGACGCCGCGGTAGAGATTGGTCCAGGAGAGGGTCTTGGCGTGGGGAGACATGGCGAAGATCGGCAGGCCGGAGCTGATGCGCGACATCAACAGCGGCGTGGTGCCCGATTCGGTCAGCGCGACGATGGCCTGCACCCCTTCCAGGTGGTTGGCGGCATACATGGTCGACATGGCCACCGCCTCTTCCACCGAGGTGAAGGTGTAGTTCATGCGATGGTTGGAGACATTGATGCTGGGATGCTTCTCGGCGCCCACGCAGACGCTGGCCATGGAGGTGACCGTCTCGATGGGGAACTGGCCGGCGGCGGTCTCGGCGGAGAGCATGACGGCATCTGTGCCATCGAGCACGGCGTTGGCCACGTCCATCACCTCGGCGCGGGTCGGCAGCGGGGCGTTGATCATGGACTCCATCATCTGGGTGGCGGTGATGACGATGCGATTGAGGCGACGGGAGTGACGGATCAGCTTCTTCTGTACCCCGACCAGCTCGGGATCGCCAATCTCGACCCCGAGATCGCCCCGCGCCACCATGACGGCGTCGGAGCCGAGGATGATGTCTTCCATCGCCTCATCGGTGGCGACGGTTTCGGCGCGCTCGACCTTGGCGACTATCTTGGCGTTGGAGCCGGCTTCACGGGCCAGTTCGCGGGCATAGCGCAGGTCATCGCCGCAGCGGGGGAAGGAGACGGCCAGGTAGTCCACGTTCATGCGGGCGGCGGTCTTGATGTCTTCCTTGTCTTTGTCGGTCAGGGCCGGGGCCGAGAGGCCACCCCCCTGCTTGTTGATGCCCTTGTTATTGGAGAGCGGGCCGGCCACGGTGACCGTGGTGTGGATGCGGCTGCCTGCCACGCGCTCAACCTTGAGCTGTACCCGACCATCGTCGAGCAGCAATACATCGCCTGCCACCACGTCATCGGGCAGGCTCTTGTAGTCGATACCAACCTGCTCCTGGCAACCATCACCCTTGCCGAGGGCGGCATCCAGGATGAAGCTGTCGCCGATGGCCAGGTAGATCTTGCCATCTTTAAAGGTGGAGACTCGGATCTTGGGCCCCTGCAGATCCCCCATGATGGCGACATGGCGGCCCAGCTTGGCGGCGATGGCGCGAACCTGTTCGGCCCGCTGGATATGGTCTTCTGCACTGCCGTGAGAGAAATTCATTCGCACCATGTCGGCACCGGCGCGGATGATCCCCTCGAGGATGCCTTCGCGGTCGGTAGCAGGACCGAGTGTGGTCACAATCTTTGTACGTCTTGGCATGAAAGACTCCAGTTTGAAGTTGATATGACTTGAAATACTGTCCCGGCGGGCAGAGGCCCAAACGCCATCTGAGGGGATATTGTTGCTAAATGACAATACTACAGAATGGCGGCGGGTACACCTAGTGGGGGCACAGGGCCCCCATCGACTCAGGCAGAGTGCGGTGTATCAAAGCGGGATTCGCGAAGACCTTCTTTGACCTTCTTCAGGTTTTCGCGAAATTTCATGCCACGGCGCAGGGTAAAACCGGTGGCCAGCACGTCCACCAGGGCGAGCTGGGCAATGCGCGATGCCATGGGCATGTAGACGTCGGTGTCTTCCGGTACATCCATGGAGAGCACCAGGTTGCACTCCCGGGCCAGGGGAGAGTCCTTGGCGGTCATGCCGATGACGGTGGCATCATTCTCGCGGGCCAGGGCGGCGATCTCGACCAGGGCCTTGGTGCGACCGGTGTGGGAGATGAGCACTACCACATCCCCTTCGCTGCTGTTGATGCAGCTCATGCGCATCATGACGATGTCATCGAAGCTCACCACCGGGATATTGAAGCGGAAAAACTTGTTCTGGGCATCCCGGGCCACGGCGGAGGAGGCCCCCAGGCCGAAGAAACTGATCTTCTTGGATTGGGTCAGGATATCGACGCAGCGATTGATGGCGGAGATATCCAGGCTGTTCTTGGCCGCATCCAGACAGGCCATGGTGGACTCGAAGATCTTGGCGGTGTAAATCTCGGGGCCATCTTCGGCCTCCACGTGGCGATTCACATAGGGGGTGCCATTGGCCAGGCTCTGGGCCAGGTGCAGCTTGAAGTCCGGGAAACCCTTGGTATCGAGACGACGACAGAAGCGGTTGACCGTGGGCTCGCTGACATCGGCCAGCTTGGCGAGGGCGGCGATGCTGGAGTGAATGGCCGTCTGGGGAGAGGCGAGGATCACCTCGGCGACTTTGCGCTCCGACTTACTGAAACTTTCCAGATTGTTCGTAATCTTATCGAGGGTATTCATCATTACCACCAGGCTTTCTTGTAATTTAGCTTCAGTGTCTTTGCACTAAATAGAGGGCTAAAAAGGTTTCCAATTACGCCAAGGACTATACAAGACAAGCGCTTATCGGCACTAATCTCGGCCCTGTAAAGTATGACTCATGTCTAATTATTTCGTTATTTTGGTTACAAATTTCCAGAACCCCTTTGAAACCGCTTACAAATGTTGCAAAGCAACAACACTGTGAGCCCGCGCACGTTTGTGGTGTCCAACTCCCCTCGTAAAGGAGCGCCTCGGGTAGAATCCCAGCCAAATAATAAGCTCGGGTGTCAGCACTGCCGGGCCCTTAACGAAGGAACGAAGGAGTGATTATGCAGCATACCCATGCCCTGGTTGGCGATGTGGGCGGCACCAACGCCAGGCTTGCCTTGTGTGAATTGAGCTCGGGCACCATCACCTTGCCCAAGACCTATTCCGGATTGGAGCACCCCTCCCTCGAGGCGGTGATCCGCCTCTATCTCGCCGAACATCAGGTGTCGGTGAGCGAGGCGTGCATCGCCATCGCCTGCCCGGTCAATGGCGACTGGGTGGCGATGACCAACCACAGTTGGGAGTTCTCCATTGCCCAGATGCAGGCCGATCTGGGTCTGGCTCGTCTGCTGGTGATCAATGACTTCACCGCCGTCTCCATGGCCGTGCCGGTGCTTGGCGAAGATGACAGGATCCAGCTCGGTGGCGGCCAGGCTCAGACTGGCAAGCCGGTGGCCATCTATGGTGCGGGCACCGGCCTTGGGGTCGCGCATCTTGTGCAGGCGGCGGGACAGTGGTTGAGCCTGCCGGGAGAGGGGGGACACACGGACTTTGCCGCCAACACGGAAGAAGAGGATGCGGTGTTGCAGGTGATGCGCGCCGAGCTGGGTCATGTCTCGGCCGAGCGCTTCCTCTCAGGTCCCGGGCTGGTGAATCTCTACCGTGGTCTGGTCAAGTCCGATGGTCGCGAGCCTGCCGAGTTGGCGCCAAAAGACATCACAGAGCGGGCGCTGGCGGGTGACTGCCTCGATTGCCGCCGCACCCTGAGCCTGTTCTGCGTCTTGATGGGGCGTTTCGCGGGCAATCTGGCGCTCAACATGGGCACATTCGGCGGCGTCTATATTGCTGGCGGCATAGTGCCGCGCTTCCAGGCGTTCTTCCTCGCCTCGGGTTTTCGGGTGGCCTTCGAAGACAAGGGGCGGTTCAAGCCCTATCTCAAGGAGATCCCGGTCTTCCTCATCACCCATCAGGGACCGGGTCTGCTCGGGGCGGGGGCCTATCTGCGTCAGGCCATGGGGATAGCGCTCTGATTCAGCCCCAATTAAGCCTGGCCGGCTTATAGTGAACCCACGCATTCAAGACCCGTGAGGTCCGCAGGACGCGGAGTAGCGAGTCACCCGCTGAGTGTGTTTGTCACCTGACAAAGCCTGAACTGTATTTACCGGCCTTATGGCCGGTTTTTTTTATGTCTGCCATTTATGTCTGCAGATGGAAGGGGTGAGGTTTAGAAGCCGCTCTCCCGTAGCAGCACCGAGGCGAGCTGGGTCGCCGCCTCGCCGAGCAGGCTGCGCTCGCTGCCGCTCAGCACCACCTTGCCCCGGGTTTCGCGCAAGCTGGCGGGGGCCTGATTGAGCTGGACGCGCACCAGGAACAGGGTCTGAGTGGGCACCAGATCCTGTCCCTGATTGTTGGTGGCGATGGGGCCGCCGAAGTGGGAGCTGAGCATGGGATACTTGATCTTGCCAGCCCGGGTGGGGGCTATGTCGACCAGGGTGCCCAAGAGGGGAGTGGGGACACCGTCCGGGTAGAAGCGCACCGGGCTGCCCAGTTGCAGGCGGGCCACATCGTCGGCGGCCACATACGCATCGAGCTGCCAGTGGTCGGGATCGATCAGTATGCCGACCGCCTGCTCGCTGTTGAGCCACTGGCCCGGCTGCCATTGGGGATCCACATCCAGCCAGAGGCCATCGAAGGGCGCCTGCAACTTGAGCCGGGCAATTTCGGCGCGGGTGGCACTCGCCTCCCGGTATTGCACCCGCAGCCGCTCTTTCGTCGCCGTCTGCTCATTGAGTCCCAGGGGATCATCCACCATGCCCCCCAGGCGAGCGCCGTAGCTCTGTATGCTCTGCTCATTGCTTTGCACCTTCCAGGCCAGATCAGGATCCACCAGTTGCAGCAGCGGCTCCCCCGCCTTGACCGGGCCTGTGGGTCGCAGGGCGTCCAGCTGGGCGGGGAAAGGGGTAAATACCGGCAGCTGCCGCTCGGCACGGGCCACGCCGCTGCCCTTGATCTCGCTGTGCCAGGGCAGGGCCAGCAGGGTGAACAGGGTGATCAGGATAAGGCCGAGCCAGAGCCGACGAGGCCGGGCGACCTTGGCCCGCTCCTGCCACCAATGCTTGATCTCCCGCCAGACGGGCAGGAGGATGAACCAGCTGATTTCGACGCAGAACAAGAGGATCCCGAGCAGCTTGAAGAAGAGTAAATAGACGGCGACGGCGATACCGAGGAAGAGCACCAGTCGATAGAGCCAGGTCACCATGGCGAAGGTGATCAGAAGGCGGCGTTTGGATGCGGGGAAGGGCTCGGGCCAGGGTTCCATCAGGCCGAGCAGACGGCGGCGCATGGCGACCCGGGCCAGGGCCGAGGCCCGTTCATGCAGGTTCGGGAAGTTGAGCAGATCCGAGAGGATGAAATAGCCATCGAAGCGCATGAAGGGACTGGCGTTGAGGGCGAGGGACAGTATCCAGCTGGTGGTGGCGAGATAGAGCAGGCCGTTGCGCAGCGCCCCGTCTGCGCACAGGGCCCAGCCCAGGGTGGCGAGCCCGGCAAGGGCCAGCTCGGTCAGTATGCCGGCACTGGCGATGGCGAGTCGCTGACGGGAGTGCGCCAGCTTCCAGCTCTCGCTGGTATCGGTATAGAGCATGGGCCAGAGCACCACGAAGGCTATTCCCATGTGGGCAACCCTGACCCCCTGGCGCGTCGCCACCAGGGCGTGGCCCATCTCATGGAGCGTCTTGGCCAGGGCCAGCGCCAGGGCGAAGCTCAGCAGCCCATCGAGGGAGAACGACTCCACCACCGCATGGCTGAACTGATCCCACTGCTGCAATACCAGCAGTATGCCAAGCAGACTGGCGCCCACTACCAGCCAGCCGGTGAGGGGGTGGAACAGCCAGCCGAGCCGGCTAGCCAGCGCTTGCAGCCGGGCCTGGGGGCGCAGCAGCGGCACCCGGAAGAAGAGGTAGTGGTGCAGCCACCAGCGGCCGGTGAGCCAGGCTTTGCCCTCGCTCGCCAGGCGCAGTCGCTCCACGGCTTGGGGGCTGGGGCGCAGCAGCTGGTGGCGCTCTAGGAACTGGCAAAAACCCAATATCTGTTCCACCTCGGGGTGCAGGGCCGTCTCGGCGGCGATGGCCTGCTGCAAGCGGCGGGGGGTCTGTCCGGCCCAGCGAACCAGGCATTCGAACTCAAACCAGCCGATACGGTAGAAGCGATTGACGACCTTGTCCTGGATCAGCCAGGCCGGTTCCCCATCCGGGTTGCGGCCGGTTGGACAGAGCTGCAGATCGTCACGCAGGGCTGGCAGGGGGAAGTCGGCGGGATCCAGCATCAGAGCCCGCTCCAGGCCCGCAGGGCGGCCAGGGGGCGGCGCAGCAGATAGTAGCCGAGCAGCACGCGCTCGCCATAGAGCTTGGCGGTGCCGTGCAGACCAAGCCGGGCGTGGGCGGGGGCCTCCTCTATGCTGGCCAGCAGGCGATAGGCAACCACCCCTTCGGCGTTGGTCTGCGCCTGATAGCTGGTCTCCAGTATCTTGCCGCGCAGGGGTTGCAAGGGGTAAGCCGTGAGGAAGAGCGCCACCTCGGCGCCGGGCTCAAGGGCGATGGCATCGGCCACCGGCAGCTGGATGCGCATGGCGGGGCGGGCGGGATCTGCCAACTGCATGATGCGCTCCCCGGTCACCACCGGCTTGCCGAGCCAGTCATTGGCATCGCTGAACACGGCGACCCCGGCGGCGGGGGCCACGACCTGGCTGCGACCGAGCTGCAACTGGACGCCGTTGAGCTCGGCCCGCTTCTGCTGGGCGCGGCCGCTGAGCAGGGTCAGCTCGCGCCGACTCTGGGGATTGTCGAAGGCGCGCTGGCTGGCGGCAAGCAGCTCGGCGTCGGCGACGGCGACCTCCTGGGTCAGCACCTCGGCGCGGTTGCGAAGGGTGGTCTCATCGAGTCGAAACAGCGGCGTACCGGCACTGACTGCCTGATTGGGACGCACCGCCACCTCGGCGATGACCCCCGCCAGCGGGCTGCTGATCACCTGACTCTGGCGCGACACTATCTCGGCCGGTGCCAGGGCGCTCTGTCTCACCGGGATGAGCAGCATGAGCCCGGCCACCAGGGCCAGCAGCAGCAGTTGGCGTCGACTCGGGCGCCAACCCAGCAGGCGTGGCTTGTGAGTCAGGCTATGCCAGCAGTAGGCCCAGGTTTGCCAGACCCCCTGCATCAGGGTCAGCAGGGCTTCGGGCGGCTCAGCCTCGAGCAGCAGACAGACCAGGCCGAGCCTGGTCCCCTCTGTCTGCTGGATGGGGATGCACAAGACGCCGTCCGGCCACCATTCACTCCAGCCATCGGCCAGCGATTCGGGCAGGTCGAGCGCCTCCCTCGCCAGCCAGCGCGGTGCGCTGTCGACCAGCTGCTCATTGATCCAGCGGCTCGCCTGCTCCAGCCAGATAAGGTAGGGCGAGTCCTCGCTCGGGCGGGCCAAACCCGAGACGCAGAGCAGCTCCTGGGCCTGACCGTGGTGGGCGAAGACCAGGGCCTGATGGAAGGGCAACAACTGATAGAGGTCGTTGGCCATGGAGAAGGCGAGGGCGTTGAGACTGGTCGCCGCCATGGCCCTGTCCCGCAGTGCGGTCAGGGCCAGCAGCAGCTGGGGAGAGGGGAGGCGTTCCGTCATTGGGTCAGGCGGGCGACGCCACTCATGCCGGCGACCAGCTCGGGATAGGATGCCTCCAATTTGGCCTCCAGCTCGACGGTCTGGGCCACGGCATCGACCCTGGCATTGATCCGGCTCACCTTGGCCGGGTAGGCTTTGCCCGTCTCGAGCACGCTGACCTCGAGGGATTGGCCCTCCTTGAGGGTGGGTAGCAGGCGGGAGGGCACGTTGAGCCTTACCTTGAGCGGACCATCACTGACCAGGTCGAACAGCGGGGTGCCGGCACTCATGGTTTGATAGGGCTTGGCCTGTACCTGGGCGATGCGGCCAGCAAAGGGCGCCTTGACGTCGCAATAGCTGCTGCGGGTACGGGCCAGGGCATCGGCCCCCTCGGCCCGCTGCACCCCGGTGGCGGCGATGGCGACTTCGAGATCGCCCACCGCATCAAGCTTGCGCAGGCTCTTCTTTGCACTGAGATCCTGGCGAGCCATCTGCAATTCGGCGCGGGCGACCCTGACCTGCGCCTCTCCCTCCCGGCAGTCGAAACGGGCCAGGGTGGCCCCCTTCTTCACCGTTTGGCCGAGCCGCCCCTGGAGTTCGCCCAGGGTGCCGCTCATCTGGCTGGAGAGGGTGGCCTCCAGCTCGGCGGCGAGCAGGATGCGGATCGCATTGGGATCATCCTGGGCCGCGCCCAGGTTGAGGGGCGGTGTTGTGGCCGGGGTGGGACTCTCGGCCTGGGCCGTCAGGGGCAGCATGAACGCCAACCACAGCCAGGGCCCGAATGGGCGCCCGGGCTTAGCGTGCAAGGGCATAGGGAACTCCTCTATTGGTACCAATCAGTTCCTGGCTTGCCTGGCGCTTCATGGTCACTTCGATGGCATGAGACAGGGTCTTGATGTCGTTCTGGGCGATCTCGTCCGGTTGCACATCCAGGCCGACCGAGTTGTAGAGACGGCCCCAGGCAGCCTGGGCTTGGGAGTAGGCGGCCTCGCGCTGATAGCGTGACAGCAGGTAACGCCCCTCGGCCCGGATCACCTCGAGTTCGGAACCCTGACGGCTGGTACTGGCGGCCTGGGCATAGCTGAGCAGGCTCTCATCGACCCGCAGGCTCTCGTCGGCGAAGGCGACCTCCTGGGAGGCCAGGTTATAGCGCAGCACCCCGACCCTGACCTGGGTCAGCACCGCCATGGAGAGGGCGACCCGGCGTGCATCATCGGTGGCCTCCTGCGACTCTTCCATGCCCCAGATGGCGGGCAGTTGCAGGAACTTGAGCAGGTTGAGGGAGACCTGTAGCCCCGCCTCGGACCAGTGGTTGTTGTAGAGATATTTGTTTGAGTCGTAGTTGTAACCCCAGTTCAGCCCCACGTTGGGCCACAGCTCCGCCTTGGCGATCTTGATGTCTTGCTGGTTGGCGCGCTTGCGATACCACTCTTCCATGATTTCGGGGCGGTTCTCCAGGGCCATCTGCTCCAGATTATCAACCCGTTGAGTCAGGACCGGCAGACTGGGCTCGGGGTCATCGGCCAGCACCATCTCGCTGCCGGGGGGCAGGGACATGAGGGCGGAGAGCTCGGCGCGGGCGAATTCCAGATCCTGACGACGCTGGTTGAGCAGGGAGACTGAGTCGATCAGTGCTCGTTGGTAAGCCAATGCCTCTTGCCGTGGCATCAACCCCTGGGTTTCGGCCTGACGGGCCGAATCGAGGGCCATCTGGGTGCGGGTCATCAGCTTGTCGACCTGAGGCAGCAACCGCTGGGCGCCGAGGGCGCGCCAGTAGGCACTGCGCACATCCTGCAGCACGTTCTGGGAGACCTTGCGACGACGCTCTTCGGCCATCATCACCTGATCCCCCTTCTGCTGACTGCGGTAGTAGGCCACGCCAAAATCGAGCAGGCTCCAGCTCAGCCCCAAACCACTCAGGTCGCGGTAGCGCTCCTGAGAGGTTGAGGCCCGCAGACTCTCTTCCCCGTCCTCGATGCCGATCGAGGTGCCGCCGGACTCATTGCTGCGGCTGGCGTAACCGGCCGAGGCGACCACTCGGGGCAGCATCTCATAGCTGGAGAGGTCATGGAGATCCGAGGCCAGCGCGCCTTCCATCAGCTTGAGGCGATAGTCCAGGTTGTATTTGAGCGCCCGGGCCGCCGCCTCGTAGAAGGTGATGGGATGAGTGACAGGTTCTTGCTGGCCATACATGAGTTTTCGGTCCAGGCGGATCCTGTCTTGTTTATCCTGCTGGGTATAAACCTCCGGCGGCAGGGCGCTACAAGCGCCCAGCAGCAGGGTGGAGGCGAGGGTAAGTGGTCGAAGAGCGTGTCTTGGCATCATCTGTCCTTAGAATCAAACGCCTGAATTGGTCACAAAGGGCTGATTGTCCCCTTTGGGCTGGGCGGAACGCCCGGCGGCTTCTTGTAGTTGTTTGGTAAAGCTGTTGGCTTTGGTCGGCCGCTCGCCCTGGGACGAGGGGGCCTTCATGTCTTGTGGCGTCAGGGCAAACACCGATTCGTCACTGAGCAAGCCATCGGCATTGAGATCGACCCGGCCATGGCGGCCGAGGAAGCTGGCCAGATCCAGCTCCTGTGCCATGGCGCTCTCCTGCACGCTCAGCCCGACGAAGGTGCCTTCTATCTGGCCAAGGCCCTGGCCGATGCTCTGGCTGCGGATCTCGGGGGGCATGCCGAAGAACAGCTGGCTGCCGTCGGAGCGATCGCCGCTGGCATCGAGCCCCAGTCCGACCCGTTGCACCACTGGGGTGACGAAGATGGCTGGCGTGATATCGGGTAGCCCCGTCTGCCGATCATTGTCTATCTCCCTGTCGAGCCGATGGGGGCCAACCCCTCCTTTTTCGGGAGGCGGCACGTAGGGCGCGGAGATGTCCAGATGGATCACCAGCTGGGCCAGGTCGGTGGCATCGCTGCCATCAATCAGGGTGTAAGTGAACACATCCTGCAGCACCTGTCCCAAACCTGCGGCGGCCAGCACCTCCCTGTTGGTCAGGTCAATGGTGTAGCTGTAACTGCCATCCCCATTGAGGGTGAGCCAGCCGTAGCGACCGGCCAGGGGTTGGCCGAGTTGACCTGCCTGGCCACTGCCGCTCTCGGTGCCACTGCGCACCCCTGTGACCCGCAGGGGATCATTGGCATCGACATCGCTGTCGTTGGGCAGCACATTGCCGGAGGTATGAGGGGGTTGAACCTGATCATTGGCGAGCGAGCTGTCATCCTGGGCGACGGGATTGTCATTGGCACCCTGGATGACGACGGTCAGCCGCGCTTCCGAGAAGGCCCCTGCCTGGTCACGCATCCGGTAGCTGAACACTTCGGTGAGGGTCTGGTTGGCCGAGCGCAGCGCCTCTACCTCGGGATTGTCATTGTCGACCAGATACTGATAGCTGCCGTCGCTATTGAGGATCAGCTGACCATAGCGCCCCTGCAGAGTCTGGCCCGCATTGACGCTGACACCGGCGGCGCTGGTGACGGTGAGCACCGCTTTGGTTTCTCCATTGGCCTGGCTGTCCACATCGGTATCGTTATCCAGCACATTGCCAGCGGGATCCAGACCGGCGCCTGTGTTGTGAACGCCACCGGTTTCAATGGCGGTGGTGGTGTCATCGACGGCGATGGGGGTGTCGTTGCTGCCGCGAATGGTCAGGGTCAGAGTGCTGGCGCTGCCTACCCCCCAGATATCTACAATCTGATAGCTGAAGACCTCGACCAGGGTCTGATTGGGGCCGCGCAGAGCCTGCACCTCGGCCAGGCTGTTATCCAGGCTGTAGTGCCAGCTGCCATCGGCATTCATCACCAGATCCCCATAGCGGCCATGCAATACGGTGCCGAGACTTGCCCCCTGGCCACTGCTGTTCTGGACCCCGGTCACCGTCAGGGCATCCCCTTCCAGATCGGTATCGTTGCCAAGCACGTTGCCACTGGGATCAAGACCCGGCTGGCCGTTATTGAGCCCACCTGCCTCTATCACCTGAGCCTGATCCGGGTTGGCGACGGGGGCATCGTTGCGTCCCCGTATGATGATGCTGAGCTGGGCCAGGTCGACGCCGCCAGCGAGATCCTGTGCCTGATAGGTGAAGTTGTCTCTCAGGGTCTGCAGGGGGGCCAGGCCTTGCACATCGCCATTGTTGATATCCAGCACATATTGGTAGTTGCCGTCGAGGTAGAGCGTCAGGGTACCGTACTGGCCGGTCAAGACCAGAGGGGAGCCTTGAGTGACGGGGGCCAGGCTGCCACCGGCCTGCTCTTCACCGGTGCGGCCTGCCGTCAGGGTCAGGCTGTCCCCCTGATCGACATCTCTGTCATTGGTAAGCAGATTGCCACTGGGGTTGCTGACATTGCCTGCGCCATTGTCGGCCACGGCGATACCGATATTGTTCTGGGCCAGGGGGGCATCGTTGGCCCCTTCGATGCGGATGGTCAGATTGGCCGCGCTGGTGACACCACTGGCATCGCCCATGCTGTAGCTGAAACGGTCTATCAGGATATCGGTGCTGGTACGCAGGGCTTGCACCGCCGCCAGGCTGTTGTCGATCACATAGGTGTAGCTGCCGTTGGCGTTGAGGGTGAGCCAGCCATAGGTGCCTCTGAGCTGGTTGCCCAGCGTTCCCGTGGTGCCCGCGCCCGTGGTGGTACCGGTACGTACTGTATTGACAGTTTTCGTCTCGCTGCCATTGGCCGAATCGGGGTCAGTGTCGTTGCTCAGTACATTGCCGGTGGCATTGCTGCCTGGGGTGGTGTTGTTGACGCCCCCCGCCTCGACGGCTGTGCCGGTATCATTGACTGCTACCGGTGTGTCGTTTCGGCCCTGAATGGTGATGGTCAGAGTCGACGCGCTGACCAAGCCAGCCAGATCCCTCATCTGATAGTCGAATACCTCGCTGAGCGTCTCCCCTGGCCGCAGCTTTTGCACATCGGCATTGCTGTTGTCGAGTACATAGCTGTAACTGCCATCCGCGTTGAGGGTAAGGGTGCCATAGAGCCCGTTGAGGGCCGTGCCGGGGGCGGCGTTGTTGCCAGTGAAACTGACGCCGGTGACGGTGGGTTGCTCACCGTAGCGATCCGGATCCGTGTCGTTGCTGAGCACATTGCCGGTTGGGTTGCTACCTGCGGTACCATTGTTGAGGCCACCGGCCTCGATGGCGGTGCCTGCATCGGCGACGGCAGTGGGGGCATCATTGGCCCCCTGAATGGTGATGGTGATGCTGGCCGAACTGCTGGCGCCATTGGCATCAACCATGGTGTAGCTAAAGCCGTCACTCAGGGTATTGCCCGACAGGCGCAGGGCCTGCACCGTCGCCAGGCTGTTATCGACCTCATAGGTGTAGTTGCCATCACTGTTGAGGGTGAGCCAGCCGTAGGTGCCCCTGAGCGGACTGCCCAGGGTGCCCGCGGTGCCACTGCCGGTGCTCACTGTCGTGACACTCTGACGCTCATCGATGTTGGCGGACTCGGGGTCGGTGTCGTTGCCCAGCACATTGCCGGTGGCATTGCTGCCCAGGGTGACGTTATTGACACCTCCCGCCTCGACGGCTGTGCCGGTATCATTGACGGCTACCGGGCTGTCATTACGCCCTTCAATGGTGATGGTCAGGGTCGAGGCGCTGATCTGGCCGCCCAGATCCGTTATCTGGTAGTCGAACAGTTCGGTGAGGGTTTCCCCTGGCAGCAGCTTTTGTACGTCGGCATTGTTGTTGTCGAGCACATAGCGATAACTGCCATCCGCGTTGAGGGTGAGGGTGCCATAGAGCCCGTTGAGGGCTGTGCCGGGGGCGACATTGCTGGCACCGAAGCTGGCGCCGGTCACGGTGAGCTGCTCGCCATTGAGATCCGGATCCGTGTCGTTGCCGAGCACATTGCCGACTGGATTGCTGCCAGCGATGCCGTTGTTGAGGCCGCCCGCCTCGATGGCGGTGCCTGCATCGGCGATGGCGGTGGGGGCATCGTTGGCCCCCTGAAGGGTGATGGTGATGTTGGCCTGGCTGGTGGCGCCTGCGGCATCGATCAAGGTATAGGTAAAGCTGTCTGTCAGGGTATTGCCCAACAGGCGCAGAGCCTGCACCGCCGCCAGGCTGTTATCTATCTCATAGTCATAACTGCCGTTGGCATTGAGGGTGAGCCAGCCATAGGCGCCCTTGAGCGGGTTGCCCAGGGTGCCAGCGGTGCCCGTGCCGCTGGTGGTACCGGTGCGCACCGCGCTGACGGCTTGGGTCTCGTTGAGGTTGCTTGCATCCGGGTCTGTGTCATTGACGAGCACATTGCCGCTGGCATCGCTGCCCGGCGTGGCGTTGTTGATCCCTCCCGCCTCGACGGCCGACCCCGTATCATCCACCGCCATGGGGGCATCGTTGGTGCCATTGATGGTGATGACCAGGGCGGCGATATCATTGAGGTTGCCACGATCCGTGGCTCTGTAGCTGAAGGTCTCGGTGAGGGTGTCTCCTGCCCGCAGTGCCTGGACGGTGGCATTGCTGTTGTCAATCACGTAGCGATAGCTGCCATCGGCACCCAGGGTCAGGGTGCCGTACAGACCGATGATCACGGCGCCATTGGCGCTGGTGCTGCCTGCTGGCACGTCGGTTATCTGGCTGAGATTGGTGTCCGGCCCCAGAGCCACCTTGCTGACGTGGCTGCTGTCCCCGCTATCGATGTCGCTGTCGTTGCCCAGCACATTGCCGGTGGCATTGGTGCCTGCCTGGCCGACTCCCTGCTCGGTGGCACTGCCGATGTCATCGCTGGCCACAGGGGCATCGTTGGCCCCCTGGATGGTGATGATGAGACTGGCCTGGCTGCTGGCACCGTCGATATCCAGCAGTTGATAATCGAACTGCTCGGTCAGGGTGTCGCCACTGAGCCGCAGGGCCTCCACCTCTGGATTGCTGTTGTCGACCACATAACGGTAACCGCCCCCGGTCAACAGATAGAGGGTGCCGTATTTGCCCTCAACAGTGACGGGATTATCGACCGAGTTTGGGGTGGCACTGTTGCCGGTGGCCACACTGGCAACCAGTCCCAGGTGCAAGATGTCGCCATTGGTGGCGATATCCACATCGGTGTCATTGCTGATCAGGTTTCCCTGAGGGTCATTGCCAGGCACTGTGTTGGCCGTACCACCGGCCTCGATGGCGGTGGCGCTGTCGTTGTTGGCAACGGGGGTGTCATTGACCGGATTGATGGTGATGAGGATGCTGGTGGTGGCAGTCAGGGCATCCTCGGCGTTGCCGGGAGTGCCGTCACCATCGAGCTTGTCACCAAACTGGCCATTGTCATTGACCAGGACAGAGAGGGTATCAGTGCCGTTGAAATCCTGATTGCCACGGTAGTTGAGGGTCAGCAGGGCGGCATTGAGGGCGGCCAAATTGCCGGTCAGCACCAGCTGGGCGCCGCCATTATTGGTGACGACATTCAGGCCAGTCGCACTGCCCAGAGAAAGCACCCCATGACCCACTGTCAGGGTGAGGGTCAGGGCGCCGCTGCCCGCATCTATGTCGGCGACCGAGAGGCCAACCAGCGCCAGGTCGAGATCCTCATCCACGCTCTGGGCAGGGGTGGTGTTGCCCAGGGTGGGGGCATCGTTGAGTTCCACATAACCGATATTGGCCCCATCTTCATACTGGCCAGTGTTTATCCCTGATTCGGTGAGCGCTATGCCAACCTGACCCAGGTCGCCACCATCGCTGTCGATGCGGACCTGCAAGGTGCCCGCGCTGGCATCGGTGATGGTGGTGCCAGCCGGTCCGTCGAGGCGATAGACGCCCGAAGGCAGTATGCCGAATGAGAAGTGGCCGCTGCCATCCGTAGTGGTGACAAAGCTCTGGTTATCACCAGTGGTGGTCAAGTCGTTATCCAAGCCGCCCCAGACCAGGGTCACCGTCTGATTGGCAAGCCCCGGGCCATCGGGGCTGGTGCTGGCGGTGGCGCTGGCAGTGTCATTCCAGAGGGTGCCGCTGATGATCCCGAGCCCGGCTGCGCTGGTGAGCACGTAGTTGTTGAGGGTATTGCCCTGACCATCCTGGCCGGTACGCTCGCCGCCGGCGGTACCGTCAACGCCAACGTTGTCGCCACCCCAGGTTGTGAAGCTGTCCGGCAGGCTGGACCAGCTCAGGCTGGCATCGGTGCCGGCAATGGTCGCGCCGTTTGGCAAGTCGACCTGATAGACCAGGGTCACCTTGGCCCCTGCATCCAACTGAGAGAAGTCGACGGCAAAACTGCCCCCTTGGGTGACACTGATGATGACGCCGGGTGGCAGACCAAAGTTGTTGCCGCTGTCGCTGCTGTCATAGGTATACGTTGTACCGCCCAGCTCTATGATCAGGCTGTTGAGGGCATAGTTGCTGCCACCGGGGAAACCATCGGTCAGGCGAGGCTCGAAGGCGGTCATGCCCCCATTCTGCTCGAAGCTTATCTGCACCACGGCGCTGCCGGTATTGCCTGCCGGGTTGGGGTTAAAGGCGATCACCTCTTTGTCGAGGTTGGCAAAACCAGGCTCAATGATGTCCTGATAGACCACTTGGCTGATACCGCGCTGCACCAGGTTGTCGGGATCGACACCAATATAATCCTTGGCGCTGACCTCAAGCTGGGTACCAGCCTGGTTGCCCAGGCTGTTATCGACCCGCACGTTGAACTCGATGGCGATCCCTTCCTGATCGAGATCGGCATCGAGGTTACTGATGTCGCCCAACCGGAAGATAATGGTCTGGTTGCCATCGGCATCGGTCACTATCTCTATCTGGCCAGCGGCCAGCAGCCCGGTTAACTCGTTGGCCAGGGTGGAGGAGATGGCCTGGGCGGCGCTGCTGGTCTCGTCGCCAGTGACATCGGCACCCGTGATGGCGGTGCCGCTCAAGCTGCTGGTCAGACCGCCATTGGAGATGAGGGCGAGGCGCACCTGATCCTTGTCGATGAAGCTGAGCCCCTTGGGCAGGCTTATCCGCAATTCATAGTTGTCATTCTCCCCTTGCGGGAGCAGGGCCACCACCTTGTAGCGGATGATCTCGCCGACCGTGACCTGTTCATGGCTGGCATTGGTGGCACCACCGCCGGTTTCGGTGACACCACCCACCCGGGAGATAAAGATGCCGCTGGCGATGGGGATCAGCCCCTGGCTGACGGCTCGATAGTCATTGAGCACGTCACTACCCGGTACACCATCGGCGCCGGTGCGCTCACCGGCGGGGTCGGCGCTGGTGCCGACACTGCCATCGAGGCTGGTCCATTGGACTTCGACCTGGTTGGGAAGCTGGGCCAAGTTGGTGGCGCTGGCATTGACTACCCCGCTGATCACCAGGGTCAGTTGCTTGCCCACGGCGATATCGAGATTGGCATTGGCCTTGGTCTGCAATTGGCCGCCCACTATCTCGAACTGGCTGCTGACATCGACGCCATCATAGATGACCGAGTCCAGGCTGTAGTTGCTGAGCTGGCTGGGCAGCAGATCGCTCAAGCGGATGTCGAAGGCATCCAGAGGCCCATTGTTGCTGATCACTATCTTGACACTGACGTCATCCCCTTGCTGGAAGCCATAGGGCGGCGGCGTGATCAGCAGGTCCTGGCTGACGGTGAGCTTGGGCTCCTGAATAATGGCATTGGGGGCCGGGGTCGCAGTGATGTCTCGCACCAGTGCCGCACCACCGGCTAGGTCGCCATCGGGATCCTGATAGTGCAGGACGGCGCCATTGCTGAGGGTGGTGCCGTCCTGATTGCTGAGCACGTTATCGGCGATGAGCCTGACCCTGATGGTGAAGCTGTTGTTCCCTGCGTTGTCATCGGCATTGGCGCCGCTGACACTGAAGCTGAAACGGGCATCGACACCGTTGCTGCCGATAGTCCCCCCTATTCCACTGAGGAGAGGGTCACTGACCGAGCCGCCAAATCCGGTGAGGATCAGGTCATAACCCTTGCCGCCGTTGTAGCTGGTATCGAGCTTGAAGCCGGGCGGAATGAGGTTGTCAATGTTGAGCTGCTGGGTGCTGCCCTCGGGCAGGGTCACCACTATGTCGTAACCCATGCTCTCGCCAATCACCAGATTGGCGCCCGAGGTATGGCCCGCGCTGGAGGCGTTGCCTGCATTGCCGCCGGTGAAATCGATGCTGATGGTGGGGGCGGCGACTTGCTCGCTTGCCGTCTCCGTCAAGTCGGTGGGGGTGAAGTCATCACCGTTATCAATGCTGGCATAGTTGCTCAGCACAGCGCTGGTCTCCAGGGTGCTGCTGGCATTGATGTTGTCGGCAACCGTCACATCGTAAGTGATGATCACCAGGTTGCTGCCAGCCAGGTCGGCAGCGGTGCCATCGCGTCCTGCCAGCAAGGTGGCTTGCCCCCCCGCATCGAGGAAGCTGATGGTGTTGCCGTTCACCTGATAATCGGTACCCAGTACAAGCAGGCTGCCATCTCCACGGTAGATCTTCAGATTGGCATCGGCCAGGGTGCCATTCAGGAAGGAGAGGCCGGCGGGCAGATTGATGCTGGTGACGACATCGAAGGCGCCGCCACCACCGCGGTTTTCAATGGCGGTCGCCAGGCGCAGGGCATCACCGCCATCTATGCCACTGACATTGCCATTCACCGCATTGATATCGGTGACTGTGCCAGTGAAGGGCATGCCGCCACTGCCCGGTTGATGCCAGCTACCCGTGGTACCGCTCACCGTGCCGTTGTTCGATGAGACGACACCGTGGCCGATGGCGAGATCCGGTTCGGCGATGGAGGTAATGACGGTGACGTCCGAACTGCTGAGCTGGGTCTTGTCGAGGGTGGTCACCTGACTCGACTGGGCCAGCACATCGAGCTCGCGCTGGTCGGCAAAGGGTTGATCGCCAACGGTGAGGGTGAACTGTATTTCGATGCGGGTGCCGTTCAGATCACTGGTGTCATAGCTACCGAAGTCGAAGATGAGCGAGTTGCCCGGCCCATTGGTGACACTGATGATATTGCCCAGGTTGGTGTCACCGCTGCCGAAGTGCCATTGGCCGACGCCGCTGCCTTCGGACCAGTTGATGCCGCTGAGATCGAACAGGGGCAGGGGCAGATAGGCGGTGAGTTTGAACTGTTCATAGTCCCCGGTCACCAGATCGTAACTGAGCTGGAAGGTGACCTCGTCGCCGGGGTGCAGCTCGACGGCGCCTCCGGGATTCGCGCCCCCATTGATATCGACCAGATCGATGACAACCTGGCTGGTGGGGATGCGGGTGGTGGTCTGGGAGCTGTCGGACTCGCTACCGCCGGTCAGGTTGATGCTGCTTTCGACTATGGTGGCGGTGACGCTGGCGCTGTTGCCAATGGCATCCCCCTCATTG
Organism: Aeromonas sp. BIGb0445; assembly: GCF_024809075.1. Lineage (NCBI taxonomy): Bacteria > Pseudomonadati > Pseudomonadota > Gammaproteobacteria > Aeromonadales > Aeromonadaceae > Aeromonas > Aeromonas sp. BIGb0445. The sequence goes on from NZ_JANUES010000001.1 coordinate 458,806, forward strand.
ATCTCGCTCTGGGGATTACCGGCCGGGGGGGTATAGCGTTGGCTGATCAGGGCGCTGTAGCTCAGCAGCGCCAGGGTGGCACCCTGCTGCTGACTGTCATTCAGGGCAAGATCGCCGGCCAGCCAGCTGATGAGTTGATTGGCATTGGCCAGGGACTGGCCGATGTCGAAGGTGATGCTGGTGGTGCCATCGGCATTGAGGGTGGCAGTGTAGACCAGGGTGATGGTCTCGCCTGTGGCGCTGCCATTGCGAAACAGGGTCAGGGTCGGGACACCGGTCAGGGTCTGACCATCACTCAGGGTGTCGGTGACCACAAACTGACCTTCGCCGAAGGTGGTTTTGCCAAAGGCAAAGTAATCAGACAGTGCCATATTGACCCTGTAATCCAGGGTATCTCCCGGACTGATGCCCGCCTTGCCGCCATCGACGCTCAAGGTGACATCTTTTTGCAGGGTGATGGAGCGGGCAGTGAAGGTCACTGTGTCACCTTGGCCTGCAAAATCGATGCTGGTGGCCGGTGCCGTGACATCCCGGCCATCGAGAGGCACCCACTCACCCTTGCCAGTGGGAGCGTCGATCACTATCTGCACCGCATCGCCGCTGTTGGGGTCTATCACCTGCTCACCATTGGCATCGGTATCGGGCACGTAGAACTTGACCTGCGTGTCGGTCGCCATTGTCAGCGTGCTGTATTCGACCGTGAAGGCGCTGATAAAGAGGCTGTCACTATTGATGGCGGCATCCATCAGGGCCGGGTTGGTGATGACGCGACCATCGGAGAGGGTGATGGAGGTCAGGGTGCCATTGGCACCAGGGATGATGGCAGTCACCTGCATATTAGGCGGCAGAGTCTGGCTGATAACCACATTGCTCAAGGGCTGGCCATCGGCCGGGATGGCGGTCAGGGTCAGGGTATGGTTGAAGTTGGGCCCGGTGGCGGTCTCTCCTTCGCGCATATCAAGGCTCTGCTCGAAGCTGATAACCGTCGGGTTGACCACAAAGGTATGAATGCTGCTCTCGACCAGGCTGGGGTCAGCCTGGGGGTTGTTGAGGGAGTCATTGCCGAACTGGAAGCCACTGCGCGTCCCTATGGTCAGGGCTGGCGAGCCATTGGAGTAGCTGGTATCGGCCAGATTGCTCAGACGCGCCGTGACATCGATGGCGATGTCCGGCTGCCCCTGGCTCAGGCTGCCAAAGGGGATCTCCAGCACTATCATGGTATCCCCGGCCCTGAGCCCGACATCGCTGGCCCTGATGATGAGCGGATTACCATTGTTGTCGACCGCGAGGGGATGAGTCGCGTTGCCCGAGGCATCGAAGGTGACCTGATGGAACTTCAGGGTCTGATCCAGGTAGGTTGCCTTGACGAAACTGATGCCATCGTCGCCATCCTTGCCGGTGCTGGGCAGATAGAGATCCACATAGGGGGCATAGCCTACCTGGCTGGATCCGTTGCTGAGGTTAACGGTGAATTCGAAGCTGTCACCGAGCAGCACATCCGAACTGCCCTGGCTCAGGCTGGTCTCGGGACTGGCATTGGCAAGCAGGCTGTCAAAAGCTTGTACGGCCTCCCGGCTGAGGGCCAGGGGTTGTTCGATGAGGCCGCTACGCACCTCCAGATCCCAATCGCCACCCTTCTCCCTGGCGCCGGTATCATCGCTGGAGGCCGCTACATCGGCGCCGGTCCACTTGGCCAGGGCGCTGACCAAGGCCTGACCCGCATCGCCCGCACCGACTCTGCAACCGTACAGCTGAATATCTGCATCATCGCTCAGATGGCTTTGCCAGCCTTGCAACTGTTGGGAGACGCTGGTCAGGCTATCGGCCGTGAGGGTGCGATCCCCCAGAGTGAACTGTCCGGCGGCGCCGTGGGAGAGGATCTGGATGGCATCGACCTGGCCCAGCTCGGCCAGTTTGGCGCCTATGGCACTCAGGGCGTCGGTGTTGCTGTCGATGACAAGCAGGCTGACGTTGCTGCCGAGGTGCTTGGTCAGCTCGCTGGCCTGCTCGATACGGGCATCGACGACCAGCAACTGGCGGGGTTGGCCGCTTTGATTCGGCTCGGCGTGATCAGGCGCTGTCTGGGATGCGTCCTGATTATCCTGGCTCTGATGGTCAACGGCGACGGCGGCTGCGCCATCGAACAGAATGCGTGGCTCCAGGGCCAGCATCTGTTGATGGGGTCTGAGAATTGCAGATGAAAAGGGCTTGGCCATGGCTATCGCTTCCGTGCGGCAGAGAATGGCTCTAGTTATGTCACATATAAGGTACATTTTCCACGCTCCACATGGAGCAATTTTGCATAAGATTGTGGCTTAACGCCTTGTTTTCAGGTCATAAAATCTTCACATGTGAATCATTGAGGCAGTTTCAGCTGAAATCTGGCCCCGCCGAGGGGGGATTCATCCACCCGGATTTCGCCGCCATAGCTGTGTACTATCTCGGTGACCACGGCCAAGCCAATGCCCTGACCCGGCGAGGTGTCGGCGCGCACCCCTCGTTGGAATATCTGCTGCGACTTGCTCGGCTCTATGCCTGGGCCATCATCCTCGACCTCGATCAGCAAGCCATTGTCCTGACGGCGCACCTGGACCCGGATCTCGCTGATGGCGAACTTGCAGGCGTTATCGAGCAGGTTGCCCATCAGCTCCATCAGATCCCCCTGTTCCCCATGGAAGAAGACGTCGTCGTCAAACAGGAAACGGGTCTGCAGCTTCTTGTGGCGGTACACCTTGGCGAGGCTGGCCAGCAGTTTTTCGATGAGCGGCACGGGTTCTGTCCCCTTGCCGGCGAGGCGTTTTCGGCCAGTCACGGCTCGGCGCAGCTGATACTGGACCATCTGATCCATGGTTAAAATTTGTTCATTGATGTTTTCGTGTAACTCCTTGCTCATTGCGACATCTTGCGTCGTCATCTGTATGAGCGCTAATCGGGTCTTCAAACTGTGGGCGAGATCATTGAGGGCATGTTGGTAGCGCAGGGTCTGCTGGCGTTCGTTCTCCAGCAGCTGATTGACGGAGCCGGTGAGGGGAGCCAGCTCGCGCTCGTAATCTTGTGACAGGGCATCCCGTTTGCCTGCGCGGATTTCATCGAGCTGGCGCGCCATGGCGCGCAGTGAGGAGAGGCTCCAGAAACTGGTGAGTAGCAGCAGGGCACCGAGCAGGGCATAGGCGAGCAGTGCCTGACGCATGCACTGGTAGAGGTAATCTTGTACCTGCTGTTGATACGAGGTGGCCGAATCAATCATCACCACGTAATAGGTGACGGGGCCCTGGCCATGGTTGCGCATGAAACGCAGGCTGTAGATGAAGTAGCTGTTGCCGCTCTTGATGGTGATCAGCTTGAAGAAGTAGTCATGATCCATCTTGCCGAGGTAGTTCATCAGATCCTGACACAGGGTCGGTTTGGCCTCGAGCACCTCGGGATTGTGCAGACTGGCCCAGCTTATCTGACCATCTGCGCGGCAGATCATGGTGTCTAGTCTCGGATCGGCAGCATTCTTGTCCAGGGTATCGAACCCGGCCTGGCCCTGATTATCGGGCAGTTTGGAAGAGAACAGCTTGGAGAGGTTCTCCTGCATCTGGGTGCTGGTTTGTTTGACGAGCTCTTCCTGTTTGGCCAGGTAGAGGGCATAGACGGCAAAGGCCAGAATGAGCGCGATGACCAGCATGGTGCTCAACATCAGCTTGGCCAGCAGAGAGCGGCGGATCAACGGCATGGGCTGGCCTCGGTGAGAGTCTGGGGATGGGCTCGCGATGCCAGGGGCTCACCTGGTTGGACAGTGAGAGACAAGGCGAGAGCCATCTTAGCTGCAGGAGAGATTGAAGATGTAACCCTGGCGACGGATGGTGGAGATGGGTTGTATCTCGCCATCAGGATCCAGCTTCTTGCGCAGCCGGCTCACCATCACCTCTATGGTATTGGGGTCACCTTCTCCGTCGCCATAGAGCTGGTCGAGCAGTTGCTGCTTGGAGACCACCTGGCGGGCATTGCGCATCAGGTATTCCAGGATCAGATATTCAAAGCTGGTCAGCACCACCACCTCCCCGGCGATGGTCAGCTCCTTGCGCGACAGATCCAGTTCGTAATCCCCCCCTTGCACCTTGGGCGAGATAAAACCGGCGCTGCGCCGCACCAGGGCATTGAGCCGGGCCAGCAGTTCATCTTTCTGGAAGGGTTTGACCAGATAGTCGTCGGCCCCCGCTTCGAGCCCCTCGACCTTGTCTTGCCAGTTGCCGCGGGCGGTCAACACTATGATGGGGAAGGCGATCTGCCGCTCTCTGAGGGTGCGGATCAACTGCAGACCATCCATGTCCGGCAGGCCGAGATCGATGATGGCCACATCGATGGGGTAATCCTCGGCATAGTGCAACGCCACCTGGGCGCTGTCGGTGCCATGCACCTGATTCTGCGCCTCGCCGAGCAGGGTAGTGAGATGATGATTGAGCAGCTTGTCGTCTTCGACTAACAGAATTTTCATAAGATGTTCGTGCATGAGATCCGAGACGCCAATTAGAGGGGTTTAAGCTGGGAGAGTCAATTCAGATGGTAGCGGATAGGGCCTGTATTGAGACTGAATCGGCACTAATTGTGAACTGGATAACAGGGACAGGGGGCAGTATTCAGACCCCTGAGCGCACGGTCTGATTGCCCGGACTCTCACCATCTGGCACGCCAGCGCCTTCGGTCGGTCAATCTGCTATTGATCCGGCTCGGATTTTCGCCTCTTCCCGCTTCCCTCCGTCAGGCGGGCCGTTATGATAGCCATTTGGTAACCAATGTTCGGGCATGAGGTTGTCCGTTGGCATGGCCAATATGCATCATGACGCCAATCATGCAAAAGGTGAGACAGGCCATAAAAAATCGACACGTGGTTATAAATAATGCCCACGACATGGTTCATGACATGTCCGGGGAATGCATTGCTAGACAGATCCTTGAAATATATGCACTGTTTTGTATGTAGATGAGTGATATTTATTTTCTCAGGGCAACTGAAATCTGATTGGCGTTCATGGAGGCATGATTGAATCATTTAATCGTTTTTACCGGAGGGCCAGGGTCAGGAAAAACAACGACTATTGATTGCTTGAAGGCTCTCGGTTACCAGTGCGTGGATGAAGTGGGTCGCAAGGTCATCTTGCAACAACTTGCGATAGATGGGTGTGCGTTACCCTGGATGGATAAAGTCGCCTTTCGCGATGAGATGATACGAGAAGAGTTGGAATGTTTCAGCCACCATCAAGGCAACCAAGGCCTGGTATTCTTTGATAGAGGTATTATCGACTCATATGCCTATTCAAAACTCGAAGGGCTGCCGATACCCAGTGCATTGTTGAACACATGCCATCTTGCTAGATATCACATTGATGTGTTTATCTTCCCGCCGTGGGAGTCCATCTATTCTAATGATTCAGAGCGTAAGCAGAGTTATGCCGAAGCTGTTGATACTTACCTGGAAATGGTCGCTGCATACCAGACTTTTGGTTACTCGTTAATTGAAGTGCCAAAGGCCTCGGTATCCGAGCGTGTGGAGTTTATTTTACGGTCACTGGCGGCAACCTAATAGTGGTTAAGTCAAGGCGGCATCATACAGATGAAAGATTGCATCCTTGTTAAGGATAAGCAGTGGTGCAGGAATATACAATATAATAGCCGGAGACTGCATGCGAGAAAGCTTGAAAAGAAAATTCGTTGAGGTATGCGACAAGAAAATTGCCAGCAAGGGACCAGGGGTGGGTCTGTCATTCTATGCCTTCTTCGCAAACAGGAATGATGATCCCGAATTACTTATGGAGGCGGCCACCTGGTGGATAATGACGCATCGGCTCGATCATTTTGAAAAGGCAACGAAGATAAAAGACCTGGTTCTGTCCAGTAAATAGCGCCAATATCTCTGACCTGCTCTCAGGGGGCCAAGGAAGAATATTTAAAATAAGCGTATGATAGAAAGGCGCTATACGCTATAAGCACACTATGACAGCTAGCTATTTGATGTGGCAGGATGCTTATGAATTCAGATATCCAGGAGAAGTTTGATGGCTACCCGACAGAGGCAAGGCAGCAGCTTGAGCGCGTTCGCCAGCTTATTCTGGACTCTGCGATTGAAAACCAGTTAGGGGGGGTTGAAGAGTGCCTCAAGTGGGGGGAAGCGAGTTACCTCGTTAGAGGGGGGACGACCATTCGAATCGACTGGCAGCCAAAGGATCCGCATGTCATCAAAGTATTTTTTCACTGCCAAACCCGGCTGATTGAAACCTTCAGAGAAATTTATCCAGGCATCTTCTGCTTTGAGGGAAAGAGAGCCATTATAGTGCCGCTGACTACCAATATTGAGCAGATACCATTAAGGCATTGCATTGTATTGGCGCTCAAGTATCACAGCCTTAAGGGGCTTCCTCTTCTGGGGGCCTGATCTGACTGTGCCTCTATTATATCAATGTCATTTAATATCGAGGTCTCAATGGATGTGCTAAAGCAATCAATAATTCATGGTTATATGGAAGGTGCATATTTTTGCGACACCCATACGACTGAAATAGATTATAAGAATCAATCGGCATTGGATATTTACCATGCTGTTGCAAAAGGCACACCAGCCTGGATTGACTGGTTAATGTCATTGAGGAATGCGACGGTATCATTCTTTGGTTTGAAAGATCTTGGGGGCATGACGAGTGTCGACGCCGGTAAAGTCAGCAGCGAATACAAATATGGTGATGTTGTCGGGATTTTTAGTATCTTGCAAAACACTCAACATGAAGTCATTCTGGAAGACCGTGACAAACACCTGGATGTAAAGGTGTCGTTTCTTGTCACTCCAAATGGCGACAAGGCAACAGTACATGTGACTACGGTCGTTCATATAAACAATACCTTAGGTAAAGTTTATATGTTCTTTGTCACGCCCATGCATAAAATTATTGTGCCTCACTCATTGAAGAGTCTGTCGTTGGCTTAGTGATCCAGCTGTTTAAATTACATTGGCTGCTGTTATCGTAAAGTCATTCTTTGCTGTACGGTTCCTATGTGGCGCACTGAGAATAGAGTCAACCCTGAGGTATTTGACACCATGTTGAAAGTGATTGCACAAGATTTTATACACCCGGACCACATCGATGATGTCATGCCACTCTATCGAGAGTTGGTAGAAAAAACGCGACAAGAACCGCGCTGTATCTCTTACGAGCTGTGTATTAACCAGAAGGATCCCGGACATTTTATCTTCATTGAGGAGTGGCCAGATAGAGCGGCCCTGGATGCTCATTGCAATACCGAGCACTTCAAGCGGTTGGTGCCGATGATCAATCAACATCAGCGACAGGCGGAAAGTTTCATTCTGATGGATCCATTCAAGTAAGAAGGCGCACTCTTGGGCCTGCTGCCGACTCAATCACTGTGTCGTCCATCTGGACAATTAACGGGGCACAACGTCGGGTGATGATCCTTCCCATGTTCGAGGCGGCCATGCAGAGAGACAAAAGAGCCAGTCAGTGTTCACTGACTGGCTCTTGATTGACGCCTGTTTTACAGGTGTTTTGGGCTGGGATCAGCCTACCAGACTGGCCCAGAGGTCATATTCGTCCGCTTCATCGATGCGGACCTTGACCATGTCGCCCGCTTTGAGGCCGGTTTCACCATTGAGATAGACCAGGCCGTCGATCTCGGGGGCGTCGGCGAAGGAGCGGCCGGTGGCCCCCTCTTCGTCCACTTCGTCGATGAGCACCGTCATCTCCTGGCCGACCTTGCGGGCCAGCTTGCGGATGGAGACCTGCTGTTGCAGCTCCATGAAGCGCACGAAGCGCTCTTCCTGGATATCTGCCGGCACCGGATCCGGCAGCTCGTTGGCCTTGGCGCCATCAACCGGGCTGTATTTGAAGCAGCCGACCCGGTCCAGCTCCGCCTTGTCGATGAAGTCCAGCAGCATCTGGAACTCTTCTTCGGTCTCGCCGGGGAAGCCGACGATGAAGGTGGAGCGCAGGGTGATTTCGGGGCAGATCTCGCGCCACTTCTGGATACGCTCCAGGGTGCGCTCGACGGTACCCGGGCGCTTCATCAATTTCAGGATACGCGGGCTGGCGTGCTGCAGCGGGATGTCCAGGTAGGGCAGTACCTTGCCATCGCGCATCAGCGGGATGACGTCGTCCACGTGGGGGTAGGGGTAGACGTAGTGCAGGCGTACCCAGATGTCGAGCTTGGCCAGCTCTTCACACAGCGCCACCATGCTGGTCTTGACCGGCATGCCATCAAAGAAACCGGTGCGGTGCTTGACGTCCACGCCGTAGGCGGAGGTGTCCTGGGAGATCACCAGCAGCTCCTTGACGCCAGCCTCTTTCAGGCGCTTGGCCTCGGCCAGCACGTCGCCGATGGGACGGCTCACCAGATCCCCGCGCATGGAGGGGATGATGCAGAAGGTGCAGCGGTGGTTGCAGCCTTCGGAGATCTTGAGATAGGCGTAGTGACGGGGGGTCAGCTTGACGCCGTGGGCCGGCACCAGGCTGGTGAAGGGGTTGTGGGTCGGCTTGGCCACGTATTTGTGGACATGACCCAGCACCTCTTCATAGGCATGAGGGCCGGTGATCTCGAGCACCTTGGGGTGGATCTCGCGGATCTGATCCACCTTGGCGCCGAGGCAACCGGTGACGATGACCTTGCCGTTCTCGGCCAGGGCCTCACCGATCGCTTCGAGGGATTCCTGTACCGCGCTGTCGATGAAACCGCAGGTGTTGACTACTACCAGCTCGGCATCGTCATAGCTGGGCACCACATCGTACCCTTCGGTACGCAGCTGGGTCAGGATGCGCTCGGAATCGACCAGATTTTTGGGGCAACCCAAGGAGACGAATCCTACTTTGGGGGCCTGTTTCGTGTTGGACATCGCTCAATCGCTCTTAGGTGGCTCTCTTATAAGGGCGCGGATTTTACCGGAATGGCTAACCAAAAACTATACAGCTGGACGCGTTGACGGGAACAATTTATGTCAAATGCCTGGGCCGCGGGTGCCAGATACGCGAGGAGGCGGGCATTACCAGCCGGGAGAGCCGCACCAGTACTGGCTTTTGGAGGATGGACAGCGGTAACGGGGCGGATGCCAGGGGTGAGCAGAACGCTCAGATGGGGGCAGATGGCGCCTCAGCGCAACTGCATATCAAGGGCAGGGCCGAGGGGGGAGTCTATCAGGGCAAGATGAGAGGGCCGCGCGGAACGGCCCGAGGGTCAGCGCAGCAGCAACAGCGTGCAGGGCAGGGCGCGCAGCATGGCGCTGGTGTGGCTGCCGAGCACGAACTGGCGCATGCGGGAGTGGCCGTAGGCCCCCATCACCAGCAGGGCTATCTGCTGCTGCGCCAGATATTGAGTCAGGGTGGGGATGAGTTCCCCCTGGCGCAGACTGGGGATCACCTGCCAACCCCCCTGGCGCAGCATGGCGGCGGCATCCTCGAGCTGAGCGCTGTGCTCGGCGCTGGGGTCGGCCACCATCACCAGATGACAGGGCAAGCCCTTGAGCAAGGTATTGGCTGCCAGCTGCTGCAAGGCCCGCTGCGCCGTCTCGCTGCCATCAAAGGCAAACAGCAGGCTGGTGGGGGCGGTGAAGTGGCGCTGCACGACCAGCGCTGGGGTGCGCTGGGTGCGCAGCACGCTCTCGAGCTGGCTGCCGACCACGGCATCTTCCCCCTCGTGCCGGGCGCCGCATTTGCCGAGTACCAGCAAGCGAGTCTGCTCGGTAAACTCGCTCAGGGTCTCGAGCAAGTCGCCATGGCGCTGCAGGCGATTGGCCTGGATGCCGTGTTCCGCCAGCTGATGGACGGCGGCGTCCAGCTGCAACTTGCCTTGCTGGCGAGCCAGCTGGCTGCGCTGCTGGTCGAGTTCGGCCAGCTCGGCCTGCAAGGTCTCCCGGCTCCCCAGACCAATGGTGCCGCTCAAGTCGGGCAGCACGTTCTGGTGGCGCTCCAACACATGCAGCAGGGTGACAGCATCACCGGTGATGGTAGCGGCCCAGGCGGAGGCATCGCAGATGGCCCCTTGGCTGGCTACCCCATCGAGGCAGGCGAGGATATGGGTCATGGTCGCTCCTTAGTGGTTGGCCAGCAGCTTCTCTATCTCTTCGGGCTTGTCCTGTACTCCAAATCGGTCGACCAGGGTCGCGCTCGCCTCGTTCAAACCGATCACGTCGACCTGGGTCCCCTCGCGGCGGAACTTGAGCACCACCTTGTCCAGGGCGGTCACCGCCGTGATGTCCCAGAAGTGGGCCTGGCTAAGATCTATGGTCACCCGGCTGAGCACCTCTTTGAAGTCGAAGGCGGCGATGAACTGTTCGGCAGAGGCGAAGAACACCTGGCCTCGTACCTGATAATGGCGCTCATCCCCCGCTTTGCTGCTCTCGCTCTTGACCAGCATGAAGCGGGCCACCTTGGCGGCGAAGAAGAGGGAGGCGAGCAGTACTCCGACAAATACCCCAAGGGCAAGGTTATGGGTAGCGACCACGACGGCAACCGTGGCCACCATCACGATATTGGTGGAGAGCGGGTGGCTGCGCAGGTTGCGGATGGAGTCCCAGGAGAAGGTACCGATAGAGACCATGATCATCACGGCGACCAGGGCGGCCATGGGGATCTGGCGGATCCACTCATCCATGAAGACCACCATCAGGATCAGCAGGGTGCCTGCCACAAAGGTGGAGAGACGGCCACGGCCGCCAGATTTGATGTTGATGATCGACTGGCCAATCATGGCGCAACCCGCCATGCCGCCCATCAGGCCGGCCCCTATGTTGGCCAGACCCTGACCCTTGCACTCGCGGTTGCGATCGCTCTTGGTGTCGGTCAGATCGTCGACGATGGCCGCCGTCATCAGCGACTCAAGCAGACCGACCACGGCCAGCGCCGCAGAGTAGGGGAAGATGATGGCTAGTGTCTCCAGATTGAGCGGCACGTCTGGCCAGAGGAAGATGGGCAGGGTATCGGGCAGCTCGCCCATGTCGCCCACGGTGCGAATGTCGATGCCCATGGTGATGGCTATCGCCGTCAGGATGACGATGCACAGCAGCGGGGAGGGCACCAACTTGCCCACCACGGGAATGAGCGGGAACAGATAGATGATGGCAAGGCCGGCGGCCGTCATGGCATAGACCTGCCAGGTGACGTTGGTCAGCTCGGGCAACTGGGCCATGAAGATCAAGATGGCCAGGGCGTTGACGAAGCCAGTCACCACCGAGCGGGAGACAAAGCGCATCAGGCTGCCGAGCTTGAGATAGCCAGCCCCTATCTGGAAGATCCCGGTGAGCAGGGTCGCCGCCAGCAGGTATTGCAGGCCGTGATCCTTGACCAGGGTGACCATCAGCAGCGCCATGGCACCGGTGGCGGCGGAGATCATGCCGGGGCGGCCGCCGACGAAGGCGATGATGACGGCGATGCAGAAGGAGGCATAGAGGCCCACCTTGGGATCGACGCCAGCGATGATGGAGAAGGCGATCGCCTCCGGGATCAGGGCCAGGGCGACCACAGTGCCGGCCAGCAGGTCACCACGCACATTGGCGAACCACTCTTGTTGTAGGCGTTGACGCATGTCGATTCTCTCGCTCGTTGTCGCTCACCGCCTTGTCCCTTGGCGGGATCGAGGGGGAGTCATTGTGATGGGGGTCGGTGATAGCCGGTCTCGCTGGAAGCTGGTCTGCATCCTGCTGCGATGACATCCTGGCCGGGCCGCTGATTATTTGGCCGCGCAGGGTAGCAAAGCAGGGGCGGGAGGAAAAGTCATCTGGCTGGATTGATCATTTCAATAACTCTTGTATAGTTGAACTAACTGAGTGAATAAGGTGTGGATCATGGTCGAAATGAACAAGACAGTCGCCAGCAAGTTGTTCGAGTCTCTCGCCTCCGGGGTGCGACTCGATGTGTGGCGGCTACTGGTCAAGGCGGGTCTGGAGGGACGGGTGGCGGGTCAGCTCGCCAGCGAGCTGGACATCGCCCCCAACGCCCTGTCGTTTCATCTGAAGGCCATGCTGCATGCGGGTCTGCTCTCGGTGGAGCAAGAGGGGCGCTACCTGCGTTATCGCGCCAACATCGCGCTGATGCAGAGCCTGATTGGCTACTTGACCGAGGAGTGCTGCGCCGGTCACCCGGAGGCCTGCGGCATCATGCCCAATGAGTCCTGCTGCTGAGCTCATGGGCAGCCAGTCATACGCAGGGGGGCACGACCAAGAGTTACGGCTGCGTCCCAAGGCGCTGACCCTGGCCCCTCACGTCAATTACCTTATCCTGTTGGCGGCGCTGATCTCTGTCGGTTTGCCCTGCTATCAGCCGCCCGTTTCATCTAATCCTCATGGAGTCTCGTGATGAGTATCAATGCCTGCTGCGAGCTGCCCGTCAGCAAAAAAATGAGTTTTCTCGACCGCAATCTCACCCTCTGGATCTTCGTCGCCATGGGCATAGGGGTCGGGATTGGCTATCTGTTCCCCCAGGTGGCCCAGTGGAATGAGGCGATGTCGGTCGGCACCACCAATATCCCGCTGGCCATAGGCCTCATCCTGATGATGTACCCGCCGCTCGCCAAGGTGAACTACGCCACCATGGGCACCATGACCCGGGATCGCCGCGCCATCACCCTCTCCCTGGTGATGAACTGGCTGGTGGGCCCCATCTTGATGTTCGTGATAGCCCTGGTGTTTTTGCATGATCAGCCGGGTTATATGGTCGGCCTCATCTTGATAGGCCTGGCGCGCTGCATCGCCATGGTACTGGTGTGGAACGACCTTGGGGGTGGCAACAAGGAGTACGGTGCGGGTCTGGTGGCCCTCAACAGCGGTTTCCAGATCCTCACCTACAGCTTCATGGCCTGGCTGTTCATTACCGTGCTGCCGCCCCTGTTTGGTTTAGAGGGCTTCGCGGTGGATATCACCATGCTGGATATCGCCGAAAGCGTGCTCATCTATCTCGGCATCCCCTTCCTGGCAGGCTTTCTGAGCCGCCATTACCTGGTCAAGGCCAAGGGGGAGAAGTGGTATAGCGAGCGCTTCATCCCGGCCATCTCCCCCATCACCCTCATCGCCCTGCTGGCCACCATAGTGCTGATGTTCAGCCTCAAGGGGGAGATGATAGTCGAGCTGCCCATGGATGTGCTGCGGGTCGCTATCCCACTGGTGATCTACTTTGTGCTGATGTTCTTTACCAGCTTCCTGGTGGGCAAGAAGCTGGGCATTCCCTATGACAAGAACGCCTCCATCGCCTTTACCGCCACCGGCAATAACTTCGAGCTGGCCATCGCGGTCTCCATTGCCGTGTTCGGGCTGAGCTCGGATCAGGCCTTCGCCGGCGTCATAGGCCCACTGGTTGAAGTGCCCGTGCTGATCGGTCTGGTCAACGTGGCCCTGCGCATGAAGCGAAACTATGGCAACGTGGAGGCGCAAGCATGAGTGACATCGCTATCACCATCTACCACAACCCGGCCTGTGGCACCTCGCGCAATACCCTGGCACTTATCCGCAACTCAGGGGTTGAACCGACCGTCATCCACTATCTGGAGACGCCGCCGAGCCGCGAGACCCTGGTCGCCCTGATGGCCGCCATGGGAATACCGGTACGTGACCTGCTGCGCCAGAACGTGCCGCCTTTTGAGGCGCTGGGGCTGGCCGGGGAGGGATTCAGCGATGATGAGTTGATTGACGCCATGCTGTCCCATCCCATCCTGATCAACCGCCCCATAGTGGTCACCCCGCTGGGCACCAGGCTGTGCCGTCCGTCAGAAGTGGTGCTGGATATACTGCCGAGCCCCCAGCAAGGAGCCTTCAGCAAGGAAGACGGGGAGCAGGTGGTGGATGCACAGGGACGACGTTTCAGTTCATCGCCATGATGGATATTGGTCCACACAGGGGGAGCCTTGGCTCCCTCTTCTTATCCCCATGACCATGTCTGCATCCCGGCTGACGAGCCCCTCCAGGTTGGGATGCCATTGCGGATCCAGCTCCTCTTCTCAACAGGATGCCCTGCTAACTGTCCGGATAACAGACACTTGCTACTCTCCAGGGCTGTGGCGACGCCCCTGGCGGTGTATGCTAAAGGAAACGCAGTTTCTCGCCCCTGGTGGGCATTTGATATGGAGATAGTCATGAAGATGCGAACTCTGCCCCTGCTCATGGTAGCGCTGGTGGCCATGCCCGGTCATGCGGATTGGGACAAGCTCAAGAGTGCAGCCTCCGACCTCGGCGACGCGGTGAGTGAGACCAGCAAAGAGGCGTGGCGTGATGTCAGCGATTTCTCCAAACAGACTTGGGATTCAGCTTCCCAGTGGGGAGAAGAGGCATTCAACACCGCGGGGGAGTGGACCGACAAGAGCATGGCGACCAGCAAGGAGTGGTTGACGGTTGCAGACAAGAAGCTCGATGAGATGGTCGAGCCCAAGACGGCCGAGCAGGCACGTACCGCCCTCGATACCATGGCCGATACCGCCCTGGTGCGGCTATTCAACGAGCAGCCCTCCGCCAAGTTGCTGTTTGACCAGGCCTATGGCTATGCGGTCTTTGATTCTCGCAAGTTCTCCCTGATGCTCAGCACCAATCAGGGCGCCGGGGTGGCGGTCAGCCGCCAGAATAACAGTCGCACCTACATGAAGATGTTTGGCGGTGGCCTCTCTGCCGGTATGGGCGGAAAATTCTATCAGCAGGTGATCCTGTTCGAGAACAAAGCCAAGTTTGATGGATTTGTCCACCAGGGCTGGGAAGCAACCTCCGAGGTGGGGGCAGTGGCTGGCAAAGAGAGCGCCGAACTGACCGCCAAATACAATGGCGGCATGGCTATCTACCAGATCGGTGAGAAAGGGCTCTTGCTCGACGCCAGTGTGGCGGGTTCCAAGTACTGGCTGGATGACGATCTGAACAAGTCATGATCACCCGCTGTTCAGCAAGGAGTTTTTCTGGTTTTGTGTTGAAATTCTGGCTGTTTAAATAGCGAGTTTTCCAGTAAAAAGAGGGCCTTGTGCCCTCTTTTTCTATGGGCATCCCAAAATAGCATCGCGAGACAAGGAGTGCAGTATGGCGCAGGAACCGGATCAGGCAGCACGGGATGCGACTCAGGGCCAACAACGGGAGTGGGACAGACAGAGTATCTATCTGCGCCTTCCCCAAGAGAGGCCCATGGCCTTCTGGGTCTGGGGGGATCGGGTTGATCCTCTCTCGCCTCGTCCTGAACTGTTTGATTATGATGGTGATTTCGGTTGGGGCCAGGAGAGTGACGGCTGCATGGCGCTGGCGGTTGCCATCGTCGCCAAGCTGGTCGAGGTGGGTCTGGTGGCCCCCGAGCTGGCCACTGCCAAGAGCCGCTATCTCCATGATGAGGTCTTGGTCAAATTGCCCGCCGATGAGCACAGGGATCTGCACCTGAGTTATCTCCGATTGTTGCTGGGCTAAGGCAGCCCGGGCTCGGGCGCCGGAGCTCACCCGTCGGTGCCCGCTTGCCCATTTCTCCCTCGATATCCCGGATTGGCACCCTAATTGCTTATCTTCTGCCAGCGTCAATGATTTGTCTGGGGAAGAGTGATGGAAATAAGTGCAAGCAGCCTGATGCAAGAGATGCAGGCCCTCAAGGTGGAAGCGGGTATTCCTGCCGTCAGCCAGCCAAGCGACCACGTCAGCTCGGATTTCGGCCAGCTGCTGCAGCAGGCCCTCGGCAATGTGAACGGTTTGCAGGGCACTGCCAACGATCTGCGTACCCGGCTCGACATGGGTGACAAGTCGGTGGATCTCTCCGATGTGATGATCGCCGGTCAGAAAGCCTCCATCGCCTTCGAGGCGACGGTGCAGGTGCGTAACAAGATGGTCGATGCCTACAAGACCATCATGAACATGCCGGTGTAAGGGGTTGATTTTGCTATTTGGCCAGGTACTGGAGAGCGCATTTTCCCGCCTCGCTATCCCCCTCTTTCATGAACCTCATGAACCAGACCAGAAGATAAGGATCTGACCCGTGGCGAACGATCAAAATGGCGATCTGCTGATCAACCATGAAGGGGCGAGTGCCCTCGACGAGAATGAACAGAAGAGCTCGGCGCTGGGGTTTCTCTCCAACAGCGATGTGCTGCGCCAGATCACCCTGATCCTGGGGCTGGCCATCTGTCTGGCCATCGCCGTCTTCATCTTGCTGTGGGGCAAGGAGCCGGAGATGCGACCCCTTGGCACCTATAGCACCGAGGAGCTGGTCTCCACCCTGGATTATCTGGATCAGCAGAAGATCCCCTATCAGGTCGATGGCAAGAGCGTGCTGGTCAGCGCCGAGAACTATGGGGATATCCGACTGCGATTGACCCGGGCAGGGCTCGGCACCAACAGCGTCAGCAGCAACGATGGCGAGGCCATCTTGCTCAAGGACTCCAGCTTCGGGGTGAGCCAGCGCATGGAAGCCGAGCGCCTCAAGCTCAGCCGCGAGCGCCAGCTCGCCAGCGCCATCGAACAGTTCCAGAACGTGGCCAAGGCCCAGGTGCTGCTGGCCATTCCCAAAGACAACGTGTTCGCCCGCAACGAGCGCAAACCGAGCGCCACCGTGGTGTTGAGCCTCAAGGGCTCGGCCCTGGGTCAGGGGGAGGTGGACTCCATCGTCGACATGGTTGCCTCCGCGGTCCATGGCCTGGAACCGACCCGGGTCACTGTCACCGATCAGAGTGGTCGCCTGCTCAACTCCGGCTCCCAGGATCCGGTCTCCGCCCAGACCCGCAAAGAATTTGCCATGCAGCAGAAGCAGGAGCTGGAGTACAAACAGAAAATTGACGCCATCCTGATCCCCGTGCTCGGCATGGACAACTACACCGCCGAAGTGGACTTGGCCCTGGACTTCTCCCAGCAGGAGCAGACCCGCAAGACCTACAACCCGGACCTGCCTGCGGTACGCTCGGAGATGACCCTGGAAGAGAACAGCGCCAGCGGGGCCAATGGCGGTGTGCCTGGCGCCCTCTCCAACCAGCCACCCGCCGCCTCGGGGATCCCGGAGAAGGTCGAAGGGGGCGAGAGCAGCACCAGCGCCGGTCGCTCGCGCAAGGAGGCCACCCGCAACTATGAACTCGATACCACCGTCAGTCATACCCGGCGTCAGATGGGCGGCATTCGCCGCATGACGGTCTCGGTGGCGGTGGATTACAAGTCGATCACCGGGGCCGATGGCGCCGTTACCCGCGAGCCGCGCAGCCAGACCGAGATTGATACCCTGCGTCGCCTCATCAGCGGCGGCCTGGGGTTCGATGTGACCCGGGGCGACAGCCTGGAAGTGGTCGCCATCCCCTTCAACCGTCCCGAGCTGGATGTGATGCCGGACCTGCCCATCTACGAGCAGCCCTGGTTCTGGCGCGCGGTGCGCATCGCCGCCTCTGTGCTGGTCATCATAGTGCTGATCGTGACTGTGGTGCGGCCCATGCTCAAGCGTCTGCTCTACCCGGATGTCAGACCCGATGGCGAACTGGATCTGGACAACAGCATAGTGCTGGGAGGCGACGACGAACTGAGTCTGCTGGCGGCCCAGGCCGAGGCAGAACCCATCTTCGGGGTGCGCGATGGCCACCTCAAGCTGCCGGATCTCCATCGTGATGAAGACTTGCTCAAGGCGGTGCGTGCCCTGGTGGCGAATGAACCGGACTTGGCCGCGCAGGTCATTAAAGAGTGGGTAACCAAAGATGCCTGAAGAAAATAAGAGTCAAGTGACCGGCAACGACATCAGCGATGGTCAGCGCCAGATCCTCGAGCAGATGACGGGGATAGAGATGGCCGCGGTGCTGATGCTCAGCCTCAACGAAGAGGATGCGGCCCAGATCTTCCGCCACCTCGAGCCCAAGCAGGTGCAGCGGCTCGGCATGTCCATGGCCTCCATGTCCGATTTCAGTCACGACAGGGTGGCGGCGGTACATCGTCAATTTATCGACGATATCCAGAAGTACACCAACATCGGCATCGGCAGCGAAGATTTCGTGCGCAAAGCCCTGGTGGCGGCCCTGGGTGAAGACAAGGCCAGCAACCTGGTGGATCAGATCATCCTGGGATCCGGCGCCCGGGGTCTGGATTCCCTCAAGTGGATGGATGCCCGCCAGGTGGCCAGCATCATCCAGAACGAACACCCGCAGATCCAGACCATAGTGCTCTCTTACCTGGAGCCGGAGCAGTCTGCCGAGATCCTGAGCCAGTTCCCGGAGCAGGTACGCCTGGATCTGGTGATGCGCATCGCCAACCTCGAAGAGGTGCAACCGGCGGCGCTGCAAGAGCTCAACGACATCATGGAGAAGCAGTTTGCCGGTGCGGCAGGTGCTCAGGCAGCCAAGATGGGCGGCATGAAGGCGGCGGCCAACATCATGAACTACCTGGACACCAACGTCGAAGGTCAGCTGATGGACGCCATCCGCGACTCCGACGAGGAGATGAGCCAGCAGATCCAGGACTTGATGTTCGTGTTCGAGAACCTGATCGACGTGGACGATCGCGGCATCCAGACCATGTTGCGGGAAGTGCCGGGGGATCTGCTGCAACGGGCCCTCAAGGGGTCGGACGATCAGATGCGCGAGAAGATTTTCAAGAACATGTCCAAGCGCGCCGCCGAAATGCTGGCGGACGATCTGGAGGCCATGGGGCCGATCCGGGTCTCAGAGGTGGAGGCGGCCCAGAAGGAGATCCTCTCCATCGCCCGTCGCCTGGCCGATGCCGGCGAGATCATGCTGGGCGCCGGTGGCGGCGACGAGTTCCTCTAAACCATGCATCATAAGCGGCGCGGCGGCGCCGGGCCGCTAGTGACGAGGAGTGCCTCTCAACCATGAACAACAGCAAGCTGCGCGGATATGTGAGACCCGACACGACCGGTACCCAGATAGAGACCTGGGGCTGGCCGGAGATGGAAGTCGAGTCCGAGATAGAGACCAATGCCCTGGGCCTGCCCCAGGATTGGTATAGCCAGTCGGAACTGCCACCTGAGCCGGAACCGGCCGAGGAACCCGCCCCCAGCATCACGGCCGAGGAGCTGGAAGCCATTCGTCAGGCTGCCTGGGAAGAGGGCATGGCCGAGGGGCAGGCCGCAGGTTTTGCCAAGGGGCTGGAGGAGGGCAAGCTAGAGGGTCTCAAGCAGGGGCACGATGCCGGTCTTAGCCAAGGCAAGGAGGAGGGCTTGGCCCTCGGGCGCGAGTTGGTCGAGCAGGAGCAGGGCCATTGGCGCCTGCTGGCCTCCCGCCTGGCCGACCCCCTGGCCGAGCAGGATGCCGACGTGGAGCAACAGCTCATCGCCCTGGTGATGCAGCTGACCCGGGCCCTGATCAAGCAGGAGGCCGTGACCTCACCCGCCTTGCTGCTAGGTGCCTTGAAGGAGGGGCTGGCCCTGCTGCCCGCGTCCAATCAAGGGGTGACGCTCTCCCTGCATCCGGATGATATTGCCCGGGTGGTGGCGGCATTCGGGGAGGAGGAGTGCGAGCGGCGCCACTGGCGGCTAGAGAGCGATCCGACCCTGTTGCCCGGCGATATTCAGCTGGCCACCGAACTCTCCAGTGTGGACTTGACCCTCTCGGGGCGCATCGACCAGCTGTTGCGCAACTTCTTGCGCGACAACCAGCGCGATTGACGCCAGCGTTTCCCTTCTCAATCCCCAGCCTCAGGATCCCATTATGAGCAACAGCCTTTGCCAGCGACTGCAACGTTACCGGGTCGGGGAGATAGCCCCCAAGACCCCGGTCGCCGGAAAGTTGACGCGGGTGGTGGGATTGACCCTGGAGGCCGTGGGGTGCCGGGCCGCCATCGGCGCCCTGTGCCGCATCGATACCCAGGATGGCACCCTGGAGGCAGAGGTGGTCGGCTTTAGCGGCGATCGCCTGTTCCTGATGCCGAGTGAACAGCTCAAGGGGGTGATCCCCGGCGCCCGCGTGGTGCCCATTACCGAGGCCTATGGCATACCGGTCGGCATGAATCTGCTCGGCCGTGTCATCGATGGCATCGGCCAGCCCCTGGATGGACTCGGCCCTATTATCGCGGCCCAGACGGTGCAATTTGCCCAGACCCGCATCAACCCGCTCGCCCGTCGTCCCATCCACAAGCCGATGGACGTAGGGGTGCGAGCCATCAATGCGGTGCTCACCGTTGGTCAGGGTCAGCGGATGGGGCTCTTTGCTGGCTCCGGGGTCGGCAAGTCCGTGTTGCTGGGCATGATGACCCGGGGCTCGGTGGCGGATGTGGTGGTGGTCGGCCTCATCGGCGAGCGGGGCCGGGAGGTCAAAGAGTTTATCGAAGATATCCTGGGGGCAGAGGGGCGCGAGCGGGCCGTGGTGGTGGCCGCCCCGGCGGATGCCTCGCCGCTGATGCGGCTCAAGGGCTGCGAAACGGCGCTGGCCATCGCCGAGTATTTTCGCGATCAGGGCCTCAATGTGCTGCTGTTGATGGATTCCCTCACCCGCTATGCCCAGGCCCAGCGGGAAATTGCCCTGGCCGTGGGAGAGCCGCCCGCGACCAAGGGCTACCCGCCGTCGGTGTTCGCCAAGCTGCCAGCCCTGGTGGAGCGAGCGGGCAATGGCAGCGATGGTCAGGGGTCGATCACCGCCTTTTTCACGGTACTGACCGAAGGGGATGACCTGCAAGACCCCATCGCCGATGCGGCCCGGGCCATTCTCGATGGCCACATAGTGTTGTCCCGCGAACTCGCGGATTCGGGCCACTACCCGGCCATCGACATCGAAAAATCCATCAGCCGGGTCATGCCTCAGGTCACCTCGGCCGAGCATCAGGGGCTGGCACGGGCCCTCAAGCAGTATTACTCCCTCTATCAGCAGAACCGGGATCTGATCACCATAGGCGCCTACAGCCAGGGGGCGGATCCGCGCATCGACAGGGCCATCAGCCAAAAGCCGTATCTGGATCGCTTCTTGCAGCAAAAAATGCGTGAGGTCGTCCACTATGATGATGGCCTGCAGGCACTGCAACTGGTGGCCATGCCCCTGATGCAGTGATCCCGCGTGCGGGGCGAACATCCCCCTTCATCCAGCCAGCGAGAGGTAGTCAATGAGCAAGGGACTGGTGTTATTAGCGGAAAGGTTGCTGGTGGCTGAGCAGCAGGCTGCCCTGGCGCTGGCCAAGGCGCAGCAGGACTTGAAGCTGTACCAGCAGCAGCAAGATGCCCTCAACCAATATCGTCAGGTCTATCACCAGCAGTGGACAGACCGGGGCCTGCAGGGCATACCCGCGCAGCAGAACGCCCAGTATCACGCCTTCATCAGCAAGTTGGAGCAGGCTGCGACCCAGCAGTTTGAGGGGGTGTTGCAGATCCGCGAGGTGCTCAGCCAGCGCCGGGAAGAGTGGCTGGGAGCCCAGCAACGGCGCAAGGCGGTGGCACTGCTGCTCGACAAGCAGGCCGTTCGCGCCCAGCAGCAAGCCCAGCGGCAAGAGCAGAAGATGTTGGATGAATTCTCCCTGCGTAGCCGAACTCAACATTCTGGCCTGTAACTTGCTTTCTAATTGCTCATGACGCACCAAGGGGTGCCCCTATTCCAATTCAGGCCTTATCGGCGCCCAGACCCGGAATCCAGGATGATGCAGACATTGTTGACCCCCATTACGCCACCCGTTAGCGGTGAGACGAGCGTCCTGACAAGCCAGGCTCGGCGCGATGATGCCCCTGTGCCTGGGGAGGAGAAGGCTGGGTTTGCCGATCTGATGACCCAGTACCAGCAAGGGGAGCAGGTTGCGCCGTCCAGGGGAGATCGGGCTGAGGGCGTGGCCAGGACGGATGGCGCTGATAAGGGCTTGCAGCCGCAGATGGAACAGGCCGGGGCAGAGATGGCCGCCGGTTTGGCATCTGCAGGGCGTCAAGAGAGTGACGCCAAGCCAGGTAAAGCCGTCGCTCATGGGCAAGATGGCGAGGAGGCTGTCAAGGGGGACGCCCTTGACGATGGTGCCCTGGCGCTCAACGCCCTTGCCGGTCACCCCTTCCTCGCCCATCTGCAAGATTCCCTCAAACAAGATACCCGCCTGGTTTCGCCATCAGGCAGCAGCGCGCCTGGGGATGGCAATATGTTGCCGCCTGCTCCCGGCCTTGAAGAGACGAGCGCAGCATCGACATCCGACACGCCGGGCGCGCCACTTGCGGCCCACAGGGGTCAGCATGATGCCGCCGATGAGGCACAGGCAGAGGCGGGAGAGGGCGACAGCAAGCTGGTTGCGGCCCTGATGGAGAGAGGTGCCGAGCAGGGCCGCAAGATATTGCCTGCCGGGGCCTTGCCCAGTATGGATGAGGCCCTGCAAGGGGATGAGGGCACCACGCCGGTCACCGAGCCTGCGCGCAAACCCGATGCCAGCACGCCGGCCCAGGCCTTTGCGGTCGGCAGCCAGCTCGCCCAGCAAGGGGGGCCGCTGCCGGGCAGCGCGCCGCCAGATGTATCAGGCCGTGGCCAGCCGACTGACAAGCCGCAAGACCGGACGCCATCAGCGGTGGACGCAGACGGGAGCGTCAGTCAGGGCGCTGCGGCCAAGGCCGGTGGTGACTCGCAGACTCCTCTAACCCAGAGCGCGCCAGGGCAGGCTGCGAGCAGCCCGCCAGTGGCGCCGACCTTGGTGGTGCCTCAGCAAGTGCTGGCTCAGGCGCAATCTCAGGGGAGTCAGGCACCTGTCACCAGTTTGCCTCAAGGGGCCTCTGCCGCGACCATCGAGGGGGCCGCCGCGTCAGTGAAAAATGAGCCTGTCACCAAGGGTAAACTGGCGGCTCTTGAGCGCAGTGGATCTCTGGTCACCAGCGGTCAGAAGGGGGAGAGCGACCCTGCGCCTCCCAGCCCACATCAGGGCCCGCAAGCACTGGCCGAGGCCAGGGTCAGCCAGACTGCCCTGAGCCAGCCCCGCGCCGACGCCCCCGCTTTACCCCATTTGAAATTGGCCGGTCAGGATGCCCCGGCCGAATTGCAGCAACGGGTCAATGTCATGCTGGCAGACAAGCTGCAACAGGCGGAGATCCAGCTCGACCCTCTGGGCCTTGGCAAGATGAAAATCCAGATCCAGCTGGGCCAGGACAGCCAGGCCAGCGTCAGTTTCGTGGTGCAGCATGGCCAGACCCGGGAGATGCTGGAGCAGGCCATGCCCAGGCTCAGGGAGATGCTGGCGGGGCAGGGGATCCAGCTTGGCCAGACGTCGGTGCAACAGCAGACCCAACAGCAGGCTCAGCAGCAGTCGCAACAGCAGGCCCAGGGTTTCGCGGGACAGGGGGGCCATGGTCAGCCTGGTCGGGAGGGCGGCCATGGCGCTCAACATGAGGCCGAAAACGGCGTCACTCGACTCAGTTTGTCCATGGATGCGGCAAACGAGAGCGGAATTGATTTCTATGCTTGATGCGCCCCAAGTTAAGTTTATGATAACGAACAAGTTTGATACCAGGGTGGACAAGGGATGGCGGACGATAGCGAACTGACGCTCAAAGACCCGGCGACGGCCAGCAAAAAAAAGCTGATCATCATGGCCGTCATAGTGCTGCTTGTGTTGATGGGGGGCGGCGTTGCCGCCTGGTTGCTGCTCTCGGGGAGTGACGAGGCCGCCAAGGCCGAGGCCAGCGCCCAGGCGGATGGTCAGGCTCAAGACCCCGCGACCCTGCCGGCGCTCTATGTCGGCATGCCGCGTCCCTTCGTGTTCAACGTGGCGGGCCAGAGCCGGGACAGGTTGGTGCAGATCAAGGTGCAGCTGATGGTGCGCGGCGCCCCGAGCGAGGCCCTTGCCAAGCAGCATGTACCGCTCATCGAGGGGACGCTGCTGCGGGTCTTCAGCGCCGCCAGCGCCGAGCAGCTGGTCACCTTCGAGGGCAAGGAAAAGTTGCGAAATGACTCACTGGAAGAGTGCCGTCGGGTCCTGAAAGACCTGACCTCTTCCCCCGTAATCGAACAAGTGCTGTTTACCGGCTTTGTAATGCAGTAGGTGAAGCGTGAGCGATCTGTTAAGTCAGGACGAAATTGATGCCCTCTTGCACGGGGTCGACGATGTCGAAGAGGAGGAGTTAGGGGCGGCCGGCGATCCCGGTATAGCCCAGTTTGATTTTTCCTCCCAGGATCGCATCGTCCGTGGGCGCATGCCCACCCTGGAGCTTGTGAACGAGCGTTTTGCCCGTCACATGCGCATCAGCCTGTTCAACATGATGCGGCGCACCGCCGAGGTGTCGATCAACGGTGTGCAGATGCTCAAATTTGGCGAATATGTGCATACCCTGTTCGTGCCAACCAGCCTGAACATGGTGCGTTTCCGTCCCCTCAAGGGGACGGCGCTGATCACCATGGAGGCGCGTCTGGTCTTCATCCTGGTGGAGAACTTCTTCGGTGGCGATGGCCGTTACCATGCCAAGATCGAGGGACGGGAATTCACCCCCACCGAGCGGCGCATCATCCAGATGCTGCTCAAGCTGGTGTTCGAGGATTACAAGGATGCCTGGGCGCCGGTGATGGATGTGGGCTTCGAGTACCTCGACTCCGAAGTGAACCCGGCCATGGCAAACATCGTCAGCCCGACCGAGGTGATAGTGGTCAGCTCCTTCCACATCGAACTCGATGGCGGTGGCGGCGACTTCCACGTGGCCATGCCTTACTCCATGCTCGAACCCATCCGCGAGTTGCTCGATGCCGGGGTGCAGAGCGACAAGGGGGACACCGACGTGCGCTGGAGCAAGGCGCTGCGCGACGAGATCATGGATGTCAAGGTGGAGCTCAAGGCGAAATTGCTGGAGACCGAGCTCACCCTGCGCGACCTCATGGAGCTGAAACCCGGCGACATCATCCCGGTGGAGATGCCGGAGAACCTGCTGGTCTATGTGGAGGACTTGCCGACCTTCCACGCCAAGATGGGCCGCACAAAAGAGAACGTGGCGCTCAAGATTGTCGACAAACTCAAGCGTCCGGACGGGGTCAAGACCGAGATGCACCTGGTCACCCGGGGCGGCGTGCGTATCGATGGCGAGGCCGAGCTGGAAGAGCTCGAGCGCAGCATCGAAAATCCCCACAGATAACAGGCCCGGAACCCGCCTAATCATGAACAGTAAGGAAGTAAGATGAGCACACCCGAAGACGAGCAGGATCTGATGGCCGATGCCTGGGCTGCTGCCCTCGAAGAGCAGGTCACGACGGAAGTCAAACCGGCTCCCCTCGAAGAGCTGAAGGACGATGCGCCCATCAGTGCCGAGGAGCGCCGCAAGCTTGACACCATACTCGACATCCCGGTGACCATCGCCATGGAAGTGGGCCGCAGCCAGATCAGCATCCGCAACCTGCTCCAGCTCAACCAGGGATCTGTGGTGGAGCTGGACAGGGTGGCCGGTGAGCCCCTGGATGTATTGGTCAACGGCACCCTGATCGCCCACGGCGAGGTGGTGGTGGTCAATGACAAATTCGGGATCCGCCTGACCGATGTGATCAGCCAGATTGAACGGATCAAGAAACTCAAATGATACGGGCCGCCCTCCTGTTGCTGCTGTTGCCGTTGCCTGCCTTGGCACAGACAACCGCCACGCTGCCGAGCCTCACCTCCTGGCTGCTGTCGAGCCTGATGGTCATCGGCCTCATCCTGGTGCTGGGGTTTCTGCTCAAGAAGAGCAAGCTCACTCAGGCGATAGGGGGCGGCCAGATGAAGGTGATCGCCAGTCTGCCCCTCGGCTACAAGGAAAAACTGCTGGTGGTCAAGGTGGGGGAGCAGCAGTTCTTGCTCGGCGTCACCCCCCAGCAGGTCACCTTTCTCCATCGGCTTGAGCAGCCCCTGGATGAGCGTCAACCCCAGGCCTTCGCCCAGCAGCTCAGCAAGCTGATGGCACGCAATGACAAAGAATAACGGGATGAGAAATCTATTGATGAAGCGTCACTGGGGCTGGCTGTTGCTGTTGCTCTGCTCGCCGCTGGTACTGGCCCAGGATGGCATGTCGGCGGTGACCATCAAGACCATGGCGGATGGCAGTCAGGAGTACAGCCTGACCCTGCAGGTGCTGGCGCTGATGACGGCCCTCTCCTTCCTGCCGGCCGTGGTCATCATGATGACCTCCTTCACCCGCATCATAGTGGTGCTCGGCATCCTGCGTCAGGCCATCGGTCTGCAGCAGAGCCCCTCAAACCAGGTGCTGGTCGGCATCGCCCTGTTTATGTCCTTCTTCATCATGTCCCCGGTGCTGGATCGCATCAACGAGGAGGCCTTGCAGCCCTATCTGGCCGAAACCATCACCACCCAGGAGGCGCTGGAGAAGGCCCAGCTGCCCCTGCACCAGTTCATGCTGGCCCAGACCCGGATCAAGGATCTCAATACTTTCATGGAGATCGCCAACGTGCAGGTGGACAAGCCCGCCGATGTGCCGTTGCGGGTGCTGATCCCGGCCTTCGTCACCAGTGAGCTCAAGACCGCCTTCCAGATAGGTTTCATGCTGTTTCTGCCCTTCCTGGTCATCGACCTGGTGGTCGCCAGTATCCTGATGGCCATGGGGATGATGATGCTCTCTCCCATGCTGGTATCGCTGCCCTTCAAGCTGATGCTGTTCGTCATGGTCGATGGCTGGAACCTCATTCTGGGCTCCCTGGCGACCAGCTTTGGTTTGGGGAGCGGGGGATGATGCTCTCTTGCCATACTCAGGCCTCGCTGCCCTGCAAGCCGATGCTGTTCGTCATGGTCGATGGCTGGAACCTCATTCTGGGCTCCCTGGCGACCAGCTTTGGTTTGGGGAGCGGAGGATGATGCTCTCTTGCCATACCCAGGCCTCGCTGCCCTGCAAGCCGATGCTGTTCGTCATGGTGGATGGCTGGAACCTCATGCTGGGCTCCCTGACGACCAGCTTTGGTTTGGGGAGCGGGGGATGATGCTGGGCGCTTCCTGCCTCGGTCTTGTGGGTCACCCGCGCCGGCCCGGATGCCGGTGGCCAATGGAAAGGAGTCGGTAACATGAGTCCGGAAACCTTTGTCGACGTATTTCGCGAGGCGCTCTGGCTGGTCACCATCATGGTGTGTGCCGTCATACTGCCGAGCCTGTTCGTCGGTCTGCTGGTGGCCATCTTCCAGGCGGCCACCTCCATCAACGAACAGACCCTGAGCTTCCTGCCCCGGCTGGTGGTGACCCTGCTGGCCCTGGGGGCCGGTGCGCATTGGGGCCTGCAGAGCCTGATGGACTTCTTCCAGCTGATGGTGAGCCAGATCCCCGAGGTGGTGGGGTGAGTCGCACAACCCCGGGACGAGCAGCGTGACCTTCTCCAGCCAGCTCATTCTGGAGTGGCTCGCCGCCGTGCTCTGGCCCCTGGCCCGGGTCAGCAGCCTGCTGATGGTGATGGCGGTGTTTGGCAGCAAGCTGGCCCCCATGAATGTGCGCATGGGGCTCTCGTTGGCCATCACCTTCCTGATCGTCCCTCTGTTGCCCCCCATGCCCTCGGTGGAGCTCTTCTCCCTCGGCAGCTTTCTTATTCTCGGTCAGCAGATCCTGATAGGTGCCGCCCTCGGCCTGATGACCCAGTTTCTGATGGAGAGCTTCGTGCTGGCCGGTCAGGTCATCTCGATGCAGACCAGCCTGGGTTTTGCCTCTCTGGTGGATCCCATGAACGGTCAATCCGCCCCCGTGGTGGGCCAGTTCTACCTGATGCTGGCGACCCTGGTATTCCTCGCCCTCGACGGCCACCTCATCATGCTGCGCATGGTTATCTTGAGTTTCGATACTTTGCCGGTGGGCACAGCGGGCCTCTCGGTTGGGTCTTTGCGCACCCTGGCAGGCTTTATCGGGGTCATGTTCCAGGCCGCTCTGGTGATGTCCCTCTCCGCCATCGTCGCCCTGCTGCTCATCAACTTCGCGTTCGGGGTCATGACCCGGGCGGCCCCTCAACTCAACATCTTCAGCATCGGGTTTGCGGTCAGCATGATGTCGGGGCTCTTCATTCTCTGGCTCACCATCGGCGGCTTCATGGGGCACTTCGATGCCCTCTGGGAGCGGGTGCAGGAGACGAGCTGCCAGCTGATCAATACCCAGTGTCTGGGAGGTGCCCATGGTTGATGGGGGTTGGCTGAGCCAGGGGGGCTTGCCAGGTCGCGACCGCAATGTGCCCATAGTTAATGGGGGTTGGCTGAGCCAGGGGTGCTTGCCAGGTCGCGACCGCAACGTGCCCATAGTTAATGGGGGTTGGCTGAGCCAGGGGTGCTTGCCAGATCGCGACCGCAACGTGCCCATGGTTAATGGGATCTGGTTGATGTGGGGCAGTCTGCCCCCGGGTTTCTGCGGAGCCGGCCCCCATGGCTGATTCCGATCAGGAACGCAGTGAACAGGCGACCGGCAAGCGACTGCAACAGGCCCGTGAGAAGGGGCAGATCGCCCGGTCCAAGGAGTTGGGTACCGCCAGCGTGCTGTTGGCCGCCGTGTTCGGGCTGCTGATGATCAAGGGGCAGCTGGCCACCGCCATGATCAAGGTGATGACCATGGGATTCACCCTGGAGCGGGAGCAGGCATTCGATCCCAATGCCATGGGGGCCATGGTGCCGACCCTGCTCGGCGAGGTGCTGGCCCCGCTGGGGTTGCTGTTCGCCCTGGTGGCGCTGGCGGCCTTTGTTGGCAATACCCTGCTCGGTGGCCTCAACTTTTCTACCCAGGCCATGATGCCCAAGTGGAGCAAGCTTAGCCCGCTCGCCGGTCTCAAGCGCATGTTCGGGGTGCAATCCTGGGTGGAGCTTGTCAAGTCCATCGCCAAGGTGGTCTTCATCAGCCTGTTCGCCTGGTGGACCCTGTCGAGTCAGTTCAACCACCTGCTCAATCTCTCCCTTGAGGCCTTTCCGGGGGGCATCATCGATGCCCTAGAGCTGTTTCTGTGGATGTTGATCATCCTGTGCTGCGCCTTGCTGCCCATCGTTGCCATCGACATTCCCTTCCAGAGCTGGAACCATGCTCGTCAGCTCAAGATGACCAAGCAGGAGGTCAAGGACGAGTACAAGGATTCCGAGGGCAAGCCCGAGGTCAAGGGGCGGATCCGCCGTTTGCAGATGGAGATGGCTGCGCGGCGCATGATGGGAGATGTGCCCAAGGCGGACGTCATCATCACCAACCCGACCCACTACTCGGTGGCGCTGCAATATGATCAGAGCAAGCCGGGGGCAGCGCCCAAGGTGCTGGCCAAGGGGGTGGACGAGATAGCGCTAAAAATTCGCGAGATAGGCCGCGAGTACGAGATCCCCATACTGCCATCCCCAGGGCTGACCCGCGCCATCTACCACAGCGCCGAGATTGGCCAGGAGATCCCCGAAGGGCTGTTCGCCGCCGTGGCCCAGGTGCTGGCCTACGTCTATCAGCTCAAGAAATTCCGCCGTGGCCGGGGTCGCCGCCCTCAGCCTCTTGGCAAGGATCTGCCCATTCCCCCGGAATACCGCAAATAAGCAAATAACGCTGGGCACCGGAGGCCAAGGATCTGGCCATTCCCTGCGTAATGCCGCAAATACCGCCGACGATGACAAACTTCTGACGCAGTCAAATTAAAATCATTTAAAATCAACGAATTGCTTTGTTGGCTCGATGTTTGCTTTAATCTGCCCATCTGGGGTTAAGAGCTGAGAGTCGTCATGACAGTGCGGGCATCATTGGGCCGGTTGAAAGAGTACCGTGGACTGCTGGGCAAGGGGTTGGGTACACCGCTACTGGTGCTGGCCTCCCTCGGCATGGTGGTGCTGCCCATACCGCCGCTGATGCTGGACACCCTGTTCTCCTTCAACATCGCCCTCTCCATCGTGGTCTTGCTGGTGGCCGTCTACACCCGCCGCCCCCTCGAATTTGCCGCCTTCCCGACCGTGCTCTTGATAGCGACCCTGCTGCGTCTGGCGCTCAACGTCGCCTCGACCCGGGTGGTGCTGCTCGAGGGCCACAATGGTGGCGCCGCCGCGGGTCATGTGATCGAAGCCTTCGGCAACGTGGTGATCGGCGGCAACTATGCGGTGGGCATCATCGTCTTCCTCATCCTGGTCATCATCAACTTCGTGGTGGTCACCAAGGGTGCGGGGCGGATCTCGGAAGTCAGCGCCCGCTTCACCCTCGATGCCATGCCCGGCAAGCAGATGGCGATAGATGCCGATCTCAATGCGGGTCTCATCAATCAGGAAGATGCGCGCAAGCGCCGCGCCGAGGTGACCCAGGAGGCTGACTTCTACGGCTCGATGGATGGTGCCTCCAAATTCGTCAAGGGGGATGCCATCGCGGGCATCATGATCCTCTTCATCAACATCATCGGCGGCTTCATCATCGGCATGATGCAGCACGATCTCAGCTTCGGCGAGGCGGCCGAGATCTATACCCTGCTTGCCATAGGTGACGGCCTGGTTGCCCAGATACCCTCGCTGCTGCTCTCCATCGCCGCCGCCATCATAGTGACGCGCCAGAACACGGATCAGGACATGGGCACCGCCATGCTGAGCCAGTTGTTCGACAACCCCAAGGCCCTGGTCATCTCCGCCACTATTTTGCTGATGATGGGGCTGGTGCCGGGCATGCCGCACCTTGCCTTCCTGAGTCTGGGGGCCGCTGCGGCACTCGGTGCCTGGTGGTTGCTGCGCCGCGAGAAACAGAACAAGGCCAGGGTGGCGAGCGGTGAACTCTTGCCGGCCAATGGCGATGCACCGGTCGAGCAGAAAGACCTGAGCTGGGATGACGTCATGCCGGTGGACATCATCGGCCTCGAGGTCGGCTACCAGCTGATCCCCCTGGTGGACAAGAGCCAGGGGGGTGAGCTGCTCAACCGCATCAAGGGGGTGCGCAAGAAGCTCTCCCAGGAGCTCGGTTTTCTGGTGCCGGCGGTACACATCCGCGACAATCTGGATCTGGCGCCGAACCAATACCGCATCACCCTGATGGGGGTGAGCACGGGGGAGGCGAACGTCTATCACGACAAGGAGATGGCCATCAACCCGGGCCAGGTGTTTGGCCAGATCCAGGGTATCCCGACCCAGGATCCCGCCTTCGGGCTGGAGGCGGTCTGGGTCGCCAAGGATCAGGTCTCCCAGGCGCAGACCCTGGGGTATACGGTGGTGGATGCCGCGACGGTAGTGGCAACTCACATGAGCCAGATCCTCTCCAATCAGGCGGCGCTGCTGCTCGGTCACGATGAAGTGCAACAGCTGCTCGACATGATAGGAAGGCATCAGAGCAAGCTGGTGGAAGGGCTGGTTCCCGAGGTGATCAGCATGGGTAACCTGGTCAAGGTGTTGCAGAATCTCCTCAATGAAGGCGTGCCTATTCGCGACATGCGCACCATACTGCAGACCCTGGTGGAATATGGCCCCCGCAGCCCGGATCCCGAGGTGCTGACCGCGGCCTGCCGTATCGCCCTGCGCCGTTTGATCGTGCAGGAGATAGCGGGCCCGGATCCCGAGTTGCCTGTCATCACCTTGGCACCAGAGTTGGAACGTATATTGCATCAGTCTTTGCAGGCGGGTGGGGGCGAAGGAGCCGGTATCGAGCCGGGCCTGGCGGAGCGGATGCAACGCTCCCTGCTCGAGGCCACCCAGCGACAAGAATTGGAAGGTCAACCGGCGGTGCTTCTGACATCGGGGATTTTACGCAATACCCTGGCCAAGTTTGTCAAGAATGCCATTCCAGGATTGCGCGTCCTGTCCTATCAGGAAGTACCGGATGACAAGCAGATCCGTATTGTCAGCGCGGTAGGACAGAACTAGTTAACGGAGATGACGGGTGAAGATTAAGCGGTTTTTTGCCAAGGATATGCGCACGGCCCTGGCCGAAGTCAAAGAGACTCTCGGGCCGGACGCCGTCATCATGTCCAACAAAAAGGTCACCGGCGGCGTCGAGATCGTCGCCGCGATCGACTATCAGTCCCAGGTCGTTGTGCCCAGGGATGTGCCGGTTCGCCGTCAGTTAAACGAAGAGAGCGTCAATATTTCGTCTGCGGCGCGTCAGGCCGTGCGTCCGACCAGCCAGCTTTCCGGCGCGGGTCTGGCCCAGGAGCCGGCCAGGGGCGGGCAGAGCAGGAACGAGCAGTATGCCGATACCCTGGCCGCCCTGCTGGCGCGTCAACAGCAGCTGACTCCCAGCCAGAGCGGATTGGGCGGGGGACGCGCGGCCTCCCAGCCAGCGCAGGCGCCCCGAACCCTGGCCGAACAGAGCAACTGGGCAGCCCCGGAAGCGCCCAAACCCAAGCCGCGCCCCGCCGCCCAGCGTGCGCCGCAACCGGCTCAGCGCGATCAGGAGATGGAGGGCATGCGCCATGAGATGGCCTCCATTCGCAAGCTGCTCGAGCACCAGATCTCCGGTCTGATGTGGCAGGAGGTGGAGCGCCGCGAGCCGATGCGAGCCCTGCTCATCAAGGAGCTCAAGAAGATTGGTTTCGATGATGCGTTCGCCGATCAGTTGGCGGGCCTCATACCGGAAGATGTCTCTGTGCATCAGGCGTTGGCCCAGTTGGCCGAGGTGCTGACGGCGCAGCTCAAGGTGAGCGAGGACGATATCCTGCGTCAGGGTGGCGCCGTGGCGCTGCTCGGACCGACCGGGGTGGGCAAGACCACCACCATCGCCAAGCTGGCGGCCCGTTTTGCCATGAAGTATGGCGCCGAGCAGGTGGCCTTGATCACCACAGACAATTATCGGATAGGTGCCCACGAGCAGTTGCAGACCTATGGGCGTATCATGGGCTGCCCGGTACGCCAGGTGCGGGATGCCGAGGAGCTGTCGGCCGCCCTCTATCAGTTCCGCCACCGTCGGCTGGTGCTGATTGATACTGCTGGTATGGGGCAACGGGATATCAGGCTGACCGAACAACTCGATACCCTGGTCAAGAGTTCCAAGGTGCAGATCCGCAGTTATCTGGTGATGTCCGCGACCTCCCAGCGCCGGGTCATGCAAGAGGCCATGGATCACTTTCGCCGCATACCGCTCTCCGGCTGCATTCTTACCAAGCTGGATGAGAGCCTCAATCTGGGGGAAGTGATCAACGTGTGCATCCAGAATGCGCTGCCCATCAGCTATATCACCGATGGTCAGCGGGTTCCGGAAGATATTCAGATTGCCAACGCAGCCCAGCTCGTCGGCGCGGCCATGGGGTCGCTGGACCGAGGGAGTGAAGCGCCCTATTTCTGGGGTGCGGGGTTTGGTGAGGGCGAGGATTCAGAATCTTATGAGTAACATACCTATGGATCAGGCGAGTGGTCTGCGCAAAATGCGTACAAATAATCGAGTAAAAGTGATCGCTGTCTCCGGTGGTAAGGGGGGCGTCGGCAAGACCAACGTCACCCTGAACGTGGCCGGGGCCATGGCGGCGCAAGGCAAGCGGGTCATGGTGCTGGATGCCGACTTGGGGCTGGCCAACGTTGACGTCATGCTGGGCCTGCGGGTACACCGCAATCTCTCCCATGTGTTGGCGGGGGAGTGCACCCTGGACGACATCATCGTCGAGGGACCCTACGGCATGATGATAGTGCCGGCCACCTCGGGCACCCAGTCCATGGTCGAGCTCTCACCTGCCCAGCACGTGGGGCTGATCCGCGCCTTCAGCGAGATGAAGACCCAGGTCGACATCCTGCTGGTGGACACCGCCGCCGGTATCTCCGACATGGTGCTGAGCTTCACCCGCGCCGCGCAAGACATCATGGTGGTGGTGTGCGACGAGCCGACCTCCATCACGGATGCCTATGCCCTGATCAAGATCTTGTCCAAGGATCACGGGGTGTTCCGCTTCAAGGTGGTGGCGAACATGGTGCGCTCCCTGCGCGAAGGCCAGGAGCTCTATGCAAAATTGACCCGGGTGACCGATCGTTTCCTCGATACATCCCTGGAATTGGTCGCCTGTATTCCTTATGACACCAACTTGCGGGCCGCGGTGCGCAAGCAGAAGTTGATCATCGAAGCCTTCCCCAAGTCGCCGGCCGCGTTGGCGTTCCGTGCCCTGGGCAACAAGGCCGCCAGTTGGCCCATCCCGCATCAGCCCGGTGGTCACCTGGAGTTCTTCCTGGAAAATCTGCTGCAAAAAACGGCAATCACAGAGGAAGGTACTCGTGAATAAAGCCCAAGCGTACTTGCGTCATCAGGATTCCTATGTGCTGGTGGAGCGCCACGCTCCGTTGGTGAAACGGATCGCCCAGCATCTGTTGGCTCGTCTGCCGAGCAGTGTCTTGCTGGATGACCTGATCCAGGCAGGTATGATTGGGTTGCTCGAAGCCTCCCGCAACTTTGACGGTAGCAAGGGCGCCAGTTTCGAGACCTATGCCGGCATCCGTATTCGCGGATCCATGCTCGACGAGATCCGCCGTGGTGACTGGGTGCCCCGTTCCGTGCACCGCAACAGCCGCACCATCGCCGATGCCATCGAGAATGTGGAGCAGGCCCATGGCCGTGATGCGCGCGATACCGAGGTGGCCGCCTATATGGGGGTGGGCCTCGGGGAGTATCACACCATGTTGCAGGATGTCTCCTGCGGCAAGATCATCGGCATCGAGGATCTGGGGATCAGCGAGGATGTGATAGGCGGGCCCGATACGGGCAATAACCTGGGCTTTGACGAACTGGCGGCCGAGCGCTTCCAGAGCGCCCTGGCCGAGCACATAGGCCGCTTGCCGGAGCGTGAAGCCCTGGTGCTTTCCCTCTATTACGACGAAGAGTTGAACTTGCGCGAAATTGGCGAAGTATTGAACGTAAGTGAGTCTCGGGTGAGCCAGATCCACAGCCAGGCGATGCACAGATTGCGTGCCCGCCTGCGAGATTGGCACGCATAAGCGTGTCATGGCTACACTGGCCCCCGACTCTCAGGCATAATCCGCACCCTGAAACCTGCGCTATTGCATCATGTAAGCAAGCCGCCACGACGGCTCTCTAGGAGGAAAATTTGGACAAGAACATGAAAATCCTCATCGTCGACGACTTCTCGACGATGCGCCGGATTATCAAGAACTTGCTGCGCGATCTCGGCTTCAATAACACCCATGAAGCGGATGATGGCAATACGGCACTGCCCATGCTCAAGAATGGCGACTACCAGTTTGTGGTCACCGACTGGAACATGCCCGGCATGCAAGGCATCGACCTGCTCAGGGCCATTCGCCTCGACGACAAACTCAAGCACCTGCCGGTGTTGATGGTGACCGCCGAAGCCAAGCGCGAACAGATCATCGAAGCGGCCCAGGCCGGCGTCAACGGTTACATCGTCAAGCCGTTCACCGCCGCCACTCTCAAAGAGAAACTCGACAAGATCTTCGAGCGGATCGGCTAAGGGGCCCGCCATGACGGCCAAAACGAGTGCCATGATCTCCCTCGAGCAGGCGAGAATGCTGGTCACCCATCTGGAGCAGCAGGAGTTTGAGTCGGCTGACTCACTGCTCGCCGATGTCTGCGCCCCCAATGCGGCCATGCTGTTTGACAAGGTTGGCCAGCTGACTCGCCAACTGCACGATTCACTGCGCGATTTCCAACTCGACCCCAGACTGCCCTCCCTCGCCAATGAGGAGATCCCGGATGCGCGCGAGCGGCTCAGTTATGTCATCGACATGACCGACAAGGCCGCCAACCGCACCATGGATGCCGTCGAGGCCAGTCTGCCCATTGCCGATCGCCTCAATGACAATATCCAGTTGGTGCTGCCGAACTGGCAGGCGCTGATGTCCCGGGAGCTCAGCCTGGGCCAATTCAAGGCGTTGTGTCATCAACTGGATGATTTTATTAAGGCTTCGGAATCCGATGCCGATAAATTACGACAATTGCTGACAGATATCCTGATGGCTCAGGATTTCCAGGACCTGACCGGACAAATGATCCGGCGGGTGATCACCCTGGTGCAGGAAGTTGAAACCAAATTGATCGACATGCTGACCATGTTTGGCGACGCACCGACTGAGCCTGTCCCTCCCAGCCCCCCCGTGAGCGGGATAGAGGCGGAAGGGCCCATCATGAACCCTCATACCCGAAGTGACGTGGTGAACGGTCAGGATGATGTGGACGATCTGCTGTCCAGCCTCGGATTCTAGATGATCTGCCGGACGGTCTGCTGTCCTGCCTCGGATGCCGAATGAGACTTGGGTTATCCCCTGTCCTGTCTCGGGTGCCAGATGATGTGGACGATCTGTTGTTCAACCCCGGATTCTAATGGAGTGACGAATGGCCTTCGAAGTTGATGAAGACATACTGCAAGACTTTCTGGTCGAAGCATCCGAAATATTGGAGCAGTTGTCTGAACAACTGGTCGAACTCGAGAAGCGCCCAGACGACAAGAACCTGCTCAACGCCATCTTTCGCGGTTTTCATACCGTCAAGGGGGGCGCCGGCTTCCTGTCGCTGACCGAATTGGTCGATGTCTGCCATGGGGCCGAGAACCTGTTCGACATGCTGCGCAATGGCAAGCGGACCCTCAGTGCCGAGCTGATGGACGTGATCCTGCAGGCCCTCGACGCCATCAATGTCATGTTCGCCCAGGTGCAAAATCGTGAGCCGACCAGCGCCGCCGCCCCCGAGCTACTGCACAATCTCCATGAGCTGTGCAAGCCGCAAGGGGAAGAGCGACTGCTGAATGCCGCCATGGCCCCGGCACCCGTTACCCTGCCCGAGCCTGCCCCTGACGCGGCCCCACTCCTGGCCGGACAGGGTGGCGGTTCCATCGATGAGATCTCCGACGACGAGTTTGAGCGTCTGCTCGATGAGTTGCACGGGGCGGGTGCCTCACCGACGGCCCAGACTGCCCCCTCAGTGGCACCCTCCGCGGCCCCTTCCGCCAGCGGTGATATCACGGACGACGAATTCGAAGCCCTGCTCGATCAACTCCACGGTCATGGCCAGCATCTGGGCGCCCCGGCCCCCAATCCGTTGCAATCGGTACAGAGCGAAGTGGATGCCCTGATCGATGACGACGAGTTCGAACGCCTGCTCGATGAGCTCCATGGCCGTGGTCAGGGCCCTGCCGTCACCATGAAATCGGCCGCGCCAGTGGCTGCCACACCCAGCACACCAGTGGTGCCAGCAACTCCGCCAGCCCCCGTCGTGGCCAAGGCC
The DNA here is from genome assembly GCF_024809075.1 of Aeromonas sp. BIGb0445. Taxonomy (NCBI): domain Bacteria; kingdom Pseudomonadati; phylum Pseudomonadota; class Gammaproteobacteria; order Aeromonadales; family Aeromonadaceae; genus Aeromonas; species Aeromonas sp. BIGb0445. The sequence goes on from NZ_JANUES010000001.1 coordinate 495,728, forward strand.
GCGACTCCACTTGCCCCTAACGCGGCAGTGGGCAACAGCGCCGCACCTGCGCCCGTCACCGCAGCCCCCAAGGCCCCGGCCAAGCCTGCGGCTCCCGAGAGCAATGGGGTACAAAACGACAGCACGGTGCGGGTCGATACCAAGACCCTGGATGTCATCATGAACATGGTGGGCGAGCTGGTGTTGGTGCGTAACCGCCTGGTGAGCCTTGGCATCAACAGCAATGACGAAGAGATGTCCAAGGCGGTTGCCAACCTGGATGTGGTCACCGCGGATCTGCAAGGGGCGGTGATGAAGACCCGCATGCAGCCAATCAAGAAGGTGTTTGGCCGCTTCCCGCGGGTGGTGCGCGACTTGGCCCGCAGCCTGAAAAAAGAGATTGAACTCATCATGGTCGGGGAAGAGACCGACCTTGATAAAAACCTGGTGGAGGCCCTGGCCGACCCGCTGGTTCACCTGGTGCGCAACTCCTGTGACCATGGTGTCGAGATGCCGGACGTGCGGGAGCAGGCGGGTAAGCCCCGCCAGGGTACCATTACCCTGAGTGCCTCCCAGCAGGGGGACCATATCTTGCTCTGCATCGAAGATGACGGTGCCGGTATGGATCCCGAAAAGCTCAAGTCCATCGCCATCAGCCGTGGGGTGCTCGACGCCGACAGCGCGGCTCGCATGAGCGATACCGATGCGTACAACCTGATCTTCGCCCCCGGCTTCTCCACCAAGTCGGAGATCTCCGACATCTCGGGTCGTGGGGTCGGCATGGACGTGGTCAAGACCAGCATAGTGAGCCTGAACGGCTCGGTGCACATCGACTCTACCTTCGGCAAGGGCACCCGTCTCGAGATCAAGGTGCCGCTCACCCTGGCAATATTGCCGACCCTGATGGTCGAGGTGGGGGAGCAGACGTTTGCGTTGCCACTGGGCTGCGTCAACGAGATCTTCCACCTGGATCTGAAGAAGGCCAATGTGGTGGATGGCCAGCTGACCATCATAGTGCGCGACAAGGCAATCCCGCTCTTCTATCTGCGCAAGTGGTTGATCCGTGGCGGCAATCGTCATGGCAACCAGGAGACGGGGCACGTGGTGATCGTGCAGATTGGTACCCAGCAGGTCGGCTTCGTGGTCGACAATCTCATCGGGCAGGAAGAGGTGGTGATCAAGCCGCTGGACACTCTGCTGCAAGGCACCCCGGGCATGGCGGGCGCGACCATCACCAGCGATGGCGGCATTGCGCTTATTCTCGATGTTCCCAGTCTGCTCAAGGCCTATGCGCGTAGACAATAATCCTTCGGGTCCAAGGAGTTAGAAAAATAACAATGGCAGTCAAGGTATTAGTCGTCGACGACTCGAGCTTCTTTCGCCGCAGGGTCAGCGAGATCATCAATCAGGATCCCCAGCTGACCGTGATAGACACGGCCCAAAATGGCCGTGAGGCAGTGGACAAGGCCATCGCCCTGCGCCCCGATGTCATCACCATGGACATAGAGATGCCGGTGCTTGATGGCATCAGTGCGGTGCGTGAAATCATGGCCAAGTGCCCCACCCCCATACTGATGTTCTCCTCCCTGACCCATGAGGGGGCTCGCTCCACCCTGGACGCCCTGGATGCCGGGGCCCTGGATTTTCTGCCCAAAAAGTTTGAAGACATCGCCCGCGACAAGGATGAAGCGGTACGCCTGCTGCAGCAGAGGGTCAAAGAGATCTCGCGCAAGCGCTTCATGATGTCGGCCCGCCCGCAACCGGTGGCGGCACCTGCGGCCAGACCGGCGCTGGGCACGTCCCCCCTGCGGGAGCGCCCAGGGTTGGCCGAGCGCGCGCTGGGCACTGAGCGCACCGCGCCCGCCGCCAGCTTCAAGCGCAGCGGCAAGAGTTATCAGCTGGTGGCCATCGGCACCTCGACGGGCGGCCCGGTCGCCTTGCAGAATGTGCTGACCAAACTGCCGCTGGATTTTCCCCATCCGATCCTGCTTATCCAGCACATGCCGGCCACCTTCACCGCCGCCTTTGCCGCTCGCCTCAATGGCCTGTGTCAGATAGGGGTGAAAGAGGCGCAGGATGGCGATGTGCTCAAGCCTGGTCATGCCTATCTGGCGCCGGGGGGTAAACAGATGCTGCTCGAGGGGCGTGGCACCGGTGCCCGGCTGCGCATCATAGAGGGCAATGACAAGGTCAATTACAAACCTTGCGTCGACATCACTTTCGCCTCCGCTGCTAAGACGTATGGGGACAAGGTGCTGGCCATAGTGCTGACCGGCATGGGTGCCGATGGCCGGGATGGCGCGCGTCTGCTCAAGGAGCAGGGTGCCACCATCTGGGCTCAGGACGAGGCATCTTGCGTCGTCTACGGCATGCCGCAAGCGGTCGCCAAGGCGGGGATCGCTTCCGAATCCCTGCCCCTGGACAGGGTCGCCCAGCGCATCCTGGTCGAGCTGGGCCGCTAAATGGCGCTGCTTGGGTTAGTGCTGGCGCTGGCGGCCATTGCCATAGCCCAATGGTGGCACGGTGGCAGCCTGCTGACCCTGCTCGACGGCCCCGCTTTTCTGATCGTGGTGGGCGGCACCCTGGGCGCCGTCATACTGCAGACCCCGCGCCAGTATTTGCTGCAAGCCTTTGCCCAGCTTGGCTGGGTGCTGAACCCGCCCGCCTGGGACCTCGCCCAGCAGAGTGAACGACTCAAGCGCTGGGCCCTGTTTGCCCGCCAGCAGGGGTTGCTGGCCCTGGAAGAGGCGGCCGAGGGTGAAGAAGATCCCTTCACCCATCAGGGGCTCACCATGCTGGTGGACGGGGTATCGGTCGAACAGATGCGTCAGCTGCTCGAGGCCGACATCGATATCAGCCAGGAGCGCAATGAGCATGCGGCCCGGGTGTTTGAATCCATGGGCGGCTATAGCCCGACCATCGGCATCATTGGTGCCGTGCTGGGGCTTATCCAGGCCATGTTTCACCTGGAAGACCCGGCGGCGCTTGGCGCCGGTATTGCCGTGGCCTTCGTGGCGACTATCTATGGGGTCGGCTTTGCCAACCTCGTCTATTTGCCCCTGGCCAACCGGCTGCGTGCCTTCCACTACCACTACGGCCTCTATCAGGAGATGACCCTGGAGGGGCTGCTGGCCATCGCCCATGGCGAGAACGGCCTGCAGCTGGAGCGCCGGCTCAGGGTCTACCTCAAGGGGGAGTGAACATGCGCAAGCGCTATCGTCTTCACCTGCGGGGCCATGAGCAGTTGGATCGCTGGCTGGTCTCCTACGCCGATTACATGACCCTGATCTTCGCCCTGTTCGTGGTGCTCTATTCGGTGGCCATGGTCGACAAGGAGAAGTTTCGGGCGGTGATCGAAGGCGTGACCCAGGCCTTCGAGGCGCGCCCTCTGCACGGAGAGGGGTTGCTGGAGCGGGAGGGACCCGCCATCGTGCCCCCGGGCTCTGCGCCAGACAAGATAATATCCGCCCCCTCGCAGGTGCAGGCAATTGCCCTGGCCCCCATCTCCGGGGTACCCATGACCCAGCAGGGAGAACCGCTTCCCACCCTGGATGCCGAGCTGCGCAAGGCGATGGCCCCCCTGCTCGAGGCCGGTCTGGTCGATATCCAGCAGGACAAGGAGTGGCTCAACATTGCCCTCGATTCGGCCCTGCTTTTTTCGAGCGGCAGCGCCTTTATGGGCCCGAATGCATCGCCACTGCTCAATAGCCTCTCAAGTATTCTCAAACCGGTCGATAACTATGTGAGGATTCGGGGCTATACCGATAACCAGCAGATCCACAATGAGATTTTTAGCTCCAACTGGGCGCTCTCTGCGGCCAGGGCCGAGGCGGTGCTCACCACCCTCATCGGTCAGGGCATTGCGCCACAGCGACTCGCGTTCGAGGCCTACGGGGAGTTCTCACCCTTCGCCAGCAATGAGACCGAAGGGGGCAGGGCGAAGAATCGTCAGGTCGTGGTCGCCATCTCTCGCCTGCGCTGGGTAGCACCGGCAGCGCCGACAGCACCGACAGTTCAGGTGGCCCAGGTCGAGCAAACTGCTCCCAAGGCCGATGCACAAGCCATTAGAGTCATTGCCTTACCGGGCGGCGGCATACGAATTACCACAAGACAGGATTAACACTGTGATTGTCTGGGCGGTTGCCAATCAAAAGGGTGGGGTAGGTAAAACCACCACAGTCGTCTCACTGGCCGGGATCCTCGCCCAGAAGGGGCAGCGGGTGCTATTGATCGATACCGATCCCCATGCCTCTCTGACCTCCTATTTCGGCTACGACTCCGACCGGCTCGATGGCACGCTTTATGAGCTGTTCCAGGCGGTCAAACCCAGCAGCGAGCTGGTCAACAAGGTGACCCTCAAGACGCGGTTTGACAACATCAGCCTGCTGCCGGCCTCCATCACCCTGGCGACCCTGGACAGGGTCATGGGCAACCGGGAAGGGATGGGGTTGGTGCTCAAACGGGCGCTGCTGCGCATTCAGGACAGTTATGACTATGTGTTGATCGACTGCCCTCCCGTGCTCGGGGTCATGATGGTCAACGCCCTAGCGGCCTGCGATCGCATTCTGGTGCCGGTGCAGACCGAGTTTCTGGCCTTGAAGGGGCTGGAGCGGATGATGAAGACCTTCGAGATCATGCAGCGTTCCAAGCGAGACAAGTTCCGCTTTACCGTGATCCCGACCATGTTCGACAAGCGCACCCGGGCCTCCCTGCTGACCTTGCAGTCGATCAAGGCGCAGTATGGCGAGGCGGTGTGGAATGCGGTGATCCCCATCGACACCAAGTTCAGGGATGCCAGCCTGGAGCACATGCCGCCCTCGATTTTTGCCCCCGCCAGCCGGGGCAGCTATGCCTATCAAACGTTATTGACGCACCTGGATGCCCTAGAGCGCAAACGGGTGCAGGAGGTGGTGGTATGAGCGAGGTCACCCAGACCCGGGCGATGGATGACTACTTCCATTCGCTGCTAATTGATGACCTCCTGCTGGAGGAGGAGCTCCCGCCCGAGCTGGCCCCCCAGTCCCGGGTGGCAACCCAAGCCTATCGCGCCCCCTATGTGGAGGTGGAGGATGAACGTCTGGCTCAGCTGAGCTCCCTGCTGGCCCAGGTGAGCAAGGTGCAGGTCGAGATGGAGACCCTGAGCCAGGAGACTGCGGTTGAACCCTTCGCCCTGGCGAGCCAGGTTGAGGCCTTGCCCGAGGCTGAGGTGCTGCCGGTCGCCACCGAGGCGCTGCTGGTCGAAGCGCAACCTCAGTACGCGCCTGCCCCTGTCGCCTTGCCGGTAGAGGCTGTGCAGATCGAGACGGCCACCGAGCTGGCCGAGATCCAGCCATCAGAGGCCGAGCCCTGGCAGAATATCGAGATGGGCAACGAGTTTCAGGCGCTCTTCTTCGAGGTGGCCGGCGTGACCTTCGCCGTGCCGCTGATGGAGCTGGGAGGCATTCATCAGCTGGGAGAGGTGAGCGCGTTGTTCGGCCAACCGAAGTGGTACCGTGGCATCATGACCCAGCGTGAGCAACAGATGAGTGTGGTCGATACCGCGCTCTGGGTGATGCCGGAGAAGGAGCTCGAGGTCGCTGATTACCACTATTTGATCATGCTGGGCGAGTCCAATTGGGGACTTGCTTGCCACCACTTGAGGGGGACCGAGCTGCTGCGTCGGGATCAGGTCAAGTGGCGCCATCAGGAGGGCAAACGCCCCTGGCTCGCCGGCATGGTCAAAGAGAAAATGTGCGCCCTGCTGCACGTCAGGGAGTTGCTGGTTCTGCTGGCGCGGGGCGTCAATATTACCGGGCACTGATCGCTACCCGGCTTTGGCCGGAACGAGATGTTTTCATACAAGGAACAAGACATGACACAAAAGCGCAATATTGCCCAGAATCTGGCGGAAGACGAAGTGCTGCAATGGGTCACCTTCCAGCTCGAAAACGAGACTTATGGCATCAATGTGATGCAGGTGCAGGAGGTGTTGCGCTACACCGAGATTGCCCCTGTGCCCGGTGCCCCTGACTACGTGCTCGGCATCATCAACCTGCGTGGCAACGTGGTCACCGTCATCGACACCCGCTCCCGTTTCGGTCTGCCCGGTGGTGAAGTGAGCGAGAATTCCCGCATCGTCATCATAGAGGCGGAGAAGCAGGTGATCGGCATCATGGTCGACAGCGTGGCCGAGGTGGTTTACCTTCGTTCCTCCGAGATAGACGCGGCACCTGCCGTGGGAACCGAGGAGAGCGCCAAGTTCATTCAGGGGGTCAGCAATCGCGATGGCCAACTGCTGATCCTGGTCGATCTCAACAAGTTGCTGTCAGACGAAGAGTGGGACGATATCGGCTCCCTCTAAGGCTGCGGCCAATGGATGATGCCGGTTGTCGCCGCTCCTTGGGCGTTGGCCCGGCGTGAGCAGATGAGGAAGATGAATTGATACTTGAAGCGATTGCCTTGGGGTTGTCCCTGCTGGCGTTGGCTGTTGCCCTGGCCGGATGGCGCCAGGCTCGGCGCGCCGGGCAGGAGTCCGAGGCGAAGGCGACGGCCCTGCAAGGCCAGCTCGAGAGCCTGCGCAAGCAGATGATGGAGCTGCACACCGGTGCCATCGGCATGGGCCAGCGCCTGCAAGGGGTTGAGGCCCAGGCCCAGCAACTGGGCGATCGCCAGCAGGAGCTGACCCTGCAGGATCCGGATCGCAGGCTCTACAGCCGCGCCGCCAAGATGGTGGAGCTGGGTGCCGACCTGGACGAGGTGATGAACGAGTGTGAGTTGCCCAAGGCCGAAGCCGAGTTGTTGATCTCGCTGCGCAAGGGTCGTTCATGACCCACGGGAAGGCTGCGGCCTTCCCGTTGTCTTATCTTGCCTGCCCTAAGGCAGAGGATCGCCACTCCGACTCCAGATCCCTGTGAGCGAGTTGCCCTCCTGGCGCAACCCCGGCCTGCGACGCAGGCGTCGGCGGGATCTCTCCCACAAAACCGGTGCCCGGTTTCTATCTTTGAAAAGACCCATTCCAATACTGTGTTAAGATGCAGGCCGCTACTTTTCATCTGAACCCGTCCCCATGCTGCTTGACGTTCACAATCTGAGCTGCGTGCGTGAAGATCGCACCCTGTTTGAGCATCTCTCTTTCTCCGTCTCCCCCGGCGATCTGCTCCAGATCGAGGGCCCCAACGGGGTGGGCAAGACCAGCTTGCTGCGCCTGATCACCGGGCTCTCCCAGCCCTTTGCCGGTGAGGTGCGCTGGCAGGGTGAAAACATCTGTCACTGCCGCGATGAGTATCATGCCAACCTGCTGTATCTCGGCCATCAGCCGGGCGTCAAGGGGGGGCTGACTCCCCTCGAGAACCTCAGCTTCTATCAAAAACTGCATCAAGGCAGTGCCGCAAAGGTCGATCCCTGGCAGATCCTGGCCCAGGTTGGCCTGGCCGGTTTTGAGGATTATCCCAGTGCCCAGCTCTCGGCGGGGCAGCAGCGGCGTGTCGCCCTGGCCCGGCTCTGGCTCTGCGACAAGCCCGCATTGTGGGTGCTTGATGAACCCTTTACGGCCATCGACAAGCAGGGGGTCAAGGTGCTGGAACAGTTGATGCTGCGCCATGGGGAGCGGGGTGGCATCGTGATCCTCACCACCCATCAGGAGATGAGCCTGATGCAGGGCCGACTCAAGACGCTTTCCCTCGCGCCAGGCCCCTTGGAGGTTCCATGCTGAGCGCCGTGCTGACCCTGATCCATCGTGAGCTGCTGATGGCCTTTCGCCAGCGGGCCGATATTCTCAACCCGCTCTGGTTCTTCCTCATCGTCATCACCCTGTTCCCGCTGGGCATAGGCCCCGAGCCCCAGCTGTTGGCCCGCATTGCCCCCGGTATCATCTGGGTGGCGGCGCTGCTGGCGGCCATGCTCTCCCTTGAGCGGCTGTTTCGGGATGATTTTGCCGATGGCGCCCTGGAGCAGATGATGTTGATGCCCCATCCCCTCGGGTTGTTGGCCCTGGCCAAGGTGACGGCGCATTGGCTGCTGACCGGTTTGCCGCTGCTGCTCATCTCGCCGCTCATTGCGGTGCTGCTCTCCCTGGACATCAATACCTGGCTCGCCATGGCGGCGACCTTGGCCCTTGGCACCCCCATTCTCAGCCTGCTTGGCGCCGTCGGGGTGGCGCTGACCGTGGCCCTGCGCAAGGGCGGCGTGCTGCTCAGCCTGCTTATTCTGCCGCTCTATATCCCGGTACTGATCTTCGCCACCTCGGCCATAGAGGCGGCTGGCTTGGGTCTGCCCTACAGCGGCCAGCTTGCCATGCTGGGGGCCATGTTGGTAGGCGCCCTGATCATGACGCCGTTCGCGGTCTCGGCGTCCCTGAGGGTGAGTGTGAACTGACGGATTTCATTGAATAATTACTCCGCTGCTGACTTCGTTCACTCTGGGTTAGCATTAGCTGGGCATAATGCGCCCGCTCGCTTGGCTCGCCGTTGTCATTTGTTGGCAAATAGGTTGCGATGGATCAAGGAGAGCGCCGCTTATTTCTTTCGGGGTATTTGCACGCCGGAGGCAGTGAGTAAGGTAGGCGGCGCCAACGATATTAATAACAGAAAGGTTTTGTGAGCTATGTGGAAATGGTTGCATCCCTATGCCAAACCGGAGCAAGCCTATCGGCTGGCCGGTCGGTTATTGCCCTGGTTTGCGGTGATCAGTCTGCTCGCCTTCATCATAGGCACCGTCTGGGGGCTGGCCTTCGCCCCCGCCGACTATCAGCAGGGTGACTCCTTCCGGATCATCTATCTCCACGTGCCCGCCGCCATCCTCTCCATGGGGGCTTACTCCACCATGGCCATCGCCGCCTTCATCGGCATGGTGTGGCAACTGCGCATGGCCGACATGACGGTGGCCGCCATCGCCCCGGTAGGCGCCGTGTTCACCTTTATCGCCCTCTTTACCGGCGCCGCCTGGGGCAAGCCGATGTGGGGGGCCTGGTGGGTATGGGATGCCCGGCTCACCTCGGAACTCATTCTATTGTTCCTCTATCTCGGGGTCATCGCCCTCTACAACGCCTTCAGCGACAAGGTGGTGGCCGGTCGCGCCGCCGGTATCCTGGCCCTGGTTGGCGTCATCAATCTGCCCATCATTCACTACTCGGTGGAGTGGTGGAACACCCTGCATCAGGGGGCCAGCATCACCAAGTTTGCCAAGCCCTCCATTGCCCCCAGCATGCTGTGGCCGCTGCTGGTGATGATAGTGGCCTTCGCCACCTTCCTCGGCGCCCTTACCCTGATGCGTTTTCGCAATGAGCTGATCATGCGCGAGTGGCACAGACCCTGGGTCAAGGCCCTGGCCGAGCAGGAGAGATAACATGCACTTCTCGTCTTTGGGCGATTTTCTGGCCATGGGAGGGTACGGCTTTTATGTGTGGCTGTCGTTTGGTCTCTCCTGGCTCTGTCTGGTCGGTATCATAGTGAGCACCCGCCTCAAACGCCGCAGCCTGCTTCGCGATCTGCGCAACAAGCAGGCCCGCGAGTCGCGCCGCCTGGCGGCCCAACAGATGGAGAACACCCTGTGATCCCTCTCGTTCCCTCATCCGGCACTCTCTCGATGGAGACTCTGTTATGAACCCGCGCCGCAAGAAGCGTCTGACCATCATATTGGCCATCAGCACAGGGGTTGCCGCCGTGATTGGCCTGGTGCTCTATGCCCTCAGTCAGAATATCGATCTCTTCTACACCCCGGGTGAGCTGGTGCTGGGCAAGGGCCCGGACAAGATCAAGCCCGAGGAGGGCCAACGCCTTCGCATCGGCGGCATGGTGGTGCCGGGTTCGGTCAAGCGTGACAGTCATAGCCTGCTGGTTAATTTCGATCTGATCGATGCCAGCGGCGAGCGGGTCACCGTCACCTATGACGGCATACTGCCGGATCTGTTTCGCGAGGGGCAGGGCATAGTGGCTCAGGGCAACCTCAAGGATGCCCGCACCGTGACCGCCTTCGAGGTGCTCGCCAAGCACGATGAGAACTATATGCCGCCGGAAGTGGCCGACGCCCTCAAGGGGATGAAGCACTACAAACCGGATTACACAGAGGCGCAGCTTCAGGGGGGCAAGCCATGATGGGCTGCCACTTGCTTGAACTTTCGACGCTAGTCTCCCGCTTTTCGACTCTGAAAGGATGCCCATTATGATCCCGGAACTTGGCCGGTTTACCTTGCTCACTGGCCTGATGAGTGATGCCTCGGATATGAAAGGATGCCAACTATGATCCCGGAACTTGGTCGGTTTACCTTGATCACTGGCCTGATGAGTGATGCCTCGGATATGAAAGGATGCCAATTATGATCCCGGAACTTGGTCAGTTCGCCCTGATCCTGGCTTTTGCCACCTCCTTGCTGCTCGGCAGCTACCCGCTGCTCGGCGCCAAGTGGGGGCGGATTGGCATGATGCAAGCCGCCCGCCCGCTGGCCTATGCCCAGTTCCTGCTGCTGTTGCTGTCGTTCCTCTGCCTGACCTGGGCCTTTATCGACAACGACTTCACGGTGCAATATGTAGCGACCAACTCCAACAGCCTGTTGCCGCTGCAGTACCGGATATCGGCGGTGTGGGGCGCCCATGAGGGCTCCTTGCTGCTCTGGGTGCTGACCCTGGGAGGCTGGACCGCGGCCGTGGCCTTGTTCAGCCGTAGCCTGCCGCTCGATGCGGTGGCGCGGGTGCTGGGGGTGCTGGGCCTGATTGCCGTCGGCTTCACCGCCTTCGTGCTGTTCACCTCGGATCCTTTCACCCGCACCCTGCCGTTCTTCCCGGTGGATGGCCGCGATCTCAACCCCCTGTTGCAAGATCCGGGTCTCATCTTCCATCCTCCCATGCTCTATATGGGCTATGTGGGCTTCTCGGTGGCCTTTGCCTTTGCCATCGCCTCCCTGATGACGGGGCGTCTGGACGCCACCTGGGCGCGCTGGTCCCGCCCCTGGACCATGGCGGCCTGGGTCTTCCTGACGCTCGGAATCGTGCTGGGCTCCTGGTGGGCCTATTACGAACTCGGTTGGGGTGGCTGGTGGTTCTGGGATCCGGTGGAAAATGCCTCCTTCATGCCCTGGCTGGCGGGCACTGCCCTGCTGCATTCGCTCGCGGTCAGCGAGAAGCGCGCCACCTTCAAGGCCTGGACAGTGCTGCTGGCGCTGTCGGCCTTCTCTTTGAGTCTGCTGGGTACCTTCCTGGTGCGTTCCGGCGTGCTGGTCTCGGTGCATGCGTTCGCCTCGGATCCGACCCGTGGCCTCTTCATTCTCGGCTTCCTGCTGGCGGTGATCGGCAGCTCCCTGCTGCTGTTTGCCTTCAAGGGTTCCCAGGTGAAGAGCCATGGCAAGCATGAGTTCTGGAGTCGCGAGACTCTGCTGCTTGGCAACAACATTCTGCTGATGGCCGGATTGCTGACCGTGCTGCTCGGTACCCTGCTGCCCCTGGTGCACAAGGAGCTGGGCCTGGGGAGCATCTCCATCGGTACTCCCTTCTTCAACCATATCTACAGCTGGCTCATCATCCCCTTCGCCGCCCTGCTGGGGGTCGGCCCGCTGTTCCGCTGGCGCCGCCAGGCGGTGGGCGAGCTCAAGGGCAAGGTGATCCTCGCCCTGGCATTGAGCCTGGCTGCCGCCCTGCTGCTGCCCTGGTTCTTTGCCGAGGAGTTCAAACCCTGGGCGGCCCTTGGCATAGGTCTTGGCGCCTGGATCATCATCACCAGCATCCAGGAGACCTGGGTGCGTGCCACCCACAAGCACAGCTTCGGTGTCGGCGTTCGCCGGCTTGGCAACAGCCACTGGGCCATGATCTTCGGTCATGTGGGGCTGGCGGTCAGCATCATCGGCATCGCCTGTACCCAGAACTACAGCATCGAGAAGGACTTGCGGATGCAGGCCGGCGACAGGGTGCATTTCGCCGACTACGAATTTGTCTTCACCGGCATCAAGGAGAAGAACGGCCCCAACTACGAAGGCTTCAAGGGAGTGCTTGAGGTGCATCGTGACGGCAAGCAGGTCGCCCTGCTCAAGCCGGAGAAGCGCAACTACATCGTCAGCCGCATGCCGATGACGGAAGCCGCCATCGATGCCGGCTTCACCCGGGATCTCTATGCGGCGCTGGGCGAGCCGCTCGATAATGGCGCCTGGGCCGTGCGCATCTATTACAAGCCGTTCGTGCGCTGGATCTGGTTCGGTGGCGTCTTCATGGCCATCGGTGGCGTGCTCGCCATGCTGGACAAGCGTTATCGCTTTGGCCGTCGTGAAGAGGAGGCCAAACCATGAGCAAGAAGACCTGGTTGTTTCTGCTGCCCTTCATCATCTTCCTGCTGGGGGCTGTGTTCCTGTTCAAGGGGCTCTATTCCGACCCGCGCAAGCTGGAATCCGTGATGGTCGGCAAGGAGGTGCCCGTCTTTACCCTGCAAGACTTGCACGATCTCAACAAGCAGCATGACAGCAGCCTGTTCAAGGGACGGCCCATGCTGCTCAACGTCTGGGCGACCTGGTGCCCGACCTGCTACGCCGAGCACACCTACCTCAAGGAGCTGGCGGGGCAGGGGGTGACCATAGTCGGCATGAACTACAAGGACGAGCGTGACAAGGCCCTCAAGTGGCTGGATGAGCTGGGCGATCCCTATCAGGTCAGCCTCTACGATCCCGACGGCATGCTGGGTCTGGATCTCGGCGTCTATGGCGCGCCCGAGACCTTCTTCATCGACTCCCAGGGCATCATCCGTTATCGCCACGTGGGGGACGTCAACGCCCAGGTGTGGGAATCCACCCTCAAGCCCATCTATGAGGCGATGAAATGATGCGCCGCTCTCTCTCTGCCCTCTTGCTGACCCTGGCATTGAGCGCTTCCTGGTCGGCATTGGCTGCCATCGACGTCTACAGCTTTGACTCCGATGCCCAGGAGCAGACCTTTCGTGAGCTGACCCGCGAACTGCGCTGTCCCAAGTGTCAGAACCAGGACATTGCCGACTCCAATGCCGGCCTTGCCAAGGACTTGCGTGACAAGACCTACCAGATGGTGCATCAGGGCAAGGAGAAGCAGGAGATCATCGATTACATGGTGGCGCGCTATGGCAACTTCATTCTCTACGACCCGCCGATGATGGCCTCCACCCTGATCCTCTGGCTGGGGCCATTCGGGGTGATAGTGATAGGTTTCTGTGTCGTGGTGGCCCGTGCCCGCAAGCGGCCAAGGAGTGAGCCTGCACTCCAGCCGGGATTGAACGATGAGGAGAGTCGCCGTCTGGCTGCCCTGCTCAAAGAGGAAGAGAAACAATGATCGCATTCTGGATTGTCATCGTCGCCTTGCTGGCGCTGGTGAGCCTGACCCTGGCTCTGCCGTTGCTGCGTGGTGAGAGCCGTCAAACCATCAGTCGCTCGGCGCTCAACAAGCAGCTCTATCGCCAACGGGTCGTGGAGATAGGGGAGGAGCGTGATCAGGGCATTCTGGCCGAGGAGCAGGAGTCTCTGGTGGAGCTGCAACGTAGCCTGCTGGATGATATTCCTGATGTCGAACAGACCGCCAGTGCCGGTCGCAGCCTGGTCTGGATCCCGGGGGTGCTGGTCCTGGTGGTGGTGAGCCTGGCGCTCTACGCCAAGCTGGGCGCCTGGCAAGAGGTGATGCATTGGCAGTCGGTCAATGCGCGCCTGCCTGAACTCAGCAACAAGATTTTGGTTGAGCGTGATAGCGATGTGACCGAGCAGGATCTGCAGGAGTTCATGCTGGGGCTGCGTACCCGCTTGGCCGAGGAGCCGGGTGATTACCGTGGCTGGCTGCTGCTCGGCCGTCTGGCGCTGGATGGCAACGATCCGGACACGGCGCTCGGCTCCCTCGAGCGGGCCTACCAGATGGCACCGGAAAAACGCCTGGTGACGGTACCCTATGCCCAGGCGCTGATGATGAATGGGGATGAGGTGAAAGCCGACGCGCTGCTTCAGCAGGCCATCGCCAGGGATCCTCAGGATCTGGAGGCGCGCTCCACCTATGCCTTCATGGCGCTGCAAAAAGAGGACTTCAAGACGGCCCTCAGCCGTTGGCAGGCGATGTTGCCATTGATGGAGAAAGGGTCGAGCCGCTACCAGATGATAGAGCGCTCCATCGAGTACGCGGAGCAGCAACTGGCCAAGAGTGGCGGCCAGCTTGCTCCGAGTGCGGCCAGTGGCGACCCGCAAGGGGACGTTAGCCTGGCGGTGAAGGCGGGTGAGTTCCCCATCCACATCACCCTGGCGCCAGGTATTCAGATGCCAGATGATCCTCACCTCTTCGTGTTTGCCGTGGTCCCCAATGGCCCGCCCATGCCAATCGCGGTCAAGCGGATCCGGGATCCCAAGTTGCCCGTCACCCTCTCTCTCGGTGATGGGGACGCGATGATCGAGGGCAGCAAGCTTGAAGTGAACCCCGAGCTGCAATTCAAGGCGAGGCTCTCTGCCGGTGGCAACGTCATGAACAAGGAGGGGGCCTTCGAAGGGGTATCGACAACGGTATCAACAGCGACAATTCCGACAGTGCCGATTGACATCCGTATCGATCGCGCCCTCTAATAGTCATCTTTACTCGGCCCCTCTGGGGCCGAGCCGCTTATAATAATCAAACAGTTCAAGTGACTTTCTCAAGGTAAATCAGTATGCAAGTGCGTTTAGGTGCATGGGGACTGGCATTGCTACTCGGTGGTTGTGCTGGCGGCCCACCCAAACCGGGACCCGCGAGTCTGGATGTCGGGCTCAGTAATCACAATGCCCCCGAGGCGGTCAGTACCGCCAGCGATCCCCAGGATCCCTTCCAGGGGGTGAACCGCGCCATGTGGGCGGTCAACTTCGATGTGCTCGAACCCTATGTCGCCCGCCCCGTCATTCACAGCTATGCCGATTATGTGCCGGACAGCGTCAAGGAGGGGGTAGACAACTTCGTCAACAACTTCGACGAGCCGAGCAGCATGGTCAACCACCTGATCAGCGGCGATCTGCCTGGTGCCGGCAACAATCTGGGTCGATTCACCCTCAATACCACCCTGGGTCTGTTCGGCATCTTCGACGTGGCCAAGCATGTGGGGCTGGAGCGCAACATGCTGGAGATGAGCACCCTCATCGGCCGTGCCGACATTGGCGAAGGAGGTTACTTGATGTTCCCCGTGTATGGGCCAACCACCACCCGGGATCTGATTGGCGACACCATAGATACCCTCTACTTCCCCTATGCGCTGCTGACGTTCCCGATGAAGGTGGTGCACTGGGCGCTGGATGGGGTCGGTACCCGATCCAAGCTTGTCGATCAGGAGCGGGTGGTCGATAACTCCCTCGACCCTTACGCCTTCACCAAGGGCCTCTACCTGCAGTACGATCAGAGCAAGATAGAGGGGCGCAATATGCCGTTCGGCGATGGGGCCAGACCCCAGACCGGCCGTCAGGACGAGGGTAATCTGGATGAGTATCTGGACGAGATAGACCAGTAACAGATACACATCCGCATGACATGAGAGAGGCGCCCATGGGCGCCTCTCTCATTTTGATCGCTTGGCCAGCGCGGATAAAAAAACACCCCGCAGTGCGGGGTGTTTTGGCAAGAAAGAGGCTATCAGGCAGCCAGGTTCTTGGCCACGAATTCCCAGTTGACCAGGGTCCAGAAGGTTTCCATGTACTTGGGACGCATGTTGCGGAAATCGATGTAGTAGGCGTGCTCCCACAGGTCGACGGTCAGCAGCGGCGTGGTACCGGCTTCGGTCAGCGGGCAACCGGCGTTGGAGGTGTTGACGATGGCCAGGGTGCCGTCGGCTTTTTTCACCAACCAGGTCCAGCTAGAACCGAAGTTGCCGATGGCAGACTTGGTGAAGGCATCCTTGAACTCGGCGAAGGAGCCGAATTGCTTGGTGATGGCATCGGCCAGGGCGCCAGTCGGCTCATTGCCGCCATTCGGGGAGAGGCAGTGCCAGTAGAAGGTGTGGTTCCAGATCTGGGCGGCGTTGTTGAAGATGCCACCGGTGGAGGTCTTGATGATCTCTTCCAGGGACTTGCCTTCAAACTCGGTACCCGGCACCAGGTTGTTCAAGTTGACCACATAGGTGTTGTGGTGCTTGCCGTGGTGATATTCCAGGGTTTCCTGGGAGATGTGCGGTTCCAGAGCATTGATTGCGTAGGGCAGAGCGGGAAGTTCGAAAGCCATTTTCTACTCTCCATTGGCTGGCCGTGCGAAAGCGACGGTTGCAAGACATTGCATAGGCTTTTCTTGGGCGAAAAGCATTATTTTACGTGACTGGGCGAACGTCCTGAGGTTGCCGGACGGGCGCCCAATGGGCCGAATGATTGTAACAGCATCAAAGATGGGCTCACAACTCTTGATTCTCGCCATGACGGGGATCAAGTTGCCGCGTATTGAGTCGGGTGTAAATGACGCGTTTTCGGTTTGCCGGTTTGTGGTCGGCTGACTTTGCAGTAGAATGATCGGCGAAATCGCTCTAGTGAGGCACCTATGGAAACTATTGAAAAGATTAAACAGCAGCTGGCCGAGAACCCCATCATTCTCTACATGAAGGGATCCCCCAAGCTTCCGAGCTGCGGTTTCTCTGCCCAGGCCTCCCAGGCCATGATGTCTTGTGGCGAACCCTTCGCTTATGTGGACATCTTGCAGAACCCGGACATCCGCGCCGAGCTGCCCAAGTTTGCCAACTGGCCGACCTTCCCCCAGCTGTGGGTCGATGGTGAGCTGGTCGGTGGCTGCGACATCATGATTGAGATGTTCCAGGCAGGCGAACTGCAGACCCTGGTCAAAGAGACCGCCGCCAAGTACAAGTCGGAAGACGCCGCAGAATAAGCGCTGTTACCGGTTGCGAAATACAAAGAGGGGAGCCATTGGCTCCCCTCTTTCATGGGCAATGATGCCCTGCATTTCCCTTTAGGAAATACGCTCCAGACGAGCCATATAGAAGCCATCGAAGCCGGTCTGGCTCGGGCTGACATTATGATCGTCCAGCAGGCGGAAGTGCTCGTTGGCGGCCAGGAACTTGTCTATCTGCTGACGGTTCTCGGAGGGCAGTATGGAGCAGGTTGCATAGACCAGGATGCCACCTATCTTGGTCATCTGGCTGTAGCGCTGCAATATCTCTTCTTGCAGTGCCATCAGGATCGGCAGACGCTCGGCGGTGTCGCGCCACTTGGCATCCGGATTGCGCTTGAGTACGCCCAGGCCCGAGCAGGGTACGTCCAGCAGCACACGATCTGCGCTCTCTTTGAGGCGTTTGACGGTCTTGCTGCTGGTGATGACGCGGGTCTCCACGTTGTGGGCACCGGCGCGGCGGGCACGCTGCTTGAGGTTTTCCAGCTTCCACTCTTCCACGTCCATGGCGAGCAGGCGGCCCTTGCCCTCCATCAGGGCGGAGATGTGCAGCGTCTTGCCACCGGCACCGGCGCAGGCATCGATCACCTTCATGCCCGGTTTGACGTCGAGGGCGGCCGCAACCAGCTGGGAGCCGGCATCCTGCTGTTCGAACCAGCCATCGGCAAAGGCCTTGGTGCGGAACAGGGCTGAGTCGGAGGTGACCTGCAGGGCGCTGTCGACACCCTCAACGGGGATGGTGCTCACATGCTCTTTGTTGAGCTGGGCTTGCAGCTGCGCCTTGGTGCACTTGAGGCTGTTGACGCGCAGGTAGCGCTTGGGCATCCAGGCCAGGGCGGCCCGTTCGGCAGGCCAGGCGTCGCCAAGTTGCTCGGCACCGAGTTTTTCCAGCCAGCTGGGGCAGCCATCCATCAGCACAGGGTTTTTCTTGGCTTCGGTCAGACGGCGACGAAACGCTTCTTCGTTGAAGCGATCCAAGCTGGGGTGGTTGGGCATATCAATCTTGTGGAACGCATGCCAGCTGTGCAGCAGCGGCCAGACGTTCTTGGCGGCTTGACGCACTTGAATGCCGGACAGGTTGCAGTAGAGGCTGAGGCGACGCAGCAGATCGCCGGTGACCAGGGCAATCCTTGCCTGTTCTTGGGGTTTGAGTTCGATGCCGGAAAAATGACGGGCGTAGGCACGGTCCAGAGTGAGACCCTGCGTCAGTACGTCGTCAAGAATGGCATCAACCAGATCCCCGAAACGGGGTAACAGTGGGGATTTGAGCATGAGATTAACCTTGGCCGATGAAATCCGCGCAATGATAGGGGTTAGACCAGATTGGCGCAACCGCAGCGCTCGCGCTTTCCCTTGCTGGTGACGCCATAAACGGCCATGATCCCGTAATTGATGGGGACAGGGGCGGTCAACACACCGAGAGGTCACCATACTCATTCGCGCAGCAAGCCATGATGGCCCTGAGTGGCCCGGACGATAAGGATATCCAGATGATGTCGATGCGAACACTCCTGCTATTGATCCCCCTGATGGCCAGTCAGGTTCAGGCAGAACCCGCACCACACTGGCGCACCCTGGCCGCCAGGGGCCAGGAAGAGGCTGGGCTAGCGGTGCGGGCGCGGGCCTTTCGCCAGGTCGATGATGCCAGTGCGCAGCTGACGGCACTGGCCGATGGTGCGCGCACCCTGGTGCTGCCTCTGCCCGAGGGGGGAGAGGTCGGTTTCATATTGACGCTCAACGATCTGTTGCCTGCCGCTTTGGCGGCCAAGTATCCCGGGATCCTCACTTTCAGCGGCCAGAGCCTGCAGGATGAGCGGGATACCGGCCGTTTCGAGCTGGGGCCCCTGGGTTTTCACGGCATGTTTCACAATCAGGGTCGGCTCATCTTCATCGATCCCCTGAGGAATGGGCTGGGTTATGTGGTCTACGACCAGCGCGATGCCCTGAGTCCCCTCGAGCAGCAGGCTGACGAGGTGCTGGGTCAGCCCCTCGCCGCCGCCCGGGCCGTGCTGGTGAGTGGCAACGAGCGTCGGCGCTATGTCATCGCCATCTCGGCGTCGGGTGAGTACACCCAGTATCACACGGGGACCAAGGCCGGTGCACTGGCAGCCATCGCCACCCTGCTCAACCGGGTCAACGAGGTCTATCAGCGGGATCTCGGTGTGAACTTCCAATTGGTCGCCAACAACGATCTCGTCATCTACACCGACCCCGCCACTGACCCGTTCAGCAACGACAGCAGTGACATGGCCAAGAATCAGAGCGTGCAGGCGACGGCCCTTGGGGCGACCCCCTTTGATATAGGTCACGTGCTCAACACCGGGGGAGGGGGCCTGGCCATGCTGGGCAGCCTGTGTGTCGCCAATCTGAAATCCCAGGGGATGACCGGCTCGAGTGCTCCGGTGGGGGATGCCTTCTTCATCGATTACGTGGCCCATGAACTCGGCCATCAGCTGGGGGCCGATCACACCTTCAATGGCACTAGCGGGGACTGCGGCAGCGGCAGTCGTATCGCAGCGCAGGCCTGGGAGCCCGGCAGCGGCAGCTCCATCATGGGCTACGCCGGTTTGTGCGGCGAGGAGGATCTGCAAGATGGCAGCCTGCCATATTTCCACAGCAAGTCCATCGAGCAGATGCGCGAACACATGGGGTTCTACCAGAGTTGCGGCATCCGGGAGGCGCTCAGCAACAATGCGCCTCAGGTCGCGGCGGGCAATGACTATGTGATCCCGGCCAATACCCCTTTCTTGCTCAATGGGGGTGGCTCGGATCTCGATGGCGACAGCCTGAGTTACAACTGGGAGCAGCTCGATCGCGGCGCAGCCTCCACCAGTCTGGCGACCATGGTCGATGATGGCAGCAGGCCCATCTTCCCCTTTGTGGCGCCCGGCACCTCGAGTCAGCGACTGTTGCCCAGCCTGAGTGCATTGCAAAGTGGCATCCTCGCCAAGGGAGAGGCGTGGCCGACCACCAACCGCACCCTGAATTTTCGCCTGACGGCCCGGGATGGCAAGGGCGGGGTGGGCAGTGACGAGATGCAGGTACAGGTGGTCGATACGGGATCCCCTTTCACACTGACCTCCCCATTGAGTGGCACCCTGAGCGAGGGACAAGCGCTGGCCATTCGCTGGCAGGTGGCGGGCAGCCAGGCGGCTCCCATCTCTTGTGCCAGGGTCGATGTGGCCTTGAGCGCCAATGATGGCCATGCCTGGAGTCCGCTTGCCAGCGCCATCCCGAACAGTGGCAACGCCTCCCTGACGCTGCCGACCCTGCCCGTCACCAGCCAGGGGCGACTGAAGCTGAGTTGCAATGGCAATATCTTCTTCGCCCTGAGTCCCAGATTGAGCCTGACCGGCAGTGGCAGCACCATAGGCACGGTCAGTCCGACACCAACAGTGCCCACTGATGACTCCAGCGGAGGCGGCGGTGGCGGCAGCCTGAGCCTCTGGAGTTTGTTGTTGCTCGCGCTGGGTGGTGCCATGCGACGTCGGGGTGACAGATGAGGGCCTTGTTGGCTCTGGGACTCTTGCTGCTGGCTGGCTGCCAGGCCGATGCCAGCCCCCAGGCCGGCACCAGGGCCGCCGTTGAGATCCCTGGCGTGGCGCAGGCCCTCAGTGAGCATCTGGCTCGCGGCGATCACCGGGTGATCATCCGGGCTGGTCGTGGCCAGATGGCGCCGGGCATTGCGGCCGAGCAGCAGGGGGCGGTCAAGGGGCGCTGTGGCATGCGTTATCTGGAGGGGCTGGGGGATCTGGTGAGGCCTGGGGAGGAGGCACAACAGCAGGCGTTGACTGACTTTGCCGCAGCATATAATCGCCAGATAGTGGCGCACTGCCCACGGGATGAGGGAGCAAGATAGCGCGCCAGGCCTCGCAGGATGCAGATGGGAAAAAGGGAGGGGGGCTATGGCCTCCCTTCGCAGTTGAGGCTTGTCGCAAGGCCGGGCTAGTCGCACAATGCCAACCAGGACATGACAGCCCCGAGGCAGGTACAGAGCCTTGGCGTCTTGCGCAGTCATGGGAAAATAAAGAAGGAAAAACAAGATGATGGATGTTGCTGATCTGCGCCGTGAATACAGCAAGGGTGGCCTGCACAGAGCCGATTTGCCTGTCGAGCCCCTGGCGCTGTTCGAGAAGTGGCTGGGGCAGGCCTGCGAAGCCAAGCTGTCGGATCCCACCGCCATGGTGGTTGCCACCGTCGATGCCAGCGGCCAGCCCTGGCAGCGCACCGTGCTGCTCAAACACTATGATGCGGCAGGCATGCTGTTCTACACCAACATGGGCAGCCGCAAGGCGCTGCAACTGGCGGGCAACCCCTGCATCAGCCTGCTCTTCCCCTGGCATATGCTGGACCGCCAGGTGCATGTCACAGGGCGCGTAGAGAAGCTGAGCACCTTGGAGGTGATGCGCTATTTCCACAGCAGACCCAAGGATAGCCAGATTGCGGCCTGGGTCTCGCAGCAGTCTTCCCGTATCAGTGCCCGTGGCGTGCTGGAGTCCAAGTTCATGGAGTTGAAGCAGAAATTCGCCAATGGCGAGGTGCCGCTGCCCAGCTTCTGGGGCGGCTACCGGGTGGTGATCGACAGCGTCGAGTTCTGGCAGGGGGGGGAGCACCGGCTGCACGATCGCTTCCTCTATCAGCGAGCAGGTGAGCGTTGGCAGATAGACAGATTGGCCCCCTGACAGCAGTGATCACTCACCCCTTTGATGACTCAGGGGCCTGGTCTGCTCAGGTGGAGAGACCGGGTGCCATGGGCCTGCTGATCGACAGGGATCTGCTCCAGGCTCACTGGCTCCCTGACGTGAGCGCCTGGCAGCGCGCCGGGCACAGCTGGTGGTTGCTGGGGCGGCGAGGAGATAACAATGCATGCTGCGGTGGCGCCTGGGAGCAGGAGAGTGCATTCCGCCCGGATGGGCGGCTCGATGCGTCCGCGCTGCTGGCTGACTGGCTGGCGCCTGCGGGGGGGCCAGCGCGTGCGAGTGGGGCCCAAGACCGGCAGATCTTGCTGAGCGCCTCCTCGGCCTTGCTGGTACTGGCCAAGGAGCAGGGCTTGCTGACCCTGGGGCCCAGTGGTGCAGATCACTCCCTGTCCCTTACTCAGGGGCTGGGCCCCGCCTTGACGCGCCTGCTGGCAAGGCGCCTGACGCTGCCCTGGCTGCGAGAGCCGGCTCTCTCTCCAGAAGAGGCATCTCAGTCCCGGCGAGGGGCGCGGCTAGCCGGCGCCATCTGCCTGCGTCCTCTGGTGGCGAGGGATGCATCCTGGATAGCGGCTTACTGCCAGGATGCGGCCATTGCCCGTTATACCCTCAATATTCCCCACCCCTATCCCGAGGGGGCTGCCAGCGATTGGCTCCAGCTTTGCGGGCGCAAGCAAGGGCTGGGACAGGCATGGAGCTGGGCCATCTGGCTGGAAGGGGAAGCGGAGGCTGCGCCTGTGGGCACTGTGTCCCTGAGTTGCCAGGGCTCCCTGGCCTGGTGGGTCGGTATGCCCTGGCAAGGGCTCGGCATCGCGACCAGGGCGGCGATACTGGTGCGAGACTTTGCCTTTGCGAGCGCTCACTTACCCGAGATCAACGGCTGCCACATGGCGAGCAACCTGGCCTCTGGCCGGGTGATGGCCAAACTGGGCATGAGCGATCTGGGGATGGCGCCTCTGGTCGAGCGTCCCGATTGCGTCGTGCGGCACTGGCGCTTGGGGCGCGGTGTCCGGGGGAGATAATCCTGGTGCCCCTTGAGGCTGTGTTCAGGCAGAGGGAGAGGCGGAATAGCCTCCAAGGATGGGGCGGGCTCTGTAACGTTTTCCTGGGGGAAAGCTCCCATTTCTGGTCAAAGGTGTTCCGGCCCGGCGGGATTTCTGTGGAATAATGGCGGCAAGTTGTATCAGGAGTCTGTCTTAATGCTGAGAACCGAGCGCCCCGGCGACATGTTACCCGTCTATGAGTTGGTGAGTGCCGCCTTTGGCCGCACCGATGAGGCCGAACTGGTCAACCGCCTGCGTGAATGCGGCGCTGCCGTGGTGACCCAGGTGGAAGAGGAGGACTATGAATTCATGGGCCACCTGCTGCTCAGCCCGGTGACCATCAATGGTCTGGAAGGGCCCTGGCTTGGCCTGGCACCGGTTGCCGTGCACCCGGACTGGCAGGGACAGGGCATCGGCTCGGAGCTGATCCGCGAGGGGCTGGATACGGCGCTGGAGATGGACTGGAAGGCAGTGGTGGTGCTGGGCGATCCCGCCTACTACGCTCGTTTCGGGTTTCGTCCCGCCAGTGAATTCGGTCTGCACTGCTGCTATGAGGTGCCAAGCGAGCACTTCATGGCCATGGAGCTGCAGGCGGGTGGCCTGACCAATCTGCAAGGAGAGGTGCTCTACCACCCCTTGTTCGACGAGATCCCCGAAGAGAGTGCTGACGAAGAGTGATGCCCGGCGAGCAGTCAGCCACAGTACCCCATCAAAAAGGCGCCATCAGGCGCCTTTTTTGTCTGTTCGGTTCGCCGTTCAGTCGAAGAACCAGTAACCGCGATTGACCAGGCGGGTGAACAGGTGCAGGAAGCCGGCCTGATCCGCGAGATCCACCATGTCGGACTGGGTCACCAGATCGCGATCGCACAGCAGCTTGAGGGCGGCGCCATCGGGTTCGCCCAGGGTCCAGGCCTCGCCATCGATGTAGCAGGTCTGGTTGTCGTCGCTAAACCAGACGCAGCGCAGACCAGGCACTCGCACCGCTGGCTGGCCCTGGGTCAGCAGATCGGCCACCTCATCGCTGCTGTAATCCGGGGCGTCGTCCTGAGGCAGAGGCATGACATCCAGATCGTGCTTGGCCTCGGAGATGGTGGCGCCGAACCACTCCTTGAACAGGGTCTCGTCATCCAACGCTTGTTGCATAAGCTCGCGCAGGCGGTGCAGCTCGTGCTGCTGGATCTCGCCATGGTGGCGGCAGGGTTTGAGATCCGGGTCGGCATAGCGCTCGGTGCGGATCTCGTTGTCGATCAGGTGATCGGCAAAAGAGGTGAGCAGATCCCGGGCATCCGGGGCGCGGAACCCCACCGAGAAGTTCATGGAGGGCTCGATGGCGTAGCCCTCATGGGGGAATCCGGGCGGAATATAGAGGATATCGCCGGGTTCCATCTCCACATCGATGATCGCCTCGAAGGGCCCGCAGTGACGCAGGGCGCGGTGCGCGGCGTACTCGGTGATCTGCTGGGCATCTCCCACCCGCCAGTGACGCTTGCCGACCCCCTGGGTGATGAAGACATCGTACTGATCGATGTGGGGACCGACGCCGCCCCCCGGGGTGGAGAAACTCACCATGACGTCGTCGAAACGCCAGCCCGGGATGAACTGGAAGGGCACCGCCAGTTCATGGACCTCGGGAGCCCAATGGTTGCAGGCCTGGATAAGCAGGGTCCAGTCACGCTCGCTCAGCTGATCGTAATCTTCGAAGGGGCCGTGCTCGGCGGTCCACTGGTCATCTTTGCAGGTGACGAGGCGCGACTCTATCTCTTTCTCCATGGCCAGCCCGGCCAGTTCATCGGGGCTGATGGGATCCTGAAACTGCGTGAAGCCGCCCTTGATAAGCAGGGGGCGCTTCTGCCAATGATGTTCGAGGAAGTGAGCGATATCCAGATTGAGTTCGTACATGGGCTTCTCATACCTAATTAAGTGGTCAGACAGAGGTCTTGATAAGGGCAGCGGCTGCGCTTATCGGGACATCCGCCCGGCAAGGGTTTATGGCGATTCACTGTGCAATGCCAAAACAACAGGGGCCCGGCGGGCCCCTGTTGGCAAGCGGGTACTTACTTCAGCTCATCAACCAGCTGCTTGGCGGCGCCAATATAGTTGGCCGGGGTCAGCTTCTTGAGCTCCACCTTGACGTGCTCGGGCAGTGCCAGGGTGTCGATGAAGGTGCGCATGCCCTCGGCATCGACGCGGCGGCCACGGGTCAACTCTTTGAGCTTCTCGTAGGGCTTCTCGATGCCGTAGCGGCGCATCACGGTCTGGATGGGCTCGGCCAGCACTTCCCAGTTGGCATCCAGATCGGCGGCCATGGCGGCGGCGTTGGCTTCCAGCTTGGAGATGCCCTTCAGGGTCGCCTGATAGGCAATCAGGGAGTAACCCACCGCCACCCCGAGGTTGCGCAGCACGGTCGAATCGGTGAGATCTCGCTGCCAGCGGGAGATGGGCAGTTTGCTCGCCAGGTGCTGGAATACCGCATTGGCCAGACCCAGATTGCCTTCGGAGTTCTCGAAGTCGATGGGGTTGACCTTGTGGGGCATGGTGGAGGAGCCAATCTCGCCGGCTATGGTGCGCTGCTTGAAGTGACCCAGGGAGATGTAACCCCACACATCCCGGTCGAAATCGATGAGGATGGTGTTGAAGCGGGCCATGGCATCGAACAGCTCGGCGATGTAGTCGTGGGGCTCGATCTGGGTGGTATAGGGGTTCCAGGAAAGCCCTAAGGAGGTGACGAACTCCTCGGCGAACTGGTGCCAGTTCACTTCCGGATAGGCAGATATGTGGGCGTTGTAGTTGCCGACCGCACCGTTGATCTTGCCGAGCAGTTCGACCGCCATGATCTGCTTATACTGACGCTCCAGGCGATAGGCGACGTTGGCCATCTCCTTGCCCATGGTGCTCGGGGTTGCCGGTTGACCGTGGGTACGTGACAGCAGCGGCATGTCGCGGTACTCATGGGCCAGACGCTTGATTTCACTGATCAACTGCTCGCAATAGGGTTTGATCACCTCTTCGCGGGCGGCCTTGAGCATCAGGCCGTGGGAGTTGTTGTTGATGTCTTCCGAGGTGCAGGCGAAGTGAATGAATTCGCTGACAGCCGCCAGTTCAGGGTTCACTTCCACCTTCTCCTTGAGGAAGTACTCAACGGCCTTCACATCATGGTTGGTGGTGCGCTCAATGGCTTTGATGCGAGCCGCATCCGCCTCGCTAAAGCCGTGGACGATGGCATCGAGCGCGGCATTGGCCTGGGCACTCAGGGTCGGGACTTCCGGGATCCCGGCGTGGCTGGCCAGTTTCTGCAACCAGCGCACCTCTACCTCGACGCGAAAACGCAGCAGACCGAATTCGGAGAAGATAGGGCGCAAGGCGGCGGCCTTGTCACCGTAGCGACCATCGATCGGGGATACAGCAGTCAGCGCTGACAACTCCATGGGGTGAACTCCTGATGTGTGGGGGATTAAAATCGTTTGGCCAGTTCCACCATCTTCTTGCGAGCGAAGATGATCTGGGTACGGCTGCCGCCAAGCTGGCGCCAGAGTACGGCGGCGCGGATGCCGGCGAGCAGCAGGGCGCGCACCTTGTGTTGTACCAGCGGCTGTTGCAGGAACAGCGGCGTACCAGCGACCTGGATACGGGGCCCTATCGGGCTGATGAGATCGCTGTAGATGCTCGCCATGTTGGCCAGGATCTGCTCGTCGAGCAGATCGAAATGCTGTTGCTGGCGACCAATCTGGCTGATGCGCTCCCCCAGCATGCTGAGGATATCTTTGCGCTTGGCCAGCTTGCGCTCCAGGGCGATCAGGCTGACCACATAGCGGGTCAGCTCGGCATTCTTCTGGCTGCCATCGGCGCCGAGTTGCTCGACCAGGGCGCGGTAGCCATCGCGAATGGCGAGGTGGCTGCCAAACACTTCCAGGGGCTGCTTGGGATTGGTGACCAGCACGCTTTGCAGGCTCTCGCGCAGGGCGGCCTCGTCGCAGCTGCCGTCACGGGCCACTTTCTGCACCAGATAGGCCGCCTGGCAGATGCCGGCAAAGGCCATGGTTCTGTCTTGAAATTTATCGCTCATACATTCACGGCCCTGTTTTGTTCATTCACCGGCTGATGCCGCCGCAGACCCTGACCTGGTTCTGTCTTGACATGTATCCTTCATATGGTCACGGTCCTGTTTTGTTCATTCACCGGCTGATGCCGCCGCAGACCATGATCCTGCCTTGAAATGTATTGTGCATATGGTCACGGTCTTGATCTGTTCGTGCGCACCGGCTGACTGCAGCACAGTGCCAGGTTACTGACGAGGGCCGCGCATGTGCGCGGCCCTCGTGATTCATTCACACCGAATGGTTGAAACGCTGCTCGATGATGCCGCCGCCCAGGCAATTCTCTCCGTCGTAGAAGACCGCCGACTGGCCCGGGGTCACCGCAGCCTGTTTCTCGTCGAAGATGACCCGAATGGTCTCGTCATCCATGGGCTGGATGAGGCAGGGGATATCCTGCTGGCGGTAGCGGGTCTTGACGGTGCAGCGCAGCGGCGCACGAATGGGGGTACGATCCACCCAGTGCAGCTGGCTGGCGATGAGGCCATCCGAATAGAGGCGGGGGTGATCCCCCTGGGCCACGATCAGGGTGTTGCGCTCGACCTCTTTGTCGACCACATACCAGGCATCTTCCCCGGCATCCTTCATGCCGCCAATGCCCAATCCTTTACGCTGACCCAGGGTGTGATACATCAAGCCCTGATGGGTGCCGATCACCTTGCCATCCACGGTTTCGATAGGACCTGGCTGGGCGGGCAGGAACTTGGCCAGGAAGTCCTTGAACTTGCGCTCGCCGATGAAGCAGATGCCGGTGGAGTCTTTCTTCTTGGCGGTGATGAGCTCGAGCTGCTCGGCGATGCGGCGCACCTCGGGTTTTTCCAGATTGCCGACCGGGAACAGGCTCTGACCCACCTGGGCTTCGCTCAGGGTGTAGAGGAAGTAGCTCTGATCCTTGTTGGCATCCAGACCGCGCAGCAGGCGCGGGCGACCTGTGCTGTCATCCCGGCGCACATAGTGGCCGGTGGCGATGTAGGTGGCACCCAGCTCTTCGGCGGCAAACTCCAGGAACGCCTTGAACTTGATCTCCTTGTTGCAGAGGATGTCCGGGTTCGGGGTACGCCCCGCCTTGTACTCCTCGAGGAAATGTTCGAACACATTGTCCCAGTACTCGGCGGCGAAGTTGATGGTGTGCAGGTGCATGCCCAGCTTGTCGCAGACTGCCTGGGCATCAGCCAAATCCTGGGAGGCAGAGCAATACTCGTCCGTGTCGTCTTCTTCCCAGTTCTTCATGAACAAGCCTTCGACCTGGTAACCCTGCTGTTGCAGCAGGTAGGCCGAGACGGAAGAGTCCACACCGCCGGACATGCCGACGATCACCTTGATTTGGCTGTTATCTGTCATTGAGTGTCGTTACCAGTTCGTTTAAACGGGGCGTATTCTAACAGCATTTCGCGCCCTCGGTCACATATACAAATCATGATCCCGGGTTGAGCGGGGGGCGGCGAAATCGTTTGTCCCGAATTGGCGGCAGGGGCGGGCCTGGCGCTCCCGTGGCGGGGGTTGTTCGTCAGACGCCCGCCTGGGGCTTGCCATGGATGAAGGCTTGCAGGGCGCACAGGGGCAGCCGGGTGCCGGCCAGGTAATCCTGGATGCATTGCCAGACCAGGGGGCTGCGCAAGGCGGCTCTGCGCTCGGCTATCTCGGCCAGGGTAAACCAGTGGCAGGCGAGCACGTCCCCATCGGGATCGGCGGGCTGATGCTGGCCCGGATCGCTGTGAAGGTCGAACACCAGGGCGGTACGCAGGAAGGTGGCCTCGCTGTCGGCGGGTTTGAACAGGTAGTTGCCGAGCCAGGCATTGGGCTGGGCCTCGAGCCCCGTCTCCTCTTTGAGCTCGCGCCGGGCGGCCTCAATCAGGGTCTCCCCCGCTTCCAGATGACCGGCGGGCTGATTGAAGCGCCGCTCACCGTGGATCGCCTCCTCGACCAGCAAAAAGCGTCCCTGCCAGTGCACCAGGGCGGCGACCGTCAGGCGGGCGGGCAGATATTCGTGATCCATAACAAGGCTCCTGGGCAGATAGGCACCGCAAGGTGCAAGGGGGCGATTCGAGCTCGCTTAGATAATCGGGGGTTCGGCCCGGCTTGTCACCCGCTCTTTGCCCGCCAGGGTGGCGGTGCTGGGGCAGCCTTGACTGAATCTCCCAGCTGGCAGGGGTAGGCGGCCGATCCCTGGGCTTGCCTGGGATGACCCTGTGATGGGGCGAGCACCACGCTCGGTGATCCCGCTCACCGCAACAGGTCCTCTGGTCAGCACAAGGTCAGGCTTTACGGGCCGGACGGCGCGCGCTGGCGCGGCCGGACCCCTTGCTGCTCGCCCCCGTGCTTGCCTTGTCGGTGGCGCGTGCTGGGGGCTGGCCCCTGGCGGGCGTCGACGCGGCCATGCGGGTTGGCGCCGCTCTGGGCGCGCGGGGACGAGGGGCGGGGGAGGGCATCTCGCCGGGGGTCAGGGCACGGCTCTGGCCCGGGGCCAGCCCATCCAGGGTCCAGGCTCCGATGGCGTAGCGAATGAGGCGCAGGGTCGGGTGGCCGATGTGGGCCGTCATGCGCCGCACCTGACGGTTGCGGCCCTCGACTATCTTGATCTCCAGCCAGCAGGTAGGAATGGCCTGGCGCGCGCGGATCGGCGGATTGCGCGGCCACACCTCAGGTTCCGCCATGATGCGTGCCTCGGCGGGCAGCGTCATGCCGTCATTGAGTTCAACCCCGGCGCGCAGGGCGGCCAGGGCCTCGTCACTCACCATCCCCTCAACTTGCACCCAATAGGTCTTGGGAGTCTTCTCTCCCGGCTGGGTGAGCTGGGCCTGCAACTTGCCGTCATTGGTGAGCAGCAAGAGCCCTTCGCTGTCGCGGTCCAGTCGGCCAGCGGCATAGATGCCGGGCTCCTTTACGTAATCCTTGAGGGTCTCTCGGCCCCCTTCGTCGGTGAACTGGCACAGCACCATGTAGGGCTTGTTGAGCAGCAACAAGGTGCGATCCTGCGCCGCCACGGGCGGGTTGGCGCCCCCGGTTTGAGTGCGCACCGGGGCGGCCGGGCGGGATGAGGATCGTGGCGAGAGGAGAGGGCGGCTCGGTTTCATGGCATCTGGCATCAATAATGGCGGGGCCACAGTGTATCACAGGCCCCCGGCGGCGGGAGCTGTCCCCCAGGCGTTGAGACTCACGAAGCGAGGTCTGAACCGGGCGGGCTGGTTTCGGCGGGCTAGCTCAGCAGTCCCTCGATGACGATGGCGTGACGGGCCTGATGAGTGCTGGCGTGGAGCAGGGCATGGGTCAGGGTCTCGTCCATCATGGCCCGGGCCAGCCGGGTCAGGGGTCTGAGCTGGGCGGGGGGCAGCTGCCGGGGGGCGCAGAGCAGGATGATGTTGTGCACCGCCCCCAAGCTGGAACCCCAATCGACGGGCTCTGTGCTGTGCAACATGGCGAGGGCGGGCTGGCGGACGGCGGCACTGAGCACATGGGGCATGGCGATGCCCGCCCGGATGATGGTGGCGCTGACCTGCTCGCGGGCCATGAGTTCACTGTGCAGGCCAGGGCTCTCTTTGACCAGACTCTCTGGCAGGAGGCCTATCAGCTGCGCCAGCACCTGGGCCTTGGCGTGCGGGGCAGACAGGCTCGCCACCTGGGGCAAGGCAAAGTGGTAGTCGGGCTGGTGGGTGGCCAGGCGCTGCTCCGCGAGGTGCGCCGTCGCACTGCGGCCAAGGGGTTTGCCCAGCTCCACGCACCAGCAGTTGAACGCCATGTGGGCCAGTTCGGCATCTAGTCCTTCAATCAACAGCTGGCAGAGATCCCCGGGCTGGGTGGCTAAGGTGAGCAGGGCGAGCAGGCTGCTGGCCTCGGCGGTCTGGCGGCGACTGAGATTGCTCAATTGGATATGCGACTTGAACAGGCCCGCCATACGGCTCAGTTGCCGGGCCTGGCTGATGCTCAGGCCATGGCGGCAATAGAGGGTGATCTCGCGGCTCAGCATCAGGGCGCGGGGGGCGGGGGGCTGAGCACGGCGACCGCATTGAGCAGCACGGACTCCAGCGATACCTGGCGCTGGGGACAGCCGAGGAAGCGCTCTTTCTGCTCTATCTCGATGTCGGAGGCGATCAGCACCAGATCGGCGCTGGCGATATCCCGGGCGGTGAGGATATTTTCCAGCCCCATGGCGCCCTGGGTCTCGACCTTGATCTTCAACCCGAGCTGGGCGGCCGCCTTTTGCAGCGCTTCGGCGGCCATATAGGTGTGGGCAATGCCGGTGGGGCAGGCGGTAACGGCAACGACTTTCATGGGACCTCGCAAAAATGGGTAGCGCCGGGACAAGATAACGTCTGGCCTCGAAATGTCCAACGGACAGATAGGCCCGGCTAGCTTGCGGTGTGCCGCTGACAACACAAAGAGGCCCAGGAGGGCCTCTTTGTGGTTCGGGGCTTCTGTTGTTTAAGCGGGTACGGCAGCCAGCTTGCCCTTGCGCAATTTTTTCAGGGCAACGGCGACCACGCCGGTGACGATGGCACCGCAGATCATGCACAGCAGCGCCAGCAGCGGCTTGTTGACCGCGCCCAGCAGGGCCACGATGGGGCCACCGTGGGCCACGCTGTTGGTGATGCCGAACAGGAAGGCCATCACGGCGGCGGTCATGCTGCCCAGCACGTTGGCCGGAATGACCGCGAGCGGGTCACGGGCGGCAAACGGAATGGCCCCTTCGGAGATGCCCACCAGGCCCATGGCACCGGCGGCTTTGCCCGCTTCGATTTCGGAGGCATCGAACACATCCAGCTTGCGACCAATGAGGGTGGCGAAGGCCATGCCCAGTGGTGCGGCAGGAATGGCGCAGGCCATGGCGCCCATGAACTGGGTCTGGCCCGAGGCTATCATGCCCACCGAGAACAGGAAGGCGACCTTGTTGACCGGGCCCCCCATGTCAAAGCCCGCCATGCCACCCAGCACTATGCCCAGCAGCACCATGCTGCCGCCGCTCATGGAGAGCAGCATGTTGTTGAGGCCGGTCATCATGTCGGCGATGGGGGCGCCAATGATGAAGATGAACACCGCGGCAATGAACAGGGAACCGACGATGGGCGCAATCATGACCGGCACCAGGGGTTGCACCATCTTGCTGTAGTTGCGGGTCGCTATCCAGCGCACCAGGTAGCCGACCAGCAGGCCCGCGACGATGGCACCGATAAAGCCGGTGCCAGCGTCGGCGCCGTAGAAGCTGCCGTCATTGGCTATCCAGCCGCCGATAAAGCCCGGCGCCAGGGCGGGGCGGTCGGCAATGGCATAGGCGATGTAGGCCGAGAGCACGGGGATCATCAGCTTGAAGGCCACCACGCCGACGTTGAGGATCTGGTTCCACATGCTCCCTTCCGGGATCTGCATGCCGCTCGGGGTCGGGTGACCCCCGATGGCCAGTGCCAACGCAATCAGCAGGCCGCCGGTGACCACGAAGGGGATCATGTGGGAGACGCCGTTCATCAGGAAACGGTAGAGATCGCCGCTGCCGCCACCGGCGCTCTGCTCCTCGCCCTTCTTGTCCTCTTTGTCTGCCACATAGGCTGGCGCCTTGAGCGCCTGCTCGATCAGCCCCTTGCCATCCTTGATGGGGGCCTTGACCCCGGTCTTGATGAGCGGCTTGCCGTTGAAGCGGGACATGTCCACCTGCTTGTCACAGGCCACCACGATGGCGCTGGCGCGGGCAATGTCGGCCGCAGTCGGGCTGTTCTTGACGCCGATGGAGCCGTTGGTCTCCACCTTGACCTCGTAACCCAGCTCCTTGGCGGCGCGCTCAAGAGACTCGGCGGCCAGATAGGTGTGGGCGATACCGGCCGGGCAGCCGGTGACACCTATGATGAAGCCTTTGTCGGCGACTGGGGCGGCTTGCTCTTCTTTCTTCTCGAGCAGCAGGGCCAGTGCCTCGGCAGAGCTCCTGGCGGCCAGCAGTTTGGCGATAAAGCCCTCTTCGATCAGCTTGGCGGAGAGCTCGGCCAGCACCTCGATATGGTGGTTGGCGCCACCGGCCGGGGAGGCAATCATGAAGAACAATTTGGAGGGCTGCCCATCCTCGGCGCCGTAGTCGATGCCGGCTCGGCTGATGCCGATGGCCACCGCCGGGGTGCTCACCGCCGCGCTCTTGGCGTGGGGCAGGGCAACGCCCTCCTCGAAGCCGGTGTTGTCCAGCGCTTCCCGGGCCCACAGGTCCTTGATGAACTGCTGCTCATCGCTGACTTTTCCCTGGGCGACCAGCAAGCGGGCCATCTCGCTGAAGACCTCCTCCTTGCATGTCGCTGTTAAATCGAGATTGATCAGATGCTCGTTGATAAGGGTGGTGATCATGGCGTTCTCCCTGCTCCTGGCCGGAGCCTGTTGGCATCTCTTCCCGGATTGCCGCCCGGGACATGCAGACAAAGTTGACACTCATATTATGGTGGCATGGCGGCCACTGCCCTATCGGACAAACATGCTGTTTACTGGATTTTTGTGCGGTGAAATCCCGAGTGTGAGCCGGATCCCAAAGCGAGCTATTGGTCTAAGATAGTAAGGCTATTGTATTTTTACACATAAAATCATGATGTTAGTTTATATATGGTTGCGGTGTTATCGCTGTGGCCCTACCAGTCAGGACGGGAGAGAGAAGCTTCTTCTGTAAATTTGTGAGGGTAGATGATGGGGCGAGATGTGAGCCAACGCACATAAATGGCAGCCGTCAGGGGGAGGCAGGTGGAGAAGAGGGAGGGCAAGCTGGAGAAATGGAGGCAAGCGGAGATCGGCGCAACAGAGCATCAATGGGCAGCCGTAGGGTGCAATGAACGGAGAGAATTGCACCGCCGAGCAGGGTGGCAAGGATGAGCATCGCGGTGCAATGCGCGTTGCTTATTGCACCCTACCTGGCTGATTAGACCTGCGGTTGCCGCCGGTTGCCGCCGGTTGCCGCCGGTTGGCAATGCGATGCACTAACCCTACAATCCCTGCATAACGGCCGCGATACCGATCACGATCAGAGAGAGACGTCCCACCTCTCGCTAAAGCAAATCCATATGAATATCCTGCCGGATAAATTCCGGGTTCAAGCCAAGTGGCGCCGTAATGGCCAGGCTGGATATGAATTTCACAAGTAATCTGGTTTAGTTTTTGGGGGACGTCCGTATTTATTTATTCTTGTATCATCCAGTTATCTATATTGGGGCAAGTAAGGACATGCTTTAATTTGGACACTTTTCAGCTTGCTCTTTCGACACAAACATCAGGTGCCATTAAATTAAGCATCAGCCTACTGCGCTGAAGGTTGCCGTGGCGTTCGAAAATTCAATATCCAAGCTACGCCAATACCTGAATCAGCTTTGCTAGTCGAACCTAAGGGCTCTATTATTTACGTGGCATCATCATCCATAGACCGCAGAGGGCGACACCCATGCCCAGCAATCGAGTGACTGAAAAGGCTTCTCGAAAAAACAACAGTCCAATAGGTAAAAGCAAGAGTGTACCTGCCGCATTGGTCAGGAATGAAGATATCCCCAGATGGCCACCTGCTCGATATAACAACAAGAATCCAAGCTCAATCCCTAAAATTCCCAGCGCCACGCCAGCAACACTCCAGTTTAATATTTGGACGCTGCGACTACCGTCATAAAAATAAATGCCAGGTAAACATAATAAAAGGGCGATGCCATAACTCAAGGACAAAGATAAAAATGGATTGACACCACTAGGTACAAATTTAATCGAAAGGTGGTATACGACCGAACCTGCGATAGCAAGAATGACAGCTAAAACGTACATCGTGAACTCCAGCTAAAAAATAAAAGCATGCTCACTCTAGCGGATGGCATAGCTCATAGGTAGACTGCAAAAATGAATGGCAGCTATAAGATTCCTTTATGACAAATGACTTTGATACCGCGCTGCTGCGCTCTTTCGTGAGTGTTGTACGATGTGGTAGCATTAACCGGGCCGCAATATTGCAAGGGAAAACCCAGCCAGCGCTTAGCCAGCAAATTCAGCGTTTAGAGCAGCAACTAGGTCATGCATTGCTGCTTCGCTCCAACAGAGGAATACGTTTAAGTACGGAGGGGGAGGCGTTATTACCTTATGCAGAACGCATTTTGAGTCTGACCGATCAACTGAGTCTAAAGCCTGCATCACAAGGTAAACTGCATTGCAGTATTGGTTTGGTTGAAGATCTGGTGAGTAATCACTTTACCCGCGTATTAGCAGACTTTGCTTGTGTGCATCCTGGATTAAGCTTGCGGGTTGAGGTGACCAATAAGCAGTCGCTATTTGCTGCGTTTGAACGTGGTGAGTTGGATGTGTTGGTCAGCATGCCGATTGTCAATGCACCAGCACCCATTCAGGAATTTAGTTTTCCACTTTATTGGTTTGCAGCTAATGGGTTCGAACATCAAGGTGAATCATTACCTTTAGTCATTTTTAGTCAGCCTTGCTCATGGCGTAATCGTATATTAGAGGCATTGAATAGAAACGGTATTCCTTGGCATATAGTATTTGAGAGCAGTAGCCTTGCAGCTTTACAGGCTGCTACAGAGGCTGGGCTGGGCGTCGTCGCTTTATTTTCTCAAACACCCCCACATCATAGCCAGAGATTGACCCAGCTCCCTGCACTCCCAAATATTACAATTGCAGTTTATCGCCAGCGGGGAGATATGGATAAAACGGTTCAAGATTTAACCAATCTGTTTCTAAGAGAAATGCAGCATAATCATAATGTTGTAACGCTAAATAATGGTGAAGGACAGTAGATCACTGAAGAAAGGGGGGCTCAGCCCAGTTTGTGCGATCAGGAAGCGCTTCATGGGCCACGAGCCATCGTTTCGATTGCCGTCTCGTTGGATATATGGCTCATCTCATATCCTGGGCTAAAAATCATGGGCTGGTGCTGAACGAAGTGAAGCCAAGGTTTACCGCGACATGTATCGTTAATTCTGGTGTGCCAATCTCTTGTATCCACGTTTATTCCGCTCTGGCTGGCGCAATAGTGATCGCCTGTCGGGCTTAGCTACGCTCTGCGCCAACCTAAAAACTACGCTACCACCAGTGACGACAGCTTCCAGTCTGCTGCGGTTAATCGGTGATATAGCGGGACATGGCCGCTCGATGACCTTGTTGCGGCACAGGCTGCGATCCCGAGGGAGCCTGGTTGCAAGCGGGGCATAGCAAGCGGTGGTGGAAGGGGGTAAAACGGCCCTTTGCGAGAAACCGGTCGGTGATCAACACATGAGTGAGAGTGCGGACATATTTGTGCAGCAGCAGGCTGGCTATCGCCCCTTGCCGGGGTAACAGCCACTCAATACTCGAGAAAGGTCTCGCCGCAGCGCTCGCAAATCAGGTGCTTCACATGGGTGGCCTGATAGGCCAGGGTCTCGCCAAATGCCCAGTTGGTGATGCTGCTGGCGCGAAAGGCTTGCCAGAAGGCCTTGCGCGGCTCCTTGGGCATGATGTCCTGGCTGTGGTCTCGGGCAACCAGCACCACGATATGGTGAGTGCGCTCCCCGCACTGGTCGCAGGGATGGACTTCGCTCTGTGGTTCGGTCTGTGCCTGCTGTGTTGTTACCATGACATCGACTCCCGCTCTGGATGGCGCGCCCATCATAGGTTTATTCACTGGCCTCTCAACCCCCAATGTGGGGGAGTCAGCCATGGGGGGAGGGCGCCTCTTGAGCTCGGTCTGCACGGCCAGGGGATGACGCGCTGGTGCCAGCGCATGGGCAGCCAGGAAGCCTTGCCTGAGCCTCAGGCCGATTCTCGTTTTTGCAGGTTGGGGGTGATGATATGGCGGTTGGGGGCGAGATCCGGTTGCTGCATCCGGGCCAGCAGCCGCTGGGCGGCCTGGCGGCCAATCTCCCGGGCCGGTGAGCTGACGAAGGTGAGGGCGGGGGAGGTGAGTTCCGCCTCCGCCACGTCGTCAAAGCCGAGCAGCGCCACTTGCTGGCCGATGTAGTTGTCCTTGCCGACGCTGCGCCCGCTCGCCTCCACCCCGTAGATGCCCCCCAGCGCCACCTCGGGATAGTGACAGAGGATGGCGGTCACCTTGGGATGCTGATGCAGCAGCTGGGCTATGGTGTCGGCGGCGCTGCGCTGGGTGCGC
The DNA here is from genome assembly GCF_024809075.1 of Aeromonas sp. BIGb0445. Lineage (NCBI taxonomy): Bacteria > Pseudomonadati > Pseudomonadota > Gammaproteobacteria > Aeromonadales > Aeromonadaceae > Aeromonas > Aeromonas sp. BIGb0445. The sequence continues at coordinate 532,418 of NZ_JANUES010000001.1, forward strand.
TCGCACTCCAATATCCACTCGGGTTTGAAGGGCAGGCCGTATTGCAGCAGGCTGGCGCAGTAGCCGCCGATCCGCTCGGCGCGGGCCAGGGAGTCGGCCCGTCCCCCCACGTAGGCGATATGGCGATGACCCTGCTCGATGAGATAGGTGGTGGCCTGCTGGGCGGCGTGGCTGTTGTCCGGGCCGATAAAGTCCACGTCATCGCGATAGTAGGAGCGGGCGGCGCACACCACCGGCAATTGCGAGTCGAGCAGGGTCTGCAGCGTCTTGGCCGCCGCGCCGCGCACCGGATTGAAGATGATGCCAGCCACCCCCTGGCGCGACAGGGACTGGATGCTCTGCTGCAACCGCTCCGGGCTGTGGCCGCACTGGGTCAGAAACAGCAGATAGCCCTGCTGCTCCAGCACCTCGCTCACCCCGGCGGTCACCTCGGTATAGAAGGGGTCGGTGATGTCGCGCAGGATCAAGCCCACCAGATTGGAGTGCTGGCTGCGCAGGTTGGCGGCGGCGCTGTTGGGCACATAATCGAGTTGCCTGATGGCCTGCTGCACCCGCTCTGCGGTGGCGGGGGAGATACGCCCCTTGCCGTTGAGCACCATGGAGACTGTGGTGACCGAGACCCCCGCCAGCTCTGCCACGTCGGTGATTTTGGCCAGTTTCGCAGCTTGCGGTCTGGGCGACATAGGATTGGATGGCATGGAGTGTGACGACATAGAGCGCGCGTTGCAGCCAGGGACAAGAGATCAGATAGCCACAGCATAACCCCTCATATCCCCAAGTGAAACGTTACATCCCGCGGGCATGGATCTGCCTCACAGATTTGCGACAGGCTGCCATCTTTGCCCATGATTCTGTGATCTTGTCGGCACTTGTGAGTTGATAAAACGTTTTATCATCCATAAAACCTGATGGGACTCCGCCCCTGCTTGCGTTTATCAACCAGGGGGGTGAAGAAGAGCGACATCGGGACCTGACCTTCAACTCACAAGGATCCGTCACATGGCCAAGTCCCCCGCCAAATCCACGATATGGGAGTTCCTGCAGAGCCTCGGCAAGACCTTTATGCTGCCGGTGGCCCTGCTCGCCTTCTCCGGCATCCTGCTCGGGGTCGGCAGCTCCCTCACCAGCGATGCGGTGAAGCAGAGCATGCCCTTCCTCGACAACATGGTGTTGCAGCTGCTCTTCCTCTGGATGACCAAGGTGGGGCTGGTGGCCTTCATCTATCTGCCGGTGATGTTTGCGGTCGCCATTCCGCTCGGATTGGCGCGGGAAGAGAAGGGGGTGGCAGCCTTTGCCGGTTTCGTCGGTTATGCGGCGCTCAACCTCTCCATCAACTTCTACCTGACGGTGGCCAATGTGATCGGTGACGGGGCGGCGGAGAAAGCCTACGGGGTGAAATCGATCCTCGGTATCAGCTCCATCGATACCGGTATTCTGGGGGCCATCATCGTCGGGGTCATCGTCGCCAAGCTGCATGCCCGTTTCTACACCTACCGGATGCCGGATGCGCTGGCCTTCTTCGGCGGTGCCCGGTTCGTGCCCATCATCACGGCGCTGGTACTGGGGGTGGTCGGTCTGGTGGTGCCTCTGGTCTGGCCCTGGTTCGCCGCCGGTATCAACGGCATCGGTGCCGTCATCTCCCACGCAGGCCCCTTCGGTCCCTTCCTGTTCGGTACCGGTGAGCGTCTGCTGTTGCCGCTCGGCCTGCACCACATTCTGGTGGCGCTCATTCGCTTCACCGAAGCGGGCGGCACCCAGTTGGTGTGCGGCAACGAGGTGAGCGGCGCCCTCAACATCTTCTACTCCGAGCTCTCCTGCGCCGACACCACCGGCTTCTCGGTCTCCGCCACCTCCTTCCTGTCACAGGGCAAGATGCCCGCCTTCCTCGGCGGCCTGCCGGGGGCGGCACTGGCCATGTATCACTGCGCCCGACCGGAGAATCGCGGCAAGATCAAGGCGCTGCTGGTGTCCGGGGTGGTGGCCTGCGTCATCGGTGGCATCACAGAGCCGCTGGAGTTCCTGTTCCTGTTCGTGGCGCCGGTGCTCTACTTCATCCACGCCATCCTGACCGGTCTGGGTTTCATGACCATGGGGCTCCTGGGGGTCACCATCGGCAACACCGATGGCAACCTCATCGATTTTCTGGTGTTCGGGGTGCTGCAGGGCACCGCGACCAAGTGGTATCTGGTGCCCGTGGTCGCCGCGATCTGGTTTGCCGTTTACTACGGCGTGTTCCGCTTTGCCATCGTCCGCTTCAACCTCAAGACCCCGGGCCGCGAGATTGAGAGCAACGACGCCCCGCAACCGGCGGGCAAACCCGTGGGCAGCAGCGGTTACAACGGCGAGATCATCCTCAATGCCCTGGGGGGCGCCGACAACATACTGGCGCTGGACAACTGCATCACCCGGCTGCGGATGTCGGTGCAGGACATGAGCCGGGTCGATGACAAGCTGCTCAAAGCCAATGGCGCCATCGGGGTGATCAAGCTCGACGAGCACAACCTGCAGGTGGTGATAGGCCCTCAGGTGCACCTGGTGAAAAACCAGCTGCAGAGCCTGATGGGGACCTGATCGTCCGCGCCAGCAAGATAATGTCGGGGGCTGATGCCCCCTTATCCATTCTTCCTGGCCATTCGCCGCATTGATGGAGAAAGAAATAGCATGCATGAGACTTATGACTTCGAGCGCCCGGTCGATCGCCACGGCACCTACTGTACCCAGTGGGACTATGTGGCAGACCGTTTCGGCCATGCCGACTTGCTCCCCTTCACCATCTCGGACATGGATCTTGAGACAGCCCCCTGCATACGCGCGGCGCTGGCCAAGCGGCTGGAACACGGGGTGTTTGGCTACAGCCGCTGGAACCACAGTGACTTCAAGGGGGCGGTGAGCGGCTGGTTTGCCCGCCGTCATGGCGCCAGCCTCGACCCCGAGACCCTGGTCTATGGCCCCTCGGTCATCTATGTGGTCGCTCAGTTGGTGAGCCTCTGGTCGGCGCCGGGGGAGGGCGTGCTGGTGCACACCCCCGCCTACGACGCCTTCGGCAATATGCTGGCGGCCAGCGATCGGGTATTGCTTTCCTGCCCGCTGCAAAAGAGGGAGGGGCGTTATCAGATCGACTGGGTCTGTTTTGAGCAACAGGCGGCCCGCCCCGATTGCCGCATCCTGCTGCTGTGCAGCCCCCACAATCCCACAGGCCGGGTCTGGAGCCGGGATGAACTGTCCCGCATGGCAGACATCTGCCAGCGCCACGGGGTCAAGGTGATCTCGGACGACATCCATATGGATATAAGCTTTACCCCCTACCTGCCCTGGAGCGAGGTGGCGCCAGATGACAGTTGGGCGCAGGTCAGCTCGGGCTCGAAATCCTTCAATATTCCGGCCCTTGGCGGCGCCTATGCCTTTATCCCTGAGGTGACGAGCCGGGAAGGGTATTTACGGCAACTCAAGGCCGCCCATGGCCTCTCCTCCCCCCCCATTCTCGGCATCCTGGCCCATATCAGCGCCTACCGGGATGGCGATGGCTGGCTCGATGCCCTGAAGCGCCACCTGCATGGCAATCTGGCGCACGTTGCCGAGCGGCTCAATGCCGCCTTCCCGGCCATCGACTACCAAGTGCCCGAGGGCACCTATCTCGCCTGGATTGATCTCAACGGACTCGGCATCGACAGGGCGGAAAAGATGGATGCCCTGCAAAGCTTGCTGGTGGAGAAATACCGGGTCGCCATCATGCGCGGCGACACCTACGGCCCCGAGGGAACAGGCTTTATCCGCCTCAATGTGGGTTGCTCCAGGCAAAAACTCGACAAGGGGCTCGATGCTCTGATAAGCGCGCTGAGGGAGTTGCACGCCAGATGAATCAAGCCGCCTCGGGGCGGCTTGTTCATTTCGAGGCCGTCTTTTCAGGCTGATAACGGGTCTGCTCAATCTGATCGAAGCGCAGGATCAGGGTGTCGCCCCCCTTGAGGCGATAGGCGCAGTGGGCGGCGTTGCAGGCGATGCGGATATGGGGCTCGTCACCGAGCAAAGGTGACTGACTATGGGCCTCTGTCGTCGGCCAGCTGCCCTTTTCAACTTTTTCGATCTGGTTGCGCGCCAGCTCTGCTCCCATCGGCTTGATATGTTCTGATGCCATGATGACCAACAAGGGGGGAAGAATAAAAACAGCGAATTTGAGGTAAGCGCTTTTTAGCCAAATCAAGCAATTGAAAGTGAAGGGAGCCGGATATTGATGAGCAATCTTGCCTCCTTTTCGCACGATGGGAAGCAGCACGAAACAGCGAACCAGCCACCAGGAGAGTGTCAGTCGCCACTTCACTTTGAAAAACAGAAAGGAGAGCACCACAAACAGCGTCCCAACTGCCAAGACAAGGGGAAATATATAGGGCAGAAACAGTTTGATAAGCAGGTGAAAACCGTAGAGAAGTGTGACGTCTGCTGGGAGTGAAAGCTCGGTGCTATCCAGCCCGAACTGACTCAGGTAGCCGTGGTAATAACGCATTCCCACAACGTAAATGGCCGCTGTCAGCAGCGGGATAGCCGCGCACAGAATACCGACGAAATGCAGCATGCCTCCTTTCTCTTCATCCTCGTCCTTTGAAGCTCGCAGCTCTTGCAGATGTTTCTTGAGCCACTTTCTATGCAGGATCGCCATATCCTGATCCATCGCTAACCTCCTTTCTAATCAGATTGTTCCGCACTGTGTTGATCTCAGCCCACAGGTTCTGCCGCCCGCATCCATTGGTGGAGCCGGAGCTTGATTGCTGCCTTTTCGGTGATGAGGAGCATCGATGATGCTTGCATAAAACATAACTAAAGGGGCCAAAAGGCCCCTTTTTATTTCGACATGATCAGTCTGTGATTGGCGGGATCAGGCAACCTTGCTGCTCTCTGCCAGGGTGCGGGCCAGCAACCCTTCCGGATTGTGGATGGCCTCCTTGGTCTTCACATCGATGATCTCGATGTCCTTGAAACGCTCCCGGTTCTTGATGGCCACATCGTGGGCCAGGATGACGTAGCGGGCGTTGGCCACGTCCTTGGCGGTGATGCGGTTGATGATGCCGTTGGCGCCCTGGGTCTCGACTTTCAGCTTGATCCCCTGTTTGGCGGCCGCCTTTTGCAGGCTCTTGGCGGCGAGGAAGGTGTGGGCCACCCCTGAGGGACAGGCGGTGATGGCGAGCACTTCTGCTTCCCCTTCCGCTTCGATGGCCTGGTAGTCGGTGTCGGCGGTGGTGATCTCTTCATCTTCGGTCACCGGTTTTTTCAGCGCATTGACGATGAGGGCCGTGGTCAGGGCACCGAGCAGGGTGCCCAGGATGTAGCCCATCTTGCCTTCCACCACAGGCAGCACTATCCAGCCGCCCCAGGGGGCGTGGTTGATGCTGTGCATCATGAAGCCGGTGATGTTGCCGACGATGCCGCCTGCGACGATTGCCGGGATGACGCGCACCGGGTCGGCGGCGGCAAAGGGAATGGCCCCCTCGCTGATGCCGATCATGCCCATGATGGCGGCCGCCTTGCCCGCTTCACGCTCCTCTTTCTTGTAACGACGGGGCGAGAGCAGGGTGGCCAGCGCCATGCCGAGCGGCGGTACGCAGATGGCGATGCCGACACCGCCCATCAGCCAGGGTTGGGTGTTGACCTGAGTCTGGGCGAACAGGGTGGCGACCTTGTTGACCGGGCCGCCCATGTCGAAGGCGGTCATGCCACCCAGGATGGCGCCCAGCATCACCTTGCCTGAGCCTGCCATGCTGGAGAGCCAGTGGTTCATCCCGTCCATCATGGCGGCGATGGGGGCGCCTATCACCCACATCACTATGCCGCACACCAGGAAGGTGCCGATCAGCGGATAGATGAAGATGGAGCCGAGCGAACTCATGGAATCCGGTAGTTTTATGCGTTTGAGCTGATTGACGATGAGGCCTGCGATGAAGCCCACCAGGATGGCGCCGAGAAAACCGGTGTGGAACTGCTGCACCGCGATCCAGGAGCCGATCATGCCGGGCGCCAGGCCCGGTTTGTCCGCCATGGAGTAGGCGATGTAGCCGCCGAGCACGGCGGTGAAGAGCGTCAGCCCCGCGATGCCCATGTCGGCCATGTCCTTGAGCACCCCGGCCTCGGGCACCGCGCCCTTGCCGCTCATCATCACCGATAGCGACAGCAAGACGCCCCCCGCGACGATGAAGGGGATCATGTGGGAGGTGCCGAACAGCAGGTGCTGTTTGAGGGTGCCGAGCTGGGCCTTGATGCTGCGATCCTGGGGCTCAGGCACGCTGGGTTGCGGCGCCCTGATCTGGGCTGGCTTGTTGCCGGCCGCACTGGTGGGAGCCTGGGCCGCCAGCAGTTTGAGCACCTCGGCCTTGCTGCTGGCCGCCTGCACCTGCGGGATAAAGCCCGGCTCCAGCAGCTTGGTGGAGAGCTCGGCCAGCACCTCGATATGGTGGTTGGCGCCGCCTGCGGGGGAGGCAATCATGAAGAACAGCTTGGAGGGCAAGCCATCTTCGGCGCCGTAGTCTATCCCCTGCCGGCTGATGCCGATGACGATGGCGGGCTGGAGTACCGCCTCGCTCTTGGCGTGGGGCAGGGCGACCCCCTGCTCGAAGCCGGTGTTGTCGAGATTTTCCCGTGCCCAGAGGTCGCGTACGAACTGGTCCTGATTGGCAATCTTGCCGCTGGCCTTGAGCCGGGCGGCCAGCTCGACAAACAGCCCCTGCTTGTCTTTGGCGGCGATGTCGAGGCAGATCAGTCCTTCATCTATCAACGAGGTGAGCATATGTGTCTCCTGGCTCCTTCGTGGAGCCGTTGCGATGGGTAACAATTGACCCGCCTATTGTTTCGCCCTTGCCTTCATGTGGATATCGGACATATGTGCCCTTTACTGGATTTTTGTGCCAAGGCGGGGACCCTGTGATCCTGTTCGCATTTTTATATGGTTTGGCTGAGGGGAAGGAATTTAATTAATATTGTTTAAAAACAGTATGTTAATGAACTTACAATAAGGGTGAGGCGACCATGCCATGGTTGGCAGGTAAAATAGGATGGAGATTTGTGTGCCATCACCACGGCCAAAAATGTGAGCGCTGTGGCAAAAATGCGCTGGTGTAACAGGATATGGCGCTGTTGTTGTGCGTCGGCAGCCCCGGGGAGGGATCGGCGCCACACCACAGACCCTTGGTTCATCCGATGGATGGCGAGCGACCCGATCTGCACATCCACGCAGCAGAAGAGGGAGGGGGTGGATAAAACAAGGGCCATCTTCTGATGGCCCTTGTGCATTCAGGGGGTCATGGCACCCCTTAGCTGCGATTGCCGGCGCGGGCGACCCGTCCCTCGGCCAGCAGCTGGTAGCTGCCGGTAGCGGCGGGGACGAAGGCGGACTGGCCCTTCTCGAGGCGCAGTGACTGCTCACCTTGCTGGAGGGTCACTGTGCCATCGATGGCAAACAGGATCTCGGCGCTGGTGGTGATGAGCTGGTGCCCACCGGCCGGGTAGACGCTGAAGGTGAAGTCAGGTACCGGCACCTCAAAGTGCAGTACAGCACCGTCGAGGCGAGGGGCCAGCAGGATCTGATCGTCCGGCTTGGCCACAAAACGGGTGCAATCGAGCAGCTCTGCCACGTCTATGTATTTCGGGGTCAGCCCTGCCCGCAGCACGTTGTCGGAGTTGGCCATGATCTCGAGGCCGGTGCCGCGCACATAGGCATGGGGGGTGCAGGCATCGAGGAACATGGCCTGACCCGGCTTGAGGGTCACCACGTTCAGCAAGAGCGGCGAGAAGAGGCCCAGGTCTCCCGGATACTGGGCGGCCAGGCTGGTGATGAGGGCAAAGGTCTCCTCATCCTGATGGGCGGCGGCATAGCTCAGCAGGCCCGCCAGGGCGGCTTCTTTACGCGCGCCGTCCAGCACCAGCAACTGGTGGAAGAAGTGCTGCAACCCGGCTTCACCCTGATCCGCTGCGTGAGCGGCGGCGAGGGCCGCTACCAGATCGGCGATAGCCGCCAGCTTGACTCGCTCGAACAGCGCCAGGATGGCGGGAATGGCGCGAAAGCCGTTCATCGCCTGATAGGGGGTGAGGGCAAACACCAGCTCCGGCTTGTGGTTCGGGTCTTTGTAGTTGCGATTGCTCGCCTTGGGCGAGATGCCGGCGGCCTCTTCCTTGGCAAAGCCCGCTTCGGCCTGGGATTTGCTGGGGTGTACCTGGATGGAGAGGGCCTTCTCGGCGCAGAGCACCTTGAACAGGAACGGCAGGCTGCCGAAGCGGGCGACGGTGGCCTCACCCAGCACGGCGCTGGGGGCGGCCTCGATAACGGCGGAAAGCTTCTGCGCACCGCCCGCTAGGCTCACCTCGGAGCAGCCATTGGGGTGGGCCCCCATCCACAGCTCGGCCTGAGGGCTGCCGTCCGGATTCGGGATACCAAACAGGGTGGTGAGGGCGGCACGGCTGCCCCATTCGTAGCCCTGGATCGGGTTTTTCATCAACAGAAAAGAGGGAAGATCACGACAACTCATAAGGGACGCCTCATTTAGTTTGAAGAAAGTTGTTTGAAGAAAAGGGTGGAATTGACGGTCCGGCCCGGACTATAACATGGGCGGTTGCGGCGGCCGCAATCGCTTGCCTCTCTCTTGACCGGGATCATCATGTCACTCATCTTCAGCCAACTGCTCGACGACGCCATCACTGAGCAGGCCCCCTTCGAGCGAGTCTGGTTTGCCAGTGAGCAGGGGGTGCCGCCCAGCTTCAGCTACCAGGTCAACTTTCCCCGCCTCGAGCTGGTGTTCAGCGGCGAGTATGTCAATCAGGTCTGGGACAAGGGGCAGGGCAGCCAGGAGATCCGGATATTGCCGGGGCAGGCGCTCTATATTCCGCCCAACGGCTGGAACAAGCCGCAGTGGAGCACGGATTGCTCGGTGCTGAGCCTGCTGTTTGGCAAGCGCCAGCTTGGCTTCAGCCTGGTGAGCAAACGCCGGGAAGATCCCGATTTCTTCGATGTGCAAAAACACAGCATCATGGCCCGGGCCGGTCATGTGACAGAGCATATTCTGGCGGCCCTCAACGTGTTGACCGAGGATCCCGGCCGCTCCCCCACCGACAACCATCTGCTGCTGGCGCTGCTGACCAGTGCCCAGCAACTGCTTGGCGCATCGGCGACCGAGCGGCCCCGGGGTGCGGACTTGTTTCATGGTATCTGCATCTATATCCAGGAAAATTTTCACCGCCCCATCAGTCGTGACTCCATCGCCCACCGCTTCAACCTGTCGGCCAGTCATCTCTCCCACCTGTTTCGTGAGCAGGGTCATATGCGGCTGGCGGATTACATCAGCTGGGTGCGGATCGACAGAGCCAAGTTCATGCTCAAGAAGTACCGCTTCCGCCTGGAAGAGGTGGCCAATCGCTGCGGCTACGGTGATGTGAATTACTTCTGCCGGGTGTTCAAGCAAAAAACCGGATTGACCCCCTCCCAATACCGCGCCCTGAGCCAGCCTCAGGGGGAGGGCCAGCCCCTGACGGGAGCGTGAGTGGCCCAGACTGTGATGATGGAAAAGAGGAGGGGGAGAACTGTCCCGGGGCACCCGTAGCGGGGTTGTTGGCCGCATTCCCGGTTGGCGGATGAGGCTGATATCGGGCGCCAGATGAGGGCTACCTGCCTCGTCAGATCACCTGCGAGTCATCATGGCGAAGAGGTGGCTCGGGCTGCCATGCCCGATCTCAGGTGCGCATAGAGGCCTGCTCCGGCCAAGATCCCGGCGAGGGCCAGTAGCAGCCAGATGGCCGTGCTAGGGCGAGTGCCCGCATCCCCCAGCATAAATCCGATCAGCAGGTTGCCAAAGAGCGCCATGCAGCCCCCGGCGCTGGCATAGAAGCCGTAATAGCTGGCGAGCTGGTCGGGGGGGGCGTAGCGGGGCAGCTGGGCGGCAAAGAGCGGAAAGCAGAGGATGGAGCCCAAGGAGAGCAGGGCCACTTGCGCCAATACCCCCGCCGTCGGCCAAGGGGCCAACAGGGGCAGGGCCAGGTAGCTCAATCCCATCAGCCCGATGCCGAGCCCCATGGCCAGAGGGACGCCAAGATGGCGCTCCACCAGGCGCGAGGCCGGCAGCTGGAGCAGGACGCCGATCACCGCCGAGAGGGTGAACACGCCGCCGAGCAGCTCGGTGGCGTCCGGCAGGCTCTGGATATGGGCGGGCAGGGCCAGATAGAGCTGGTGGAACAGGATCTGATAGCTGCCTGCCAGCAGGGTGAACATCATGAAGGGGCGCTGACGCAAAATGGTGCCCCATTGGCGCAAGATGGCGCCGCGGGGGGCCTGATTGGCCACCGGGCGTTTGGGCAGTACCCGATACTGCAGCACCCCGAGCAGGGCGAACAGGCTAGCCGCCAGAATACCCGTCAGGGCATAGCTCTGCTGGGTCAGAGTCAGGCCGACCAGGGGACCGAGCAGCATGCCCGCCTGGCTGGCGAGGTTGTGCAGGGCGAAGGCGCGCTGGCGCTGGCTCGGGGTGTCGCATTCGCTCGCCAGATAGGCCTGGGCGCAGGGGGTGAACAGGGCCCCGGCAAAGCCGGTCAGGGCCGCCGCCAGCAGCAGTATGGGCAGGGACTCGGCCCAGCCCAGCAGTACGAAACCGACCGATCGCACCAGGCAACCCCAGACGATGGCGGGGTGATAGCCGATGCGATCCCCCAGCGTTCCCCCCAGCAAAAACAGCCCCTGCTGGCTGAAGACCCGCATCCCCATCACCAGGCCGCAGGCCCAGCCGGCGAGGCCAAGGCCGCTGCCCATGTGCTGGGCGAGGAAGGGCAGCATCATGTAGAAGCCGAGATTGAACGCCAGGCCATTGATGATGAGCAGGCGGGCGGCCAGGCTCATGCCCTGCCAGTCCCGCCAGTAGGAGGCGCCGTTCATGTTGCGTGCATCCGGGGGCCGGTTGCGGGCCAGGCCGCAGGCGCTGTCATGGGAAGTCTCGTCATGATTGTCTTCGCAGGGTACGAAGGAAGGGGATGCCGCTCTGATCGTGGCTTATCTGCACCGGCACCTGATAGAGGCGCTCGATGAGGTCGGCGTCGAGCACCTGGGAGGGGGGGCCGAAGGCCTGCAGATCGCCCCCTGCCAGCACGATCAGCTGATCGGCAAACTGGGCCGCCAGGTTGAGATCGTGCAGCACCACCAGGGTGATCCACTGCTGCTCCCGGGTCTGCTGGCAGAGGTGCTCCATCAGTTGCATCTGGTGGTGAAGGTCGAGGGCGCTGACCGGCTCGTCCAGCATCATGATGCGGGGGTCGCGCAGCAGCACCTGGGCGAACAGCACCATCTGCCGCTGGCCGCCGCTTAAGGAGTAGAGCGGACGATCCGCCAGATGAGCGATGCCGAGGGCCTGCAAGGCGCGGGCGGCGGCCAGGATATCCTCGTCCGCGAGGCGCATGGAGAGGCTGTCGAGGCGCCCCAGCACCACCACTTCGATGACGCTCAAGTCCAGCTCCAGCTGGATATTCTGGGGCATGTAGCCAAATTGCTGACGCCACTTGGCCTGGGTCATCTGGCGGGCGCTCTGGCCCCCCAGACGGATGTCGCCAGCGGCCGGGGTCAGTTCCCCAAAGAGGGCGCGCAGCAATGAGGTCTTGCCGGTCCCGTTCGGGCCGATGATCACATGAACCTGACCCGGGTGCAGGGTGAGGCTCAGATCCCGCAGCAGGGTCTGCTGGCCTATGGCGAGGGAGAGTCGGGATATTTCAAGCACGTTTACGCCCCTTGCCGAGGATCAGCCAGATAAAGAAGGGCACGCCAATGAGCGCAGTGACGATGCCGATGGGAAAGAGGGCCCCCGGGATGATGGACTTGGAGAGCACCGAGGCGGCCGACAGCATGCAGGCGCCGCACAGGGCCGACAGCGGGATCAGGAAGCGCTGATCTTCCCCCACCAGCATGCGGGCTATGTGGGGAGCTACCAGGCCGACGAAGCCGATGATGCCGACGAAGCTGGTGGCGGTGGCGGTGAGCAGGGCCACCAGGATCAGGGTCTTGAGGCGCAGTCTGTCCACGTTGACCCCGAGACTCCGGGCCCTGGCTTCCCCCAGCCGCAGGCTGGTGAGGGCCCAGGCGTCCCGGTAGATGAGCCCGCTGCAGATAAGGGTGACGGCGGCCGTGATCAGCAAGGCATCCCAGCTGGTGCGCATCAGGCTGCCAAACAGCCAGAACATGATCTGCTGGTTGAGCTCGGGGGAGGAGAGAAACTGCAGCAGGGAGAGCAGGGACTGAAACAGGAACAGCAGGGCTATGCCCGCCAGGATCAGGGTCTGGCTGCTGATGTTGCGCATCATGGCCAGACCAAACAAGAGGCTGGCGGCAAACATGCACAGGATGAAGGCGCCGGCCGGAATGGCAATCAGGGGAGGCAGACCAAGACCGCCGGTATAGAGCGCCAGTGCGGCGCCAAGCCCGGCCGCGGCCGCGAGCCCCAGGGTGTAGGGGCTGGCCAGGGGGTTGTCCAGCAGGGTCTGCATCTGGACGCCGCCAAGCCCGAGGGAGGCGCCGACCACCAGAGCCATCAGGGCGATGGGCAGGCGCATGTCAAAGACGATGGTGCGGGTCATGGAGTCCGCCTGGGCGGGGGAGAGCAGGGCATCGATCACTTCCCCAAGGGGCAGCAGGGAGGGGCCTGTGGCGATGTCGAGCACCAGGGTAATGCACAGCACCAGGGTGAGCAGCGCCAGCCAGTGCCAGCGACGGCGCTCCCGTTGCCGCTGGCGGGTGAGGGTCTGCTGCAGGGCAGCCAAATCATTCATGATAACCATCCTGAAACGGGCGCTCTCAACGGGCGCCCGCAAGGGTTGAAGAGGGATGACGAAGAGGGACTTTCCCGACTCGGGTCGGAAAAGTCCGGCCCGTCAGGTTCAATCTGCCATTACTTGATACCCAGCATAAAGGTGCCCTGGGGACGAATGGGCAGATAGCTGCGGTAGAAGCCCTGATAGGTGGCCAGGGGATCGAGATCCTCGAACAAGTCCGGGTAGAGCGCCTTGGCCATGAATTCGATGAGGGCGGCATCCATGATGCTGCGGGTGGCGCCGTGATAGACGGCGTAGAGTCGACCCTGCTGCACGGCGGGCAACTCGCTCCAGCCCGGACGGGCAGCAAAGCCCTGCAGGCGCTGGCGCACCGTCTCGGCCGAGACGTCCTGACCGACCTGCATCGCCTCTGCGCTGCTCACGCTCTCGTAGCCCGCCATCAGGATGACCTCGGGTTTGCTCGCCAGCAGTTGCTCAGGGTGTATGGGGCCCCAGCGTTCGACGAAGGGGGCCGCGACGTTGTTACCGCCGGCCAGCAGGGCCATGGCGCCCCACATGTCCTTGCCATAGGTGTAGCTGTACTCGGCCGGGCCCTTGTCCCCCAGCTCGATATAGACCCGGGGCGGCTGGCGCTTCGCCTGGGCAACCCGGGAAGTGATGGTGTCAATCCTGGCCTTGTATTCGTCGGCCATCTTCTGGGCACGGGCCTCCTGGCCGGTCACCTTGCCAAGCAGCAGGGTGCTCGCCATGTGGCGGGCCAGGGTCTGGGCGTTGTAGTCCACCACCACCACCGGAATGCCTGCCTGCTCGAGGCGCGGCAGATCCGGGGCGAGGGCCTCGTATTGCCACTGGGCCAGGATCACCAGATCGGGCTTGACCGCCAGGGTCTTCTCGATGGAGAAGCTCTGATCCTGCACGTTGCCAAGGTCGGGCACCTTGGCCAGTTGCGGCAGACTGGCCACATAGAGGGACCAGATGGCGGGGCGGGACTTGACGAACCAGCCACGGGACATGCCCACCAGGCGATCGGCGCCCCCTTCACCGGCCACGGCCAGGTAATCCTCGGGATAGAAACCGAGCACGATGCGGCTCGCAGGCAGGCTCAGTGAGACCTTGCGGCCCATCACATCTTCCACTTCAACGGGGGCGGCGGCATGTGCCATCCAGCTCATCAGGGCGAGCTGACCAAGCAGCAGCAACTTTGCCAGGGGGTGACGAAACATCTTGTGAAACCTCGGGGGGGACACGGCTTAAAAAGAAAGTGAGAACTATTACTATTTAATGTTCAAAAAGCAATGAGGTTCTACATGGTCAGTCCTCTCTTTTTCTCCCCGGGAGGGGCGTCTGCGTGGTCTAATCCCCGCACCCCGCGAGGGCCTGCCTTTCTCGGAACGGGCTGATTTTTGACCCCAGGGGGAGGGCGATGCAACCATGGCACCCCGAGTGCGCACTGTTGAAGAAGGGGGGTGAAAAGCCTTGACTCATCTTCTTCTTTGGGTCGGCGCAGTCGCATTGTGATCCAGTGCGCGACTATGGTCCGCGCAGTGTGCTCACCATTTGATTATGTAAAAGGATGGGCTAAGATGGCCGCGGAAACGATCAGATTGATAACAAAAGGAAGTTAGGAGATGCCGATGGAAAGCAAAGTAGTAGTCCCGACCCAGGGCCAGAAAATCACAGTAGCAGCCGATGGCAAGCTGACCGTACCGAACAATCCCATCATTCCTTTTATCGAAGGGGATGGTATCGGTGTGGACGTGACCCCTGCCATGCTGAACGTGGTCAATGCCGCGGTCGAGAAGGCTTACAAAGGCGAGCGCAAAATCGCCTGGATGGAAATCTACACCGGTGAGAAGTCGACTCACATCTATGGCGAAGGTGCCTGGCTGCCTGCCGAAACCCTGGATTTCATTCGTGAATACCATGTGGCCATCAAGGGCCCGCTGACCACCCCGGTCGGTGGCGGCATTCGCTCCCTCAACGTGGCCCTGCGTCAGGAGCTGGATCTCTACGTCTGCCTGCGCCCGGTGCGTTACTACCAGGGCACTCCTAGCCCGGTCAAACGTCCTGACTTGACCGACATGGTGATCTTCCGCGAAAACGCCGAAGACATCTACGCTGGCATCGAGTGGAAAGCGGATAGCGATGAGGCCAAAAAGGTCATCGCCTTCCTGCAAAACGAGATGGGCGTGAAGAAAATTCGCTTCCCCGAGTCTTGCGGCATCGGCATCAAGCCCATGTCCAAAGCCGGCACCGAGCGCCTGGTGCGTGCCGCCATCGAGTACGCCATCGACAACGATCGCGACTCCGTGACCCTGGTCCACAAGGGCAACATCATGAAGTTCACCGAAGGTGCCTTCAAGGATTGGGGCTATGCCCTGGCCCAGAAAGAGTACGATGCCCAGTTGATCGACGGCGGCCCCTGGTGCTCCTTCAAAAACCCGAAGACCGGCAAGGTCATCACCGTCAAAGACGTCATCGCCGACGCCTTCCTGCAACAGATCCTGCTGCGCCCGGCCGAGTATGATGTCATCGCCTGTATGAACCTCAACGGCGACTACATCTCCGACGCCCTGGCCGCTCAGGTCGGCGGCATCGGCATCGCTCCTGGCGCCAACATCGGCGACGGTGTGGCCCTGTTTGAAGCAACTCACGGCACCGCGCCCAAGTACGCAGGCCAGGACAAGGTCAACCCGGGCTCCCTCATCCTCTCCGCCGAGATGATGTTGCGCCACCTCGGCTGGGTCGAAGCGGCAGATCTGGTCGTGAAGGGGATGGAACAAGCCATCGCCAACAAGACAGTCACCTATGACTTCGAGCGACTGATGGAAGGGGCCACGCTGCGCTCTTGCTCCGAGTTCGCTCAGGACATGATCGATCAGATGTAATCTATTGATTACTTTGATATTAAAAGGCCGCCATCAGATGATGGCGGCCTTTTTCATTGAGGCAATACCGCCAGTTGATGAACCATGGGCCAGATGTTGGCAATGACGTTGCTAGTCCAAAGGAAAGATTCCAACGACACCTGATTAATTGTCTGTAAATCAACCAAACGGACCCTGATAATTTCCTTTTCTGTACTCTTGGGAGAGGGAGGATGCTAGAATCCGAAGCTGATTTTAAGCGCCATCTGTGGGCACCTTTGACATTCTCTGCCCATGGCCAATCAATAGTGTGTCAGCTCGTCTCAGAGCCCCGATGCTCCGCCTTGCAGTTCAACGTGTCACCTGAGGTCAACATCATGATCCGTGCGCACACACAATCTGGTCAAAAGCAGCAAACTGGGGGCTGTCACCCAGGGGCGGTAGCCTGCGTTTTTGGTAGCGTTTCGAGGCAAGCGGTTATATTTCAGACATATTTATTGCGAATGAATATCTTTCATTATTTCCCTACTCAGCTAGTCGGTAGCATGAGCAGATCCAGATAAATGAAGATACTCGTAACGGGTGGATCCGGTTTCATCGGTTCGGCGCTGATCCGTCATATTATTCGACAGACCCAAGATGAGGTGGTCAATGTCGATGCGTTGACCTATGCCGCCAATACTGCCGCCCTGGAAGAGTGTGCCGACTCACCCCGCTATCAATTTGAACACGCCAACATTTGTGATGGCGCTGCCATGGCGCGTATTTTTTCAGTACACCAGCCTGATGTTGTCATGCATCTCGCCGCCGAAAGCCATGTGGATCGTTCCATCACCGAGCCGGCCAGCTTTATTCAA
Source organism: Aeromonas sp. BIGb0445 (assembly GCF_024809075.1). Classification (NCBI taxonomy): domain Bacteria; kingdom Pseudomonadati; phylum Pseudomonadota; class Gammaproteobacteria; order Aeromonadales; family Aeromonadaceae; genus Aeromonas; species Aeromonas sp. BIGb0445. The sequence continues at coordinate 548,919 of NZ_JANUES010000001.1, forward strand.
ACCAACATCATCGGTACCTATACCCTGTTGGAGGCGGCAAGAACCTATTGGGATGGTTTACCTGCGGAGCGTCAGGCAAGGTTTCGCCTGCAGCATGTCTCGACCGATGAGGTGTATGGTGACCTGCCTCATCCGGATGAGTTTTCTGTTTCTTCTTCCCTTGCGAAAGGGAGTCGAAGTGAGGCAGAAACATTGCCGCTCTTTACCGAAACCACAGCCTATGCACCGAGCAGCCCTTACTCTGCCGCCAAGGCATCGAGTGACCATCTGGTGCGTGCCTGGCACCGAACCTACGGGCTGCCAATCCTGGTGACCAATTGCTCTAACAATTACGGACCCTGGCAACATGCGGAGAAACTGATCCCGCAAACTATCAACAATGCCTTGGCCGGCAAGCCAATCCCCCTTTATGGCAAGGGGGACCAGATCCGTGATTGGCTCTATGTGGATGATCATGTCCGTGCCCTTTATCTGGTACTGACTGAGGGGAAGGTCGGCGAGACCTACAACATCGGCGGCCACAATGAGAAGCGGAATCTAGAGGTGATGCAGACCATCTGTGATCTGCTTGATAAGTTGGTACCCCAAACCGCCTCTTATCGTGATCAGATCACCTTTGTGGCTGATCGCCCAGGTCACGACCGCCGCTATGCCATCGATGCCAGCAAGATAGCCTCTGAGCTTGAATGGCAACCGCAAGAGACTTTTGAGTCAGGCATATGCAAGACGATAATCTGGAGCCTTTCCCAAATTAAAGAAATTGATTGAATTCATAGCTGACATATTTGCATGTCTTGCTCGGACTGAACTTGAGATTGGTATTTTATATGAAGAATAATATTTTGAGTCTCATTGGTCGAAATAAAGACCTGTTTGTTGATGATATCAGTAAAAATGAACAGGAATTGTCTGATGTTGTCAGCCAATCCCGATTTCTTGTGCTCGGTGGCGCAGGCTCCATTGGTCAGGCTGTGACCAAAGAGATCTTTAAACGAAATCCACTCAAACTGCATGTTGTTGATATCAGTGAGAACAACATGGTTGAATTAGTACGAGATATTCGCAGCTCATTTGGATATATCCATGGGGATTTCCAGACATTTGCGCTGGATATCGGCTCCATCGAATATGATGCCTTTATCAAAGCCGATGGCGCTTACGACTATGTGCTCAATCTCTCCGCGTTGAAGCATGTGCGCAGTGAAAAAGACCCCTTCACCCTGATGCGCATGATTGATGTCAACGTGTTCAATACCGACAAAACCATCCAGCACTCCATCGACATGGGGGTGAAGAAGTATTTCTGTGTCTCGACGGACAAGGCGGCCAACCCGGTCAACATGATGGGCGCCTCCAAGCGCATCATGGAGATGTTTCTGATGCGTCGCAGCGAGCAGATTGCCATTTCAACCGCGCGCTTTGCCAACGTGGCATTCTCCGATGGCTCCCTGTTGCACGGCTTCAATCAACGGCTGCAAAAGCGTCAGCCCATCGTCGCCCCCAGTGACATCAAGCGTTATTTCGTGACGCCGCAGGAGTCCGGGGAGCTGTGCCTGATGTCCTGCATCTTTGGTGAGAACCGGGATATTTTCTTCCCAAAACTCAGTGAAGCCCTCCACCTCATCACCTTTGCCGAGATCGCGGTGAAATATCTGGAACAGCATGGTTACAAACCCTATCTGTGCAAGGATGAGGATGAAGCCAGGACCCTGATGGCGAGTCTGCCGGAGCAGGGTATGTGGCCTTGCCTCTTTACCGAGAGCGACACCACGGGTGAGAAAGACTTCGAAGAGTTCTTCACCGATAAAGAAACGCTGGATATGGCAAGATTTGAAAACCTGGGCATCATCAAGAATGAACCCGCCTATCAGAATGACCTGCTCAACCATTTCGAACAGACCATTGTTGCCATGAAAACGAAACGTGCCTGGGACAAGAAAGAGATCGTCGAGCTGTTCTTCGCCATGATCCCTGATTTTGGTCATAAAGAAACAGGCAAATATCTCGACGGCAAGATGTAAGGAGTCGGTATGCATACTCAATTGATTCGTTTTATTCGTGATACCTACAAAACCGATGACTTCATTCCTCTCCATGCACCGACCTTTGCCGGCAATGAGCGCCAATATGTACTCGATACCCTGGAAAGTACCTTTGTCTCCAGCGTGGGCGCCTATGTTGAGCAGTTCGAGCAGCAGATAGCAGCCTTTACCGGTTCAACCCGGGCTATTGCCACCATGAATGGGACCGCCGCACTGCATATTGCCCTTTATATGGCAGGCGTGCAGGCGGGAGATCTGGTTATCACCCAACCTCTGACCTTCGTGGCAACCTGTAACGCCTTGCATCACATGGGGGCAGAACCCGTGTTCGTCGATGTCTCCCGTCAGAGTCTGGGATTGTGTCCCATTGCTCTGGCAAGCTGGCTGGAGAGCCATGCCCAACGCACCGAGGCAGGCTGTATTCACAAGGAGAGTGGTCGACCCCTGAGAGCCGTCGTCCCCATGCATACTTTTGGTCATCCGGTTGAACTCGATGAGTTGCAGGCCGTGTGTCAGGCCTGGAACATAGCTCTGGTGGAAGATGCTGCAGAGAGTCTGGGTTCCTATTACAAGGGGAGGCATACCGGGACGCTGAGTGCATTTTCCGCCCTGAGCTTCAATGGCAACAAGATCATCACCACGGGCGGCGGCGGCATGGTGCTGTGTCAGGATGCAGAGCAAGGGGCACGTACCAAGCACATCACCACCACGGCCAAGGTGCCGCACCCGTTCGAGTTCTACCACGATGAGCCTGGCTTCAACTACCGCATGCCCAATCTGAATGCGGCTCTGGGGTGTGCCCAGATGGAGGCCTTGCCTCAGTTTCTGGCGCAGAAGCGGGCGCTGGCCATGCACTATGCCGAATTCTTCAAGGATCAGGCGTGCCAGTTCGTCACCGAACCGTCCTACGGGCGTTCCAACTACTGGCTCAATGCCATCATCTGCGCCGATCAGGGGCAGCGTGACAGCTTGCTGACTGAGATGAACAAGGCGGGTGTCATGACTCGCCCCGTCTGGCAGCTGATGCACCGCCTGCCCATGTTTGCTAACGCCCTGCGCGGGGACTTGTCCAATGCACAGTGGCTTGAAGCGCACCTAATCAACCTGCCCAGCTCCCCGGTCGAGGTTTGATATATGGCAAAGACCATTGCCGTCTTCACCGGTACCCGCGCCGAATACGGCCTGCTCTACTGGTTGATGAAAGACATTGCCGTCGACCCTGAGCTGGAACTCAGGCTCATTGTTTCGGGGACCCATCTCTCCCCCGAGTTTGGCCTGACCTATCAGCAGATTGAACAGGATGGTTTCAAGATAGATGAGCGCATCGAGATGCTGCTCTCCTCTGATACCTCAGTCGGCGTGGTCAAGAGCATGGGCGTTGCATTACTGGGGTTGGCCGATGCGCTGGCGCGTCAGCAACCGGACGTGCTGGTGATCCTGGGGGATCGTTTCGAAGCCCTGGCTGCCGCCCAGGCGGCCATGTTGCAACGCATTCCGGTTGCCCACCTCCATGGGGGGGAGATCACCGAAGGCGCCTATGACGATGCCATTCGTCATGCCATCACCAAGCTGAGCTATCTGCATTTCACCGCCGCCGAACCCTATCGGCAGCGGGTCATTCAGCTGGGGGAAGCGCCGGATCGGGTGTTCAACGTGGGGGCTGTCGGCCTTGATCACATCGCCAAGACCCAGCTGCTTTCCATGGACGAACTGCAATCATCCCTTGGGTTTGTACTGGACTCGCCGTTTTTCGTGGTGACCTATCACCCCGTGACCCTGGCCGATGAGCCGGCTGAGGAGAGCTTCAGGGCATTGCTGGCTGCGCTGGATCAATGCCCTGATCATCAGGTGATCCTGACCTATCCGAACGCGGATGACGGTGGGCGCGCCATCATTCCTCTGCTCGAGCAGTATGCGGCAGCAAATCCCGCGCGCGTGCTGGCTATTCCATCTCTGGGTTACAGGCGTTACCTGAGCGCGGTGAAACACTGTGCCGCCGTGATTGGCAACTCGTCGAGCGGCATCATCGAAGTGCCCTCTTTGGGTGTACCGACAATCAATATCGGCCAGCGTCAACAAGGGCGCCTGGCAGCGAAGAGCGTGCTGCATTGCGAGGCGAATAGCACGGCCATTACGCAATGTATTGCCCAGGCCCTGCAACCTATGGCTTCGGATGCTTATATCAATCCCTATGGCGCTGGCGATGCCAGCAGCCAAATCGTGGCGCGCCTGAAGAACCTGAGCACACCGACCATCAAACAATTCCATGATCTCGACAGGAGTCCGTCGCCATGATCCGCATCATCGCCGAAGCCGGCGTCAACCATAATGGCGACGAGTCGCTCGCCGTGGCGCTGATCGATGCCGCCCACCAGGCTGGCGTCGATGTCGTCAAGTTTCAGACTTTCAAGGCTGCCAATCTGGTGACGCGCCAAGCCAAGCAGGCTGCCTATCAGACCGCCAATACTGGCAAGGAAGAGAGTCAGTTTGCCATGCTCTCCCGCCTCGAGCTCTCGTTCGATGCCCATCTTCGCCTGATCGCCCATTGCGAGTCCCTTGGCATCGAGTTTCTCTCTACCGCCTTCGATACCGAGAGCCTCGATTTCCTGGTGAATCAACTCAAATTACAGACGCTGAAGATTCCTTCGGGGGAGCTGACCAATGCCCCCTTCGTGCTGGCCCATGCACGTACCGGTTGCGAGTTGATCGTCTCCACCGGCATGGCCACCCTGGCCGAAGTGGAAGCAGCCCTCGGGGTTATCGCCTTCGGCCTGACCGCGCCTCATGATGCGCAACCGGGCGAGGCTGCCTTCATGGCCGCTTATGCCAGCGAGGCCGGTCAGGCGGCACTGGCCAAGAAAGTCACTTTGCTCCATTGCACCACCGAGTATCCAGCGCCCATGGTGGATATCAATCTCAAGGCCATGGACACCCTGTCTCATGCATTCCGGTTGCCGGTCGGTTATTCGGATCACAGCCAGGGCATCACCATACCCGTGGCGGCGGTGGCCCGAGGTGCCTGCCTCATCGAGAAGCACTTCACGCTGGATTGCAACATGGAAGGGCCGGATCACAAGGCTTCCCTCGAGCCTGATGAGTTGGCGGCCATGGTGCGGGGGATCCGTGATGTGGAGCTGGCGCTCGGCGATGGCATCAAGGGACCACGCCCGAGCGAGATCAAGAACAAGGAGATCGCGCGCAAGAGCCTGGTGGCTGCCTGTGACATTGAGGTGGGGGCCATCCTCTGTGCCGACAACCTCGCCATCAAGCGCCCGGGTGATGGCATGAGCCCCTATGCCTACTGGCAGCTCCTGGGGCAACCTGCGAAGCGTGCCTATCAGGCGGGTGAGCTCATTCGTGAGTAAGGCGCTCATCGTTTTGGGCGCCGGAGGGCACGCCTCTGTGCTGGTCGATATCCTGCGTAGTCAGGGGCGTTCTCCCATGGCTCTGGTGGCTCCCGCTATGGGGATTGCACGGGCAGCCCTGGCAGACATCCCCCTCTGGCACGATGAAGCGCGCATCTTGGCTCACACCCCGGATGAGGTGGAGCTGGTCAACGGCATCGGCTCTTTGCCCGGCAGTTCACTGCGAGCAGACCTGTTCGCCCGCTATCGAGCCCTGGGTTATTGCTTTGCCCGGGTTGTCAGCACGAATGCCATGGTCTCTGATTACGCCGTGTTGGAGGAGGGCGCGCAGATCATGGCGGGTGCCATCCTTCAGGCCGGTACCCGCATTGGACCAAACAGCATCATCAATACCGGCGCCATCGTGGATCATGACTGCCATATTGGCAGCGACAACCATGTCGCACCGGGCGCTGTGTTATCTGGTGGTGTGGTGACGGGGGATGGGGTCCATATCGGCACGGGCGCTGCAGTGATCCAGGGGATATCGATTGGTGCCGATGCCGTGGTCGGCGCTGGTGCTACGCTGACGCGGCCGCTGGGATCGAAGCAGATTGCATACGTTGCCCGGGGCAGCGTGATGCCTATCAAGCAGTAAAGGATGGATTGGATGAGCAAAAATTGGGAAAAAGTGGTGCTGTCGCCGGAACATTCGGTGCGCGATGCCCTGGCAGTGATCAATGAAGAGGCACTGCGGGTCTGTCTGGTCGTGGATCAGGAGCAGCATCTGCTGGGGGTAATCACTGACGGTGATATTCGCCGCGCCATCCTGAACAATGTCTCGCTGACGCAAAGCGTCACGGCCGTGATGAATCGAACTCCCATTACCGTCTCGGCCAAGCTGACCCGTGCACAGTTGCTGGAGACCATGCGTGAGCGCAGCGTTCTTTCCCTGCCGGTGGTTGATGATGCTGGCAAGCTGATTGGACTGGAAACCTGGGAGCAGGCCACGAAGGCGCCGAGTTATGACAATCCGGTCTTCATCATGGCGGGTGGTTTCGGTACCCGGCTGCGCCCGCTGACCGACAGTTGCCCCAAGCCCATGCTCAAGGTGGGTGACAAGCCCATACTGGAAACCCTGCTCAGCCAGTTCCTCAAGGCGGGCTTCAAGAACATCTATATATCCACCCACTATATGCCTGAGCAGATCACCGACTATTTTGGCGATGGCTCAGCCTGGGGGGCCCATATTCGCTACGTGCATGAAGAGACACCGCTAGGCACGGGTGGGGCGCTGGGTCTGCTGCCTGCCGACATCCCCGCCCTGCCACTCATCATGATCAATGGTGATGTGCTCACTACAGTGGATTTCAATCGCCTGCTCGATTTTCACGTGGAAAATGATGCTGATGCCACCATGTGTGTGCGTGAATATGATTACCAAATTCCTTATGGCGTCATCACCGGTGAAGGAAATAAAATCACCAGCATGATTGAAAAGCCGGTACATCATTTCTTTGTCAATGCCGGTATTTATGTTGTGTCACCTCATGTTGTCCAATCGGTATCGAAAGGTAAACGCATTGATATGCCAACGCTTCTTGAACTGCACATGCAAGAGCGGAAGCAGGTATTGATGTTCCCTATCCATGAATATTGGTTGGATATAGGCCGTATGGAGGATTTTAATCGTGCTCAATCGGATATAGCATCACTGGGATTGCATTTATAATGGAACGCATTGCTGTCATTGGGCTGGGTAATATTTCGATCCGCCATCGTAGAAATCTGAAGCAGTTATATCCGATGGCATCCATATATGGGATGTCTGCCAGTGGTCGTCCCTCTACCGAGCTCATCAGTGACTGTGATGTACTCGTTACTTCGATGGAAGAATTGATCAGGCATAAGGTAGAGCTTGCCATTGTGGCATCCCCCGCATCGCTTCATGCCGCTCATGCGATCCCCTTGCTCACAGCTGGTATCCCGGTCCTGATAGAGAAGCCGGTGGCAACGTCTGTGGCTGACTGTAACGCAATCATTGATGCCAGCAGGGAGCACAACGTACCAGTAGCAGTAGGATATTGTCTGCGTTACTTACCATCAGCAGCTATTTTGAAAAAAATACTGGATGAGCAGAAAATAGGCCATCTGCACAATGTGATGATAGAGACGGGGCAATATTTACCAGACTGGCGACCGAGTAAGGATTATCGCACCAGTGTTTCGGCTCGTGCAGAACTTGGTGGTGGTGTGTTATTGGAACTCAGCCATGAGTTCGATTATATCCAGTGGTTATTGGGGCCCTTGAAGCTTGAGCATGCCGTACTACGTTCATCCGAGACGTTGGGTTTATCCGTTGAAGATACGGCTGATGTCTTGGCTATCAATGCATCGGGCGTAATAGCGTCGATTCATTTGGACTTCTTACAGCGAAAAGCTCATCGTAAATGTCGCTTCATTGGCAGCGAGGGGACTCTAGAATGGGATCTTATCCAAAACCAAGTTACGCTGATATCTGCTTCAGGAGCCCATGTTATTTACTCCGATGTCGAATGGGACAAAAATAAGATGTATCTTGCCATGATTTCTGATTTTGTCCGTCTCATCCATGGTGAAGCAAGTCTGAGTGTTAATTTAAAAGATGCAACAAGAACTGTTGCACTGATTGAAAAGATAAAAGAGTTCCCTCTCATTCGGTGATATAGCTACCGAGTTAAGGATTATATGAAGAACTTTGCATTTATATTCGCTCGAGGTGGTTCCAAAGGTCTGCCTGGCAAGAATATTCGCCCGCTGGCGGGCAAACCCTTGTTGCAATATTCCATTGATACGGCTTTGGCATCGCCTTCTATCAGCCAGGTATTCGTCTCGACGGATGATCCCGCTATTGCCAGCGTAGCAACTTCATCCGGCGCAGTTGTCATTGAGCGCCCTGCCGACTTAGCGACAGATACCAGCCCAGAGTGGCTTTCCTGGCGACATGCTATTGAATGGGTAAGCGCACATTATGGGTCGTTCGATGGTTTTATCAGCTTGCCAGCAACCAGCCCGCTGCGCAGTGTCCTTGATGTTGAGGCGGCCATTGCCAAACGTCTTGAGCAGAATGCCGATATCTGTATCTCCGTTACGCCAGCCAATCGCAGCCCCTATTTCAATATGGTGAAGGAAACAGTTGATGGTTTGGTTGAATTGGTGAATAAACCATCTGGTGAAGTTGCCCGTCGTCAGGATGCCCCTCAAGTATTTGATATCACGACAGTGGTATATGCGACGACACCAGCCTTTGTGCTGGAACACTACGGGCTTTTCTCGGGAAAAGTCACCAGCATCGAAGTGCCTAAAGAGCGAGCAGTAGACATTGACGATATTTACGACTTCAAACTGGCAGAGGCTATCGTAGGAGAGCAGAAATAATGGAACAGCTGTTGAATGAAAAACGCATTCTGGTGGCCGGTGCCGGCGGCTTGCTGGGCTCTCGTTTGGTGCCTGCCATTCTTGCTCAGGGTGGCAAGGTGATTGCGGCAGATATCAATGTCGATGCCATGGCCCAGCGTCTTGCCACTCAGGGTGTCGATACTGCAGACGACAATCTGACGTTGATACAGCTGGATGTGACCAGTGAGGAAAGCCTCAAGGCATTTTTTGCACAACAAGAACATATGGATGGTGCTGTCAACACGACCTATCCGAGAAACAAAACCTATGGCGCACATTTTTTTGATGTGTCCCTTGCCAGTTTCAATGAAAATATTTCACTCCATCTTGGCAGTGCTTTCTTGTTTACCCAGCAATGCGCTGCTTATTTCAAAGCACATGAAACAGCCTTTTCATTAGTCAATATTTCATCCATATACGGTGTTGTTGCACCTAAGTTTGATATTTACAACAATACCAAAATGACCATGCCGGTCGAGTATGCGGCGATCAAATCCGCGATACAGCACTTGAGCAAATATGTGGTTGCATACGTCAATGACAGTCGCTTCAGAGTGAACAATGTAAGCCCAGGTGGAATATTTGATAATCAGCCTGAGACATTTTGCCAAGCATACAAGAGTCATACCCATGGTGCAGGAATGCTTGATGTAACAGAAATCATTGGCAGTATCATGTTTCTGTTGTCTGAACAGTCAAGGTATGTGACTGGGCAAAATATCATAGTGGATGATGGTTTTTCGCTATGAGAAGAATAATAGATAGATTGAAATTTCTTTGGTCGGCCCCTCGGTTGGGGCCTGACATGCCCCTGACTTACTTCCTCTGCTTTTCGAGGAGACTGGCCCATAAAATCTGCATGCGCAAATTTTCATATTTTGGGGAGGGTGCTGACTTTCGTCTTGGAGCTTATGCGATTGAAACCGGCAAGATTTCCTTGGGGAAAAATGTTGTTATAAGACCAGGTACTATGCTTTTTGCATCACCTCAGTCAGATACTTCGATTCAAATATCAATCGAAGATAATGCCATGCTTGGTTCCGGTGTTCATGTCTATATATCCAACCATGAATTTAATGATGTAGCTAAGCCCATTATTCAGCAAGGGCATCAAGATGTTAAACCCGTCAGGATAGGCACAGGTGCCTGGATTGGTGCCAACGTCATTATTCTTCCAGGTGTTAGTATTGGCGAAAACAGTGTGATAGGGGCGGGGAGTGTAGTGACCCGCTCCATTCCTCCGCGTGTCGTTGCCTGCGGTAATCCAGCAAGAATCGTGAAACGACTGGATGATGAGGCATGTTGAAATCAACTGGGCTGCTGAGAAATTCAACGATCTACCTGACCTCGAACATATTGAATGCATTAGTCCCGTTTCTGCTACTGCCGGTATTGACTCGTTATCTGACCCCTGATGAATATGGTCAGATAGCCATGTTTCAGACACTGATAACTGGCCTGGCCGCACTGACCGGGTTAAATGCTGTCGGTGCTGCCAATCGTAAATTCTATGATAAACACGATGTCTCCTCTCTGGCGCAGTTTAATGGTACCTGCCTGCATATCCTTCTTCTCAGTTCGTTGACCCTGGGACTTCTCTGCTTTTGGTTGTCGACTGATATCAGTGAATGGTTGAATATACCAGCAGCATGGGTTTATTTTGCTCTTATTATTTCAAGCACAAACTTTATTATCCAGTTCAGATTGGGGCAGTGGCAAATCAGGGAGAGAGCCATTTCGTTTGGTGTCATGCAAGTCAGCCAAAGTATCCTGGTATTGATATTATCTCTGGGCTTGATTATCGGATTGCAGCAGGGCGCATCCGGGCGTGTTGATGCGCTCATGGTGACAAGTATCGTCTATGCTGGGTTAGGGTTGTTGCTGCTGTATCGGGACCGCTTGCTGATTTTATTGCCGCTGAAGAAGGAGTTTTTCAAAGAGGCGCTTTCTTTTGGGGTTCCGCTGGTTCCTCACGTGGTTGGCATATTCTTGTTGAGTTCGGTAGACAGGTTCTTTATCAACCAGCAATTGGGGGTGGCAGAGGCGGGTATCTATATGCTGGCCGTGCAACTCAGCCTGGGGATGGCGGTAGTATTTGATGCCATCAATAAGGCGTTGGTGCCCTGGCTTTTTAGAACCTTGTCGGAAAATAATCCCCGGCAGTTGCAACGGTTGATCAAGTTTACCTATTTTTTCTTTGTCATTGTTTTCGGTCTGGGCGGCTTGTCATTTATCGTCGGTCCCTGGGTGGTTACATGGATAGCAGGGCCTGAGTATCAGAGGGCAACAACCGTCATCGGTTGGTTATGCCTTGGCCAAGCCTTTGGGGGAATGTATCTGATGGTCGCCAACTATATCTTCTACGCCAAGAGAACCGGTGCCCTGTCTGCCGTCACCATATCAACCGGGCTGCTGAATATTGCACTGCTTGTCTATTTGATTGAACGAATGGGAATTGTAGGTGTTGCAATGGCTTTTTCCATATCAATGTGCATTCGTTTTTTTGCAACCTGGTGGCTGGCATCGCGTGTCAGTACTATTTCCTGGCGTATAATATAAAAGCGCTGACATTGCAATAAACTCACCGGATTTACGATAATGAATCTTTTTGTCTGTTACACTCATCTGCAATTGGTTATTGCATCACGAATTATTGCTCACCGGAATCTTCTTCCTGAAGATGTAGAGCTATTTTATATCAGCAAGATAGATAATGATGTAACAAAAAATACACTGCAGGATATGAGAGAAATTTGTGGTGAAGTGACCTTTATTCATATGAAGTTGAAATACCCACTCTACTTTCCGGCTATTTTCAGGCATTTCTTTAAGCGACGCTATGACTCGGTTTTTGTTGCATCTGTCGATAATATTTTAATTCATTTTATTCTATCGAGAATTAACTTCAATCACTTGTACACATTTGATGATGGGTCGGCAAATATTATCCCTGGTAGTATTTACTATCAAGATCCAGACATGAGATTTTTTACAAAAATATATAGATGTGTCTTGATAATTCATTATGATTTATTAAATATAAAACAGCGTAGCAAATGTCATTATACAATTTACCCAAAGCATGAAAACATTATTTCTAATACGGTTCCTATTAACTTGTCATCGACATCTATTAGTGATGAAGGTAATATTGAAAGCAATGAGAACAAAAAAGACTCCTGTAATGTAATGATTGGTGCTGTATATGCATCTCTTTTTGGTTCGGAAAAAAATATTAAGTTGAATTTAAATAGGTGCTGGTCAATATTAAGGTCAGAAGATAGGGACACGTTTTATTTGCCTCACCCAAGAGAGCGAACAGACTACACACCTGAATACATAAAAAAAATTAATGCAAAATATATTGCAGAGCAAGAAATTCTAATGCTTTTGAAAGATTATGATTATGTGTATTTATATGGTTTTTTAAGTTCATGCCAAATAAATCTTGCATATCATCCAAATGTTGTAAATAGAGTTTTTTACTCGACTGCATTAAGCCCTGCGTTTAATAATGCAATTAAATCACAAAGCTATAACTCATTCGAGATTATTGACATAAATGATGCAGAGAAATAATTACATGTATGCCTTCAACATAGCATTAGTTTTTCTATCTGTATTATGTTTTCTTCTTAAGATATCTACTGGTGGGAGTGAATTTGCGTTCGTTGGTGGCGTGATTTCTATTTTACTATTTTTCGCTACCTCAAGAAAACTTGCCCCAGTTGCATTGATCGTATGTGTGGCAGTTGGGCTTTATATTTTCTTATTTGGCTTTATCAATAATAATATAGAGGGGAGAAACTACTTCTTATATTATTTTTATTTTCTTTCATCTTTATCTCTTGCCATATCTATACGTCGATTAAGAGTAGACTATGCGGTATCTCAAACTTTATTGATAGTGTCATTACTCTGGTTCATATATCAGGTAACCCATCTCGGATATAATCCTGATGCATATAATGATCTGATAGATGGGAGCAGAAACTTCATAAGTGGATACATGATAATTTTCATGGTCTACTACTTGTATGCATGTAAGCTACATGACAAAAAAATATTCATTATTTATCCAATATTAATAACGCTATCATGTTTCATTCTTTATGGTCGAAGTGGTATTGCGTTATCACTTGTTGTTTTATGTTTGTCTATACTCACCAAGTATGGTAGGGCATATGTTTTATTAATATTGGCTGTGTCTGTGGTTATAGGCCTTTCATATGCAATTGAAATATCAACCTTAATACAAAGTAGTAATTTTGCTCATGGTGTAGAGTCAGAGCGAAGCCTAATGCTGGCACAGTATTTAGATTCAATAAATAGCCCGTATGATGTTCTCTTTGGAGTAGATTTTTTTAAATGTTGTGATTTGATTGCTAGATTTGATGGGAATCCACATAATACGTTCATAATGCTGCATGCTCGATTTGGTATCTTTCCATTTTTACTCTTGATCGCATTCTATATATATCAGTTCATTAGTGGATTGATAATTAAGCATTGGTATTTTAATGTTCTTGCTATTATAGTTATCATTCGATACGCATTAGACCAATTCGGACTTTTTGGCCCAGCTGACTTTATTCTATTTTCTATTGTCATAAGTACAGTGCATGGTCAAGATTTTACCTCAAAAGAAAAAGTAAACCTAATAGGCAAATTATAATGAATGTTGCGGTTTTCATTGATGATATAACAATGTCCGGTGGCACGGAGAGGGTAGCAACATTTATCGCGAATAGCCTCTCCAATCATCAATATAATGTCCGTATTGTTTCTTTGATGGGCAAGAATACTACCCCATATTATTCATTGTCGGCTAATGTAAAGTATGAAATATTGGGCGATGCCTCACCGATAAATCTGGCGCGTGCATTGTATCGGCATAAAAACGATACCATTATATCCGTCTCTATGGGCCGGCTGTCGTTCAAGCTGTCACTTTTACATGCACTACTGAGATTAAAAGGGAAACTCATATTAAGTGAACATATTGCATATGAGACCTCACCTTGGTGGATTCGTGCTTTAAAGCGATCAAGCTACCATCTTGCCGATGAGTTGGTGTTGTTGACACAACACGATCGTTCAATTCTCGATGGAAAAGTCAAAGCCAATGTGAGTGTCATTTCCAACGCCAGTGCTTTTCCGGTGCAAGGGGCAGATAGCCTGGAAAAAAAGAATAAGATCGTCTTGGCGGTTGGCCGTCTCACCTATCAAAAAGCATTTGATCGTTTATTGCATATCTGGGCTGCTATTGACGACAAAAAAGGATGGGAGCTGCGTATCATCGGAGATGGAGAGGATCGCAGCAAGTTGCAAAAGATCGTCGATGATCATGCTCTTGTTGACACTGTTTCCTTGCTTCCCGCAGCCAAGAACATCGACATAGAGTATGCCAATGCGAGCATTCTGGCGATGACCTCTCATTATGAAGGCCTTCCTCTGGTATTGATAGAATCGAAGTCTTTTGGATTGCCGACGGTTGCATTTGATTGCAAGACCGGGCCAAGAGAAATTATCAGCGAGGGTGTTGATGGATTCTTGGTATTGGATGGTGACATGGATGCATACAAGGACAAGTTGGTCTATTTAATGAACTCGGATGATGAACGCAGAAACATGCAGCTCGCCGCGTTGTCTGCAGCAGAACGTTATTCACCTGAGATCATTGTCAAACAGTGGATGAGGTTGATATAAATGTCATTTGAATCAGTGTCTATTATCATGCCGGCATATAATGCGGCAAAGTATATAAGCCACAGCATTACTTCTGTATTGTCACAATCATATGGTGACTGGCGTCTTTATATTGTGGATGATGCATCAACAGATGACACAGCGAATGTTGTGGCAGATATCCATGATGATAGAATCGAATATATCCTGCTCAAGGATAATGGTGGTGTAGCCAATGCTAGGAATGTCGGCATCCAACGTTCACAGGGAAAATATATAGCCTTTCTAGATAGTGATGATCTTTGGGAGAAAACAAAGCTAGAAAAGCAAGTGGCGTTACTGGAACAAGGTTATATGGTCGTGTGTGGTAACTATTCGACCTTCCTGTCTGACATTGGCAATCCTGTATCAGTTAGAACGAGTCCTAGCGAGTTCAATTACACCGACATGCTCAGTTGCAATCGTATAGGTAATTTAACTGGGATATATAACCGACACGTTCTCGGGACATTCTATCAGGAACGTTGTGGGCATGAAGATTATTTGATGTGGCTGTCAATCATGAAAGTAGCAAAGAAAGCCGCGTGTGTACAAGAGGTGATAGCATTATATAGATTGAGTGCCAACTCATTATCTGCCAATAAATTGAACGCGGCTAAATGGCAATGGCATATATATCGAAATAAATTGCTGTTAAGCCTACCAGATAGTTTGTATTATTGGTTGAGATATGTCGTGATTGCTTTGGGAAGAAAAGTTTTCAACTAAAATTAGAAGCCAATTGCTGTGTGTTTTTTGACCTTTTTCGGTTCTCTGGGGGTTATCTTTGTCATTTCAACGTCGTCACTCACGCTGGTATGAGCGTGTGTTATTTAGCCCTCCTGCCTTGTTCATCTTCGGGGCCTTGCTTGCGGTTTGCCTGCCAGCCATAGAGCGCTGGGGTTGGGGTTTCTGGGAAGGATTCAATGCGGTAAGAGTTAATACCTTGGTGGGAGCCTTTATCGCTTTCCTGCTCACCGGGATCGTACTCCAGCGTTTCCTGCGCTACCCAGGCGCTAGCCCGGTCGCCTATATGATCCCCACTGTGACGACCCTCTATGGGGCTTTGGTCGGGATCCTCTTCTTCCTGCGTCTGCCTTACAGCCGGCAGGTATTGTTTGAGTCATATTTGGTAGCGCTGCTTTGCTGCTGGCTTGCCTACTTCATCGGCCGCCGTTACCGGACGCCCAAGTATGCGCTGCTGCCGTTTGGTGACTACCAGGCCCTGACTCAGCACTCCTGCGTGCAGTGGCGTCTGCTGGATAAACCCGACTTGGGCGCAGTGCGCTATGACGCCGTGGTGGCAGACCTTAGGGATGAGAAGCTGGCTGGCGAGTGGGAGCGTTTTCTCGCTCGCTGCGCGCTGGCTCATATCCCCGTCTATCACATCAAGCAGATCAGCGAGACCCTCACCGGCCGGGTGAAGATTGACCATCTGCACGAGAACCAGCTTGGCTCCCTGTTACCCTCTCCTGTGTACGCCTTTATCAAGCGGGGCATGGACATACTGGCTGCGGTGATCGCAATCCCCCTGTTTTCGCCCTTGATGCTGGTGACGGCTGTGCTGATAAAGCTGGAGAGCCCCGGTCCCGTGATGTTCCTGCAAAACCGGGTAGGGAAGGGTAACCAGGATTTCAGGATCTACAAGTTCCGCAGTATGTGCCAGAACTCCGAGCAGCACGGTGCCCAGTTCGCCCAGGACGGTGACATGCGCGTCACCCGGGTGGGCAAGGTGATCCGCAAGTTGCGTATCGATGAACTACCCCAGTTCTTCAACGTACTGAAAGGGGACATGAGCCTGATCGGACCGAGGCCGGAACAGCGTACCTTCGTCGATCAGTTCGAACGGGAGATCCCCTTCTACATGTATCGCCACATAGTGCGGCCGGGGATCAGTGGTTGGGCGCAAGTTGTGCACGGTTATGCTGCCGATGCCGATGACACCCGCATCAAGATTGAACATGACTTTTATTACATCAAGAACTTCTCGCTCTGGTTGGATGTACTGATCGTGTTCAAGACCGTTCGCACCATACTCACTGGATTTGGCGCGCGGTAATTGTTGATGCGGACCTTGCTATTGGGGGCTCGTGGCCAGTTGGGACGAGCCCTTTTTTCTGCGCTCTCTGCCAAATGGCCTCATTGGCAGCTTGTTGCCCTAGGGAGAGATGAATGTGATATCGCCGACTCACTCTCCCTGGTTGGTGCCCTGCGCCGCCACAGACCGGATGTGATTATCAATGCCGCTGCCTATACGGCGGTCGATCGGGCCGAGTCTGAACCTGACATCGCCGAGATCACCAACCACTGGGCCGTGATGGAGCTGGCCCGTGGGGCACAGGCGATAGGGGCATTGCTGGTGCACTTCTCTACCGACTATGTGTTCGATGGTACAGGCACCAAACCTTGGGTTGAGGCGGACAAGCCTTGCCCCCTCAATGTCTATGGCGCCAGCAAGTATGCCGGTGAGCAGGCGATACAGAGGTTGTGCCCCAACCATCTGATATTTAGAACCAGCTGGCTCTATGGCGGGGTGGGAACGCATTTTGCCAATACCATTCTGGCTCGTGCCGGAGCGGGCCAGGATATGAGTGTCGTTGTGGATCAGTGGGGGGCGCCGACCCCGGTTGAGTGGCTGGCAAGTGCAGTGGTGCTTGCTTTGGCCCAAGCACTGAAGGAGCCGGACAAGAGAGGGCTATATCATCTGAGTTGCCAGGGGGAGACAAGCTGGCATGGCTTTGCCTCGGCCCTGGTCGAAGAGGCGCTACGGCTGGGTCAGTTGGTACAAACGGCCACTGTTCACCCTATTGGCTCCGATGAGTGGCCGCAGCAGGCTCGTCGTCCCTTGAACTCCAAGCTTGATTGTCAGCTATTCTCAACCGCCTTTAAGATCCGTTTGCCTCAGTGGCACGATGAGATGAAAGGCTGGTTAGCGAGCAGGGCTGCAAATATATCCTCCCAGAAATAGACCTCTCTGTGCTATCCCTCCATTAACTCCAAGGAGAGCCATGATCCAGCGTAAAGGCATTATATTGGCCGGCGGTTCGGCCACCCGGCTCTATCCTGCGACCCTGGTCATCAGCAAGCAGCTTTTGCCTGTTTATGACAAGCCGATGATCTATTACTCCCTCTCTACCCTGATGCTGGCCGGGATCCGCGACATTTTGATCATCAGTACGCCGCTGGATCTGCCCCGCTTCGAGTTGTTGCTGGGGGATGGTCAACAGTGGGGTATGCATTTCAGCTATGCCGTGCAGGAAGAACCCAAGGGATTGGCGCAAGCACTGCTCATCGGTGAACCTTTCCTGGCAGGCAGCCCCTGTTGTCTTATTCTGGGGGACAATATTTTCTATGGTGCTGAGCTACCCCGCCAGTTGCAACAGGCCAACGCCAAGAGTCAGGGTGCCACCCTGTTTGCCTATCATGTGCAGGATCCGGAGCGCTATGGAGTGCTCGGCTTCGATGAGGCGGGGCGAGTGCAGACGCTTATTGAAAAACCCGTGCAGCCGCCGAGCCACTATGCCGTTACCGGTATCTATTTCTACGACGGTCAGGCCAGTGCCAAGGCACGTTGCTTGCAACCTTCTGCCCGGGGGGAGCTGGAGATAACCGATCTCAATCTGAGTTATCTCGATGATAAGGCTCTGGATGTTTGCCTGATGGGGCGGGGCTCTGCCTGGTTAGACACTGGCACCCATGACAGTTTGCAGGAGGCCAGCAGCTTTATTCAAACCTTGGAGAAGCGGCAGGGGCTCAAGGTGGCGGCTCCGGAGGAAATAGCCTGGCGCCAGGGCTGGATCTGTGACAAGCAGCTTGCCAGCTTGGCGGAGCCTCTGCTCAAGAGTGGTTATGGTGAATACCTGCTACAACTGCTGTCCCCTCCTTTATCCTGCCCGGGTCAGTCTCCCGCTGAGTTTTTCTAAAGGCAGATGATGAAGTATCAATCCCTTGCCATGCCAGAAGTCAAACTGCTTATCCCGACTCGTCACAGGGACGAACGGGGCTATTTTATGGAGACCCTGCGCCAGGATGAGTTTGAGCGCCACTGTGGCCGCTATTCCCTGGTGCAGGATAATCACAGTCACTCCAAGCAGGGCACCCTGCGTGGGCTCCACTGCCAAGTGGATAAACCGCAGGGCAAATTGGTCAGGGTGGTCAGCGGGGCCATCTTCGACGTGGCAGTCGATGTGCGCCGGGGCTCAGCTTCATATGGGCAGTGGGTCGGCCAGATCCTGTCCGATGAAAACGATCACCAGATGTGGATCCCCCCCGGCTTTGCTCATGGTTTCTATGTATTGAGCGAGGGTGCAGATGTCCTCTATCGATGCAGTGATTACTATTCTCCGGCGGGAGAGTGTGGTTTTCGTTGGGACTCTCCGGTACTGGCTATTAACTGGCCTATTTTGACTGGTATCCCGCTGCTCTTGTCTGACAAGGATGCTGATGCACCTCTCTTCCCGCCATTCTGAGTTAGGGTCGACTCGCAATTTTGTGGCACAATTACGGATTAAAAATAAGAACCTTAATTTAATCAATCAGGTAATCCCATGGTGAAAATTGCCGTAGCGGGGACTGGCTATGTCGGCCTGTCCAATGCCGTGCTGCTTGCCCAGCACAACGAAGTGGTCGCCCTCGATCTGGTGGCGGAAAAAGTTGAGTTGATCAATCAGGGCAAGTCTCCTATCGCCGATACCGAGCTGGAGCATTATCTTGCTCATGAGTCGCTCAATTTGACGGCTACTCTGGACAAGCATCACGCCTATCAAGGGGCTGATTTTGTCATCATAGCGACCCCGACTGACTATGATGCGGACACCCACTACTTCAATACCCGCTCGGTCGAGGCGGTGATCCGGGATGTGATGGCCATCAATCCGACGGCGGTGATGGTGATCAAATCGACCGTTCCCGTGGGTTATACCAAGGCGCTCAAAGAAGAGCTTGGTTGCGATAACCTGATGTTTTCACCTGAGTTCTTGCGAGAGGGGCGGGCACTTCATGACAACCTGCACCCCTCGCGCATCATAGTGGGTGAGCGCTCCGAGCGGGCAGAGCGGTTCGCTGCCTTGCTGCAAGGTGGCGCCGTCAAGCAGGATGTCCCGGTGCTGTTGACGGACAGCACTGAGGCGGAGGCAATCAAGCTGTTTGCCAATACCTATCTCGCCATGAGGGTGGCCTACTTCAACGAGCTGGACACCTATGCCCAGGCCCATGGTCTGGACAGTCGCCAGATCATCGAAGGGGTGGGGCTGGATCCACGGATCGGCACTCACTACAACAACCCCTCCTTTGGTTATGGCGGCTACTGCCTGCCCAAGGATACCAAGCAGCTGCTGGCCAACTACGACGATGTACCGAACAACTTGGTGCGGGCCATCGTCGATGCCAACACCACCCGCAAGGACTTCATTGCCGACTCCATCATCCGGCGTCGCCCCAAAGTGGTGGGTGTCTATCGCTTGATCATGAAATCGGGATCCGATAATTTCCGCGCCTCTGCCATTCAAGGGGTGATGAAGCGGATCAAGGCAAAAGGGATCGAGGTGGTGGTGTTTGAGCCTGCCCTCAAGGAGCAGAGCTTCTTCAACTCCCGGGTCATCACCGATCTGGCAGAGTTCAAGCAGATATCCGATGTGATCCTCTCCAATCGCATGGCAAGCGAGCTGAGCGATGTCGCAGACAAGGTCTATACCCGGGACCTGTTTGGTAGCGACTAAATAGAGAACAATTATTGAGGCCCTGTCTGCACCCTCGGATGGGGCTTATCCCAAGGCTATTGAAGGTGTTCCCATGAAGTATCTGGTCACAGGCGCCGCTGGTTTTATCGGCTTTCATCTGGTGCAGCGGCTCTGCGCTGACGGCCATGAGGTGATCGGTATCGACAACCTCAATGACTACTACGAAGTGAGCCTCAAGGAGGCTCGCCTCGCGCAGTTGGCCCCTTTGCCTGGCTTTCGATTCATCCGGCTGGACTTGGCCGATCGTACCGGCATGGCTCAGCTGTTTGCCGATGGGGGCTTCGAGCGGGTGGTTCATCTGGCCGCCCAGGCGGGCGTGCGCTACTCCCTCGATAACCCCTTTGCCTACGCCGACAGTAACCTGGTGGGCCACCTGACCGTGCTGGAAGGGTGTCGCCATCATGGTATCGGCCATCTGATCTACGCCTCATCCAGCTCGGTCTATGGCCTTAACGACCAGATGCCGTTCGCCACCACGGATGGTGTGGATCACCCCATTTCGCTCTATGCGGCCAGCAAGAAGGCCAACGAGCTGATGGCGCACAGTTACTCCCATCTCTATGGCATTCCCACCACTGGTCTGCGTTTCTTCACCGTCTATGGCCCCTGGGGTCGACCCGACATGGCGCTGTTCAAGTTCACCAAGGCTATCCTGGCGGGTGAGCCCATTGATGTGTATAACCAGGGCCAGCTGTCCCGGGACTTTACCCATGTGGATGATATCGTCGAGGGGATAATACGGGTGGCGGACCATGTGCCGACTGCCAACCCTGAGTGGACCGCCAGCCAAGGTGCAAGGGATGAGAGTTCGGCCCCCTATCGCCTGTTCAACATAGGTAATGGCAGCCCGGTACGACTGCTCGATTTTATCGAGGCATTGGAGCAGGCCATCGGCAAACTGGCCATCAAAAATATGATGGCGATGCAGCCCGGTGATGTGCATGCCACCTGGGCCGATACTCGGGGCCTGTTCGATGCCGTTGGCTATCAGCCACAGATGACGGTGGCAGCAGGTGTCAAAACCTTTATCGACTGGTATCGTGACTACTATCAGCAAGCTTGATCCCGGCAGAACCGCTGCAACCCTTGCCGTATCGATTAGCCAATCCAATTTCCAATAAGAGAAATGTGACAGCATGAGCAATCAAGATCCTACCTTGCCTACCCAGCAAACTGCGTTACCGCCAGGTTGGTCTCAAAACCGACCCAGTGATGAGATTGATTTGAGAGAGCTTGTCGTGACGCTCTGGCGCAGCAAGTTACTGATCCTCGGCATCGCGGCCCTGTTTGCGGCTGGTGGTATCGCCTATGCCATGTTGGCGCCTCAAGTCTGGGTCAGCCAGGCCGAGATCAAGCAGCCGACCCTCAAGGAGATAGAGTCCCTCGAGCTCAATATCAATCAGTTGATGAACGCCCAGGTACCGGCGACCGCCTTCACCGCCTTCGACAAGAAGGCGCTTTACAGTGACTTCGTCAATAGTTTCAATAGCTTCAATAACAAACGCCAATTCTTGATTGAGAAGGGCTATCTCGACGCAGAGGCGGCTCAATCTGAGGTCACCGAGGAGAAGGGCAAGCGCCTGCTGCTCAAGAAGATGGCCGAAGGGATAGACGCCAAGGCCCCGGACAAGCTGAGTGAAGATGTCATTATCTCCTTTGCCTCGGACACGGCCGAGCAGGCCAAGCAGCGTCTGGAGCAATATATCGCCTTTATCCAGCAACAGGAGTCTGCGGCCAAGGGCAAGGAGCTGGATACCATCTGGCAGAACCGGCTCAAGACGCTGAACACTCAGTATGAGAGTGCCAGGGCCGATACCCTCAAGCAGTTGCAAGACGATATCCTTCGCACCCAATACAGCTTGCGCATCAGCCGCGCTGCCGGGATCGATGCTCCTGTTGAGAATCTCAATGCCCGTGATGGCTTCGCCATCGAATGGGGTTCCCGTGCTCTGGCAGAGAAACTCAAAGTATTAAAGGAGATCGACAACCCCGATATTCTGAACCCGGCCCTGAGCGATCTGCGCCTGCAACTGAGCAGCCTCCAGGCCATCAAGCTTGAGGAGCTGCCGTTCCAGTCGTTCGCTTATCTGGCCTCGCCCAGCGAGCCCTTGTCCCGGGACAAGCCCAAACGCTCATTGGTGGTGGTATTGGCCACCCTGCTCGGCGGCATGCTGGGGGTTGGCATAGTGCTGGTGCGTTATGCCTTCCGTGAACAAGACAGCGTCAAGTAACGCCATATCGGCATGATGAAAGAGGGCTTAGGCCCTCTTTTTTATTTTTTGAGACAAAGGGTTATGCTGGGTGAATAGACAATCTCAGGATGCTGGCCAGATGCTGGAAAAAGGATTTTTTGGACTCTTCGCACTCTATCTGTTGCTGGGCATGCATTTCTTCATGCACAACCCGGGCGGTGCAGGGCTCTACCTGCCGTTCAATGCCTGGGGCTGGGTGTTTGCCAGCCTGGCCATTGGGCTGGGGCTCTGGCAGGTCACACTGCGTCAGCGGCTAGTCTGGTCATCCTTGCAGGGCTGGCTCTGGGTGGGGGCTCTCCTGCTGCTGTTGCCCATGGCCTATCCCGGTTTTGAGCTAAAGGACTATGCCATTCCCCGCTTGTTGGGGCTCTTTGCCGGCCTGTTGTTTCTATTTTGCCTCTATCAGTGGGCGCTGGATGCAGATAGGCGTGAGCAGTTGCTTTATCTGGTATTGGCCGCGGTAGGGATTGAGGCTGTTCTCGGGTTGATAGAGTATTACCTGCTGGTGCCGGGTAACTGGCTCGGCTATGACACCCGAGCCAATCGCCCCTATGGCATCTTCCAGCAGGCCAATGTGATGGCAAGCTTCATGGCCACCGGCCTGGTACTGGCCGTCTGGCTGGAGGGAGAGGGGCGGCTGAAGAGGCGCTGGCTCCAAGGGTTACGCTATGGCCTCATGGTGGCGTGCCCCTTGTTGCTGGTCGTGCTGCAATCCCGGGTGGGCCAGCTCGGCGCCCTGTTGGGGTTGGGGCTCTTGCTGCCCATGCTCAAGAGTCGCCAGCAGCTGACCCGGGTATTGCTGCTGGTCTCGCTCGGCATCTTGCTGGGGTTGTTATCCCAATACCTGATTGCCGGGGCCAAACGGGGGCTGGAGGTCTATCAGTCCGGCGGCATGAGATCCATCTACTGGCCCTATGCCATCAAGCTCATCATGCAGTCGCCCTGGAGTGGCTGGGGCTATGGCAGCTTTGAGTCGGTGTTCTTGCATCACTACATGGCCGACAAGGCGCTGCAGCCAGACATGGTGCAAATTGAGTACAACCTGGATCATCCCCACAACGAGTTTCTCTACTGGGCGGTGGAGGGGGGCATAGCCCCCATGCTGGGCATGTTGCTGATGGGGGTTGCACTGCTGTGGCGTTTGAGTCAGGCAAGATGGCGCCAGGGGCTGGCGCTGTTGGCCCTGGTGACCCCGCTCGTGCTGCACAGCCAGACCGAGTATCCCTTCTACCACTCTATCGCCCACTGGTGGGTCTTGTTGTTGCTTATCTTCGTGCTCGACAGTGAGGTGGAGGAGCAAACCCCAGGGCCCGATTGGCGTGAGCATGTCTACCGTCCCTGGTTGCTGTTGCGTTTTCTGGCCATCAGCATCCCCCTGCTGGTGGTACCTTTCATGCTCACCGCCATTCACACCGCCTGGGTGGTGACCAAGTATGAGCGG
Organism: Aeromonas sp. BIGb0445; assembly: GCF_024809075.1. Classification (NCBI taxonomy): domain Bacteria; kingdom Pseudomonadati; phylum Pseudomonadota; class Gammaproteobacteria; order Aeromonadales; family Aeromonadaceae; genus Aeromonas; species Aeromonas sp. BIGb0445. The sequence continues at coordinate 572,901 of NZ_JANUES010000001.1, forward strand.
GGCGGCTACAAGCAACCCACCTTGTTGCTGGATGTCGTCAATCCCCTCGCCTGGCTGACTCGGGTCGAATTCGACGTCAACTCGGTGCGCCTGCTGGTGGGCTTGCAGAGCAACAATCTGCAGGAGCTGGCGGCTTACCTCGCATGGGGACAAGAGTTTGTGCGCCATACCCCCCGCGTCAACATCTACGCCAACATGGTCATAGCCCTCAATGCCCTGGGGCGGGAAGAGGAGGCCAAGGCTCTGCGCCAGCAGGCATTGCTGCTCTACCCGGCGGATCCGCTGCTGAGCGGTAAATCCACCTCTGTGGCCACCGCGTTGGAGAAGCGCCCCGCAGTCTCTGCCAGCTCCACGGCAACGCAGGCTCACTGATGCGGCGCGGCTAGCCAGCCAGTGATGGCGCCTGGTCGACAAGACTGCTGTTTGTTTCACCAAGGTCATGGCGTTATCGCAAAATCAGGGCGCCAGGCTGGACGGGGGGCTCCCGCGGGATAAGATAGGGCACTGAATGCAATATCTTGTTTATAAAGGGAGTCTGCAATGGAGTTGGTATTAGGCCCATTAGAAGCCCGGGTGATCGGCTGCCTCATCGAGAAAGAGATCAGCACGCCGGATCAATACCCACTGTCCCTCAATGCCCTGGTCAATGCCTGTAACCAGAAGAGCAATAGAGATCCGGTGCTGGAGCTCGAAGAGCTGCAGATCCGCGCCGTGGTTGACGAGCTGATCCGCAAGCGACTGGTGGTCAATACGGCCGGATTCAACGCCCGGGTGCCCCGTTATCAGCACAGGTTCTGCAATACCGAATTTGGCGATCTCAAGTTCGATGCCCAGGCGCTGGGGATCGTCTGCGAGCTGCTGCTGCGTGGCCCGCAGACGCCGGGGGAGCTGCGCTCGCGTACCAACAGGCTCTGCCAGTTCGAGGATGTGACCCAGGTCGATGCCGTGTTGCATGAGCTGATGGAGCAGGGCCCCTATGTGGTCAAGCTGGCCCGTGAACCAGGCAAGCGCGAATCCCGCTTTGCCCACCTGTTCAGTGGCGAGGTGAGCGGGGTCGCGAGTGACGAGGTGAGTGCCTACTCAGGACGCGAGCCTGGCGGCAGCGGGGCGAACGGCTCCAACGCAGCCCTCGCTGAGCGCGTCGAGACCCTGGAGGAGGAAATCAGCGAGTTGCGTGGCCAGGTCGCCGCCCTGAGTGCGCGTCTGGATGAGTTGGCCTCTTAATCGTCCCTTACTCTCTGATGCATCAGGGCGCCGCCATCAAGAGGCGGCCAGCCCTGGTGCATTGTCTGTCGGCCCTGGCCGCGCCCTACTGCCCTTATCTTCACAGGCTCCGTCCTGATCCCTTCATCATCCCCACAGGCTTGCTATCTGGCTGCGCAGTCGCCTCTCAGGATGAGCGGGCATTTTGTGGCAAGCCATTTAATTTGCGTTATTTCATGGTTAAGGGTCGAGCCGAAGGCGCTTTCCCGGTAAAATTCCGCTTTTGCTCCTTCGCGTGAGTCTTGATGTCTGCACCAACCTTGTCTCCAGATTGTTATGCCTTGCTCGGCGAGCTGCAGTTGCAGCGTGCCGTGAGTACCCGCTATCTGCAAGAACAGCTGCCGCTGGGCCAGGTATTGATCGACAAGTTGACGCAACTGCACGACGAGGGACTGATCCGGTTGCGGGGCGAACAGCTCTGGAGCCTGAGTGCCGAGGGAACACTGGCGCTCATTCTGGGAGTTCGCCAGGGACGCTGTCCTATGCCTGACTGGTCGCGGGTGCCTAGCCTGACCGGCCAGGATCCCGTCCAGGCCCTGGTGCGATCCCTCTGCCTGGGGGTTGGCGGCGAGCCGCCAGCCTATCTCAATGGTGCCGATCTGCTGGCCCTGCTCGATGTGCCCGAATCCCACGCCCTGCTCTCAGGATCCAGCCCCCAGTGGCAGCGCATCCTGCTCGAGCACTTCGCCCTGCAGGCGAATCTGGATTGCCCCCCTGGCCCCTGGCCCCTGGCCGAGGCGACTGTGGTTGCCGAGTTGCAGCCCTGCTACCAGCAACTGGCCGCCCAATGGCACTGGTTGTGTGATGACGCGGATGCTGACCTTGCGGCGTTACAAGATAGTGTCCCCGATCACCCCAATGGCTGGCCCGAGCTGATGACCCTGGCGGAGCGAGGGGGGAGTGCCCCCCTGGTGGAGGCGCTGCTGAGTGCCCTCAATGGGTGGCAGGCACGTCATGGCAAGGGTCAGTATCCGCATAATTTCATGATGCTGCTCTGGCTTGGCTGGTTGCAGCAGGCGGACCCCGAACTTGCCAGCAGTCAGCGCAAGTTGTGGCAGCGCAGCCTGGGTCAGCAGCAACCCTTGCTGCAGGATCTGATCGCCCAATGGGCGGGGGATCGCCACGGTCAGGCGGTGGGGCTGTTTGATACCCTGCAACTGCCCGCCGACGAACTGCACTGGGGCTACCTCTGGCTCGACCTCTGTGCCCTGGCCCGCCACGGTGGCCAGAGCCCGCAAGTCGCCATCTTGCACAAGTGGGATCTTGACGCACTGCTCGGGGTGGCGCCTCGCCATCGTCTGATGGGGTTCTGTCAGGATCTGCTGCGCCAATTGCTCGGCCAGGCGGCCAGGCAAGGTCCCCTCGATCGCCTGAACGCTGACCTGAACGGGCAGGGGGATGAGGATGACGACGATGACAAGGGCGCCGCATCGGCCAGCTGGCTCAACTGGCTGCAGGGGCTGGGGCGCGCCAGCGGGGGGCGTAAAAACAAGGAACAGCTGGTCTGGCTGCTGCACGCAGAAGGGCCCGAGCTCGAATGCAAGATCCAGAAACAGAGCACCAAGGGGGAGTGGACCGCCGGTCGCCGGGTCGATCCTGGTCTGCTCTCCACGCAATATGCGGCCCTGCTCGATGAGGAGGATTGGGCGCTGGTGCGGCTGCTGCCGCGCAACATGAGCCGCTTGCCGGATGAACTCTGGCCCGTGCTCGCCCAGCATCCCCGTCTGCTCAACGCCAAGGGGCAGAAGCTGCAGCTTGCCCTGAGTGCCCCCTTGCTGCAGATAGTGGCAGAGGACGCCGGCATGCGCGGTGTATTGAGCCCGGCTCAGGCCAGCAAGGGAGCGCACATAGTGCCGCTGGCCCAGGATCTGTGGCAGCTGATGCTGACGCCGCCCGGCCTGCAGCCCTTGCTGCCCGCTCTGGCGTCGATCCCGCCCCTGCCGGGGGAGGGGCTCGCCGCCCTGCAACAGACACTCAACGCCATTCCTGGATTGCCCTGGCACAGCGAGGTGGCTGGGCTCCAAGGCAATGTCGAGCTCAAGTCCTGGCCCGGATTGGCATCGGTCCAGCTTGACTGGCAGGATGGCCAGCTTGCGGTCAGGCTGGTCACTCAGCTTGACGATATGCCCGCCTTGCCCCTGGGCAAGGGGGAGGCCGTGGTGCGCCAGGGGATGAAAGAGTCACTCTACTGGTTGCGAGATCTGGCGGAAGAGAAGCGCGAGGCCCAGAGCCTGCGCAATCAGCTGCCCATCGACTTGCCCGGCACCGAATGGCTGCTGCAGGGGGAGCAGGCACTCTCTCTGGTCAATGCTTTGCCCGAGCTGGTGGAGCAGCAGATACGCATTCACTGGCATCAGGACAGCGCCCGCCTCAAGAGCCTGGATGAAGCGGCCCTGAGCCTGCGTATCGAGCGGCGCCAGGATTGGTTCCAGGTTGAGGGCAGCCTCAGTCTGGATGAACACGAAATCCTGGATCTGCGCCTCATTTTGCGCCAGTTGACCCCGGGCCAGCGAACCGTCCAGCTCGACGAGCAGACCAGTCTGGTGCTGAGTGACAAGCTGGTGGAGCGGCTCACCATGCTGGGGGCCATGCTCGACGAAGAGCAGAGGGTCAACACCCGGCTCGCCTATCCACTGACCCGCCTGCTCTCGGTGATCAGCACGCAAGGGGACAGCGCCTGGCAGGAGTTGCAGGCGGAGTGGCAACAGGAGGTTGACTGTCCGGCTGAGCTGCTCACCCCGCTGCGGGACTACCAGAAGGATGGGGTACGCTGGCTCGCGACCCTGGCCCATCACGGCTTTGGCGCCTGCCTCGCCGATGACATGGGGCTGGGCAAGACGCTGCAGGCGCTGATCGTGCTGCGTATGCGCCAGCACCTGGGCCCCGCCCTGGTGGTGGTGCCCAAGTCAGTGGTCACCAACTGGCAAGAGGAGGTGGCGCGCTTCGCCCCCGAGCTGGAAGTGGTGACCTTCGAACCAGGCATGGACAGGGAGGCGCAGATCGCCGAGGCCAAGCCGGGTCAGCTGGTGCTGGTCAACTACGGCATGCTGGGCGGACTGGCGTCGGCGCTCAAGGGGCGCCGCTGGGCAAGCATGGTGCTGGACGAAGCCCAACAGATCAAGAATGCCGGTACCCAGCGCGCCAAGTTGCTGTTCCAGCTCGATGGCGATTTTCGCCTGGCCCTGTCGGGCACGCCGATCGAGAACCATCTGGGGGAGTTGTGGAGTCTGTTTACCTTCATCAACCCGGGTCTGCTCGGCAGCCTGGGCGAGTTCAAGCGTCGCTTCGGCAAGGCGGTGAAGGATCCGGAACACATGGCGCTGCTGCGGGCCGTGATCAGCCCCTTCATCCTGCGTCGCCTCAAGCAGCAGGTGTTGACCGAGTTGCCGGACAAGACGGAGATAGTGCACCACATCAGTCTGTCGGCCGAGGAGCGTCAGCTCTATGAGGCGACCAGGCGCGAGGTGGTGCAGCAGGTGCAAAGCGCCGATGGCCGCGCCCTGATGCATGTGCTGAGCGGCCTGACCCGGCTGCGGCGGCTCTGCTGTTCGCCCTCCCTCATCATGCCGGAGTGGGCCCATAGCAACAGCAAGCTGGACGAAGCCATGGCCCTGCTTGGGGAGGCCATCGACAACGGTCACAGGGTGCTGGTGTTCAGCCAGTTCGTCGACCTGCTAAGCCTGCTGCGCGAGCGTATCGGCAAGCGGGGCTGGGATTACTGCTATCTGGATGGTGGCTGCTCCGCCAAGTCGCGCCAGGAGTCCATCCTGAGATTTCGCAACGAGCCGGTACCGCTGTTTTTGATCAGCCTGAAGGCCGGGGGGACGGGTCTCAACCTGACCCAGGCCGATACCGTGTTGCACCTGGATCCCTGGTGGAACCCGGCGGTGGAAGATCAGGCCAGTGACCGCGCCCACCGTATGGGTCAGACCCAGCCGGTGACCGTCTATCGCCTGGTGTGCGAACAGACGGTGGAGGAGAAGATAGTGGCCCTGCACGATGAGAAGCGCGCCCTGGCCGATGGCCTGCTCAGCGGCCAGTCCGAGGTAAGAGGGCTGGACGTGGAGAGTCTGCGTGCCCTGTTGATGGGCTGATACTCGCCTCCTTTCCTGCCGATCACGCCCCTTCTCCCAAAGAGAGGGGGCGTTTTTATTCCCCTTGTTGCCTGCCGCCGACGGTCAGTGCCTGTCTGCGGGCAGCCCACCGACTGCGCAACAGCTCTCATCTTGCCCCTGTCACCGAACCGCACAACCTGCTGGCTCAGGCTGGCGCCGCACCCGCAGGGCCGAGCTGCGTTAGTCGAGGTGCTCATACACATAGAGATGCAGCCGATCGATGATGAGACGCTCTCCCCCTTTGCGATCCCGCCTCGGCTGGCGCAGCTTGGGAGGATAGTGACCTAGCGGCTTGATGAGGGGAGAGTCGTCGGCGCAGAGCAGCAGTGGCAGGCTCGCCTTGATCTGTTGCTTCCTCGGTTCGCGATCGCGCCACAGCAGGTTGACCATGGGGTGAGTCTTGACCGGGCGACGGATCCGCAGCTCGGCCTCGGCGGGCAGGCGACGGATGTCGTATACCTCCTGATCCACCATCTGCTGCCACTGCGACGGGTTCGACAGCATGGGCACATAGTGACGGCTGCGCTCGAGCATGGTGATCACCTGCTCCCGGCCGAGGCGGCGGATGGTCTGCTTGTCTGCCCAGGTGAAGCCGAAGGAGTGGAGCTCCCCGGTCAACAGGGTGAGCTGGCGATAGATCTGCAAGGTGATGACCCCGGGCAGGGCATCGTGGACCAGCTCGAACTTCTCATCCCGTCCCCCCGCTTGCTGCACCAGCGTCTTGAAGCCTTGCTTGCAATGATTGATCTTCTCCACCAGGGGGCTGAGCTGGGCCGCGCAACGGGCGGGTAATCGCAGCCAGCCGGGCAGGCGTTGAGTGGACTTGGTCGAGCAGCCGGGGCGGGCGCCATGATGTTGATAGGCGGCAATCGCCGCCTCGCGGGCGGCCTCACCACACAGCTGCCCCACCGCTATCTGGCTGATGGGGTCATGCTCCTTGCCTTGCAGCACAGGGGGCAGGGGGTAGACCTGAGCCTCCAGCAGGGGCAGCTGCTCCAACTGTGCGGCCAGTTCAGCCAACAGTGATTCCAGCTCACTCATCTGCTGACGCAGTGCGGCCTTGGGGGTAAAGGTCTCCATGGTTCATCTCTCGGTGACGTGGGGAGTGGGGCAAGCCGCCATGTGCTCGCCACAAGATAACTGTATAAATAAACAGTTATCTTGTGTCAACTGTTACCGAGCAGGGGCGCCATGCCCTGCTGGCGAGGCGCCTGGGCTTTGAGCTTGAAGGCGTGCAGCAGCAACCGGGTCTGGATCCCCATTACCCGGTTCAACCCGGTTCAACCCGGCTCGGTGGCGAGGACGCGAGGTGCCTGGGCCTTCAGGAAGGGGAGCAGCAACAGGGCTGAGACCCCGGCGGCCACCGAGATCACCACGAAGAAGCCGTTCCAGTGCCAGATCTCCATCACCCTGGCCAGGGGGTAGCCCGCCAGTGCCGCCCCCATGTAAGCAAATAGGCCGACGAAGCCGGTGGCGGCCCCGGCGCAATCCTTGTGGGAGCACTCCGCTGCCGCCATGCCGATCAGCATCTGGGGGCCGAACACGAAGAAGCCGATGGTGAAGAAGCAGGCCGCCTGCATCACGTAGCTGAAGAAGGGCATCAGCCACAGGGATCCCACCGCCAGCAGTATCCCCACCGCGAAGATGAGGTTCATCGGCCCCCGGTTGCCGTTGAACAGCTTGTCCGAGCCCCAGCCCGCCACCAGGGCGCCGATAAAGCCCCCCACCTCGAACATGGAGATGGCCGAGTTGGCGCTCATCAGGTTGAAGCCGCGCTGCTCGGTCATGTAGAGATTGCCCCAGTCGTTGATGGCGGTGCGCACCACGTAGACCAGCACGTAGCAGCAGGCCAGCAGCCAGATATAGGGGTTGCCGAGCACGTACTTGCGCAGGATCTGGCGATGGGAGAGCCCCGCATCCTGGGTCTGCTGAGCGATCTCCAGGGCGTCCTGGCGCCACTGCCCGACCGTGGGCAGCCCCATGGCACTGGGGGTGTCCCGCAGCCGCCAGCACAAAAACAGCCCGGCCAGGATGGCGATGAGGCCCGGCACTATCATGCCGTAGCGCCAGCCATGCTGCAGGGCTATGGTGCTGACGATGAGCGGGATCAGCGCCCCGCCCACGTTGTGGGCCGTGTTCCAGGCCGACCACCAGACGCCGCGCTCGCTGCGGGAATACCAGCTGGTCAGCAGCTTGGAACAGGGGGGCCAGCCCCAGCCCTGAAAGAAGGCGTTGGCGACCCAGAGCGCCGCAAACAGCCACAGCGACGAGGAGAGGCCGAACAAGATATTGATGACCCCGGTCGCCATCAGCCCCAGCCCCATGAAGTAGCGGGGATTGGCGCGGTCGCTGATGATGCCGGAGAAGAATTTGGAACAGCCGTAGGTGAGGTAGAACAGGGTCCACAGCATGCCGATGTCGGCCTTGCCGAGGATGCCGCTCGCCAGCATGTCCGGCATGGCGAAGTTGAAGCTCTTGCGGGTGAAGTAGAAGACCGCATAGCCCAGATACATGGTCAGCAAGATGTGGAGGCGCCAGTGACGATAACAGGCGTCTATTTCTGCCTGATCACGGATGAGCGGCTGGGGCGGCGTGCTTTTCATAAAGTTCAGCATAAGGCGACCCTCGCAGGGGGGCGGGAAAGGTTATTCATGGTGATCTTCCCGTTTGCGGCAGGGCAGGCTCAGGGTCAGTTGAGTGCCGCGAATGCAGGAGAGTTGCAGGCTGCCCCCCAGCGCCTGTACTCGCTCGCGGATGCCGAGCAGGCCGTAGCCCTGGGGGGCTTGCTCGGGCAGGCCGCAGCCGTCATCTTCCAGCAGCAGTTGCAAGCGCTCACCCTGCTGGTGGGCCCGGATGCGCACCGAGCTGGCGTTGGCGTGTTTCACCACGTTGTTGAGTCCCTCCTGGCAGACCCGAAACAGGGTGACTCGCTGGGCATCGGAGAGACGCTCGTCGGTCAGCTGCCACTCAAGGCGGGTGACGATGCCATGGCGATCCAGCTCCAGTTCCCGCAGCAACCCGCGCACCGCCTGCTCCAGGCTCATGTCGTCGAGCTGACGAGGGCGAAGGCGGCCGAGCAGGCCGCGCACCGCATCATAGATGCCGAGCGACAGGGTATCGATGAGGGCGCTGCTCTGGCCGACCCCTGGATTGTCCGGCGCGAGTCGCTGCGCGATGCCCGCCTGGGTGCGGATGGCGGTGATGGTCTGGCCTATGTCGTCGTGCAGCTCACGGGCCACCTCCTTGCGGATGCTCTCCTCTGTCTCCAGCAGCCGCTCGGTGAGCTGGCGGTTGTGGGCGAGCTGGCGGGTCAGCGCCTGGTTGAGCTCGCGCTGGCGCTGGATGCCGGCCCCCAGCAGCAGGCCGGTCAGGCTCTGGGCCAGCAGGGAGAGCAGCAGGTCCAGGGGGTGTTCGTGCCAGGCCTGGCCCGCCATCAGGGCCACCGTGTTCATCAGGGTGGCGAGCAGGGCCCCCTGCCAGCCGTAGCGCCAGGCCATGGCCATGATGGGAATGGCGAGGCAAAACGGCGTGAAGCGCACCAGGGAATCGGGCAGGCCGAGCTGCAACCCCAGGCTCAGCACGAACAGCAGCAGATACCAGACCAGATGACGAAAGCGCCAGTCCACCGGTTGATCCACCAATGCGGGCCCCAGCGGCACCCAGGTGGCGCGGGTCAGATAGTGCCAGATCAGCATGCAGGTTGAAGTGAGGGTCAGGCCGCCGGTCAGGGTGAGCAGCAGGGCAGTGAGCCCATCCTCCCCGGCCAGATGCCAGAGCAGGGATTGCAGCAGTGCCGCCACGGTGACGGTGGCGAGCAGCACCAGCAGCTGCTGCCAGTCGTTGCGTACCCGCTGGCGGCGGGCGATGAGCAGCGGCAGCAGGGTGAGCAGGCTGCCGACCTGAATGAGTGGCCAGGCTGGCAGGCCTATCTCGCTGTCGAGCCAGTAGAGCAGCAGGGATTCACTGAGCAGCAGCGGCGGCCAGTAGGGGAGGGGGCTTTGCAGCAGCAAGCCCAGTCGCAACCCGAACGGGAACAGCAGCACCGCCAGCACTGGGCCACCCGCCAGATGCAGGCCGATGCTCCACAGGCAGAACCAGCCGGCGGCGAAAATGAAGCTGGCCGCCAGGGAGATGGCGACATAGCTGGTAAACCGGGAGATCACCAGCTGTCCAGCATGCGGTGGGCCAGCTCCACGTTGTTGCTGACCTTGAGCTTGTCCATCAGGTTGGCGCGGTGCACGTGCACCGTCTTGGGGGAGAGGCCGAGTTGTTCGGCGATGGCTTTCACTTCCAGCCCGCGGGCCAGCAGCTGCGCCACTTCCCGCTCCCGGTTGGTGAGAGGGTCCTGGTTGTTGCTGGCGAGCTTGTGGGCGATGTCCGGGGTGAGGTAGCAGCCGCCGTGGGCGGCGGTGCGCACCGCGGCGATCAGCTCCTCCGGGCTGCAACGCTTGGAGAGAAAACCCTTGGCACCGGCCTGCAGCGCCTGCTCGATCAGCGCCGGGCTGTCGTGCACCGACAGCATCACCACGGCGAGGCCGGCGGGCAGTTGCCTGAGCAGATCCAGCCCGGATTGATCCGGCATGGAGATGTCGCACACGCACAGCTGTACACCACTGCCCGGCAAGCCGGCGAGGGCGTCGGCGGCGCTGCCAAACTCGGCCAGGACCCGCAGATCGGGTTCCAGATTGAGCAGTTGGGCAAAGCCGGAGCGGACTATCTGGTGATCGTCGATGAGGGCAATCTTGATCATGGGGCCCGCCTCCTGGTGGGGGTTGTGATGGCGAATGGCTACCAAAGACGTGGCCTACCCGGCAGGGATAATAGCCAAGGCGCCCCCGAAAGGGGCGCCTTGGCATCTGGATCACGGCGATGAGCAGGCATGTCTGGTCAGGGGGCATTAAACACTAGCGGCGCCCGGTGACCAAGTGCTCAGTGAGGAGCTGCCTGATTGTATGCTGCTCAGACGGATTGGGCAGCCAGGGTGGCGGCTTTCAATTCGCGTTTGATGCGGCGTATCTTGCGCTCCTCTGCCACGGCGACGCAGGCCATCAGCACCAGACAGGCGGCGGCGGCCATGTCCAGCGCCGCGAAGGTGCCGCTCCAGCCGGTCAGGCCGAAGATGGGGGTGCCGTCGGCTATCATGCCCAGACCCAGCTTGGCGAAGCTGTCACCGATGAGATAGGCGAAGGTGCCCTTGACCCCATCGGCCACGCTGATCCCCTGTTTCGGCACGAAGCCCACGGCGGCCACGCCGATCAGCAGTTGCGGACCGAACACCAGGAAGCCCAGCAGGAACAGGGAGCCCAGGAACATGAACTGGGTGGTGGCGTGCTGGTAGAGCCCCAGGGTGGCGATGATGAGCGCCAGTGCCACGCAGGCCACCAGACCACGGCGACCGTTCGCCAGATCCGAGAGGTAGCCCCACATCAGGGTGCCGACCAGAGCGCCCACTTCGAAGAAGGTGAAGCCCTGGATGGCGACTTCCTTGGAGAAGCCCAGCTCCTGATGGGCATAGACGGTGGACCACTGGTCGATGCCGATGCGCACCACGTAGAGGAAGATGTTGGCAAAGCAGAGCAGCCAGATCACCTTGTTCATCAGCACGTACTTCACGAAGATCTGCCCCTTGGTCAGCTTCTGCTCTTCAGTGGCGATGTCCTCTTCGCTGGCGACTTCGTCAAACAGCTCTTCCACCTTGCCCAGACCATAGGCCTCCGGCGAGTCGCTGCCAAAACGCAGGCCGACGAAGCCGACGATGAGGGCGATGATGGAGGGGAAGATAAACATGCCGAGCACGTTGCCATCGAACAGGTAGTTGGCACCGAACAGCGCCACACCGGCCGCACCGGCGCCGCCCACGTTGTGGGAGAGGTTCCACATGCCCAGATAGGTGCCGCGCTTGTTGCGGGGGGTCCACTTGGTGATGGTGGAGTAGCTGCAAGAGCCACCACAGCTCTGGAAGAAGCCGCTCAGGGCATAGAAGAAGATCATGAAGTAGAGGCTGAACCCCGTGCCCCCCATGCTGGCGCTGAAGCCCAGCATGCAGAGGGCGGAGAGGATCAGCATCAGCGGCAGGAACTGCTTGGTGTTCTTGCCGTCGGCATAGTAGGAGACGACCGTCTTGCCCACCCCGTAGGTGATGGAGAAGCCAAGGCCTATCATGCCAAGCTCGGTCATGGAGAGACCGTACTCCTGGATCATGTCGTTCTGGGCAATGTTGAAGTTCTTGCGGATCAGATACATGGTCAGATAGCCAATGAATACAACCAGATAAGATTGCATGAATGGCTTGAACCAGAGCTTGCGCCGGGCTTCGACCGGCAGGTCCAGGGTGGGGATCCGGACCTGTTGGAGAAATTTCAACATCTTCGTTCATCCTCTGCGAGATAGACGGTATTTCCGCTGCGCCTCCCATTGGTTGATGGGTTGTTAGAGGTCACGCCACGGAAAGGGCAACAGCAAGCGGGTCGCGCTGTGCACCTCGCTCCCCTGTCGATCGAACCCATGCCCAAACCTGCGCCTTGGCGAGCGTCGGGGAATTGCATCAGGTGAGCCGACTGTAATGAGGCGCGGCGCAAATGGCGTGAGAGCCATCCCTAGGGGAGTTAGGAAAATGTCCTAGTTTGACGGTCAGTGGGCGGGAATCGTGAGGTGAGTCACATGGGGGCGTTGGGGGTCATGCTGGGATCTTGTCCCTATGAGTCTTGGCCATGGCGAATAAATGGAGTGAGAATATGAGGAGGGTGACCATGTAATGAAATTGTTCATTTGTTATTTTTGGAAACATCCCGTTATCACCCAAGGATCATTTCATCGAGATGAGGGAAATAGGCAAACTGTTCGCCATGACGAGCATTGCATAAGCTCAAATATAAAGTGAATAGTTAACCCGACGTTTAAAAGAACAATCTGCTGTTTGTATTGAAGTTGACTTTTGTTTTTTAATTTTTACTTATTAATCATTGCCTTGGTGTATTTTATTGCCGAGTTTATTCTATTACTTTTACTAATGCGTTGTATCAAAATTCGTCAATTGAGACATGGGTGGACAACTCCTAAGCTTGCGGCAACTAATTAAGAGGAGCCGCACCATGGCCAACATGACTTATACCCAAGCCGGTTATCAGCAGTCCAGCGAACTGAATCTGATGGTTCGTGCCAAACAAACCTTCCTGACCTGGTTGGAGCGTAGCCGCAGTCGTCGCCAGCTCTCCGAGCTGCCTGCCTACCTGCTCAAAGATATCGGCCTGAACGAATCTGATCGTTATCAGGAAACCACCAAGCCGTTCTGGCGTGGTTGATTGACCGGGCACGGATGCCTCGTTTTTCTTTGTGCAGGCCAGACGTGCCAGCAACAGTTTCTCTCTGCCATGGTTTCCCGCTCCCCCTATAGTGTCATCTTCCTTCTTTGCGTCATCTGCTCAGCATGAGCCCTCATTGTCACCGCTGCATCCTTTCCTGCCCCCCTTGCATTGTTATGCTAATGGTTGAATTTGTTTAAAAAATTGTTTTTAAGCCAGAGTGCTACCGTATAATCGGCGCCATCGACAGTGACAAGATGGTGAAACGGATGATCCCTCAACATGATTTCCTGGCGCTGACCCGCCGTCACGAATGGCAGCTCGATCCCTTCTCATTTTCCCTGCCCGATGGCGCGCAGGTGCAGGTGTGGGACACAGGGGTGCTCTGCATCGAACCGGCCAGCCAGCTGCGCGCCGAGCCCCTCAAGGAGATAGTGCTCTCCTGCGGCATCCATGGTAACGAGACGGCCCCCATCGAGATCTGCAACCAGCTGCTTGGCAAGCTGCTCAGTGGCGAGTTGAGCGCCCGCCATCGGGTGCTGTTCCTGTTTGGCAACCCGGCGGCCATGAACCTGGGGGTGCGCGAGCTGGAAGAGAACATGAACCGGCTGTTTAGCGGCGCCCACAGCAAGGGGGAGGGGCTGTGCAACAGAGAGCGGATCCGCGCCATGCGCCTCGAGCAATATGTGTCCCGCTTCTACTCAACGCCCGGGGCCGAGCGCCTGCATTATGACTTGCACACCGCCATTCGCGGCTCCCGTCACGAGAAGTTTGCCGTTTATCCTTTCCCCCATGATCGCCCCTACAGCCAGGAGCAGATCCGCTTCCTCGGTGCCTGCGGGGTGCGCACCATACTGCTCTCCAACGGTCCGACCACCACCTTCAGCTATTACAGCGTCCGTCAGCACCATGCCTACGGCTTCACGGTGGAGCTCGGCAAGGTGCGCCCCTTTGGCGAAAATGACATGACCCGCTTCATCGAGGCCAGACAGGCACTGCAGGAGCTGGTGTGCGAGGCGAGCGTGGCGCTGGAGCCCTGGCGGCCCGAGGATTTCAACATCTTTGCCATCGATCGGGTGATCAACAAGCGCAGTGCCGATTTTCGCTTCCTGTTTGCCAGCGATGTCGACAATTTCACCGAATTTCCCCAAGGATTTGTCTTGGCGGAAGATGGCGAGTTGCGCCATCTGGTGGAGAAAGAGCGGGAAGCCGTGGTATTTCCCAATGCCAATGTGGCCATCGGCCAGCGAACCATGCTGCTGGTGGTGCCAACCCGGCTGTGGGATGCCTGATCCCCTGACAACGAGTCCCCTTGACGGGACGGGCCTGGCGGTCAGATGATGGAAAAAGGAGCCTGGATTGGCTCCTTTTTTGTTGCCTGCGCGTCAGACCGATTGGCTGCTTATTGAGCTAAATAAAGAGGATATCACTGGGGTTATTTGCTTTTGCCGCATTGCGCTTTGCTTAACAACTTGTTTACATTTTAAGGGTCGCCGCTGGTGGTGACGCAATCACGGCAAGGAGCCAGTTATGACCCATGTCGACATCCCCTTCCTTCGTTACCTCGATGAGGAGGGGCGCCCGGTCGCCACACTTCCGACCTGGCTGGACAAGGAGCTGCTGCACACTTTCTACCGCAACATGGTGATGGTGCGCAGCTATGACAAGAAAGCAATCGCCCTGCAACGCACCGGCAAGCTGGGGACCTTCCCCTCCCATCTGGGGGCCGAGGCGGTCGGCATTGGCGTCGGTCTCGCCATGCAGGCCCAGGATGTCTATGTGCCTTACTACCGCGACATGCCCACCCTGTTCGTGCGTGGCGTGCCCATGGAGAAGAATCTTCAGTATTGGGGCGGTGATGAGCGGGGTAGCGTCTTCAACAAGCCAGATGGCACGCCCTCTGAGGACTTGCCCATCTGCGTGCCCATCGCCACGCAAGTGACCCATGCCTGCGGCGTCGCGGCGGCGTTCAAGCTGCGCAACCAGCCCAGGGTCGCCGTGGTCACCATAGGGGATGGTGGCACCTCCAAGGGGGATTTCCTGGAGGGGCTCAACTGTGCCGGTGTCTGGCACCTGCCGATGGTGATGGTGATCAACAACAACCAGTGGGCGATTTCGGTACCACGCAAGCTGCAATCCAGTGCGCCGACTCTGGCCCAGAAGGGCCTTGGTGCCGGGGTACCCAGCATCCAGGTCGATGGCAATGATGTGCTCGCCGTCTACGATGCCACCCTGAGCGCGGTGGAGCGGGCCCGCGCCGGTAAGGGACCCACCCTGATCGAGGCCATCAGCTACCGGCTCGGCGACCATACCACCGCCGATGATGCGACCCGCTACCGCGATGCCGCCGAGGTTGAAGCCGCCTGGGCCAAGGAGCCGGTCAAGCGGCTGCGCCAGTTCATGGCCGAGCGAGGCTGGTGGGACGAAGCGCAGGAGCAGGCTCTGCTGGCCGATGCCGCAAAGGCAGTGGATCTCGCTGTTGCCGCCTATGAGTCACTGACGGCGCAACCGCCGGAGTCCCTCATCGATTACCAGTTTGCCGAGCTGCCCCGGGATTATCTCGGTCAGCGTCAGCGCATCATCGACAAGGCCATGGCCGGGCAGGGAGGGCGACACCATGAGTGACATGACACTGCTCGAGGCGATCAATCTGGCGCTGCATCACGAGATGGAACACGACCCCGACGTGGTGGTGCTGGGTGAGGATGTGGGGGTCAATGGCGGGGTGTTTCGCGCCACCGTCGGCCTGCGCGACAAGTTCGGCTTCAAGCGGGTGATAGACACCCCGCTGGCGGAGGGGCTGATCGCCGGGGTGGCGGTCGGCATGGCCACCCAGGGACTCAAGCCGGTGGCCGAATTCCAGTTCCAGGGCTTCATCTTCCCCGGCATGGAGCAGATCATCTGCCAGGCGGCGCGGATGCGTAACCGCACCCGGGGCCGGCTCAGTTGCCCCATCGTTTATCGCTCTCCTTATGGCGCCGGTATCCACTCCCCTGAGCACCATAGTGAGAGCGTGGAGGCGCTGTTTGCCCATATTCCCGGCTTGCGGGTGGTGATCCCATCCAGTCCCAGGCGGGCCTATGGCTTGCTGCTATCGGCCATCCGCAGCCCGGATCCCGTGATGTTTTTCGAGCCGGATCGCATCTATCGCGCCATGAAATCCGATGTGGTGGATGACGGCATCGGCTTGCCGCTGGATGTCTGTTTTACCCTGCGCAGCGGCCATGATCTGACCATTGTGGCCTGGGGAGCCTGTATCTTGGAGGTGATGCGTGCCAGCCAGGCGCTGAGCGATGAGGGCATCCAGTGCGAGGTGCTGGATCTCGCCACCATCAAGCCCCTCGACATGGCTAGCATACTCGCCTCGGTACGCAAGACAGGCCGCCTGCTGGTGGTACATGAAGCGTGTGGCAGCTTCGGGGTGGGGGCCGAGATAGTGGCCAGGGTGACGGAAGAGGCGTTTACCAGCCTCAAGGCCCCCCCAAAGCGGCTCACCGGTGTCGATGCCGCCGTGCCTTATTACCGCAATGAGGAGCACTACCTCATCACCGAGCAGGATATCGCCCTGGCGGCACACCAGCTGATGGAGAACAAGTGGCTATGAACTACTTCACATTGTGGCGAACTGGCCGTCGAGCAAAAAAGAGCCATGAGATTTTTCAACCTTTGGTGATGTCCCCGCGGATGGAGAACGGATCATGAAATATTTCAAGTTGCCGGATTTGGGCGAGGGACTGGCCGAGGCGGAGATCGTGGAGTGGAAGGTTGCTGCCGGCGATGCGGTCAAGGTCGATCAGGTGCTGCTCTCGGTCGAGACGGCCAAGGCGCTGGTGGATGTGCCCTCGCCAGTCAATGGGGTCATCGCTCGGCTCTGTGGTCAGGAGGGAGACATATTGCACATAGGCGCCCCCCTGGTGGAGTTTGAGGGCGGAGAAGATGATGGCACCGTCGTGGGCAAGGTGAGCAGCAGCCAGCAACATATAGAGGATCACTTCGTGGCCGGTGTGCTGGCTGCTGGCGGTCGTCTGGTGCAGGCCATGCCGGCGGTACGTCAACTCGCCCAGCAGCTGGGCATCGACATCAATAATCTCAAGGGTAGTGGCGTTGGCGGCCTGGTGCTGGAGCTGGATGTCCAGCAGGCGTTCGAGGCGCAGCAAGGCAGCGGCAACGAGTTCCTCAAGGGGGCTCGCCGGGCCATGGCCAAGGCAATGGAACACTCGCATCGCACCGTGGTACCGGTCAGCATCACCGATGAGGTCGATCTGCGAGCCTGGCGGGCCGAGGAAGATGTGACGGTGCGTCTCATCAAGGCGATCGGCGTCGCTTGTCGGGCCGAGCCATCGATGAACGCCTGGTTCGATGGCGAGACCTTGTCGCGGCGATTGTTTACGGAGGTCAATGTGGCCATCGCCGTGGACTCACGCCATGGGCTCTATGTGCCTGTGATGGAGAATGTGGCAGAGCGGGAGCCTGGCGACATTCGCCAGGGGCTGGATCGTATGATAGCCGACGTCAAGGCACGGGCTGTGCCGCGGGAGATGCTCCAGGGGGCGACCATCACCCTCACCAACTTCGGCGCCATCGCCGGTCGCTACGCCAGCCCGATAGTGACACCCCCCCAGGTGGCCATCATAGGGGCGGGGACACTGTTCGATAAGGTGGTCTTCGTGCAAGGGGAGGCCAGGCCGGTCAGGGCCCTGCCATTGTCGATGACCTTTGACCACAGAGCCTGCACCGGCGGCGAGGCGGCGCGCTTCCTCAAGGCGCTGGTCAAGGCGTTGGAGGCCCCTGCCTGCTAGGCCTTGTGCCCTGCCATTGGCAGGGCACAAATATGTTTGCGTAATGAACAAAGCTACGTATAATCAGTCGAGCTTGAAAAAGGCAATATTTATGTTACTGAATACGATGTTTCACATCCCCTTCTAGTGTCCATAAGTCATTCCCTCTTTTCGAAGCTTTATCCGCCTTTCAAGGCACGAGTAATTTTTGAATACAGGTTTAATAGATATGTCTAACATGATCACCGGTACCGTTAAATTCTTCAACGAAACCAAAGGCTTCGGCTTCATCCAGCAAGAAAATGGCCCGGATGTGTTCGTACACTTCAGCGCCATTCAAGGCAACGGTTTCCGTACCCTGGCTGAAGGTCAGCGCGTACAGTTCACCGTGACCCAAGGTCAGAAAGGCCCGCAGGCTGAGAACGTAACCGCTCTGTAATTGTTACAGAATTTAAGAAAGCCGTGGTGCCTCTGGTACCACGGCTTTTTGTCTATCTGGGCTTTGCCAAGCTGATCTCAGCGGCAGGGATGGCGGCGATTTCCTTCGTGATATGACCACTCCTGCTCTGGATATGGCCTTGTGTGGCTGCGCCTGACATCACGGTGTCATGGCGGGTTGAGCGTGCTCGTCTGAGTGTGTTAGAAATAAGGTATCAACAGGAACAGGACTGCTCGGCAGGTTCATCGATGAAGAGAAGGATCTGGTTCGCCGCTTGCCTGGCGGTTGTTGTGGCGCTCACCTTGCCAGCATCAGCCACTCAAGCGTCTCCGGCAGCCGGGACACAGCCTGATCTGGTTGCCGCCGAGCAGGCCCGCCTCACCTGCCTGCAATTTTTGCAGGTTCGACTCGGGGGCGAGGCCGCACCCATCAGTATTGAGACCCGCCCCGTGCCCCACAGGGACCAGCAGTGGCTGGTGGACGGCAATGTAAAAGGACCCGAAGGTCCTTTGCTGTTTGCGTGTCACCTGCAACAAGGCGCACGCTGGGAACTGTTGAACTTTTCGCTCTGGGCGGCGCCTATGCCACCGGCCTGAGGGCCACGAGCAGGTGTTGCAGGTGTTCAACCATTGTCATGCCAAAGGGGGTCAGATAGCCTCCATCCTCGGCGCTGATCAGACCCTGCTGATGCAGGCGTCCTGCCGCCTGGCAGAGCGTATCACTCATATCACTGCGTAACTTGATCCCCACACTCAAATTCGCCGGATCAAAGCAGGCCAGTACTTTCAGTTCATGGATAAAGTCTTCAGAAATCTGGTCGATCCCAATCATGGACAGGCTCCTTACGCTAATGATGTATGCAAATTAGCACTCCCCGAGGGAGTTTAGTGGGCGCTGGGTCAAAGTATTGGCGATTATGGTGGGTGGACAGGCAGTATGGCGATTTTTCAGGCAGGCGGTGCGATGAGCATTGCCGCTCACCGTGATAGGATAGGGCTTCATCGGCCCAGTCCCTCGTATTCCCTTCTCCAAGGCAACCCGCATGACCCGCATCACATTGATTTCTCTGCTTCACCGTCTCTCTCCCCAGTTTCCCATCTATCCGGTGGCGCAGCTCTTGTCCCCGTTGAGCGAGCATGAGGGGGAGGTCTGGTTACCTCCTCTGAGCAGTCCGGATGTGGCGGCCTTGCGTGCCAAGGTGGCCCCGCAAGCACTGCGTGAGCTTGCCTCCCTCTCCGCTGGCTGGTGCGATTTTGCCGTGAGCGACAGCGGTGATACCCCCGAGCTGGACGCCTTGGCCAACTATGACGAAGAGATGCTGGATAACCTGCGCCTTTACTGGGGCAGTGCGGCCAAGATCAATCACCCGATCACCGATAACCTGTTTGAACTGCGCAGGGGAGTGGTGGATGAGGCTCATGGCAGCAAGTTGGCCCAGGCTTGGGAACGCCAGCAGGAGCTGCGATTTGCGCAGCTGATGACGGCGGCCAAGGGGCAGGATCTGCTCTGTTTCGTCGAGGTTGAATCGGCCTATTGGCTGCGTCAGCGTCTGAGTGAGCAGGCCGGGATAGTGCTGCATATCCCCGCACTGTAGAGATGATGAAACCGTTTAGTTGGCGGGGTCACCCTGTTTGAGCCGCCCTGGTTGACCGGGTGGCATCTTTAACTGGCGCGAACCAGCCGTGTCCTGACGGCGCGGGGCGTCCATTCACTGGACAAGGCTGCGGCAAGATGTGAACATGTCGCCCTTTATTGCGCGAGCCAGCCCGGTTCGGGTCATCATCGACTCGGCAGCCCAGGCCCATCGCGATCCTTGGCACTGCATAAGAGACTTGACCATGAGCTATGAACTGACCGAGACCGAGCGCAATGCCGCGCTGCAACTGAACGCCGACTACCGCTTTGATCACTTCATCAGCAAGCTGGTCGAGCACGAAGAGCTGTTCGTGCTGACCGACGAACACGGCGTCATGATGCTGACCACCGAAGACGAAGACTGCATCCCGGTATGGCCGCACCCCGAATACGCCCAGGCCTGGGCCGAAGGCGAGTGGGCTGAATGCAAGCCGCAGTCCATCACCCTCAAGGTGTGGCTGGAGCGCTGGGTGGACGGCATGGAGCAGGATGAGCTCTGCGTGGCCGTGTTCCCGACCCCGGATCAGGAAGGCATCGTACTCGAGCCTGCCGATGTGGCCGATGCGGTTGCCCAGAAGCAGGCCAAGCGCGGTTAATTCCCCTCCGCTTGTGCTAAACACAACCCCGCCATTGGCGGGGTTGTGTCGTTTTGGGCATCCGATGAAGAACTCAGGGCTGCAGGTAGCGGGTGTCGCGGATATTGACCTGAGGGTAGCGGGTGCCTTGCTTGATGGCGTTCAGGGTCTCCTTCTTCACCGTCTCATCTATCCAGAACAGACCGCCGTAGCTGTAGCCGGAGTTGAAGCCATCGAGGGGCCAATAGAGCACTTCGCTCTTGGCGGTGGCAATCTCCTTGGGCAGTTTTATCCAGCGCCAGGCCCCTTCCCGGGTATAGGGAACCTGATAGGTGGGCACGAAGCTGGCAAGCTCATAGAGCCGGGCCTGGATCTGCCGTGACAGTTCGGCTTTCTTGGCAAAATCGAACTCCTTGTCGTACTGCTCCACCAGGGCCGTGATGGCGTCATCATCGATGTTCATGATGTTGTTGGTCTGTGGCTTGTGGGCGTTGACCTTGTGGAAATATTCCCAGTAGGCGGGATAACGTCCCGTACTCCAGGCCATCCAGGCGCTCTGGTGTTTCTTCTCCAGCATGGCCTTGAAGCCCGCTGAGGCATCCATCAGGTTGAGCTCCAGATTAAGACCCGCTTTTTTGGCCTCTTCACGCAGCAGGGTGAGGCGCTGGGAGTGCTCCGAGGTGGTGTAGATCACGTTCAGTGACAGTGATCTGCCCTTGGCATCTTGCAATATGCCCTCTGGCCCGGCTTTGGTGAAACCCGCCTTGGCGAAATAGTCGCGCGCGAGCGCAGGGTCGAAGGGCCGCGCCTTGAGGGCGTTATTGGTGAAGTCTCCCTGGCCGGATCCATAGTTGTTGAGGCGCTGGTAGTCGCCACGCAGCAAGGTACTCAGCATCTTGTCGATGTTGAGGGCGTACTGGATGCCGAGCCGGACATTGAGGTCGCTCAGCAAAGGGTCATCGATGTTGAGATAGAGGCCGCTCGGGGATTGCGGGGTCTGGGTATAGAACCAGATACGGTTTATGTAGCCCTTGTCAAATTCGGGGGTCTTGGTCTTGTCGTGCCACCAGTTCGGGATCACCAGTCCGAAGGTATCCAGCTCGCCGCGCAGGAAGTGCTGCCAGGCAATGTTGAGATCGCGCAACACCTTGATCTGGATACGGTCGGGATTGAACCTGTGCTGGAAGTAGCGCTCGTCGTTACCCCACCAGTCGGGAATGCGGCTGAAGGTAACGGATTTGCCCTTCTTGACCTCGCTGAGCTGATAGGGGCCCGTCACCGGCAATACCTTCCAGTTGTACTCCCGCACCCAGTTGTCATCGAGTGTGATGGCGTGACTGGGCTCGGGGGAGAAGGGGAGGGAATCGAGCAAGTCTTCCCGGCTCTTCTCGCTGCCGCTGGTGATGGCCAGAGTGTGGTCATCGAACTTGATCACATCGACAATTTGAGTGCTGTAGTAGTTGTTGTACCAGGGGGCATTGATCTGCTTGCTGCGCAGCATCTTGAGGGTGAACAGGAAGTCGTCTGCGCTGACCGGTACGCCATCGGACCAGCGGGCCTTGGGGTTGATGCGAAAATACATGGTCTTGTGATCGGCTCCGAACGCCCACTGGTTGGCCAGCATGGGGATCGGATTGCCGGTGTCGGGGTGGCTGGCCAGCAGAGGCAACCGGTTTTCCCGCATATAACCGGCGAAGGCGCCATTGGCATCGGGGCCATAGTTGCGCAGGGTCAGCGGAAAACTGGTCATGAAGGTCCGAAAGGTACCGCCCCGCTGGGCAGCCGGATCGGCATAGACGGGATCCGTATCGTTGCTTTCCCACTTGAGATCCGTTGGCAGGGTGGCACTCCAGCCCAGCTGAGTCCAGCACAGGGCGAGGGCGGCGGCCCCCAGGTGATTCAGTCGCATATCCTTTGCTTCCTTGTCGTGGCTGCGTGTTGAGGCGTTTATTTTACAATAGCGGGCCAAGCCATTGGCATGGCCCATCATGAGAGGGCATCAGGCCCGGGTCAATGGTTTGGACAGGGCCAACCGCCCCCCCAGCAGGTGGACCAGGAAGCCGAGCAGCACCAGCGCCGAGCCCAGCCACTGCAAGGGGGTTGGATGCTCATCGAGCAAGATGGCGGCAGTCACCATGCCGACGCAGGGGACCAGCAGGGAGAGCGGCGCCACTTGGGCTACGGGGTAGCGCATCAGCAAGCGGCCCCACAGCCCGTAGCCGAGCCAGGTGGCAACCAGCGAGAGATAAAGCACGCAGAGCAACCCTTTCCAGCTGAACTGTTGCAGGCTATGGACGATAAGCGCCGGCCCCTCGAACAGCCAGGAGAGGGCGAGAAAAGGCACTATGGGCACCAGGCCACCCCAGGCGATCAGGCTCGGCAAGGCCACCTGATAGCGCAGCCCAATCTGGCGGTTGATGACGTTACCGAGGCCCCAGCAAGCGGAGGCGCACAGGGTCAGCACGAAGCCGAGCAGGGTCAGGTTGCCTTCCCCATGAGTGGCGATGAGGTAGAGACCGGCTCCTGCCAACGGCAGGGCGACCCAGTGGTGGGGCTGCCAGCGTTCTCCCAGCCAGATCATGGCGAACAGCAGGGTAAATACCACTTGAGATTGCAGCACCAGGGAGGCCATGCCTGCGGGCATGCCAAACTTCATGGCGCTAAACAGGAAGGCAAACTGGGCCAGGCTGATGGTTCCGCCGTAGGCGAGCAGCCAGCGCCAGGGGATGGTGGGTTTTGGTACCAGCAAGATGGCGGGAAAGACCACGCCGACAAAACGCAATGCGCCCAGCAGCAGGGGCGGTATGCCGTCCAGCCCCCACTTGATCACCACGAAATTGAGACCCCAGCAGAGGATAACCAGGGCTGCCAGACACTTGTCCTTGGCTTGCATGACACATCCTTGTTTGATAGCGAAGGTAATGATCCCGCCAGGACAGGCAGGCAAGGTGTCGAGCATAACCTCGACAGGGTGCCCGGCGTCAACCGGAACGCCAGTTTCAGGCTGATTTAGGTGTCCGTTGAGGGGGGAGCCGGCACTCGATACAAGATGCCAATGCTCAAAGCCGCCTGTGATGGGGTCATCCCCTGGCGAGCTGCCTTGATTGTCCAAGTGTCAGGGAAGTGCTCGGGAGGGGTTGCGCAGACTAAACTCCAAGGGAGAGCACCCGCGGTGCGGGTCCTGATTAATGGTAAATATGGAGGTACCCCATGAGCGATCACTCCCTGCTTCCCCATGGCGAGGATCTGCGCCGGGCGGTACGCTGGTTGGCCGAGGGACACGCCAGTGATCCCCATGCTATCGAGGAGGCCTGCCTGCGCTTCGATCTCTCTCCCCTCGATGGAGAGTTTCTCATCACCCACTGGACCGCGCCTGGCAGCGGTACCGATCGGCCAGCCTGAGCGCGGCCGGCGCCGGACTCCCTTATAGCGCCGTGGTGTCGTCAGATGAAATGAGCGAGGGTGATGCCATAATCCTTGGGATCCACGGTGCTCTCTATGGTCTCATTGACGCTGGCTTTGGCAAGGTCGAGCAGTTGCACCTCCAGATAGTGCCGTTGGGTGGCGTGATAGATCACCTTGACCAGGGGCTTGAGTGGCGCGAGCTCGTTGCGTTGCATCACCAGGGCCAGGCGCTGATTGGAGAGCAGTACCAGAGTGCCAACCGGATAGACCCCCATGCACTTGATAAAACGCGTCACCAGTCCCTCATCGAAGTGAGTGACAGCCCCCTTGAGCAGGATCCTGAACGCCTGGGTCGGCTGCATCCCCTGCTTGTAGACCCTGTCTGCCGTCACCGCATCATAGACATCGACAATGGCGCTCATGCGCGTGTAGAGCGAGAGCTGCTCTCCCTTGAGGCGGCGGGGGTAACCTGAGCCATCCAGCCGCTCATGGTGGTTGGCGGCCACCTCCAGCATGGTGGGGGTGATACCCGTCGTCGCCTTGAGGATGTCGTGGCTGTGCACCACATGCTCGCGCATGATGGCAAACTCTTCGTCAGTCAGCTTGCCCGGTTTGTTGAGCACGGCATCCGGGGTCATTATCTTGCCCACATCGTGGAGCAGCCCTCCCAGGGTCAACTCCTTGAGCACGCTGCGCTCGAGCCCCAGATAGCGGCCGAAGTTGGCGAGCAGTATGGCCACATTCATGGAGTGTTCCATCAGGTAGGCATCCTTGGCCCGGATGCGGGCCAGGCAGAGCATGGCATCCCCGTGACTGAACATGGTGTCGACCATCTCCTCGGCCACGGTGGCGAGCGAGGTGATATCGATGGGTTCGCCCGCCTTGAGCTGGCGAATGAACTTGCCTTGCAGCTCACGGGCTTCTTGATAGAGGCGGCGGATCTTGAGCTCGCGCCCCTCACCCGGGACACGGGGCCCCTGGGGGGCAGTCATCGAGAGAGAGGAGCTGTCTGGTTGCTCGGCGGCACAAGGGGGAGAAGCCTTGGCCAGCTTGCTACGACTGAGATCGACCCGCACCCTCAGCACGCCGCGGGTCACCAGGGCCGCAATCTGGCGCTCATCGTTGACCCGGCCTGTCTGGGCAATCTCCATGTCGCCCCGTTGGCTGATGATGGCTACCACGAACATGCCGGGTTTGAGGCTACTGATGGCAATGACGGGATGGGGGGAGGCTGAGATCATAGGGTTCTGCCTTTATGATGGTGCCTGGTCACTTAGGCTGATTATGGGGCGAGTCTACCACTGGTTTCGGAGGCCGTCACAGGCCCGGCGGGCGTTAATGCTGGAGTTGTCACGGTTGGCCGATATAATGTCGCCCTTTTCCCGATGGCAATGTTGAGGTAGTGAATGCGGCTCGATAAATTTCTTTGCGACTGTTCCGATCTGACCCGCTCCCTGGCGGGCCGAGTGATCAGGCGAGGAGAGGTCATAGTGGATGGCATCGTGGTCAAACAACCCGCTTTCCATATCAACGAACAGAGCCAGATCGAGTTTGACGGCGTCATGTTGAGCCTCGACAGGCGCAACCGCTACTTCATGCTGCATAAACCGGAAGGCTATGTCTGCTCCAATGAGGATCCGGATCACACGACGGTGTTCGCGCTGCTGGATGAGCCGGCCATCGGCAAGCTGCATGTGGTGGGGCGCCTCGATCTCGATACCACAGGCCTGGTGCTGATCAGCGACGATGGCCAGTGGTCCCATCGCATCACCTCGCCTCGCCACGAGTGTGCCAAGACCTACCGCGTCTGGCTGGCGGACCCTGTGCATCAGGATGCAGTCTCGCTGTTTGCCGATGGGGTTTTCCTGCGCAACGAGACCGATAAAACGCGCCCGGCCAAGCTCGAGCTGTTGGGGGAGTGCGAGGCGCGGCTGACCATCCAAGAGGGCAAGTACCATCAGGTCAAGCGGATGTTCGCCTCCATCGGCAACAAGGTGGTCGGCCTGCACCGTGAGCAGATAGGCCAGCTGATGCTGGATGAGACCTTGGAACTTGGCGAGTATCGTGAGCTGACTGACGAAGAGATTGCCCTGTTCTGAGTCACCTGGTGCCCAGCCACATTGCCTGGGCAGGAGTGGGGATATGGGATGGGAAAACGGCGGGGGCTGACAGGCTCCCGCCGTTTTTTTATGGCTTCTCATCCCCTCCCTGAGGGTCAGGGAGCGGCGTTGCCCACAGGGGCGGCGCCTGTTCAACAGGTCCCATGGGGGAGGGCATGACTCAATGGCTGCCACTCATGCCCAGCACCAGAATGGTACCCAGGGTGGCGAGCAGGGCACCCGCCCAGGCGGGTAGGCTGGGGCGCTGACCCGAATGCCACCAGAGCAGGGGGAGCAACACCACAGGGGTGGTGGCGGAGAGAATGGCCACCATGCCCACATCCCCCTGGCGCAGGGCAACCAGGATCAGTGTCATCCCCAAGGCCATGGCCAGGAAACCATTGACTCCAATCATGGCGAGAATGGGGCGATTGATGGGGTTGAGGGGCATGGCGAGGGGCACCCGCAGCAGGCGCAGCACGCAATGGGCAAACAGGGCGCTGGCCATGCGCACCCCGGAGGCGCTGACCGGATCTATGTCGCTGCCGGCCATCACCGGCTTGGCAATGATGGCCCCCAGGCTCTGACACAGGGCGGCAGTCAGACCCAGCCCTATGCCGATGGCGATGTGGCCGCGAACCTGCTCCCAGTCATGGGACTGGCCGCGCCGACCGAAGAGTATGGCCAGCATGACCCCGGTGAGCACCAGCAGGGCGCCAAGCAGCCGCCAGCCGGTGAGCGTCTCGTCAAACAGCCAGAGACCGAGCAGGGCGGAGAAGAGCGCATGGCAGGAGAAAAGCAGGCCGCTGCGGCGGGGGCCGAGTCGGTTCATGCAGGCGAACAGGGCGGTATCGCCAATGAAGATGCCGATGAGACCCGAGAGGATCAGCAGAGGCACGGCCCCGGCGCTCAGGCTCTGCCAGCCACCCGTTGCCAGACTGGCCCCCCCCAGCATCAGACTGACCAGGAACATGCGCCAGCGACTGTAGGCGAAGGCCCCCAGATGGCGAGCCGGTTTGACCGATATCAGGGCGGCAACCGCCCATAAACTGGCGGCAGCCAGCGCCAGCCACTCGTACCCCATAAAGACCTCTGAACATCCAGTCCGAAAGCCGAGTCAGGCGGCGACCTGTGCCACTCCCCGACCTTCATGACAACAACGAAAAAGTAGCTGCAAAGCCGTAGCAGGCCCCGCCCTGCACCCGTGACTCATACTGCATAAAGACTGCGGCGTCTCAAGGGGGAAAGGTGCGGCAAACCGTTGCCTGCGCCAGTCATCCGGATTTCATGCCAACGACGAAAAAAAATGCCCGAAAGACTCCATCTCAGGGGCGAGCCGGATACAATACGGGGCGTTTTCGGGGATAACAAGGACGGCATCATGCATTCGTCATCAGGCGCGCCGTCGGCCTTCCCCTCATGTTTGGTAAAGCATTGCGAAAAGAGGTCAGTTGTATGTATCACCGTCTTGTCCATCCCGCCCTGCGCCGGATCTCTCCCCTGTTGTGCGCCTTGCTATGTGGCGGCACCTTGAGCCAGGTGGCCCTCGCCACGCCCGTGGATGCCGCCCCGGATCTCGCCCCCCGTCAGACCCTGGTCAAGGGCAATGGTGCCGAGCCCGAATCCCTGGATCCGGCCCTGGTGCGCAGCGGCTTTCCCGGTGAAGTGATCCTGGTCGACTTGTTCGAGGGATTGGTGAGCGAAAATGGCGAGGGCAAGATAGTACCGGCCCAGGCCATGAGGTGGGAGCAGAGCCCGGATGGGTTGGAGTGGCGTTTCTTCCTGCGTCCCAACCTGCACTGGTCGAATGGCACGCCCCTCAAGGCGGAGGATTTTGTCTATGCCTGGCGCCGTTTGCTCGATCCCGCCCTGGCCTCTCCCTCGGCGGGGCTGATGCTGGCCACGGGCATCAACAATGCCGCTTCCATCTATGCCGGTGCCCTGGATCTTGACTCGCTGGGGGTGGTTGCAGAGGGGGATCAGATCCTCAAGGTGACCCTGGAGCGGCCCGTCCCCTATTTTCTGCAGCTCATCAGTCAGCGCCCCTTCGTGCCGGTGCCACGGCAAGTGATTGCCGAATTTGGCAAGGGGTGGACCCAGCCCGCTCATCTCGTCAGCAATGGTGCCTATCGGCTCACTAGCTGGGTGATGAACGAGCGGCTGGAGGCCGAGCGCAACCCCGCTTATTGGGACAACGGCCACACTCGCATCGATAGGGTCACCTATCTGCCGCTCGCTTCCCAGCATGCCGAACGACTGCGCTACGAGGCGGGAGAGATCCAGCTCACCAACCGGGTCGCCCAGGATTACTATGCCCGCATCAAGGCCACTGCCCCTGAACGGCTCTGGGGCCTGCCGCTGCTCGGCACCTATCTCTATAGCTTCAACATGAACAAACCCGAGTTGCAGGATGTGCGGGTACGCCAGGCCCTGAGCATGGTGATCGACCGCCAGCTGCTGACCGACAAGGTGAGTGCTCAGGGGGAGCTGCCCAGCTGGCGCCTGCTGCCAGATATGCCGGGTTATACGGCCACCACCCCTGAGCTGGCGAATGCCTCCCAGGATATCCGCAGCGCCATGGCCGTTAAGCTCCTCAAGGAAGCGGGCATCGACGAGACTCATCCCCTGCGCCTGACCCTCATCTACAACAGCTCGGAGAACCACAAACGCATGGCGCTGGCGGTGGCCAGCATGTGGAAGCCCCTCGGGGTCGAGGTCGAACTGCGCAACATGGAGTGGAATGCCTATCAGCTTGCCAAGAACAGCGGTGACTTCATGGTGGCGCGATCCTTCCTGTTTGGTGACTATGTGGAACCCTCTGCCATGCTCAATGCCCTGCGCTGCCTGGATCCGCAAAACGAGAGTGGCTACTGCAACCCTCACTATGATCAACTGTTAGAGCAGGCCGCGGCGACCCTGGATGAGCAGCGCCGCAGCCACCTCTATCAGCAGGCCGAGCGTCTGATAGAGCAGGATGTGCCCGTCATCCCTCTCTATCACTACAACCAGATGCGGCTGGTCGATCCCCAATTGCGTGGCTTGCCCAGCAGCAATCTCAAGGGGGCGATCGCCACCAAGGATCTCTATTTCGTGACTCCTTCAGGGGCCAAGTGATGAGACTCGCCATTCTCTCTGATCTGCATGGCAGCCTGAGCGCCTTTGACGGTGTCATGGCCTGGCTCGGGCCCTGGCAGCCGGATCACTTGCTGCTGCTCGGGGACCTGCTGAGCCATGGTCCGCGCAATCCCGTACCCGAGGGCTACCAGCCGGCGGCGCTGGCCGCACGACTCAATGGCCTGGCCAGTCGCATTCTGGCGGTGCGAGGGAACTGTGATTCGGAAGTGGATCAGATGCTGCTCGATTTCCCCATGATGGCGCCCTACAACCAACTGCTGGTCGATGGGCGGCGCTGGTTCATGAGTCATGGTCATCTCTACCACGCCGATGCCGTCCCTCTGCCGCCGGGCAGCCTCTATCTGAGCGGTCATACCCACCTGCCCGAGCTGAGGCGCACAGGGCAGGGCGAGCAACGGCGAGTCATGGTCAATCCGGGCTCCCTCTGTTTTCCCCGGGGCGAGCTGCCTGCCAGCCTGGTCTGCTATGAAGCGGGGGAGCTGAGTCTGCGGGCGGCGCAGGATGGACGGGTGCTGCAGCGGCTCTCTCTGGCAGAGGGGTCTGCCTGAGCAGGGGTGAGGGGAGATGATAGTGGTGAGCCTGAGTGCCCAGCCCGATGGTTAGGCGGCTCACGAGTGAAGATCGGCGATGAGTAAAGCGAAAAGGGTGCCCTGAGGGGCCGGGAAGGCAGACGGGAGAGGCTAGGCCTTGATCCCCGGAGAGCGGGTGCCGGAGCGGGTGTTTCCCTTGGCATCATAGGTGAGCGAGTTTCTGTCTCGCAGCTGGTTCAGGAAACCGGCCAGGCGACGATTGGAGACAATACTCAGCTCCAGCAGGCGACCATTGGTATCGTTTTGTTGCTGGCAGGCGACCAGCGCATCGGCGATCCTGGCCATGATATCCGGCTGGTGTGCGAGCCTATCCTGAAGATCGGGCTGCTCGGCCAGACTGGTATCAAGCGCCTCTATGGCACCTAGCAACTGCTGTTTACGTTCTGCCAGGGTCGGCAACTCCAAGGCTCTGCGCTGCTTGAGCAGTTCAAACTCCTCGCTCAGCAAACCCTGCATCTGGGTCAGCTGATCATGCTGTTGTTGCAGCAGTGCAGCCAGACTCATCATCCCAGGGTTTTTTCCAGCTTGGCTTCGAAGCTGAACATCTTCTTGGCAACGGCTTCGCCATTGACCTGGTACTGGCCACTGGCCACGGCTTTCTTCAGGCTTTCCACCCGGCTCTCATTCCCGGTCGATGCCGAGTTGAGGTTTTTTTGTACTTGTTGCAACTGTTGCGCCTCACTGGTCAGGGAGACTGAATCGACCTTGACCTGAGTGGTGCGGGCATCTTGTCCGCCGTTGGTCGACTTGGCCACGCTGCTCTGGCTGTTACCGGTATTTTGTACCCGATTACCTGCCAAGTTGTTGATATTGTTAATAGCCATCTTGGTTACCTTTATTCGCTTTGCTGCCTGCTTACCCGTTTATCGGTCTAAGCTACCGGAACTTTAGGGAAAATTACCAAAAAATTCATTCAGAAGCTGACAATAACGGAGCCGACTGAATTCACCTTGCCCTGTACCGTCCTGCCGGACCTGATATTAACCAGCTTGATCATGTCGCCGAAGCTACCATCTTGCAAGGCGCGCGCCATGGTTTTGATCTGCATGCTGCTGTTTTCGGCGATGAGGGTAACCTGATCGCCCTTGCAGATCACACAGATCTGATTCAGGCGCAGCGGTTGGCCGGGTCTGAGTTCGCGTTTGCTGCGAGTACCGACCAGCGCCTCTATGTCCTGTATATAGTCACCACGGATCAGGGTCTGATCCTCGTAGGCCTGGATAAGCTGGTTGCGACCGAGAATATCCCCCTTGGCGATGGCTTCCGAGACGGTGATATAGGGCTTCTGGATACTGACTCGCACCGGCAGATAGAGATCCCAGCCCGGCGTCTCGTTGCACTTGAGGTAGACAGTGGTGTTGCGTCTGATCTCCATCTTGGCAGGCAGGCTGATGTCGAGATCATGCTCGCAGGCCGTGAGTTGCAAGCGGGTATCTATGCTGGCGGCACTGAGCTCGGCACGGGCATCGAGGGGCAAGGAGAGCTGATCGCGCACGAACTCCTCCGCCCGGGTTTGCAACCCGGCATTGATGTCGGACGCCAGGGCCTTGTTGGCCCCGCTGAGCAGCAACAGGATGAGGAAAAGTCTGTTAATCATTTTCGTCCGCTGGTCGATAAGTGGATAACGTATAAGACAACTGTTCACTATGCTCGCGCCAAGATGGGTTCCTGGAACCGCTGGGAATCTGGCGCGAGTCAACATGGCGCATGCACAACATGCATGAATAATGCCAGGCGTTTTTAGGGAGTGTGTATGGCCGGTATTCTGGACTCGGTAAACCAACGGACTCAACTGGTCGGGCAAAATCGCCTGGAGTTGCTGCTGTTTCGACTCAATGGGCGTCAACGATTTGGCATCAACGTCTTCAAGGTGCGCGAGGTGTTGCAGTGCCCGCCCTTGACTGTCATGCCCAAGCTCAATCCCTGCATTCGCGGTGTGGCGCACATTCGTGGCCAGACTATCTCGGTGATCGATATCAGCATGGCCATGGGTAACAGGCCCATCGCCGATCTCTCCAAGTGCTTCATTATCATCTCGGAATACAACAGATCCATCCAGGGCTTCCTGGTGCAGTCGGTCGAACGCATCATCAACATGAACTGGGAATCTATCTTGCCACCCCCCAAGGGGGCAGGACGGATCAACTACATGACAGCGGTCACCGAGGTGGATGGCGAATTGGTGGAGATCCTCGATGTGGAGCGGATCCTCAACGAGATCTCCCCGGTCTCGACCGAAGTGAGCCAGGAGCTGGTGGCGGTGAGCGCAGAGCACAATACCCAGGGACGGCCGGTGCTGGTGGCCGATGACTCCTCGGTGGCGCGCAAACAGGTGCAGCGGGCGCTCGATGCCATCGGTGTGCAATGCGTGCTGGCAAAAGATGGCCGCGAGGCCCTCAACATGCTGCTGGAGATGGCCAAAAATGGCCCCATCAAGGATCAAATCGCCCTGGTCATCTCGGACATAGAGATGCCCGAGATGGATGGTTACACCTTCACCGCCGAGATCCGCAACAATCCCAGCCTGAAGGATTTACATGTTATCCTGCACACCTCCCTCAGTGGGGTGTTCAACCAGGCCATGGTGCAGAAGGTCGGGGCGAACAATTTTATCGCCAAGTTTCAGCCCGATGAGTTGGCCAAGGCCGTTCAAGGCGCACTCTAAAACAAGAAGAACGCATACATGAAGACACTGTCAGACGACTTATATAAGCAATTCAGCAGCTTTCTGGCGCTGCAGTGCGGAATTGTGCTGGGTGACAACAAGCAATACCTGGTGAAGAGCCGCCTGTCCCCCTTGATGGCTCAGTTTGGCATCGAGAGTCTGTCTGAATTGGTGACCCGTTCCATGAGCCTGCGTGAGCGGGAGTTGAAGATGGCGGTGGTCGATGCCATGACCACCAATGAGACCCTCTGGTTTCGGGATGCTTATCCCTTCCAGCTGCTCACCGACAAGATCTTCCCGGAGCTGGGCAAGAGTGGCCGCCCCATCAAGATCTGGTCGGCGGCCTCCTCCTCGGGTCAGGAGCCTTACTCCATCGCCATGTCGGCGCTGGAGCAGCAGGTCAAACGCCCTGGTACCTTGCCGGGCGGGGTACAGATCATCGGCACAGACATCTCCACCACCATGCTCAATCAGTGCAAGGAAGGGGTATACGACAGCCTGGCGCTGGCCCGCGGCCTCTCCCCTGAGCGCAAGAAGTTGTTCTTCGAGCCCCATGGTGACAACAAGATGCGGGTCGTGGATCGTGTCAGAAAATTGACAACCTTCCGCCCCCTGAATCTGCTGGAAAGCTACAGCCTGCTCGGCAAGTTCGACATCATCTTCTGCCGCAATGTGCTCATCTACTTTGCCCCGGAAGTGAAGTCGAAGATCCTCAACCAGTTCGCGGCCAGCCTGAATCCGGGCGGCTACCTGATGCTGGGTGCCTCGGAGTCCCTGGCGGGCCTCACCGACAGGTTCGAGATGATCCGCTGCAACCCCGGTATTGTTTACAAAGTCAAATAACCCCTCCCATATCTTCCTTTGGCACACCTCTTGCTAAGAATCCAGCAAGCAGGAGGTGTGTTATGGCAATTTCATTCGACAAGGCTTTTGGTGTTCATCAATACACGTTGAGCGTGCGCGCCAAACGTGCCGAGGTGCTATCTAGCAATATCGCGAACGCGGATACCCCAGGCTTCAAGGCCCGGGACATCAACTTCGGCGATGCCATGGCCCAGGCGCAGCAGCATCAACAGGGGTTCAGTCTGGCCACGACCAGCGAGCGCCACTTTGCCTTGAACATGGACAAGCCGGGCACATCCCAGTACCGCAACCCGCTCCAGCCCGACACCGGGGACGGCAACACCGTCGATCTGCAGCAGGAACGCAGCGAGTTTTTGCGCAACAGTCTCGAATACCAGACCTCGGTCGAGTTCATGAACGGCAAGATAAGCGGCCTGCTCAAGGCCCTCAAGGGAGAGCAGGGATGATGAAGCCTGACGCTTTGTTATGCCTGATCGCTTCCCGCTTCAGCAATGATCCGATACGCCGCGGCCTGGACCAGGCCTTGCAACAAAACCAAGGAGCACAGCAATGAGTTTGTTCAAGGTCTTTGACATCGCAGGTTCTGCCATGAGTGCCCAGTCGGTACGACTCAATACCGTGGCTAGCAACATGGCCAACGCCGACAGCGTCAGCTCCAGTGTGGAAGGAACTTACCATGCCAGGCGGCCAGTTTTTGCCGCCCAGCTGGAGCAGGCCATGTCCGATGGCCAGGGGTCGGTCGGCGTCGAGGTGAAGGGCATCGTTGAGAGCAAGGCACCGCTGCTCAAGGAGTTCAATCCCAATCACCCCATGGCCGACAAGGATGGCTTCATCTTCAAACCCAATGTCAACATGGTCGAGGAGATGGCTGACATGATCAGCGCCTCGCGCAGTTACCAAACCAACGTCCAGATTGCCGATTCTGCCAAGCGCATGCTGCAGCAGACCCTCAATCTCGGTAAGTCCTGATAGGGGGCGGCAAGTAAATGGCAGATACCTATGACAGCGTACTGGGCGTCAATCGCGTTGCATCGAACCAGACCGCAAACACCGTCCAGAAAAAGGAGTTGGATCAGGAGTCTTTCCTCAAGCTGCTCACTATGCAGCTCTCCTATCAGGATCCCTTCAAGCCGGTAGATAACGCCCAGATGTTGTCCCAGATGACGTCCATGTCTACCTCCGAGGGGATCAACAATCTCTCCTCCCAGATGGAGAGCCTCAACAGCTTGATGACCTCGAGCCAGGCGCTGCAGGCCTCGGCACTGGTCGGCCAGGATGTGTTGATCCCGTCCAATACCGGTTATCTGGAAAAGGGCGGCGACATCTCGGGGGTTATTGCAACCGGTGATGGCGGCAGCAACGTCAAGGTGACGGTGAAAGATGAGAGTGGCCAGGTGGTCAAGGAGTTTGCCCTCGAGGGCGATCACCAGGGCAACGTGGCCTTCAGTTGGGATGGCCTGGACAAGGATGGCAATCCCGCCAAGACAGGCAAGTACCAGATTGAAGCCAGCGCAACGGTCGCGGGCAAGTCCGAGAGTCTGCCGGCCCTGACCTATGCCCAGGTGGAGAGTGTCACCCTGGGCTCGGCCAGCTCACCCAGCACCCTGAAACTCAAAGGGCTGGGCGGTATCTACCTCACGGATGTGCTGGAAATTTCCGGTTCTGGCAGCAAGTCGACCCCGACGCCCACCCCAACCAATAACGCAGTGATCTAAGGAGAAAGACATGTCATTTAACAATGCCCTCAGTGGCGTCAATGCGGCTCAAAAAGACCTGAACGTCACCGCGAACAACATTGCCAACGTCAACACCATCGGCTTCAAGGAGTCCCGCGCCGAGTTTGCCGATGTCTATGCCAACTCCATCTTCGTCAACTCCAAGACCCAGGTGGGCAATGGTGTGGCGACCGGTGCCGTGGCGCAGCAGTTCCAGCAAGGGGCCTTGCAATTTACCAACAACTCCCTGGATCTCGCCATTCAGGGCAATGGCTTCTTCGTCACCTCGGATGGGGTCAATGCCCTGGATCGCAGCTACACCCGGGCCGGTGCCTTCAAGCTCAATGAAAACAGCTACATGGTCAATAACTCCGGCGGTTTCCTGCAGGGGTACGAGATCAATGCCGACGGTACTCCCAAGGCGGTGAGCCTCAATGCCACCAAGCCAATCCAGATCCCGGACAAGGCGGGTGAGCCCAAACAGACCACCACGGTCGAGGCCAGCTTCAACCTGCCTGCGACTGCGACCCCTCAGGTCGTCAACCCCTCTACCTTCGATCCCAAGGATTCATCCACCTATTCGTCGTCCACCTCTGTGGTTTCCTACGACTCCCTTGGTGAGCCTCATACCATCACCCAGTACTTCGTCAAGGATGCGGATGCGACCGACCCCACCAAGTCGGCCAACCCGACCTCCTGGCGCATGTATCTGTATGAGGGCGACAAACCCATCGATATCACCGGTGGTGCCATCACTACGCCGGCAACCGGGGTGGCCACCCCCCCGCTCAGCGCCAGTATCACGTTCAATGCCGATGGCAAGGTGAACACCATTACCCCGGCCATCATCAAGACCGAAGCCCTGGGTACGCCGGGGGCGGGCGTCATCGACAATGGCGCCGATCCCACCCAGGAGATCGAAATCAAGTTCGGCACTGTGACCCAGTACTCGTCTCCCTTCGAAGTCAATAAATTGACCCAGGATGGCTCCACGGTAGGACGGTTGACCAAGGTCGAGATCACCAATGACGGCATCGTCTCCGCGACCTACAGCAACGCGACCACGGTCAAGGTGGCCATGGTGGCCATGGCCAAGTTTGCCAACGCCCAGGGGCTGACTCAGGTGGGTGATACCTCCTGGCGTGAATCCCTGCTCTCCGGCGATGGTCTGCCTGGCACCCCGAACTCGGGCACCTTCGGTTCCATCAAGTCGTCGGCCCTGGAGCAATCCAACGTGGATTTGACCTCGGAGCTGGTGGATCTCATCACGGCCCAGCGCAACTTCCAGGCGAACTCCCGTTCTCTGGAAATCAACAGCTCGCTGCAACAGACCATATTGCAGATCCGCTGATAAGTTTGTGGCTAGCACACAAGGGCGCCTCGGCGCCCTTTCTTTATATATCAACACCTTAAAACCAATCTAATCTTCTTGGCATCTTAATTGCTTTATTCCAGGCAGAGTCATCTGTTTGACGGAGAACCCATGGACCACCTTCTTTATATCGCGATGTCCGGTGCCAAAGAGAACATGAACAGCCTGGCTGTGCGTGGCAACAACCTGGCCAACGCCAACACCACGGGCTTCAAGTCTGACTTCGAGCAGGCTCGCGCCATGCAGGCGTTTGGCGAAGGGCTGCCGACCCGGGTATTTGCCATGACCGAGCGGCCGGGCCAGAACCTGCAGCACGGCTCCCTGATGACCACGGGGCGGGATCTGGACGTAGCCCTCGATGGTCAGGGCTGGATCGCGGTACAGGATGACAAGGGGGGGGAGGCCTTCACCCGCATGGGCAATCTGGAACTCAGTGCCACCGGCAATCTGCAGACCAGTACCGGGCTCAATGTGGTGGATGACGCAGGCAGGCCCATCGTATTGCCGCTGCCCCTCGAGAAGGTGGAGATCAACCGGGATGGCACCATCACCGGTCGCCCGGAAGGGGCCGCCCCCAATTTGCCGGAAGATTTTCAGCGCATCAAGCTGGTCAGGCCGGCGGCGGATGCGGTGGAGAAGGGGCAAGATGGGTTGTTTCGCCGCAAGGATGGCCAGCCTGAGCCGGCCTCTGCCGATGTGGGGCTGATCGCCGGTGCGCTGGAGAACAGCAACGTCAATGTGGTCGACGAGATGACCAACCTTATTCGTTTGCAACGTCAGTTTGAAACCCAGGTCAAGATGATGAAGACGGCCGAGGAAAACGACGAAGCCCAAACCCAGCTGCTGCGTATCAGCTAATTAGGAGCCAGACATGAATCCTGCACTTTGGATAGGCAAGACGGGACTGGATGCCCAGCAGACCAACATCGCCGTTACCTCAAACAACCTCGCCAACGCCAGTACCGTTGGCTACAAGAAATCCCGAGCCATCTTCGAAGATTTGCTCTATCAGAACATCAATCAGCCGGGGGGGCGCTCCTCGGCCGATACCGAGCTGCCGTCCGGCCTGATGCTGGGGGCGGGGGCCAAGGTGGTCGCCACCCAGAAGAGCTTCAGTCAGGGCAACGTGCAGACCACGGACAACTCCCTGGATCTGATGATCAATGGGCGTGGCTTCTTCGAGGTACAACTGCCCGATGGCAGCAGCGCCTATAGCCGCAACGGCCAGTTCACCCTCAATGACGAGGGGACTATCGTCACCCCGGGCAACGGCTATCCGTTGCAGCCCGAGATCCAGATCCCGGAAAACGCCCAGAGCGTCACCATAGGCGAGGATGGTCAGGTCTCCATCCAGCTCAAGGGGGATGGTCAATCCCAGGTGATTGGCCAGATCAACATCAGCGACTTCGTCAACGCCTCCGGCCTGCAGCCCATGGGTGAGAACATGTTCCTCGAGACCCAGTCGAGCGGAGCGCCCATCGAAGGCACGGCCGGTGCGGACGGATTGGGTGTCATCAAGCAGGGCATGCTGGAGGTCTCCAACGTCAACGTCACCGAGGAGCTGGTCAACCTCATTCAGGCCCAGCGGGTCTACGAGATGAACTCCAAGGTGATCTCGGCGGTGGACTCCATGATGTCCTACCTGACCCAACGGACATAACCTCGTCTCTGACCCAGCGGTAGTAATGGGAGTCTTGCAATGAAACACATCTGGATGTTGGGCCTGTTGGCGCTGGGGGGTTGTACCAGCACCCTCAATACCGCCAAACCGGACGACCCCGAGTTTTCCCCGGTCTATGGTGAATCCGAACCGGTGTCGGTGCGCCCGACCGGTGCCATCTTCCAGCCCGATCAGGTCAATGGCATCTACTCGGACATCAAGGCCCACAAGGTCGGTGACATCATCACCATCGAGTTGGCCGAGTCGACCTCCGCCTCCAAGAAGGCCAACACCCAGACCGGCAAGGAGAATGATTTCAATCTGGATCCGGTCAGCCTGGGGGGCGTGCCCATCACGGCCGGCGCGTACAATATGTCGGCCTCCATCGGGCAAGATTCCGCCTTCAAGGGGCAGGCCAAGGCGGATCAGAGCAACAGTTTGCAGGGCAGTATCTCGGTCAGCGTGGCCAAGGTGCTCAGCAACGGCAACCTGGTGGTGCGTGGCGAGAAGTGGATCATGCTCAACAACGGCAACGAATACATCCGTATCACCGGCCTCATCCGCCCCGAAGACGTGACCTCGGACAACAGCGTCTCCTCCCAGAAGGTGGCCAATGCCCGTATCCACTACGGTGGCACCGGTGACCTGGCCAATACCCAGGAACAGGGCTGGCTGACCAGTTTCTTCAATGGTCCCTGGTGGCCACTCTAGTGCTAGGACAACCCATGAAACGACTCCGTCTACTCTGTCTGTGCTGCTGCCTGTTACCCCTGGCGGCCCAGGCTGCCCGTATTAAGGACATCAGTTCGGTCGAAGGGGTGCGTAACAACCAGCTGCTGGGTTATGGCCTGGTGGTGGGTCTGCCCGGCACCGGCGAGAAGAACAACGCCTTCACCGAACAGACATTTCGCACCATGCTCAACAACTTCGGCATCAAGGTGCCCGACAACATCAAGCCGAAAATAAAAGACGTGGCGCCGGTGGCCATTCACGCCGACCTGCCCCCCTTCTCCAAGCCGGGTCAGACCATAGACGTGACCGTCTCCGCCATCGGTGAGGCCAAGAGCCTGCGGGGCGGCACCTTGCTGCAGACCTTCCTCAAGGGGTTGGATGGCCGCGTCTATGCGGTGGCCCAGGGCAGTCTGGTGGTCGGTGGTCTCGGCGCCGAGGGGGCCGATGGCTCCAAGGTGGTGGTCAATACCCCGACCGTGGGCCGCATTGCCAATGGCGCCACCGTCGAGCGTGAGGTGCCCAACTCCTTCAGCCAGGGCGATACCATCACCTTCAACCTCAATCGCTCCGATTTCACCACGGCGCGCCGCCTGGCGGAATCCATCAATAATCTGGTGGGGCCCAATACCGCCCAGGCACTGGATGCCACCTCGGTCAAGGTGTTTGCCCCCCGGGATCCGGGTCAGCGAGTCGCCTATCTTGCCACCATAGAGAACCTGGAGGTGGATCCGGGTGCCGAGGCGGCCAAGATCATCGTCAACTCGCGCACCGGCACCATCGTCATCGGCAGCCAGGTCAGGCTCAAGCCTGCGGCCATCAGCCATGGCGGCCTGACGGTGACCATTGCCGAGAACCAGCAGGTCTCTCAACCCAACCCGCTCGCGGGGGGGGATACGGTGGTCACCAACAACTCCACCATCAATGTGCAGCAAGAGCCGGGGCGCATGTTCAAGCTCGATACCGGTGCCACCCTGGATGATCTGGTCCGGGCGGTGAATCAGGTCGGCATCGCGCCGGGCGATCTCATGGCCATCCTCGAAGCCCTGCAGCAGGCGGGTGCCATCGAAGGTCAGCTGGTTATTTTGTAACATTCTCCAACCTTGGCTGCCCCGTGGCAGCCAACCGGCAAGGGCTTGCCACAGGCGGCAAAGAAGGTAAGCAAGATGGCGAATATCGACAATAAAGGCGTGGATTTAGGCATGGTGCAGGATATCCAGAATCTGGATAAGTTGCGTCAAATGAGCCTTACCAAGGAGGGCAAGCAGCAGGCGCTCCAGTCGGCAGCCCGCCAGTTCGAATCCATCTTCAGCCAGATGTTGTTCAAGGGTATGCGCGAGGCGAGCCAGGCATTGACCGCGGACAACCCCTTTAGCAGCAGCTACACCCAGTTCTACGAAGGCATGCTCGACCAGCAGCGGGTCTCCGACATGTCAGGGAAAGGCGGGCTGGGGCTGGCCGACATGGTGGTCAAGCAGTTCTCCCCTGACAGCTTCAAACATGAGGATGGCCGCGTCCTCAAGCTGCCCCAGCGCACCGAACGGGCGCACAAACCCTATGTGGCCCCGACCGGCAGTGAGCATGGTCTGATCGAAGCCTCCAAAGTTGGCAAGGATTTTGCTGAAAAGACCATGGAGCCAGGAGAGCTGACCGGGAGTGCCGCCCTTGGCAGGCGCCATCGCAGCATACCGGCCATGGGACAGCAGCCCCCCCAGGGGCTGCGTGACCCCTCGGCGGGCAGCGGTTTTGATTCCCCCAGCGATTTTGTCAGCAAGTTGATGCCGATGGCCAAGAAGGCCGCCGACAAGCTGGGATTGAACCCGGCGGTGCTGGTCGCCCAGGCGGCCCTGGAGAGTGGTTGGGGCAAGCGGGTCATCAAGGATGGGGACGGCCAGATGAGCCATAACCTGTTTGGCATCAAGGCCGATCCGCGCTGGCAAGGGGACAAGGCCGTGGTCAGCACCCTGGAGTATGAGCAGGGTGTCGCCTCCCGTCAGAAGGCAGCGTTTCGCTCCTACGACTCGTTCGAAGAGAGTTTCAATGACTATGTTGATTTCCTGACATCCGGGAGCCGTTACAAGGGCGCCTTGGCCAAGGCCGACAGCCCGGATCGCTATTTTGAGGCACTGCAGCAGGCCGGATATGCCACCGACCCCCAGTACGCCAATAAATTGAAACAGGTATTGCGCAGTGAACACATTGCCCAATACACAGACACGGAGCTGTAAAGCATGGCAAGCGATCTGCTTGGGATAGGAACCTCTGGGGTACTGGCGCATCAGAAACTGCTGCAGACCACCAGTAACAATATCGTCAACGTCAATAGCCAGGGCTATACCCGGGAACGCACCCTGATCTACACCAATGCCATCGGGTTTGGCACGGGTGAGAGCATGAGCGAGCGGGTGATCAACCAGTATGCCCAGGGTGAGCTGCGTCGCGACACCTCCGCCTTCAACGCATCCTCCATGCGTTTCGAACAGCTCTCTACCGTGGACAGCCTGCTGGGGGATACCAGCAACAGCGTCGGCACGGCCATCACCGCCTACTTCAAGGGGTTCCATACCGCCAACGAATCGCCGGCGGATCTGGGGGCGCGCAATACCACCCTCACCGGGCTCGGCAGCATGGTGAACCGCTTCCACACCCTCTCCTCCCAGTTCGACAAACAGAGTGACGTCATCAACGATCGCATCGATGACGAGACCCAGCACGTCAACAGCCTGCTCAATAACATCAATGAGATCAACAAGGCGATAGTGCGCACCCAGGGCACGGGGGAAGAGAACCTGATGCTCTACGATCAGCGCGATGATGCCATTGCCCAGCTCTCACAGAAGATGGATATCCGTACCGTCACCCAGCCCAATGGCAGCGTGCTGGTCAACATGAGCTCGGGCCACTCACTGGTGCTGGATGGCTCTGTGGCCCAGTTCACGGTGATCCCGGGGGATCCCGACTCCAGGGACAAGGAGCTGCAGCTCAATCTCGGTAAGAATCAGGCCAAGATAGACAACAAGGTGCTGGGGGGCGGCCTTGGGGGCCTCTTCTCTGCCCGTCGCGATCTCGAACCGACCAAGCGTGAACTGGGGCAACTCGCCATCTCCTTGTCCGACGCCATGAATCAGCAAAACCGCCTGGGCCTGGATCTCGACAACGAGCTGGGGGGGGACCTCTTCTCCTTGCCCAGTAGCGAAGGGCTGCCCTTTGCCAAGAACACCGGCTCGGGGGAGGCCATGGTCCACTTCGTGCCCGGCAAGGGGAGCGAGGTGACCGCCCTCGATTATGAGGTGAGTTTCAGCAGTGCCACCGGCTTTGAAGTCTTCGCCATCGGCAGTGATGGCAAGCGTACCTCCGTCGCCACCGGCAGCACGCCGCCCGCCAGTTTCGAGGTGCCGGGTCATGGACTCTCCATCGACTTGTCCGGCACGCCGGCGGCAGGGGACAAGCTGTTGCTGCAACCGACCAAACAGGCGGCAGCCGGGATTGAAAAGCTGATCAACCGCGCCGAGGATCTGGCGCTGGCCTCTCCCCTCAAGGCCGACAAGAGCAGTCAGAACCTGGGCTCGGGCATCATCTCCCTCGGCACCATAGGCAACACGGGGACAGGCTCGGGTTTTGCCAGCAATGACCTGGATCCCGCAGCGCCGCAAGTGGTCAAGATAGACGGCAGTGGCAACTATGAGGTCTATGAGAAAGATGGCACCACGCTCATAGGGGTCGCGCCCGCCAGCAGCAAGGGCCAGAACCTGATGGCCGCCCTCGAGAGCCCGCTGGGTGGCCCCAAGGTGTACGCCGATCCGGGTCAGAGCCCAGGCTATGAATTCAGCATCACGGGTCAGGTCCAGGCCAATGACAGCTTCACCCTGAGTTACAACAAGAATGGTTTCTCCGACAATGCCAACGGTCTGGCCCTGGCCGAGTTGCAGAACAAGGATCTGGTGCGCAAGAGCAGCAGCTCCGCCAGCGGCAATGACAAGATGACCTTCAACGAGGCCTATACCGGGCTGGTGGTCGGGGTGGGCAACAAGACCAGTCAGGCCAACACCGAGATGCTGGCCAACAAGGGCAAATTGGCGCAGAGCAGCGCCATCTTCGAGAGTGTCTCCGGGGTCAGCCTGGATGAGGAGGCGGGGAATCTCATTCGCTTCCAGCAGGCTTATGCCGCCTCGGCCCAGGTGGTCACCACCGCCAAAACCATCTTCGACACCCTGTTGTCATCAGTGAGGTAAGTCATGCGCATCACCACCAACATGATGTACAACCGCGGGCTCTCCTCCCTGAGTGCGGCGGCCGAGCGGCAAAATACCGCCTATGAGCAGCTCTACTCCGGGGACAAGTTCAAGACGGCGGGTCAGGATCCGTCCGGCATGAGCCAGAAGATGGCGCTGACCAAGGAGATAGACCTGTTCCAGCAATATGGCGTCAATGGCAGCCTGCTGGAGAACAGCCTGGGGCACGAGGAGACCATCCTCAGCTCCCTCAATGATGCCATGCTCAGTGCCCAGACCCTGATGCAAAAAGCGAACGACTCGGCCCTGAGTCAGACGGATCGCGAGTCCGTGGCCAAGGAGCTGGAAGGCTTGCAGCAGCAGATGTTCGACCTGATGAACAGTAAGAATTCGCAAGGGGAGTACATCTTCGGCGGCAACCAGAGCAAGACTCAACCCTTCGTGAAGGATCCCAGCGGCAACTATGTGTTCCAGGGGGATACCGGTCAGCGGGAGATCCAGGTCTCCTCCACGGTGCGCATCCCCGCCAATGATTCGGGTCTGGATCTGTTCGAGACGGTGCCGACCCGGCGCACTGCCAGTGCCGATACCGCCGATATCCAGGTCAAGGTGGGGGCTCAAGGCCAGTTCGACAACTTCTATCGCACCAACTATGACAGCGCCCTGGCCAGCAACAAATACACAGTTACCACGGTGGCGGGGGTGCCGGATAGCTACCAGATCACCGACGTGGGCGGCAATGTGCTGCAAAATGGCGACTATGTGGCCGGGGAGGATATCAATTTCAACGGCCTCACCCTCAATCTGAGTCAAGGCGCCGGCACAGTGCAGGAGTTCTCCCTGGATCAGCCAAAGAACGACAACATTCTCAACGGTATCTCCGACTTTCTCGGTGCCCTGCGCGACCCGAATCTCTCCAATGATGACTTCCAGCTGAGATCGCAGGATGCCCAGGCCCATCTGGGCAATGCCCGCCAACGGATGGACACCGGGCTCGGTGCGCTGGGGGGGCGAATGAACAGCCTGGAGCAGGTGATGAGTTCCAATACCGGGCTCGATACCCTCAACCAGCAGGCCAGAGCCAAGGTGTCCGAGATCGATCTCTATGAGGTGATCTCGACCCTCTCCAAGGAGAATGCGGCCATGAGCGCCTCTCAGCAGGCGTTTAGCAATATCAGCAAGCTGACCCTGTTCGACTACATTCGCTAACCGGCTTGAGAGTTGTAAGGGATTGTTAATAAAGGCTCATAGCGTTTGACTCCCTGGCGGGTCTGACCGACCATAGCAGGGCAGGCAAGGTGCGTCGCATCTGCCTGCTTTTTCGCAGCATCTCGTTAGGCGA
Organism: Aeromonas sp. BIGb0445; assembly: GCF_024809075.1. NCBI lineage: Bacteria > Pseudomonadati > Pseudomonadota > Gammaproteobacteria > Aeromonadales > Aeromonadaceae > Aeromonas > Aeromonas sp. BIGb0445. Next base: position 616,815 of record NZ_JANUES010000001.1, read on the forward strand.
GGCTCCTGCATAAACACAGGCCACTGATCTCACGACGTCGAGAGACGCCCAAGCTCAGGACAGTTTTCATCGGATTAAGGTGTAAACCCAAGTGGCTTCCGGTTCGCCGGATACGTTATGCAGTGCTAAAGCTGGCACGTGGGGATGATGACACGCCGAACGGCGTCATTTCCTGCCGATTTCTCGTCCATCAATTGCTGTTTTCTTATCAGCCCATCCCTCGCGGGATAGCCCGGCTCGCCGGGATCACAAAGGCTTATCTTCGATGAAGAAAACACATCTGTTACTGAACCGTCATCAACTGCTCGACCTGCCCACCCTGCAGGCCTGGCTCGACAATGAACTGGCCCCGGATGCGCGGGCCGACCAGCTGCTCGCCCTGCGCCAGGAAGAGCTCAACTGTCTGTTTGATACCCTGGGGGCCGATGGCGCCCGACTGCTCGGCATGCTGGCCCGCACCTGCGGTGCCCGGCTGTTGCTGCGCCTGCACCCGAGTGTGCTGGCCCTGGTGCAAGGCAAGATCCCGCGCCGGGAGCTGCTTGCCATGTTGCGCAGCCTGGGGAAACGGGAGCGCGCCTCCCTGTTGGCGAGTCTGCCATCCGGGGTGAGTGCCGAGCTCAAGGGGCTGCTCCGCTGGCCAAGCGAGTCGGTGGGCGCTCACATGCGTCACGACTTCTTCACCCTCAAGGGGGAGGAGTCCATCGCCAGCGCCAAACAGCGGATCCACGATGCCTGGGACAACGCCGAGGTGTTCCAGGATATCTATGTGGTCGATGAGAGTGGCCAGTTGCTCGGCTATCTCTCGCTCAAGACCATGCTGGTGGCCGAGCCGGACAGGGCGGTGTGCGAGCTGATGGAGCGGGATCTGATCCGCCTCGACGCCCGCATGGATCAGGAGCTGGCGGCGCGGATGCTGGTGGAGCGGGATCTGCTCTCCCTGCCGGTGGAATCCGATGGTCGCCTGCTCGGCATCTTCCACCTGGATGATGCCGCCGACATACTCGAACTCGAATCCACCGAGGATGCCGAGTTGCAAGGTGGCTCGTCCCCCCTCGAAACCCCTTATCTCCATGCCACCCCCTGGCAGCTGTGGCGCAAGCGCATCGGCTGGCTGCTGATCCTGTTCGTGGCCGAGGCCTATACGGGCACAGTGCTGCGGGCCTTCGAGGAGCAGTTGGAGGCGGCCATCGCCCTGGCCTTCTTTATTCCGCTGCTCATCGGCACGGGCGGCAACAGCGGCACCCAGATCACCACCACCCTGGTGCGGGCCATGGCGGTGGGGGAGGTCAGCCTGCGCAACCTTGGTACAGTGCTGCGCAAAGAGATCTCCACCGCCATGCTGGTCTCGGTGGCCATCGCCGTGGCTGCCTGGGTACGGGCCTGGAGTCTGGGGGTGGGCGTGGAAGTGGGGGTGGTGGTCACCCTGACCATCATTGCCATCGTGCTGTGGAGCGCCATCGTCGCCTCCATCATCCCCTTGCTGCTGCGCCGCTTGCGGATGGATCCGGCCGTGGTGTCGGCCCCCTTCATCTCGACCCTGGTCGATGGCACCGGCCTCATCATCTACTTCGAGATAGCCAAGCTGATCCTGCCTGAGCTGAATTGAGCTGAGCGCGCAGAGATCAAATGCACAAAGGCAGCTCAGGCTGCCTTTGTTGTTTTCAGGGGGTATGGTTCAGCTCAGTTGAAACAGCAAGGGCCAGCCATGCTCCTGGCAGTAGCGTTGCTCTTTTTCCAGATTCTGCATCAGCAGCCGGTTCTCGTCACACCAGCTCGTCGGCAGGGTGACCACCAGCTGATCCCCGGCGGCCTCAACCTGCCATTCAGGCAACAGCTTGTCCTGGCGCCTGTGGTGGGCGGCCACCGCGAGGCGCAGGATGCGGATGCAGCGCAGCACAGTGTGTTCATCGTGGTTGGGCAGGGCGGGCAGCTCCGAGAGCTTGAGCCCCTTGCGCTGGAAACGCACCAGGGCGGCCAGCAGGGCCTGATCGTCCTGGTTGAAACCGGGCAAGTCGGTATGTTGCAAGATATAGGCGGAGTGGCGATGGATGCCGCTGTAGTTGATGGCAAGGCCAATCTCGTGCAGTCGCGCCGCCCAGCCGAGGATGGCGCGATAAGGCTCGATGGGCATCTGCCAGGGGTCGCTCAGGGCATCAAACAGGGGCAGCACGCTCTGCTCCACCCGGGTCGCCTGGCGCTTGTCGATGCGATAGTGGGTGGACAGCGCCAGGGCGGTGCGCTCGCGAATGTCGTGGTGCTGCAGACGCTCCTCGAACTCATAGAGCAGCCCCTCGCGCAAGGCGCCGTCCGAATACTCCATCCGCTCGATGGGCAAGGAGGTAAAGAGCCCAAGCAGGATGGCGACCGCCGCGGCAAACACCCCTTGGCGATCCTCGGCCAGGCCAGAGAACTTCAGCTGTTCGACCTTCTTGTGCTCGAGCAGCTCCCGTTTGAGGCGCTCGAGCCCCGCCAGGGTGATGCTGCCATCGGTCCAGCCTTCTCCTTGCAACACGTCGCGCACGGTACGGATCGAGCCGGAGCTGCCCAGGCAGCTCTGCCAGCCGAGCTTATGGTATTGGTTGATGATGGGGGCGAGCTGATGCTGCGCCTCCAGCACGGCACTGTTGAAGGCCTTTTCACTCAATTTGCCGTTGGCAAAGAAGCTCTGGGTGAAGCTGACGCACCCCATCTTGCGGCTGGTGAGCGCCTTGTGTTCGAATCCTTCGCCAATGATGAGTTCGGTGCTGCCGCCGCCGATATCCACCACCAGCACAGGCCCCTCGATATGCTGGGTGTGAGCCACGCCCTGATAGACGAGACGGGCCTCCTCCTGACCGCTGATCACCTCGATGGGGTGTTGGAGCAAGCTGGCTGCCTTGGCGACGAACTCGCGGGCATTGCTGGCCCGGCGCAGGGTATAGGTGCCGGCGATGCGGATCTGATCCGGCTTGATGTTGGTGAGCCGTTCGGCAAAGAGGGTCAGGCAGGCGAGACCGCGGGCCATGGCCTCGACCGACATTCTATGCTGATCATCCATCCCCTCCGCCAGCCGGACCCGCTCCTTGATCCTGTCGATGATCTGCATGCGCCCGTCGGTGAGACGGGCGATGACCATGTGGAAGCTGTTGGAGCCCAGATCGACGGCGGCATAAAGGCTATTGTCCATGGGGAGTTGACTCGATGCGTTTGAGATAGTCGTAGGTGGCAACCTGGGAGCGGATCTTGCGCCTGTTGCCCCGGTTTACATACAGGTTCTGCTGTTCTGCATCGATGACCCGCGCCTTGGTGGTGTCACTCAGTTGCAACTCCAGTATATCCAGGATGCGCTGCTTGAGCCGATCGTCATAGATGGGGGTGCCCACCTCGATGCGACCATCGATGTTGCGGCTCATCCAGTCGGCGCTGGAGATATAGAGCTGCACATTGCCCTTGTTGTGAAACACCATGACCCGTGGATGCTCGAGGAAGCGATCTATGATGCTGATCACTCTGATGTTTTCGCTGAGACCCGGCACACCGGGGCGCAGGGCGCACATGCCACGGATGATCATCTGGATGGGCACCCCGGCCTGGCCCGCTGCATAGAGACGGTTGATGAGGTCTCTGTCCACCAGATTGTTGATCTTGAGGGTGATGCCGCTGGGCAGCCCCGCCTTGGCGTTGGTCAACTCGTTGTCAATCAACCGGTAGAGCTGGCGGCGGCAGTTGATGGGGGAGACCAGCAGGTGATTGAACTTGTAGCGGCGGTAGGGGTACTCGATGTATTCGAATACTCCCTCCACCTCGGCGGTGATGTCGGGGTTGCGGGTCAGCAGGGAGAAGTCGGTATAGGTCTTGGCGGTCTTCTCGTTGAAGTTGCCGGTGCCGATATGGGCGTAGCGCACCGCCTCACCCTGCTCGAGACGGGTGATGAGGCAGAGCTTGGAGTGGATCTTGAGGCTGGGTACCCCGAACACCACCTTGACCCCGGCGTCGGTCAAGACATTGGCCCAGTCGATGTTGGCCGCCTCGTCGAAGCGGGCCCGCAACTCGACCACCACAGTCACCTTCTTGCCGTTGTTGGCGGCATCGACCAGGGAGTGGATGATGCGCGACTTCTTGGCGACCCGATAGATATTGATGCGAATGGCGCTCACTGCCGGATCGAAAGCCGCCTGGCGCACCAACTCGGTGAAGTGGTGGAACTTGTGATAGGGGTAGTAGAGCAAGATGTCTTGCTTGGTGATGGCATCGAAGGCGTTGACGAAGCCATCAAAGTCGCGGCAATCGAGGGCCGGCAGCTTGGGGTTTTCCAGATAGTCCCGGCCGACATTGGGGAAGCCGATGAAATCCTTGAAATTGTGATAGCGGCCGCCGGACATGATGGCGTCGTAGGAGCTTATCTGCAGCTTGAGCTTGAGGAAGCTTATCATGGCGGCGGGCATCTCCCGCTCATAGACGAAGCGTACCGGCATGGCGGTGAGGCGCTGCTTCAGGCCATCACTCATCTTGTCGACCAGGCTGAGATCGAGCTGGTCGGAGAGATCGTACTCCGCATCCCGGGTCAGCTTGACCGCATAGGCGGCGATTTCGTCGTAATCGAAGAAGCCCTTGAACAGGTCATCCAGACAGAAGCGGATGATGTTGTCGAGAATGATGATCTGTTTCTTGCGGCGGGTGCCCTCGGAGGGCAGTTGCACGAAGCGGGGCAGATCGTCGGTCGGTACCTCGACCAGGGCGTACTGGATCACCTGGCCCTGCTTCTTCATCTCCACCGCCAGGTAGGTGTACTCGTCTTTCAGAAACTTGACCGGGTTCACCTCCTTGTTGAGCAAGATAGGGATCAGGTGGCGCAGCACCTTCTCCTTGAAGAAGACCCGCATCCACAGCTGTATGTTGTCGGAGAGCTGATTCTCGTTGACCAGGAAGATATTGTGGCGGGCGAGGGCAATCAGCAACTCCTTGTAGGTGTTGTCAAACGCCTCGCCCAGCGCCATCACTTTCTGCTGGATGGCACGCAGCAGCCCTTTGGCCTCGTCATCACCGCCATGGACCTCGTTGATCAGGATGCGGCGCTTCACCTCGGAGACTCGCACCTTGAAAAACTCGTCCTGGTTGGAGGAGAAAATACCGAGGAAGCGGATCCGCTCGATGAGCGGCACCGTCTTGTCCATCGCCTCCTGCAGCACCCTCTCGTTAAAAGAGAGCCAGCTCAGTTCCTTCTCTTCATACAGCTTGTCGGTGCTCATCAGTGCCTCTGTTTATCCAATCCCGTGGAACGAATGGGCCTCATTAGATGACGGTTTTGTGACGCTTTAATGACAGCAGCATCAATCTTCCACGTCTTGATCGATGTCGACCACCAGATCGTCCGAGAGGGACTCCAGGGCATCGATCAGGGTCGGCAGGGCCAGTCCCTGGGGCAGGGCGACCAGAGCATGGGCATAGAAGAGCGGCGCACCGGAGTGGGGGGCGGCCTCGCAGCCCGTGGTCAGGTCGATGACGTTGGCGCCGAGCTGGCGCAAGATGCTCGCCACCTCATGGACAATGCCGGGTCTGTCGTTGCCGGTGACCGTCAGCATCAGCTGGCGTTCGGGCTCGGCACTGAGCACCCCTTCGGCGAAGCTCACCTTGAGTCCGGCCAGCAGGGAGAGCGCCTCGCACAGGGTACGGTAGTGGGCATCGTCCACGCTGATCTGGAGGATGCCGGCAAACTGACCGGCCAATTCGCTCATGGAACTGGCGAGCCAGTTGCCCCCTTGCAGATTGATGAGGGCGGCCAACTCTTCCACTATGCCGGGTCTGTCTGCGCCTATGACTGTGACAACCAATTGCTTTTGCATCCTGCTCTCCTTGTGTGTGAGTCCACTTCATTGTGCCTGCCGTTGCAGGCCAGATGAACCCCCTGACCCGGCCAAAACCGAAATTATTCTGCCGATGGCCGCATCCGGCCTTTGCGCCTTGACAGATAGCGGTTGTGGCCGGGGGTTGTGGTAATATTATGCCCCTCTTTCGTTAGTCGGATTGCCCCCTCCATGAATGGCTTGCTGTTACCCGGTCTGTTAGTACTGGCCCTCGTTGCTGTCCTGTTTGTCTGGCGTGCTCGCCGTGCCAGGCTTGTCTCCTGCTCCTTGCAAGAGACGCTGATGACATCGGAGCGCCATCGCGAGTTCGCGGCCTTGCAGGCACTGCTGCAAGGGGAAGTGCAACTCTTTACCCATGTTCGTCTCAAAGACGTGCTGCTGCCGGGCAAGGGGGTTGGCAAGGGAAAATGGCAAAAGCAGCTGGCCAGCATGGGGGATCGTCAGTTCGACTATCTGCTCTGTGACCCCGAGGATCTGTCGCTGGTCTGCGCGGTCGAGCGATTGGCGCCGGGGCAGGGCAAGCGTCGGCCGAGCCGGGATCGCTGGTTGCAGCAGCTGTGTGAGCGCGCCGACTTGCCGCTCTTGCTCCTGGGGGGGCAGGAGGCGGCGGATCTCGACGAGCTCAGGGAACAGGTGCAGGCCTTGTTGCTTGCCGAGGACGCGCTGGATCCCCTGATGGAACCCGCGCTCAGCGGGGGAGCAAGGCGCGAACCGACCTTCAACCCGCAATCCCTCGGTGCCGTGGATCTGGGCGATACCCCCAGGCCGCTGACTCGGCCCCAGGCCGATGCGGCGAGTGGGCGCACCAGCAAAGGGGCTGGCCGTCGTCATGACAGGGAGCAAGACACGGACAAGGCCCCCCTTGATCTGCCCATGATGAGATCCCTCCCCCAGACGTCTGCGAGTGGCGAGCCAGAGGCGATGCCCCAGGGGGTATTCACCGCCACCTCGCTGGATGAGGACGAGGAGGGCACGGAGCAGGACCACAAGATCCATGACCAGGATGATGCGGCGCCGGCCAAATCCCATGCTTGCCCACGCTGCAGCGCGCCTCTGCTGGATCGCGAGGCCCGCAAGGGGCCCTATGCCGGCAAGCAGTTTCTCACCTGTACCCGCTTCCCCGAGTGCCGCTATGCGACCCTCAAGCCGAACCCGCAGCACTGAAACTGGCGATCGGAATGGGATTTTCGGACTCGAGTGATTAAGGTTGATGGGGCGCAACGTCCCTGATTGGAAACATCTTTTGCCACTATGTCGGCCAGGACACATTCTGGCGCGACAGTTTTTGACAAGGTGCCGGAATTTTGGCACTTTGTGCGCCTTGTGCCTCCCCCCGCTTGCGGGGTGGCTGACAATAGCAATAAGAATCGGCGGTGGAAGAGGGATGAATATGATGGCAATGGGCGTGCTGATAGTGGATACGGATGTCGCTAGACGCCAGCAGTTGGGTACAGTGCTCTCCTTCATGGGAATGCCTTGGCAAGAGGTCGCACAGGGGGATCTCGACATGGCCATCGAAGCCTCTGGCCCCCTGCAAGGGGTCCTGATCGGCGAGCTGGCGGATCGTCCCCTGAGCGCGCTGCTCGAACAATACCCCCGCACCCCCTTCGTCTCCCTGACCGAGATAGCGCTGCCCAATAGCAACTTCATCGGGGTGGCCCAGGCGCCGTTTTCTTATGAATCCCTGACCCGCCATCTGCACTTTTGCCAGGCGTTTGTCTCCTTGCACCCGAAACAGCAGACCCATGACAAGGGTCAAACCCTGTTGCGACTGCTGGTGGGCAAGGGCAAGGGTATTCAAGAGGTGCGCCGTCTCATCGGCCAGGTTGCGCAGACCGATGCCAATGTGCTGATCCTGGGAGAATCCGGGACCGGCAAGGAGGTGGTGGCGCGCGCCATCCATGAACTCTCCACTCGTGCTGGCGGTCCCTTCGTGCCCATCAACTGCGGCGCCATTCCGGCAGAGTTGCTTGAGAGCGAACTGTTTGGTCATGAGAAGGGGGCCTTCACCGGCGCCATCGCGGCGCGGCGTGGCCGCTTCGAGCTGGCCCAGGGCGGCACCCTCTTCCTCGACGAGATTGGCGACATGCCGATGCCGATGCAGGTCAAACTGCTGCGGGTGTTGCAGGAGCGGCTGTTCGACCGGGTCGGCGGCGGCAAGCCTATCCAGGCGGACGTGCGCATCATAGCGGCGACCCACAGGGATCTTGAGGCGATGATCCGCACCCAGGAGTTTCGGGAAGATCTCTACTACCGCCTCAATGTGTTCCCTATCGATACCCCCCCCCTGCGCGATCGTATCGATGATATTCCGCTGCTGCTGCAGGAGTTGCTCAATCGCCACTCGGAGCAGCATCAGGGCTACATTCGCCTGACCCAGCGCGCCATGGAATCCCTGCTGCAATACCCCTGGCCCGGCAACGTGCGCGAGCTCTCCAACCTGCTTGAGCGTCTGCTGATCCTCTATCCCCAGCAGATAGTGGATGTCTCGGATCTGCCGAGCCGCTATCGACTGCTGCCGTGCGAACCCAGAGACGCTCGCTTGACCGAGATGGATGAGCGCGATGCCCTGGCTGCCGTGTTCCAGGATCCGCCCGAACTGCTGGCGAGCCCTGGCAACGGCAACCTGATGCAGCTGCCCCAGGAGGGGGTCAACCTCAAGGAGATGCTGGCCGACCTGGAAGTGGAGCTGATCCGCCAGGCCCTGGAATCCCAGGAAGGGGTGGTGGCACGGGCCGCCGATCTGCTCGGCATGCGCCGCACGACCCTGGTCGAGAAGATGAAGAAATACGGCATGAGCAAGGAAGCCTAGGGTCAACCCCTTGACGCACCTATTTAACCTAATGATTTAAAACAGTAAATTTATCTGGCATAGAACTTGAATAACCTGAACGTACTCCCCGTTTGAGGTCAGGTTTATGACGAGCCAACAGCAAGACAACCCGGTCCAGTCCCACGAAGTCAGTCAGCTCTATGCCATTTTCACGGCGCTGCCGACCGGGGTGCTGCTGCTCGACGGCCAGGGGGCCATCACCCGCGCCAACCCCGCAGCCCATGCGCTGCTTGGCGAGCCGCTGGAAGGGTTGAGCTGGCGCGCCATCATCGGCCGCTGCTTCGAGCCCAGGGCCGATGACGGCCACGAGATCTCCCTGAGAGATGGTCGCCGGGTGCAGCTTTCTACCCAGCCGTTGCCGGATCAACCTGGCCAGCTGGTGTTCCTCACCGATCTCACCGAGACCCGCCGCCTCCAGGACAGGGTCAACCACATGAAGCGCCTCTCTGCACTTGGCAACATGGCGGCCTCCCTGGCTCACCAGATCCGCACCCCCCTGTCCGCGGCCATGCTCTATGGCGCCAACCTGGCCAACCGCACCCTCAAGCCGGAATCACGGGTGCTGTTTCAGCAAAAACTGATGGCCAGGTTGCAGGATCTGGAAAAACAGATCAGCGACATCTTGCTGTTCGCCCGCAGTGGCGAGAGCCAGGTGGTGGCCCCCATCTCGGTCCAAGGATTGCTGGGCGAGGTGCAACTGGGCGCCGAGGCGTTCTGCCATCAACAGCAGTGCAGTCTGCATATCGAGGCCCCTGAGCCCGATCTCTGCCTGCTTGCCAACAGCAATGCCCTGGCGGGTGCCATCAATAATCTGATTGCCAATGGCGCCCAGGCGGGGGCCAACTCCCTCATGGTGAGTGCGGTGCGCAGCGACAACAGGGTCGAGCTGAGGGTGATCGATAACGGCAAAGGGATGACCCATCAACAACTCGCCCAGATCTTTGAACCCTTCTTTACGACCCGCAGCCAGGGCACGGGTCTGGGACTGGCCGTGGTGCAATCCGTGGTGCGGGCCCATCAGGGGGAGGTCAAGGTGACCTCGGTACCGGGGGAGGGCAGCTGTTTTACCCTCTCTTTCCCTTTGCATGAGGGCGCTCTAGCCCTGGGAGTCGTCGCATGAGTGTCGCAGACCTCCGATGGGGTGATGGCCATGTCGTCACCCTGATTTTCCATTCCAATGAGACCGCTCAGTCCCTGGGAGCAAGCGTATGAGTCAGGCCCGGATCCTGGTCGTTGAAGATGATGCCGGTCTGCGCGAGGCGCTGATCGATACCCTGCTGCTCGGCGGTTACGAGTGTCGTGAGGCCGAGAGCGGTGAGCGGGCGCTGCTTGCCCTGTCGCGCCAGCCCTTCGACATGGTGATCTCCGACATTCAGATGGGGGGCATGGATGGCCTCACCTTGCTGGGCAACATCCGCCAGGCCTATCCCCAGATCCCGGTGCTGCTGATGACGGCCCATGCCAACATAGATGGTGCCGTGCGCGCCATGCGCGAGGGGGCCATCGATTATCTCGCCAAGCCCTTCTCCCCAGAGGTGCTGCTCAACCAGGTGAGTCGCTATGTGCCGGCTCAGAAAGTGGAGCGGCGTACTGTGGTGCATGGGGATCCGCGCAGTGCCGAGCTGTTCCAGCTGGCAGCAAGGGTCGCGAGAAGCGAGGCCACCGTCATGGTGACCGGGCCCAGTGGCACGGGCAAGGAGGTGCTGGCCCGCTACATACACGACCACTCCCCGCGCAGTGAACAAGCCTTTGTGGCCATCAACTGCGCCGCCATTCCGGAGAACATGCTGGAGGCGACCCTGTTTGGCTATGACAAGGGGGCCTTCACCGGCGCCGTGCAGGGCTGTCCTGGCAAGTTCGAACAAGCTCAGGGCGGCACCTTGCTGCTCGATGAGATAACCGAGATGGATCTCTCCTTGCAAGCCAAGCTGTTGCGGGTATTGCAGGAGAAAGAGGTGGAGCGACTCGGCAGTCGCAAGATGATCCCCCTGGACGTGCGGGTCATTGCCACCAGCAATCGCGACCTCAAGAGAGCGGTGCAAGAGGGGCTGTTTCGGGAGGATCTCTACTACCGGCTCAATGTGTTCCCCCTGCACTGGCGCGCCCTGCGGGAGCGGACCGGGGACATACTGCCCCTGGCCGAACACCTGCTTGCGCTCCATGCGGCTCAGCAAGGGCTGCCGACCCCAAGGCTGGACTCTCAGGCGGCGGCGCTGCTGCTCGCCCATCCCTGGCCCGGCAACGTGCGCGAACTGGACAACGTGGTGCAGCGGGCGCTGATCCTCTCCACCGATGGCGAGATAGGGGTCGCCCAGTTGATCCTGGAGCCGGGAGACGTGGGGGCATTCGCGCTGGGGGTCGGCGAGGCCGGACTCATCCCGGCGGACACTGCGGGCAATGTCGAGCGCCCCTTCAGCGGCGAGCGGCTCGGCAGCGAGCTCAAGCAGCAGGAACACCAGATCATTCTGGAGACCTTGCACGACTGCAAGGGGAGCCGTAAAGCCGTTGCCGAGCGGCTCGGCATCAGCTCGCGCACCTTGCGCTACAAGCTGGCGCAGATGCGAGAGGCGGGTATTCTCCTGCCCGCCTGAGCCCTATCCTGCAACCGGAGGCGCTCCAGTCGCGCCGCCCTTGCCGTCCAGCTGACGGGCCAAGGACACCAGTGTGAGCCCGCCACCATGGCCTTGGTCGGCGGGCTCGATTATCATGACCCTTTGTCAGCTCGCCCATCCGGGCACAGAGGGGCCTATGATCCGCCGCCAGAAACTCACCAACATACTCAATCAGCTGCTCGAACCCCATGCCATCAAGGATTACTGTCCCAATGGTCTGCAAGTCGAGGGGCGCGACGAGATCCGCAAGATAGTCACAGGGGTCACCGCCAGCCAGGGGTTGCTCGACGCCGCCGTGGCCGAGGGAGCCGACGCCATACTGGTACACCATGGCTACTTCTGGAAGGGGGAGGCCGAGGTTGTCACCGGCATGAAGCAGCGCCGCCTCAAGACGCTGCTCACCCATGACATCAATCTGTTCGCCTATCACCTGCCACTGGATGTCCATCCGGAGCTTGGCAACAATGCCCAGCTGGCCAAGCTGCTCGGCATCCGGGTGCGTCGTGGTCTGGAGCCCTGGGACAAGAAAAGCGTGGCCATGGTCGGCAAGTTTGACGAACCCCTGAGCGGTGAGGCGTTGGCCGCACGGATTGGCGAACGGCTGGGCCGCACTGTGCTGCACTGCGGCGAGAGCGGACCTGCCCTCATCGAAACCGTGGCCTGGTGTACCGGCGGGGGACAGAGTTATATCAACCTCGCCGCGGAGCAGGGCATAGATGCGTTCATCTCGGGGGAGGCGTCGGAGCAGACCATACACACGGCCCGGGAGATGGGCATGCACTTTTTCGCCGCAGGCCATCATGCGACCGAACGATATGGCGTCAAGGCACTGGGAGAGTGGTTGGCCACCGAGCATGGCGTTGAGGTGATCTTTGTCGATATCGACAACCCGGTCTAAAAAAATACCAGGGTAGAAATCTACCCTGGTTCTTCGCAGCAGCCATACAGGCAAAAAGGGATGAGGTGATATTGAGCCCTGCTCATTCTCATGGTTCGCATTGTTGCCTGAATGTTAATTTTGTTGCAAGTCATTGCGATGACATGGGGCGGGCCACTTCACGATAATGGAGCCAGATCACAGTTTCTCCATCCCCAGGCCAGGATGCATGGGGATGATTTGACTCCCCCTGTTCGCCGCCATTGATCTATGTTCTATTTGGATACCACATTGCAGGAGGCAAGATGACACTGTTGGATCAGGCGGTTTTGGCCCAGTTGGCCGAAGACATTGGCGAAGAGATGATGCCCGTGGTGATCGGGGTCTTTATCGAGGAGGTGGGCGAGCAGCTTGCCCAATTGCCGCCCCTTTATGAGCAGGAAGAGTGGCGGGCGCTGGGGCGACTGGCCCACAGCCTCAAATCGTCCTGCGCCAGTTATGGTGCCCGGCTCAGCCAGCAGCAGGTGGTGGCCCTGGAGCTGGCCTGCCAGCGTCAGGATAGCGCCGAGAGCGGCCTGCTCATCGGCCAGTTGCAGCAGTCTTTGCCCCAGGTATTCACCCAGTTGAACCATTACTGCCAGCCATCATCCTGAATCCCTGGCGCCGGGGTCAGTGACGCTTGCGCCAGTGAATTGCCCTGTCCAGCGCCGCCTTGAGCCTGGCCCTGTCGTGACGATGGGGCAGGCCCTCCTCACCCAGATAGGCCGTCATCAGCAAACCATCCAGCTCGGCCGGGTATTGACCCTGCGGACCTATGATGGCATCGACCCGCCCCGTGCCAATGTGCTGTTCGAGCCAGCGCCACTGGGTCAGCAGATCCATCTGGCCAGCCGGCCCCTTCTCCGCCACCAGATTGGTGATAAAGACCAATTTTGCGCGGCTCTGACCTATGGCCTGGGCAATCTCCTCCAGCAGCAGGGGGGGCATGATGGAGGTGAGAAAGCTGCCTGGTCCCAGCACTATCATGTCAGCCTCGGCGATGGCGCATACCGCCTCCCGGGTCGCTGCCACCTTGGGGCTCAGAGCGAGGGAGAGGGGCGGGCTGTCCAGTTTGTCGATGGATACCTCACCGAGGATCTGGTTGCCACAGGCGGTGCGGGCGCTGAGATCGGTGGGAAACTCCGACATGGGCAACAGTTTGCTCTCAATTTTCAGCATGTTGCTGATGAGACGAATGGCATCGAGAGGACGCACCGACAAATTGTCCAGCGCCAGCAACATCAGGTTGCCAAGGTTGTGACCGGCCAGCTCGCCCCGGCCGGCAAAGCGATACTCGAAGAGCATGCTGCCGATACTGGGCTCGGTGACCAGTTGATTGAGGCAGTTGCGCAGATCGCCCCAGGCGATGCACTCCTGACCCTGACGGAGCCGCCCGGTGGAGCCGCCATCATCCGTGGTGGTCACTATGCCCGTCAGGCGTTCGCCGAGGAAAGAGAGGGAGGAGAGCACCCGACCCAGGCCGTGGCCACCGCCAATGGCAACGACATGCTGGAAGTCATTGATATTTTTCTGCCACATAGAGATCCCCGTGCTGACTCATGATGGCCCAGTGTAGTCATGGGCCCCATGTTGTTGTTTGCCCCTGATCCGATTTTTCGGCAACAGCGGAATTTTTCGCAAAGGGTATGACTTTTGCTTGATCGCTGCACCTGATTTTCTTGGCCCCGATTGCGATGACAGGGTCGATGCAAGAACGGGCCTGTTTCCCGGATGCTCCCAGGCGTCATCGTTCAATGAGATTTAACAGGAAATAGCAGGTGGACTTTCTGACGGCTCACTCCCTTGCAACCAGCTCGATGCTTGCTTGTCGCGAGGTGTGCGAACGCCTGGCGACCCTGCAGGGGGAGCCGGCCTTGCTGCTTGTCTATTTCACCCAGGCCCATGATGCCGCCATCTTGCGTGCTCAGCTGACTAGCCGTTATCCCAACACGCGCCTCATCGGATGCAGCTCTTGCCATGGGGTACAGACCCAGTCCGGTTATCACAGTGCCGGGGGCTGGGGGCTGGCGGTGGCGGCCCTGTGCGATGAGCGGGGCAGTTATGGGGTGGCCGGGGCGCTCGGTGACCAGATTGACATGAAAAGCCTGCTGCATGGCGCCATGGCCCAGGCGGCGCGTCCGGGCGAACTGCCGGCCATGATATTGCTCCATGCCAGTCCAGGTCAGGAGGAGGCCGTATTGGGGGCCATTGAGGCCGAATTTGGCAGCCAGGTGCCAGTGGTGGGGGGATCTGCCGCCGACGACAGGGTGAGTGGCGACTGGCAAGTCTGCTGGCAAGCAGGGGAGGGCAAGCAGGGGGTCGTGCTGGCACTGCTCTATCCGGACTGCGAGCTGGCGTTCCAGTTTCACTCCGGCTACCTCGCCACCGCCCATCATGGGGTGGTGACGGCCAGGGAGGGGCGTGAGGTGTTGACCCTGGATGGTGAGCCAGCGGCCCAGGTCTATGCCCGGTGGCGAGGAGTGAATACCCTGCCGGTCGGCCCCATCCTCAAGGAGAGCACCTTGGCGCCGCTGGCGCGTCAGCGGGGCACCCTGGATGGGGTGCCCTACTACAAGCTCTCCCACCCGGAGGCGGTGACGGCCCGTGGTGGGCTGCGGCTCTTTACCGATATCGAGCTGGGGGAGCGATTGACGCTCATGTATGGCAGTGAAGAGGGGCTCCTCGCCCGCAGTCTGGCGGCGGGTCGCATCGAGCCCGCCTATGGCCGCTGCCGCGAGATGCGCCCCTTCGGCGCCCTGCTCATCTTCTGCGCCGGTTGCCGGCTGGCGCTCGGGGAGCGGATCCACGAATTTGGCAACCTGTTCGAGACCCAGCTCGGCGCCATCCCCTTTATTACCCCCTTTACCTTCGGCGAGCAGGGGCGCTTGCCTTATGGCGAGCTGGCGCACGGCAACCTGATGGTCTCCGCTGTGATACTGCTGGGAGAACCTGCATGACCCCTGTTCCGAACCCCGACAGCAAGGAGTTGGAAGCCCTGAACGACAAGCTGCAGGCGACCTTGCTGGAGCTGGTGCACTGTCGGGCGCGGGAGGAGCAGTATCGTCAGGAGTCGCAGACCCTGCTGGCCGGCCTGGGCACCCTGGCCGAGGCCCGCACGCTGGATCAGGTGCTCGACAGCCTGATCCGCAGCCTGCAGCCCTTTATCGGTTTCGAGCAGGCGGATGTCCTGGCCTGGGAGCAAGGATCGGGCGTCACCCATCTGAGCACCGAGCCCAGGGAGTGTGGTCAAACCTGGCGTCATTCTACCTTGTTCGCTCGCGCCCTGACGGGGGAGACCCTGGTCATCTATGACCCGGGCCAACTGCCCGAGTTTGCGGCCATGGCAGGCAAGGCTGGCTGGGCCAGCCTGATGCTGACCGGCCTGCACGCCCCGGGCTTTGTCGGCATCTTGCTGTGTCGGCACTCGGTTCGAGGGGGGCTGGATCTGCAAAGCAAGGCGGCGCTGGCGCGCTGTCGCCCACTCATTTCCCAAGCGCTGGTCAACATTGCTTATCGGGCCCGGTTGCAGCAGCAGGTGGCGCTCAAAACCCGGGAGCTGCAGGTGAGCGAGCGCCGTTTTCGTCGCTTCGCCGCCATGGCCTCGGACTGGTTCTGGGAGACGGATGCCGACCACAGGCTCCGCTATGTCTCGGCTCCCGGCTATCAGGGCGGGGTCATGACCATGGAGACGGGGCGCAGCCTCTATGAGGTTGCCCACGAGCGGGAGGGAGAGCCTTGGGACAAGTTTCGGCATCTGGTGGAGGGGCGTCAGGCCATTCGGGCGGAGCGGGTGCGCATCAACACCGGCGAAGTCGTGCGCTGGATGGAGGTGAGCGCCGAGCCCGGTTTCGATCCGCAAGGGGGATTCAGCGGCTATTGCGGTACGGCCCGCGACATTGGCCCCCAGATCCACCGAGAGCAGCAACTGGCCCAGGCCCGGGATCAGGCCGAGGCCGCCAATCGTGCCAAGTCCCAGTTCCTGGCCATGATGACCCACGAGATCCGCTCCCCCATGAATGCCGTGATGGGCATGCTGGATCTATTGCAGCACGAGGCCCTGGCGCCCGCCCAGCAATCGCTGTTGGGTCATGCGGCGCACTCGGCGCGGCTGCTACAGACCATCATCGATGATGTGCTCGATTTTTCCAAGATTGAGGCCCACAGCCTGGAGCTGCACTGCGAGCGTTTCTCCCCCCGGCACCTCTGCCAGTCGATCATGGAGCCGCTGCAGGCCATGGTGAGGGGCAAGGGGCTCAGCTTGCGATGCGAGCTGGAGGAGGCCGTGCCCGAGGTTCTGTTCGGGGATCCGGTCCGGGTGTCCCAGATAGTCAACAACCTGCTTGGCAATGCGGTCAAGTTCACCGAGCGGGGCTGGGTGGTGCTCAGGATGGGCTGGGACGGTGTGCGGCTGCGCATCGAGGTGCAAGACAGTGGTATCGGCATCAGCGAAGGGGATCAGGGACGCCTGTTTGAACCCTTTACCCAGGTCGACAGCTCGGCCACTCGCCACTGCGCGGGGACAGGGCTGGGCTTGAGCATCAGCAAGCGACTGGTCGCCCTGATGGGGGGCGAGCTCTGCCTGGAGAGCCGGCTGGGGGAGGGGAGTCGCTTCTGGTTCAGTCTGCCCGGGCTCAGCGTGCCCTGCGAGAGTGAGACGCGCCCCAGTCAGCCGACACTGATGCTGCGGCCTCTGGAGGTGCTGGTGGTGGAAGACAGCCCGGTCAATCAGCTTGTGGTCTCGCTCATGCTGCAGAAACTGGTGAGCCGGGTCCGTCTCGCGGGCAATGGTCTTGAGGCTATTGCCCAGGTGACGGAGCAGGCGCCGGATCTCATCTTGATGGACATGCGCATGCCGCAGATGGACGGGTTGGAGGCGACCCGGTTGCTGCGCGAGCTGGGTTATCAGATGCCGATAGTGGCGCTGACCGCCAATGCCATGGCCGAAGACCGGGCGCGCTGCCTGGCCGCTGGCATGACGGACTTCCTGGCCAAACCCATCAGTCTGGCGCGGCTGCGCGAGTGCCTGACGCGTCACTGCTGAGTGTCATGGCTCTGTCACAGAGAGGGGGCAGACTGCCATGGGAGCGTGGGACAGGCTGTGACGGCACACTGAGATCCAGTCGAGCTTTTCGTGCGAAAGTGCAGGCAAAAAAAGTGCAGGCAAAAAAAATGGTCAACTAGGTAGTTGACCAGTTCTTCAGCAAATACTGAAGAGAGCACGGGATAAATCGGGTTGTATAGAGCTATATGAAAGATACGTGCCAACTTTTTAAATCTTCACCGACCCGCTAATTCAGGCCGATGTGGTGCAAATCTGGTGTCTAATGAATACATTTTTTTGCAAATTGCGAATATTGACATCTCATATTGAGACTTTTCGCATTTTGCAAACATCTGGCAAGGGGCTGTACGCTCAAGCGGGAGCCCTTGCCCTGCTTCTCTGCGGTCTCTCTGCTTGTACTATTTGGTCAGCTTGATGCCAAGGGGGGAGCCTCGCGAGACTCCTCTCTTTCCACCTTGGCGGCGCCTGGGCTCGGAACCCTCTAGGTTAGCGGGCAATCAGCCGACGCAGGAATTGGCGGGCCGCTTCACTGTTCTGCTTGGCAATCAGCATTTGCTTCTCGTAGATGGGCATGGGCAGTATTTCCAACCAGCGCTGACACAGCCAGGTGGCATCCTCGAACTGTTTGTCGGGATAGAGCTCATCGAGTTCGGGGTACTGATCGAACACTTCCCGCAGCCGGTTGGCCAGCAGATCGTCGCTGAAGTCGGAGTGGATGCTGGGCCAGTTGGGCAGCGACTCTACCTCGGCACGGCGCACTCCCAGCTCATCCGTCGTCATGCTGTGAATGCAGAAGCGATCCAGGCCGAGCACGGTGACGCCGAGCAGACCGTCATTGAGGGTATAGAAGTCGGTGACTCTGACCCGGGTACCTACCGGCAGGATGCGCCCGGCGGAGCCAGAGGGGGTGGACTCCTCCATGACGATGCCAAAGCCCTTGTCCTGTTCGAAAGACTCCTTGAGCATCTGCAGGTGGCGCGGCTCAAACAGTCGCAGTGGCAACTTGCCGCCCGGCAGTATGTGGGACGGTAAGGGGAACAGTGCCAGCGTGGTGTTATTCATGTTCCTTCCTCCGTTGATTCATGCTTGGAGGGAGTAATGCAGCGACCGTGCCAGACCATGAAAAAAGCCACCCTGGGATGGTGATTTCATCCCCATGTAGGTCTGTCTACATGGGGAATCAACAGCTTATCGTTTACTCTGGCTGATCTCTAACCTATGAAATTAGCCTTAGCGTGGACACTATGTGGCCATCAGATCCCTGCCTCACCGCGCAACGGGTTAAAGTTGATCGCATCTTGCAAATTTGCAAATAGTCCGGCGCAAAATGCGCATAGGCCATAGTTTGCTGAATTGAATCGCGCTTACGACCTTGATTGGGCGCTCGACCTGCTGATGTTCCCGGTCAAGCGGGGTGAGCGTGGCTCTGGCTATCTGACCGGGTGAGGGTATTACGACAGGTACAAGCAGACCTGCCCGAGCCGCTTGAGCAGTTGCAGCACAAAGACCGCCGTGAAAAGCTGGCGGTGGATTACGTGGAGCGCGTCCAGCGCCTGCTGGATGCCGCCACCAACGGCCACGTCAACGCCATGCCCGCCACCTACCTCTGGCGAGTCTGCGGCCAGCCCCTCAAGCCTTGGGGCTTCTTGCCATTACTCCCCAGCTTCAAGAGCACTGACACCCGGGATACCTTCATCACCGCCCACCTTATTCGCTGGCTCGACCCACAATGGTGGGCGCGCAAGTTGCGCAAGCTCTGGGAGCAATATCGGGAGCACAGCGCCATCTTGCTGGGCAAGGTGCGCCGGGGTGTGTCGCCCTACGTGTCCAGCTACGCCCTGCGGGCCTTCAATGCGCGCCAGCTGGCCGCCGAGCAGTGGCTCAAGAGCATGGAGGCGCACAACGAAGCGCACGGCATCACCATCTCACTGGCCGATGCGGTCGCCAGCTCCATGGCCAACCCGTCAAACCGCCGGGATGAACTGGTGGTCAGGGCGCGGGGCTTCTCCGATGCCGCCGACGAAATGGGTTATGTGGGCCTGTTCTTCACCTGGACAGCGCCGAGCCAATATCACCCGTGGAAGACAATCCCCCAGGGTCATGGCCAACCCGCCCGCACCACGGAAAACCCCAAGTATCAGGGGCACACACCCCGCGACACCAACACCTACCTAGGCACCCTCTGGAAACGCTGCCGCGCCGCGCTGGCTCGCCGGGGTATCGAGTATTTCGGCTTTCGGGTGGTCGAGCCTCACCACGATGGCACCCCGCACTGGCACTTGCTGCTGTTCGTGAACCCCGCCCAACAGCATGAGCTGATAGGCATCATGCAACGCTACGCCCTGAGTCACGATAGGGACGACCTTGAGCGCAAGCGCCACCCGGTAAGCAAACGCCCCTATAGCGACATCACCCCGCGCTTTGACTGGAAGGCAATGGATCCCGCCAAAGGCGGGGCCGTGGGCTACATCGTCAAGTACATCGCCAAGAATATCGACGGTCACCAGATAGGGGACGAAGGTGACCTTGAGGCCGAAACCGCCGCCAGTGAAGGGGCAAGACGGGTCAGGGCGTGGGCGTCACTCTGGGGCCTGCGCCAGTTTCAACAACTGGGCGGCCCCTCGGTGAGCGTGTGGCGTGAGCTTCGGCGCTTGCCTGGGCAAGTGCAAGAGAAGGAGGGGCGCACAGTAGCCCCGTTGCCGAGCGAGATTATGGAAGAGTGCCGCCGCTATGCCGACACGGCGAACTGGAAGGAGTTTACCTATTCAATGGGTGGCCCTGTGTGCCCCCGGGATGCGCGCCCGGTGCGGCTGCATCACCTGATAGACCTTGCCAAGAATAAGTACGGGGAAGATGTGACCCGGCTTGTGGGTGTGGCCGCTGGCAGTGCCGTTAAGCGAACCCGCCTTGATGGCTGGGTGCTACGCCGAAAGGCGACCGACGAGCCCGCAGAGCACGCCGAGGAGGTGTTGAGCGAGCAAAGCGAAGCAGGGTTTGGCGAGCGTAGCGAGGTGCCATTGAGCGGCGCCAGCTGCGCTCCTTGGAGCTCTGGCAATAACTGTACGGGGTGCGATAAAGATGGATAGGCTTATAAGTGAAATTTGTTCGTTAACATCCAACCCACTACCAGCACTAACTACAGTTTAGTGTATCCAAAATCGTTCAATCTGAAGGTATTGCCTTATAGTATTTGTTATTTCTCAGTGATATATTGCAGCGTAATATTTCATACATGATAGCGTTAGATGTAAAAATAGCCTGGCTTTTGTTTAAGTATTTATATGCAATCAATATTAATGATTTCGTTATAGCTTGACATTAATGAAGGCAATGTGCCTCATGGGATTAAAATGAAACCTAAAAACAAATTAGAAAATGTTTTCAAACTATCAGGAGTTCCTGATGTTACGTTCGTCGAGCCAACAGAGTACTCCAGAATGCTTGTGTCATTACGTTCCATGGGAAGGGGGCTCGTTGTTGAAGGACCTTCAGGAATAGGTAAAACCACTTGCGTCTTGAAAGCTCTTGAGGAATTAGGTGGCAGAGGTGACGTAACGATACTTTCTGGTAGGAAGCGGCGGGATATTCCAGATATAAATGCTTTGAATGATGATGAGGATTTTGGAACTGTAATAATCGATGATTTCCATAAGCTTGACGAAGAACTGAAAAGGCGACTTTCTGATTTGCTAAAAATACTAGCTGATGAGGAAAGTGAAAGCTCAAAATTAGTTTTAGTAGGTATAAATAAAACAGGGCACTCATTAATTCAATATTCGACCGACCTTAGAAATAGAATTGATATAATAAGGTTTGAGTCTAACCCAGAAGAAAAGATAGAAGAGCTGCTATCTAAAGGGGAGCAGGCTTTAAATGTAACCCTGAATGTTAAGCAAGAGATTATTACAGAGTCACAAGGTAGCTTTCATCTGGCACAAATGTTAGCGCATCATGCTTGTTTAAGAAGCAATATATTAGAGGAAGAAGACTTACTTAATGTTACGGCAATCAGCTTTGAAACTCTTAAAGAATTTTTACTTGATGAACTAGCGATAAGTTTTTCGCAGTTAACTACTAATTTTTGTAGAGGTCAACGAGTTAAGAAAGGAAGTCGAGCTCCATACCTCCATGTGTTATATTGGCTCTCTCGCTCAGAAAACATGAGTATTAGCATAGAGTCAGCCTTGATAGAACAACCCACACACAAAAACAGTGTAGGGCAAATTTTAACCAAAGGGCATTTAAAAGCACATTATGAAGGCGATGCGCTTTATTCTGACGTTATATATTACAACAATGAAACAACTGAAATATCAATAGAAGACCCAAAATATTATTTTTATATCAAAAATTTAGCGTGGTCTAAAGTTGCAAAAAAAATAGGGTTTCATGCGGTTGAATTTTCTTCAACGTATGATTACGCCTTGTCATTTGCAGGGCAAGATAGAGATGTTTCTGAATATATTTACCAAAAGCTAACTGAAAATGAAATATCAGTGTTTTATGATGTCAATGAACAGGCAAGAATATTGGCTTCAAATGTTGAAGAGTACTTAGCTCCAATATATAGAGCAGAATCTAGATTCATAATTTCTATTCTTAGCGAGCACTATCCCACAAGAATATGGTGTAAATTCGAGGCCGAGAATTTCAAAGAGCGATTCGGCACCGGTTGTATAATTCCATTACGGTTTAGTAATTGCCCAGCAGGGATGTTTGACCAAACAAATGGGATGGGGGGCTTCACTTATGATCCAACTGGGAATTTATCTGCTCAACTAGATACGTTCGTGCAATTGCTTGTTCAAAAAATACACAGCGTAAGAATTGAAGAAAGCAGTTTATAATAATTTGAGGAAGGTTTCTATGGCGTTAATTAAAGAATCAGATTTGAGAGAAAAGTTCGGAAAAGTTATCACAGAAAAGAGTATTGTTGGAGTAGAGTCTTATAGTGAAGATGGTCGCTATGATATATTTCTATCCCATAGCTACCTTGATAAGGTTGTCGTTATTTATATTAAGGAATTATTTGAGCGATTAGGCTATACAGTTTATGTCGACTGGGTTGATGACAACCAGTTAGAGCGAGAAATGGTGTGTGAGAAAACTGCAGCTATACTAAGAACTAGAATGAAAAGCTGTAGGTGTCTTTTTTTTGCTGTTTCGACAAATGCTGGTCATAGCAAATGGATGCCGTGGGAGTGTGGTTACTTTGATGGTATAAATGGTAAGGTCGCAATTTTACCTATAACATCAAATGATGAAGCAACATATAAAGGCCAAGAGTATCTAGGGCTATATCCATATATTGATGCTGTTGGTGACTCAGTTTATATAAATGACCCTAATATTTATTTCAAATTTCGTAACTTGAGGGATTGGTTGGATGAATAATAACTTGGGTGTAAGTGAGTGTCATTTGCAGTTAATTCAAAATAATATTGGAAGATTGGCTGGAAACTCTTTTATGATAAAAGGGTGGAGTATAACTTTAATATCTGCATTATTTGCCATTTCCGCGAAAGAGTCTCACCAAGAGTTTGTATTATTAGCATACTTTCCTGCAATTATCTTTTGGGGGCTTGATGGTTTTTATTTAGGTATGGAACGTCGTTTTGTGGCCATGTACACTGCAACAGTGCAAGGTACTGTTCCTTCCTATGAAATTAACCCACACAGTTTTACATCTGACAAAGCAAATATGTGGTCAGCCCTATTCTCTAGAACATTATTGCTATTCCATGGTAGTGTCATAGCCGGGATTTTAATTGTGATGATTTTCATCTAAATATAAAGTGTGAGTGACTCCCTTGCATTAATTAGATGGGGCGCTCACAATATTCCAGTTTTCATTGTATCTTTCCTTTTTAACATACGCTCATATATCACTTTTTGTACATAGTGTGTGTCATATATTTGCAGTTTCTAGATACTAAATAATAAGGCTTCTTGCACATATATTATGTGCATTGACCTCCACCACTATAAGCTTTCTACAGGGCCAATCATTAACTCATGATGCGTAGGTAAGAGCATTTCCATGTCGACAGTTGAGAGTGAGATTTTGGGCCATGTGAAGGTATCACGGACAGAGCTGAGCCACGGAATCCGCGCTCATCCGCTCCCGCCTGCGCGCCCCGTGGGAAAAAATTTTTGCAAAAATGGATTACGGCAAAACCATAGGCCCAGAGCCCGCCAGCTCTGGGCCTTACAGTTAAAATCCAAACTGAAAAGAGTGAACATTTTTTCACTGCATTACAGTTTCCAGATACCCACATCGAACAGCGTCAAATCTTCAATGTATTGTTTTAAAAGACCTTTATCAGTTTTCTGTGAGGATTTCACTGTGGAGATGTGCTTGGGTCATGAGTCCATGAAATCGAAATTTCATTTATTTTTCAATGTGTTGTAGCCAGCCAAAGCTAAATGAAAAAGTGTAAAATTGAAAAGCTCATGTGGATAGAGGTAGTATCGAACTGATAGAGGTCAACTGAGCCCTTTATCGGCGGATGATGAGTTAAATGAAATCTATATAGCACACTGTCATGGCTATGTTCTGGAAAGGATTTATGATCAGATATACTGTTTTCACACTTTCTGTAATTGGCTTGTTTGTGCTTATTCTTATACCTATTACTTGCCAAACCTGTTTACTTTATATATTCCCAGAGTGTCCTAGGCTCAACTTACATTGGTGATGAAGTGTTTCACGAAGTATTGAAAGTGATTGGATATGTTATGGCCCCCATTAGCCTTGCTGCCTCAATAGTGGTGAACTGGCTTCTATCTAAGCGGCTGTGAACTCAAACTCGGGATACATAATAATGACTCGTGCACTGATCACCTTTGCTCTGTTCTGTATGGTGCTTGCGTTAGCGATGGTCACAGTTGCAAAGCCATTATTTTCAATCTATTCAGAGTATGTCTTGGCTGGAAACTATGTTGGTGAGACCTATGCAGCGTACTTCTTCGACTTCGTTCTTTACTGCCTAGCGCCATCTTGCATGATTCTATCAATATTATTAGTGACGCTATATTATAGATACCGAGGAAAAAGGTAGAAAAAAAACCGCCTTTCGGCGGTCTCTTTTATATTGCAAACTGTTCGAGGCTTTTGCCTTGTGCTATCTGCTCGGCTATCGCCTTAGGCATGCGGCCCTGACCCGTCCAGGTCTTTTCCTGCCCATCTTCCTGATACTTATATTTTGGGGGGCGGGGAGTGCGTTTACTCTTACCCTTTTCAGCATTGGCTGCTGGCGCGGCATTGTTTACTAAGTCGCGCGGGTCGATTCCCGCCTCTTTCAGCATTTCAGTAAACTCTGCCAGTTTACGCTGATGCTCTGCCTGCTCGGCGCGTTCTTTCTCGGTTGAGTCACGGCGTTCTATATAGATGGCATCAAACTTCTCTTTCGCATCTTGCAGCTGTTCGAATGACAGCTCGCGCAGAGCAGCGCGCAGGCTACGGACATTCATGAGTGTTTTCAAAAATTCGGTCATAGCGTCCCCATTGACGATGTTTAGCAAAGAGATATTTTCGGGGAAAATAACATGAAGCGAGGAAAATAATAAAACTATTTCATTCGGATAATATTGAATCGTGATGGATTGTGTCTCTATATGCCCTGCCTGATGAGTAAGGCATTGGGTTCCGTCTTGCTCATTAGGTAGGGTGGCAAGCGAAGCGCGGCAGGGGATACCCGGACATAACAAAGCCCCGCATGGCGAGGCTTTGGCATAATATCTCTCGATGTGGTCAACGTGTGGACATTGACTGAAACAAATCCTTTTGCTTCATCTACTTAGCTAAATTATTAAAGCCACCCTGGGGTGGCTTCATTGTACTCAGTGGCGCTGTTCCAGATACATGACAGCGGCCTCGACCCGGCTCTGGGCCTCGAGCTTCTTGAGCAGGCTCTTGACGTGTACCTTGACGGTCCCCTCCGAGATATGGAGCACCGAGGCTACCTGCTTGTTGGAGAGACCCTTTGCAATTTCGCGCAGGATTTGCATTTCGCGACGCGTCAGGCTCTCGAGTTTCTGCTGCAAGTGATCCAGCTCGTAGATGTTCTCCAGATAAGGGCGCAGCGGCTCGCTCAGGATCTGCTGTCCCGTCATCACGTCGCCGAGCTGGGCCAAGAGAGTGTCGGGCTCAGTGTCCTTGAGCAGGTAGCCGTCGGCGCCTGCCTTGAGCAGGGCGACCACGTCCTGGCGGGCATCGGACACGGTCAGGATCACCACCCGGGAGGTGATCTCCTCGGCGCGCAGTGCCTTGAGGGTATCCAGACCGGAGAGACCCTTCATATTGAGGTCGAGCAGGATCAGATCGGGTTCGGCCGCCTTGGCCATGGCGATGGCGTCACTGCCGTTGGATGCTTCGCCGCATACTTCTAGGTTCTCTTCCAACGCCAGGAGTTGCACTATCCCCTTGCGCATCAGGGGGTGATCATCGACCACCAGAACTGTGTATTTTATCTCGTCCATCAGGCATCTCTTGTTAGGCTGGTGGGAAAGGTCAGGTGCACTCGGGTGCCCTTGGGGTGGATCTCGCTGATCGCCAGGACCCCATGCAGCTTGCTGGCCCGCTCGTCCATGATGCTGAGGCCATAGTGGTTGATGGCTGAACGGGCATGGCCGATACCGACACCGTCATCGGTGATTTGCACCTGAATGTTACCATCGGCAAGGGTCTCACAGCTAACATCAATCAGTTGCGCACTGGCATGTTTGATGGCGTTGAGGACGGCCTCACGGATGAGTTGCAGTATGTGAATGTGCTGGCCCGCTTCCAGATCCGTATCGGACAGACCGTAATGAAGCCTGATCTGGGCCTGAGTCTGGGGCTTGAGCTGCTCTATCATGATGTGGATTGCCTCCCCCAGATTGGCATCTCCGATGCTGAGTCTGAAGGTGCCCAGCAGCTCACGCAGCTGGGTGTAAGCATTACTGAGCCCCTCGTCTATCTGCTCCATGGCCGCCTGTGTCTTGCTGCTGTCCCCCTTGTTGAAGGCGCGCTTGAGCAGGGTGGATTGGATTTTCAAGTAAGAGAGGGCCTGGGCCAGGGAGTCGTGCAACTCGCGGGCGATGACGGCCCGCTCCTCCATCAACAACAAGCGCTGTTGCTGCAAGAGCGTCTGATCCTTGTGCAGGACCTGGGCCAGCAGCATGGAAAAGTTCTTCATCAGCCGCTCGTCGATGGGGTGGGGGCTGATGATGTCGAGGCGGCCAAACTCCCTGTCATCCATCTGCAAATAGAAGCTCACCACCGCCTCGAGTTCCCCAGGCCAGCCACTGCGCCCGGTGAGGTAGACCGGCATGGCATTGTGTTCGAAACGGGTCAGCCGTATGTGCGCTATCTGCTGATGAGCGGCGGCCCGGTCGAGCAGCTTTTGCAGGGTGTGGCCGCTTAAGGGGGCGGCGTGCAGCTTCTGGGCCGTGGTGTAGAGGAAGGAGAGGGTATCATTGGCCTGCTGCAGCTTGGCGGTCTTCTCTTCGACCTTGCTCTCCAAGTCCCGATAGAGCTTGCCCAGTTCGGTGGCCATGGTGCCAAAGGCGTCGGACAGCTCCCCCAACTCGTTGTCGCAGTGGGGGGGCAGAGTGAGGTCAAATTCACGCCGCTGGACCTGGCGGGCGCAATAGACCAGCTGGTTGAGGGGGGCCACCACCTGCTGGCGAGTGAAGCGCACCGTGAACCAGGCGATGGTGATGATGGAGATGAGCCCCAGCCCCTCGGCCAGCGCCAGCATGCGCACCTTGAATTCGACGTGGTACTGCATCTGGTTGACGAAGTCATCGATGGCGGCGACGAACTGCTCCGTGTTGTCTATGTAGCGCTGGGGGGTCGCCTGCTCTATGTGGCTGCGCATCAACTGCCACTGGCGCAGCACTTCGCCATAGGTAAGGCGCAGGGCCGCCGGGGTTATCCAGCGCTGGGTCTCTTGCAGCTCCTTGGCATTGAGCGTCTGCTCGAATTGATCCAGCCGCTTGAGGGCAGGCTGCCCCTGACCAATCTCATAGGCCATGCGATAGGCCTGCATCCGCAAGGATCCGGACAGATTGATGGCCTTGGCATCGGGCACCGAGTAGAAGAGGGTGACCATGGCCACCAGGGCGATCAGGCTCGCCATAAACAGGATCAGCATCATGGAGCGACCGATGGCGCTACTGACCGAATGAACCCTGAACCATTGCCCCATGTAGCCTCTGCGCCGCTGAAATACCCCATAAGTTGCGTGGGAGTGTACTCCAACTTGTGCTAGCATCGAAAAACTAGATGAACTCCGAGCATTTTCGCCTAAGTCTTTGGATAAGGGGAAGATTGCCGACAGCCGACATGCGCGCTGTAAGGGTCAGGAAAGAAATGCCCTGGCCTCCCGTATTTGGAAAGGTGTTTATGTTGCCACTTGAAGATGGTTTTTCCCGTCGTTTTTACTATTTGCGCCTGTCGATCACCGATGTGTGCAATTTTCGTTGTACCTATTGCCTGCCGGACGGTTATCGCCCCGAGGGGCGCAAGTCCTTCCTCTCTGTCGATGAGATCCGCCGGGTAGTGTCCGGTTTTGCTGCCATGGGCACCCGCAAGGTGCGCCTGACCGGTGGTGAACCCTCCCTGCGCCGTGATTTCACCGAGATCATCGAGACGGTGGCGGCGACTCCTGGCATCGACAAGATAGCCATGACCACCAATGGTTATCGACTCAAGGAGCGGGCCGCCGAATGGCGAGCCGCCGGGCTGACCGCGCTCAATGTCAGTGTCGACAGCCTGGACCCGCGCCAGTTCCACCAGATCACCGGTGAAAACAAGCTGGCCGAGATCATGGATGGGATAGAGGCGGCACTCAATGCCGGTTTTCCCTCGGTCAAAGTCAATGCCGTGCTGCTCAGGGGGCTCAATGATGGCCAGCTTGCCGAGTTCTTGGCCTGGATCCGGGACAAGCCCATCGAGCTGCGCTTCATCGAGTTGATGCAGACGGGGGAGATGGACACGCTGTTTCGCGATCGTCACGTCAGCGGCGAGACCATCAAGGCGCACTTGCTTGAGCAGGGCTGGCTGCAGCAGTTGCGAGGGGTGGATGATGGCCCGGCGCAAGTGTTCCAGCACTCGGGCTCGCGCGGCAGCATTGGCCTCATCATGCCTTACAGCAAGGATTTCTGCGCCGGTTGCAACCGGCTGCGGGTCTCTTCCGTCGGCAAGCTGCATCTGTGCCTGTTTGGGGAGAGTGGTGTCGAGCTCAGGGATCTGCTGAGTGCCGACCAGCAACAGGATGAGCTGATCCAGCGCATTCGAGTCGCCCTGCTCGGCAAGGCCGCGACCCATCACCTCCACGAAGGGAATGCGGGCATGACCCCTCATCTCGCTTCGATCGGCGGGTAAGCCTCAAACAAGCCTATCTTCCCTGCCGGATTGCCTATTAGGGGGTATCTTGACGGATATCCCCTACGATTTTTTGCGCCAAGGGATTGATCCAGCGCAATAATCCCCCCTGTTTATCCCCCTGGTGGTATATCCCTTACCTTGTTGAGTCCGCAAAATAGGCCCACTATTAGAATAGGTATTACAGATGCCATTCTTATTTCGCCTGTTCAGGCCAGGTTTTTCGGGGTTCACAAGGAGTGGATATGTCCGATGGGGTCAAGCTGTCACGCCGGCACCTGCTGCGCGGCCGTTTCAAGGCTGTGACACCTGCTGCCCAGTTGCCCTGGTCACTGCCCTGGCCCGCGTTTGTCGCCGATTGCAGCCGCTGTGGTGATTGCCTCACCGCCTGCCCCGAACAGATCATCATCAAAGGGGATGGCGGCTTTCCTGAACTCGACTTCAGCCGGGGTGAGTGCAGCTTCTGTGGCGACTGTGCGAGCGCTTGCAGCGAGCCGCTGTTTCGCCCGACTGAACAATCCCCCTGGGACTATGTCGCCCACATAGCCGAAAGCTGCCTGGCCAACGGCCAGGTCTATTGCCAGCGCTGCCAGGATAGCTGCGAGGCGAGGGCAATCCGCTTTATCCCCATACTCGGTCGGGTGCCAACCCCAAGCGTGGATGCCGCCCTGTGCACCGGGTGTGGCGCCTGCGTCGCAGATTGCCCGGTTGACAGTATCAAGGTGGCCAGCCCGGCCGCGAAGGAGCATGAATGAAACCGCAGCCAGCCGATGTCCAGCTTGAGCAGGAATACCACGTATCCAGCCTGGTGGTATTGACCCAGCCTCCCTTGCGCCATCGGCTTGCCGAGCAGATTGGCGCCCTCGAAGGGGCCGAGGTGCATGTAGTCAGTGAGGAGGGCAAGTTGGTTGTCACCCTGGAGGGGCCGAGTCAGCGCCCCATCATGGCGGCCATCGATGCGATCAATGCCATGCCGGGGGTGCTCTCCGCAGGTCTCATCTACCACCAGTTCGATGAGCGCGATGTCCAATGCAAGGAATAACACGCCATGGCGCTGAGTCAGCGTGGCTCATCATGATGGTCATCGATGCCATCAACGGGATGCCGGGGGTACTGCCTGCCGGTCTCATCTACCATCAGTTCGATAATAACGATAAGCAATGTGAGGAAATGTCATGAAGCTGAGTCGACGCGACTTTATGAAGGCCAACGCGGTCGCAGCCGCGGCGGCCGTGGCCGGTGTCAGTGCTCCCGCCCTGGCGGCCAACCTGATCACCAGTACTGACAAGACTGCCATCAAATGGGACAAGGCACCCTGCCGCTTCTGCGGTACCGGCTGCTCCGTGCTGGTGGGTTCCCAGGCCGGGCGCGTGGTGGCGACCCAGGGCGATCCGGAGGCCCCGGTCAACCGCGGTCTGAACTGCATCAAGGGCTATTTCCTGTCAAAAATCATGTATGGCGAGGATCGCCTGACCCAGCCTCTGCTGCGCATGACCAATGGCAAGTTCGACAAAAGTGGCGACTTCGCGCCCATCAGCTGGGATCAGGCGTTCGACATCATGGCCGAGAAGTTCAAGGCCACCCTCAAAGAGAAGGGCCCGACCGCGGTCGGCATGTTCGGCTCGGGCCAGTGGACCGTCTGGGAAGGCTACGCCGCCGCCAAGCTGATGAAGGCGGGTTTCCGCTCCAATAACCTGGATCCCAACGCCCGTCACTGCATGGCCTCGGCCGTGGTCGGCTTCATGCGTACCTTCGGCATGGACGAACCCATGGGCTGTTACGATGACATCGAACAGGCGGACGCCTTCGTGTTGTGGGGCTCCAACATGGCCGAGATGCATCCCATCCTCTGGTCACGGATCTCGGATCGCCGCCTCTCCCATCAAGAGGTGCAGGTGCATGTGCTCTCCACCTTCGAGCATCGCAGCTTCGAGCTGGCCGACAACGGCATGGTGTTCACGCCCCAGACCGACTTGGCGATCCTCAACTACATCGCCAACTACATCATCCAGAACGACAAGGTGAACTGGGAGTTCGTCAACAAGCACACCCAGTTCCGCAAGGGGGTCACCGACATCGGCTACGGCCTGCGTCCGACTCACCCGACCCAGCAGAAAGCCAAGAACCCGGACAGCGGCGACTCCACCCCGATGAGCTTCGACGACTTCGCCAAGTTCGTGGCTGATTACGATGTCGACTCCGTGGCCAAGCTCTCCGGTGTGCCCAAAGAGAAGCTGGAAAAATTGGCGCAGATCTATGCCGATCCGAGCAAAAAAGTGGTCTCCTACTGGACCATGGGCTTCAACCAGCACACCCGCGGCGTCTGGGCCAACAACCTCTGCTACAACATCCACCTGCTGACCGGCAAGATCTCCACCCCGGGCAGCGGTCCCTTCTCCCTGACCGGCCAGCCTTCCGCCTGTGGCACCGCCCGGGAAGTGGGCACCTTCGCCCATCGCCTGCCCGCCGACATGGTGGTCACTGACCCCAAGCACCGCGCCATCGCCGAGAAGATCTGGAAACTGCCGGAAGGCACCATCCCGGACAAGGTGGGTTATCACGCCGTGCTGCAGAGCCGCATGCTCAAGGATGGCAAGCTCAATGCCTACTGGGTGATGTGCAACAACAACATGCAGGCCGGCCCGAACATGAACGAGGAGGGGCTGCCCGGTTATCGCAACCCGGCCAACTTCATCGTGGTCTCCGACCCGTACCCGACCGTGACCGCCCAGGCGGCCGATCTCATCTTGCCCACCGCCATGTGGGTGGAGAAAGAGGGCGCCTATGGCAACGCCGAGCGCCGCACCCAGTTCTGGCACCAGCAGGTCAAGGCACCGGAAGGGGCCAAGTCCGACTTGTGGCAGCTGATGGAGTTTGCCAAGCGCTTCACCGTGGAAGAGGTGTGGCCGGCGGAACTGATCGCCAAGATGCCGGAAGTGAAGGGCAAGACCCTCTATGAGGTGCTCTACAAGAACGGTCAGGTCGATCAGTTCCCCAAAGCGCAGAGCAAGGGCGAGCTCAACGACGAGGCTGAGCACTTTGGCTTCTATGTGCAAAAAGGCCTGTTTGAAGAGTACGCATCCTTCGGTCGCGGTCATGGTCATGACCTGGCGCCGTTCGATCGTTACCACGAAGAGCGCGGTCTGCGCTGGCCCGTGGTCGATGGCAAGGAGACCCTGTGGCGCTATCGGGAAGGGTTCGACCCTTATGTGAAGGCGGGGGAGGGGGTGAACTTCTACGGCAAACCCGATGGCCGTGCGGTCATCTTCGCGCTGCCTTATGAGGCGGCCGCCGAGTCCCCGGATCAGGAGTTCGATCTCTGGCTCTCCACCGGCCGCGTGCTGGAGCACTGGCACACCGGCACCATGACCCGTCGGGTCCCCGAGCTCTATCGCGCCTTCCCGGATGCGGTGCTGTTCATGCACCCGGAAGATGCCAAGGCTCGCGGCGTGCGCCGTGGTGAGGAGGTGATCGTCTCCTCCCGCCGGGGCGAGGTGAAGACCCGGGTCGAGACCCGAGGCCGCAACAAGCCGCCCAGAGGACTGGTGTTCATGCCCTTCTTCGATGCGAGCCAGCTGGTCAACAAGTTGACCCTGGATGCCACGGATCCGCTCTCCAAAGAGACGGATTACAAGAAGTGTGCGGTCAAGGTCGCCAAGGCCTGAGGCAACAGGCATTGATGAGCGCCCGGCCGCCGGGCGACGCTCGCTTGCTACCCAGGGGCCTGCCCGGCGTGGGCCCTGGCGGATAACATGTTCGGAGAACAAATAATGAAGAAGCTGATTGGAGCAATGTTGGCCTGCCTGATGGCGGGGAGTCTGATGGCTGCCGAGGCACCACAGGTCACCACCGAGAGCGGCGGCGTCAAGTCCCTGCGCAACAGTGCGGATCTTGCCGTCGAGGCACCCGCGGCCCAGATGAAGAACTTTCGCAAGGATGGCGATCTTTATACCCGCCAATACATGCATCAGCCGCCGCTGATCCCCCATGACATTCGCAACTATGAGATAGACAAGAAGGTCAACAAGTGCCTGGCCTGTCATAGCTTCAAGAATGCCACCGCCATGAAGGCGCCCAAGATAAGCCCGACCCATTTCGAGTCGCGAGATGGCCTGACCCTGGGCGAAGTCTCGCCGCGCCGCTACTTCTGCTTGCAGTGTCATGTGCCGCAGACCGATGCCAAGCCGCTGGTGGACAATACTTTCAAACCGGTCGATGCGCTGAACTAAGGAGTCATTAGATGAAATTACCCGGTTTTGTGCAGCGGATCTGGACCACCTTCAAGTCGCCCTCCAAGGCGGCGCTCTGGGTGCTGCTGATGATGGGCTTCTTTGGCGGCGTCATCTTCTGGGGCGGTTTCAACACTGCCATGGAAGCCTCCAACACCGAGAAGTTCTGCACTGGCTGTCATGAGATGAAAGACAACGTCTTCGTCGAGTATCGCGACACCATCCACTATGCCAACCGTTCCGGGGTGCGGGCCAGCTGCCCGGACTGCCACGTCCCCCACGAGTGGACCTACAAGATCATTCGCAAGGTGCAGGCTTCCAAGGAGCTGTGGGGCATGTTGACCGGCAAGGTGGACACCCGCGAGAAGTTCGAGTCTCACCGCCGGGAGATGGCGGAGCGGGAGTGGCAGCGGATGAAAGACACGGACTCGAGGGAGTGTCGCAACTGTCACAACTTCGAGTACATGGACTTCTCCTTGCAAGGACGGCGCGCCGCTCAGATGCACGCCACCAACCTGGCCAGTGGCGAGAATACCTGCGTCGATTGCCACAAGGGGATTGCGCACCAGCTGCCTGACATGACAGGGGTCAAGGGATTCTGATCGGAGTACCTTCGCAAGACAGGCCGGGTTAGCCCGGCCTGTTGTTATGAGCCTGAATGGGCGCTGCGAGCAGATTAATGAGCCTATTCACCCCACTCCCCGACAACTTTTGGTAGAATCCATCCCCAGCAAGGATATTGCCAATCAGATCCAATTGGCTGGCCTCGCCCCTGGCTGGCGTACCGAAAGCATCCTACCCCCTCTTCGCCTCGTGCTCGATGATTTACAGGAATTGTTCAATGGCAGCAGACATCAGCGAATTCACCCCCCTCAACATTGCCGTACTGACGGTCTCTGACAGCCGAGGTGCCGCCGACGACAGCTCGGGGGATTACCTGGCATCGGCCCTGACCGATGCGGGACATCAGCTGGCGGATAGAGCGTTGTGCGCCGACAACCTGTTCCGGGTACGGGCTCAGGTCAGTCAGTGGATCGTTGATGAGAGTGTGCAGGTGGTGCTGATCAATGGCGGCACCGGCTTCAATGAGCAAAACCGGGTCCCGGAGGCGGTGGGTGTGCTGTTCGAACGCACCGTGCAGGGCTTTGGCGAGATGTTCCGTCAGCTCTCGTTTGCCGAGATCAAGGGCTCGGCCATGCAGAGCCGCGCCCTGGCCGGGCTCGCCAACCGCACCCTTATCTGCTGTTTGCCCGGATCCACGGGGGCCTGCCAACTGGGGTGGGAGAAGCTGATCCGGGATCAGCTCGATGTCCGCACCCGGCCATGCAACTTCGCGACCCAGCTGATCAGATGATCCGCGCCATCCTTTCCTTTTCCGGGCGGCATACCGCGCCATCAGTGACGAGTAACAGCCAATGAGTTTGACCCATCTAAACCAGAGCGGCGAGGCCCACATGGTGGACGTCACCGACAAGCAGGTTACCGAGCGCGAGGCCCGCGCCGAAGCCTTCGTGACCATGGCCCCCGCCACCCTGGCCCTGATCCTCGGCGGTCAGCACCACAAGGGCGACGTGTTCGCCACCGCCCGCATCGCCGGCATCATGGCGGCCAAGAAGACCGCCGATCTGATCCCGCTCTGCCATCCGCTGGCCCTCACCCGGGTGGAGGTAGAGATTGAGCCCCAACCCGAGCACAATAGGGTCCATATTCGCACCCTCTGCAAGCTCTCCGGCAAGACCGGGGTGGAGATGGAAGCGCTCACCGCGGCGTCCGTGGCGGCGCTCACCATCTACGACATGTGCAAGGCGGTGCAAAAGGACATGGTGATCGAGCAAGTCAGGCTGGTGGAGAAGAAAGGCGGCAAGTCCGGCCACTTCCTGGCCCCGGCTGCCGATGGCGGTGCACAACAGAATGCGGGAGAGCCGTCATGATCAAGGTTCTGTTTTTTGCCCAAGTCAGGGAGCTGGTCGGCTGCGACGAGCTCAGTCTGCCCTGCGACTATGCCAGCGCCGAAGATCTGCGCAGCGCGCTGTGCGAACGCGGTGACAAGTGGGCCCTGGCACTCGAGTCCGGCAAGTTGCTGGTGGCGATCAACCAGACCCTGGTGCCGCTCGAGACGCCGCTTAATGATGGCGATGAAGTGGCCTTCTTCCCCCCTGTGACCGGAGGCTGACCATGAGCGAGATAACGACCGTGGATCGCACCACTGAGCTGTGCGGTGGCGATGAAGTGGCCTTCTTCCCTCTCTTTCCAGTAACGACCGGAGGCTGACCATGAGCGAGATAACGACCGTGGATCGCACCACTGAGCTGTGGGACGGGGATGAGGCCGCCTTCTTCCCTCTCCTTCCAGTAACGACCGGAGGCTGATGCCATGAGCGACGCAGCCATCACCGACCGCATCCTGGTGCAGCGGGCCGACTTCTCCCTGGGGGAGGAGTATGAGCGCCTCGCCGCCCGCCATGACAGCGGCGCCATCGTCACCTTCGTCGGCAAGGTGCGCGACTTCAACCAGGGGGAGCAGGTCTTGGGGCTGGCGCTCGAGCACTACCCCGGCATGACCGAGAAGGCGTTGGCCGATATAGTCACCGAGGCGCGTACCCGCTGGCCGCTGCAGGAGTGCACCCTCATTCACCGCATCGGCGAGCTGCTGCTCGGCGATCAGATTGTGCTGGTGGCGGTGAGCAGTGCCCATAGAGACGCTGCGTTTGAGGCTTGTCACTTCATCATGGATTTCTTGAAGACCCGGGCGCCGTTCTGGAAGAAGGAACTGACCGCCGAGGGGATACAACGCTGGGTCGAGGCCAAGCAGAGCGACAACACCGCCGCGGCACGCTGGCAGTCAGGGGAATAGACCCCGTCACAGGATCTGGTCACGAAGGATCCGCAACCAGGAGTAAGGGAATGAAACCGCTGTTATCTGTTGTCATGCTGGGGATCTGCGCCGCGGCGCTGCACACCACCGCCGTGCAGGCCGATGAGGTCAAGGTCGCCGTGGCCGCCAACTTCAAGAGCACCATAGAGCGTATCGGCAAGGAGTTCACCGCCAAGACGGGCCACAGCGTCGTCATCAGCTCGGCGGCCACTGGGGTGCTCTACACCCAGATCACCCACGGTGCCCCCTTCGATCTTTTCCTCTCAGCCGATGTGGCCACCCCGCAAAAGCTGGAGAAAGAGGGCAGGGGCAGCGAGCGTTTCACCTACGCCATCGGCCAGCTGGGCCTGTGGAAGAAGGGCGGCCCGGCACCCGATGAGGCCACCCTGCGCGACTGGAAGGGCAACCTCGCCATCGCCAACCCGCGTACCGCGCCCTACGGCGCAGCGGCCATGGCAACCCTTGAGCAGCTCAAGATCGATCCCAAGCAGTACCGTCTGCTGACCGGCGCCAACATCAGCCAGACCTGGCAGTTCGTGGACACCGGCAATGCCGAGCTGGGCTTTGTGGCCTGGGCCAATCTGGTGGAAGCCGGTAAAACCGGCGAAGCCTGGGCCGTGCCAAATGCGCTCTATCCGGCCATCGAGCAGCAGGGATTGATCCTGAAGAAGGGCGAGGCGGTCGAAGCCCTGGTGGCCTGGCTGAAGGGCCCGGGTCAGGACGCCATCAAGGCTGCGGGTTATGCCCTGCCGCAGTGACGGCATGAGTGCTGACCCCGCATGGTGACTGGCCAGCCCCTGGGCTGGCCAGTCTTCAAGATAAGGATGCAAAACATGCTGTTGTCTGAATCCAGCCGGGGCTCCTGCCATGAAGGGGAGCTGCTTGCGGTATCTCGCTTGCCCCTGAGTTGCGGCATGCTACCTCGGGTTCCGTGTTTGCCATTCACACTCGCGAGGATGCGCCATGAGTGAAGGGGATCTGCTCGCGGTCTGGTTGACCCTGAAGCTGGCGGCCAGTACCACCGGTATCCTGCTGCTGTTATCCCCCCCGCTCGCCTGGTGGTTGTCCCGCAGCCAGCATCGGCTGCGGCCGCTGGTGGAGGCGCTGGTGGCGCTGCCGCTGGTGCTGCCGCCGACCGTGCTTGGCTTCTATCTGCTGCTCGCCTTTTCCCCGGAGTATGGCCTCGGCGCCTGGTGGCGCGACACCTTCGGGACAACCCTGGCCTTCAGCTTCCTCGGCCTGCTGTTCGCCTCCATCCTCTATTCGCTGCCCTTCGTGGTGCAGCCCCTCACCTCCGCCTTCGTCAACATGGGCAGCAAAGAACTTGAGGCGGCCGCCACCCTGGGGCTGGGGCCACTCGAGCGCTTCTTCCATATCATCTTGCCGATGACGTTGCCGAGCTTCGTGATGGCGGCGTCGCTCGGCTTTGCCCATACCCTGGGGGAGTTTGGGGTGGTGCTGATGATAGGGGGCAACATTCCGGGGGAGACCCAGGTGCTCTCCATCGCCCTGTTCGATCACGTGGAGGCCATGGATTATCAACATGCCCACTATCTGGCTGGCGGCCTGATGGGCTTCTCCCTCATCATGCTGGTGCTGGTCTATGGCGTCTTGCAACGCCGGCAGCGGAGGCTGTTCGGATGAGCCTGCACCTCAAGGCGAGCCGCCGGTTTGGCGGCTTCGAGCTCGACTGCGATCTCACTCTCCCTCTGGGCGGCATCCTCGGCCTGTTCGGCCCCTCCGGCTGCGGCAAAAGCACCCTGCTGCGGATCCTGGCCGGGCTCGATCGTGCGCCTGCTGACGGCCTGCACTGGCAAGGAAGGGATCTGGCCGCGCTGCTGCCGGAGGCGCGCCGCATCGGGCTGGTGTTCCAGGACTCCCGCCTCTTCCCCCATATGACGGTGCTTGGCAATTTGCAGCTGGCGGCGGGCAAGGGGCGAGGGCGCTGGCAGCCCGAGGCGTTGGCCGAGCGGCTCGGCTTTGCCGATCTGCTCGGCCAGCCTGCCCACGGGCTCTCCGGCGGCCAACGCCAGCGGGTGGCCCTGGGGCGGGCCCTGCTGGCCGAGCCCGATCTGCTGCTGCTCGATGAACCCTTCTCGGCGCTGGACAGCCGCAGCCGCATCCATCAGGCCCATGTGCTCAAGGGGTTGCAGCAAGAGAGCGGCATTCCCATGGTCTTCGTCAGCCACGCCATGGAGGAGGTGAGTTTACTGTGCGATCAGCTGGTATTGCTTGCCGAGGGGCAGGTCGAGGCGCAAGGCAGGCCGAGTGAGATCTTCGCCCGCACCGACCTCTCCTTGGCCAGTCGGGATGATGTGGGGGTCATGCTGACGGCGATCCTGACCCATTATGAGGCCACCGAACAGATGGCGACCCTGCAACTCGGGGATCAGAGCCTGATGGTTACCATGGAGCATGCCCCCGACGAGAGTGGCCCCTTGCAGATCAAGGTGGCGGGGCGGGATCTGGTGATAGCGACCGCCCCCATCGCGCACTCCAGTCTTTCCAACTGCCTCAGTACCCGCCTGCTGGCGATGCGTGAGGTACGCCCGGGTCAGACGCTGTTGCAGTTGGCGCTGGGTGAGCAGATACTGCTGGCCCGGATCACCAGCCGTTCAGCCCTGCGCTTGGGTCTGGCTGAGGGTCAGCAGATTCATGCCTATGTCAAGGCGGTGAGTCTGGTCGGGGAGGGATAAGGGCGCTTGGGCCGCCATGGTGCTGGCCACCGCCCGAGAGCGCTCACTGGTGTTGCCGTCACCCCTATCCTCCACTGTTTTGCTAGAGCGTGGCAGGGTGAGCAGCAGATCCTCGACTGCCGTTAGAGGCAATGAGCTGCGCTATGGCGACCTTGGGCTGCTCGACGCCATCGGCAGAGGGCTCGAGGGCTTGGCACGCGTGTTTGAGGAAAATGGATGCGTCGCAATCAAATCATGAAGTCTCAGGGACTGGCCTGGCGCAGTGCCGGGGAGGGCCCCTTGTTGCTGCTGCTCCATGGCCTGGGGTCATCCAGCCTGGACTGGCAGGCCCAGCTCGAGCATTTTTCCGACGACTATCGGGTGGTGGCCATCGACTTGCGTGGCCATGGCCAGAGCCTGCAAGAGGGGCCCTTCGATGTCGGGACCCTGGCGGCGGACGTGGTGCGCTGGCTCGATGAACAGCCAGAGCCTGCCTGGGTGGTGGGACTCTCACTGGGGGCCATGGTTGCGCTGGAGCTGGCCTTGCAACTGCCAGGCAAGATCCGCGGTCTGGTGCTGGTCAACGGGGTGAGCGAGTGTCTGCTGGAGAACCCCAGGGAGCAGGAGCGTTACGCCCAGCGCCTCAAGTGGCTGCGCTGGTTTGGCATGCGGCCGCTGGCCTGGTGGCTGGGGCGGGAGCTCTTTCCCGGCCCTGAACTTGCCCAGATGCGTCGTACCTTCCGGCAACGTTTCTGCCGTAATCGCAAGAAGGTCTACAAGTCCCTGCTGGACGCCTTGCCCGGCTGGTCGGCCCGTGCCCGGCTCGGCGCCATCTGGCAGCCGGTCGCCATCATCTCCACGACCCATGATTACCTGCCGCTCGCCAAACGGGTGGAGCAGTTTGCCGCCCTGCCCAACGCAACGGTGCATAATCCCCGTGGCCACCACGCCTGGCCTGCGGAAGATCCCTCCGGATTCAATCATTTGCTTCAACGGATTTTAGAAAGACATTAGACTTGTCGCCTTCATAAACCGTGTATGTAGTGGTTCGATCGCCTTGGCTTGCCAGAGTGCAAGGCAATCGGACCATGTTGTCTGCTCCCCCATAGGTATTCCCCATATGTCTGAAGTAATGAAGATGGCCATCGATGATGGTTCGACCAACGTCAAGGTCAGCTGGATCGATAACAAGGCGCTCAAGACCATCATCTCCCCCAACTCGTTTCGCAAGGATTGGAAGAGCGCCGCATTGCGCAAAGACAAGAAGATCTACAACTACGAGATAGGCAACACCAAGTACACCTATGACGCCACCTCGGACAAGTCACTGGCCACCACCCATGTGGAGTATCAGTACGACGACCTGAACCTGCTCTCCGTGCACCACGCCCTGCTGCAGACCGGCATGGCGCCGTGCGATGTGGCGATCACAGTGACGCTGCCCATTACGGAGTTCTACCAGCCGGATGACTGCCAGCGCAACGAAGAGAAAATCGAGAAGAAGCGGCGCAACTTGCTTCGTGCCATCTCCCTCAACAAGGGGGAGCTGTTCAATATCGTCAGTGTGGAAGTGATGCCGGAGAGCCTGCCTGCCGCCCTCTCCCGCCTGATTGGCTCGGGCTGCAACGAGTTCACCAAGACCCTGGTGATCGACTGCGGTGGCACCACCCTGGACATGGGCATCATCGTCGGCGAGTTCGACGATGTGTCCGACGTCTATGGCAACAACGAGATAGGTGTTTCCATGGTGACGGATGCGGTACGCAAGGCCTTGGCCGCCGCCGACAGCGACTCCAGCTATCTGGTGGCCAACGAGTTTATCAAGCGTCGTGGTGACGCCAGCTTCGTGCGTGACGTGGTCAACGACGAGGCCCAGATCCCCAAGATCCTGGAAAAAATGCAGAACAAGATAGACGAGCTGGGTAGCCAGGTCGCCCACGAGGCGAAGAAATTCGCCAAGAACCCGAACCGGGTCTATCTGGTCGGTGGTGGTGCCCCCCTCATCCACGAGGCGATCAAACAGGCTTATCCTACCCTGGGCGACAGAGTTGAATTGCTGGACGATGCACAGTCTGCCCTGGCCCGGGAGATCTGCCTCTACACCACGGAAGAAGAGGAAGTGTACCGGGAAGCGGCCGTGATGGCCGAGGTGGCTGATGAGTAGTCAGCTCAAGCGCATGACCTTCTCCATTTACATGGATCCGGGTGCGCTGGAGTCTGATCGCTACGCGGTCGGAGTGTTGCAGAACTGGTACCAGCGGGCTCGCAAGATCCAGGATGGGGCGGAGGAGTTCGACTTCTCCAAGAGCCGTTTCCACAAGGACATCTACCTGTCGGGGATGTTCATGTACGTGCTGGCACCGAACCTGTGCAAGGCCGTTGCCAACGCGCTCGGGCCCGAACAAGTCAGCCTGATGACCCTGCGTCACGCCTTTGCCAGTTGTGGCTTCACCCTGGGGGAGGGGAGCGAGGCGTCCCCTTCTGCGGGCGATGCCATGGTTGATCAGATAGTGGCACGGCTGGGCCCCCGGTTGGAGCAGGGAAACAGCGGGGCGCTGGTCGATGAGATAGTCAGTCGCCTCAGCCAGCAAGCCGCTACGCCGGATCAGGGTAATTTAGTCGATGAGATAGTCAATCGCCTCGGCCAGCAAGCCGCTACGCCGGATCAGGATTATTTAGTCGATGAGATAGTCAATCGCCTCGGCCAGCAAGCCGCTACGCCGGATCAGGGCAAGCTGGTCGATGAGATCGTCAGTCGCCTCGGTCAGCAAGCTGCTACGCCGGATCAGGATTATTTAGTCGATGAGATAGTCAATCGCCTCGGCCAGCAGGCGGCTATGCCGGATCAGGGTAATTTAGTCGATGAGATAGTCAATCGTCTCGGTCAGCAGGCGGCTATGCCGGATCAGGGCAAGCTGGTCGATGAGATAGTCAGTCGTCTCGGGGAGCAGCAACCCACCGAGTTGTGGGACGAGATCCGGCAAGGGCTGCCGGGTTCGCTGGACCCTGAGCAGCTGGCAGACGCCATCGCCGGCAGGCTGCCGGCGGCGGCCGAGCCGGACCTGGCGCCCCTTGCCAGCAGCATCTTGCAGCTCTCCCGTCAGCTGGAAGAGCAATCCCGGCTTATTCGCGAGCAACACAGCTTGATCCAGCGACTGGCCAGTCAGCCGGGCCGATCCGTGGATCTGGATAAGCGGACGGCCGAGCCATTGATCGAGGATCTCTCGAGCCAGGTCGCCAACATGAAGAAGGTGAAAGCCAGGGGCCTCTTCTAAGGGCCGACCCATGGTGCTCATGTAGCGATCCGCCAATAAAAAAGCCGAACCCCTGGGTTCGGTTTTTTTATATCTGTCTATTTCTGGTGATATATCGGCGGCTTTATGAATTGAACTCTCGCTATGAGTCTGTGTGGGTAGAAGATTGCATTGATTTAATGTGAAATTGCTTGCGTATTTGGGTGGTGTACTTTCTGGCCGGCGACATTCGGGGACGAAGAAAACAGGAGTGTGGCGTGTTTTTTTATTTTTTCCATTAAAATCATTTAATTACATTTATTTTTTTGATGGTTTTTTCGGTGGTGATTAACTTGTCTGAAGCAAAGCCATAGTAGATTGTTGATTCTGCCGTCAAGGTCACTTTATTTCGCAAGAAATTATTTTGCTGAATATGGGCATACATATCCGGCTACGCCAGCCAAAAGCTATAGTTAGCTGCTTCCTATGCATCAGCAAGAATAACGCCGAGACTGGGAGCCTGTCGCATCTGCATTCAATGGATTTGAGAGGTGTTATCGTTGCATTTACCCCACAGCCATTTACCCCCTCTGCCGAAGGGGCAGCATTACCGCTTCCATACCATGGTCAAACCCGGTGGATCCCGCTGCAATATCGATTGTGACTATTGCTTCTATCTGCATAAGGGGGATCTGTTCCAACATGATGCCGCCCCTCGGCTTTCGGACGAACTGCTCGAACAGCATATCCGCCAATATATAGAAGCCCAGACAGGGGATGAGGTGGTCTTCTC
This sequence comes from Aeromonas sp. BIGb0445, assembly GCF_024809075.1. NCBI lineage: Bacteria > Pseudomonadati > Pseudomonadota > Gammaproteobacteria > Aeromonadales > Aeromonadaceae > Aeromonas > Aeromonas sp. BIGb0445. Next base: position 659,256 of record NZ_JANUES010000001.1, read on the forward strand.
CTGGCAGGGGGGGGAGCCAACTCTGCTCGGGTTGCCTTTCTTCGAAAAAGTGGTGGCACTGCAGGCCAAGTATCGCAAGGCCGGGCAGCGGATCGAGAACGATCTGCAAACCAATGGCATCTTGCTCAATGAGGCTTGGGTCGCTTTTCTCAAACGACATGGTTTTCTGGTTGGCCTCTCCATTGATGGCCCCCGTGATCTGCACGATATTCACCGCAAGAACCGGGCTGGCCGACCGACCTTCGATGGCGTCATGACAGCGGTCGAGTTGCTGCGCGGCGCAGAGGTGCCGTTTGCTGCGCTTTGTGTCGTCAATCGCAATAACGCCAAGCAAGGGGAGCGAGTTTATCGCTTCCTCGCCGAGGAGCTAGGTTGCACCCGTATCCAGTTCACCCCCGTGGTGGAGCCCAGGATCTTTCGCCAGGGCTCGGTGACGACGCTAGCCACCGAAGCCTTGCCATGGCAGGGCAGTCCCGAGGCCGAGCCCGGCCACCCCATGTCCATCGTTACCGATTGGAGCGTAGCCGCCGCCGACTACGGCCAATTCCTCTGTGATGTCTGGGATGTCTGGTTGGCTGAAGGGGTGGGGCGAGTTCATGTCAACCTGTTCGAAACCGCCGTGGCGCAATCGGCAGGCATGCCTGCCCAGATGTGCACCCAGGCTCCTTTCTGTGGCAAGGCGCTTGCCCTTGAGCACGACGGGGAGGTGTATAGCTGCGATCACTTCGTCTACCCGGAACATCGGATAGGCAACATAGCCGAGCAGCATTTGGGCGATCTCGCTTTTGGCAATCAACAGATTGCCTTTGGACAGGCCAAGCATCTGACGCTGCCTGATCAGTGCCGTCGTTGTGATTACCTGGCGCTGTGCTGGGGGGGATGTCCGAAAGACAGATTGCTCCGCACCCAGGAAGGACAAAGGGGGCTCAACTACTTATGCGGCGGTTTTATGCAGTTCTATCGCCACATAGATAGCGACATGGTGCCGTTGCTGCGCCGTCTCGGTTTGTTTTAAGTCCCGGGGTCATCAAGTAAAAAAGGATGAAAACCATGAAAAAAACCTTATTGGCCAGTCTGGTACTGGGGGCGATGACGTCTCCTTTGTCACTTGCCATGGCAGCTGATACCAGCAAACCCAACATAGTGATGATCATGGTCGATGACATGGCGCCCATGGATATCTCTGCCTATCACCGAGGGATTGGGGCCGTCGATACCCCCAACATCGATCGCCTGGCAACCGAGGGGATGATGATCTCCGACTATTATGCCCAGCCAAGCTCGACGGCGGGACGCGCCGCCTTTCTCACCGGCCAGTATCCTATTCGCACGGGGTTGACTGCCGTTGGGCAACCCGGAGATAAAATTGGTCTGCAAGACAGTGACGTCACTCTGGCGCAACTGCTGAAAGACAAGGGCTATGCCACGGCTCAGTTTGGCAAATCCCACGTCGGCGATCGCAATGAGTATCTGCCAACCTTGCATGGTTTCGATGAGTTTTATGGTTTTCTCTACCACCTGAACATGATGGAGATGCCGGAGCAGCCGGATTTTCCCAAGGATCCCAATTTTGTTGGCCGTCCACGCAACATGATCCATGCCTTGGCGTCCGACAAGGATGATCCGACCGTGGACCCACGTTGGGGACGGGTAGGCAAACAGACCATTGAAGACAAGGGGCCCTTGACCAGCAAGCTGATGGAATCGGTGGATGATACTTTCACCGATCTTTCCATCGATTGGGTCAAGAAGCAGAAAGCGGCAAATAGTCCCTTCTTCCTCTGGTACAACCCGTCGCGCATGCACCAACAGATCCACGTCAGTCCGGAGTGGCTCGGCAAGAGTGGCCATACCGAGTACGCCGATGCGATTTTGCAGCTCGACCATCTGGTCGGCAAACTGCTCGATACCCTGGACAAAGAGGGGCTGAGCGAGAACACCATCGTCATGTTTACCTCGGATAACGGGGTCAATCTGGCTCACTGGCCCATGGCCGGTAGCGCCTCTTTCCGGGGAGAGAAAGGGCTGACTTGGGAAGGGGGGTTCCGGGTGCCCATGTTGGTGCGCTGGCCAGGTCACATCAAGGCCAACACCTGGAATGGCGGTTTCATGACTTCGGAAGATTGGGTCCCCACTCTGATGGCGGCTGTCGGTGAACCTGATGTCAAACAGGATCTGCTCAAGGGACTGAAAGTGGGTGACAGGGTCTACAAGAACCATCTCGATGGTTACAACCAGATAGACATGTTGACCAAGTCCGATGGCAAATCCCAACGCCATGAGTTCTTCTACTTTGGTGAGACTCATCTCAACGCCATCCGTGTCGAGCAGTGGAAGATCCACTTGGCGGTGAAGGACAAGTGGTTGGACGACACGCGCAAGATCCCGGGCGGTTTGATGATCGATATCAAGCTGGACCCTTACGAGCGCAGCCCCGAGACCGGTGGTCATTTACTGTGGATGAAAGAGAAGAGTTGGTTGCTGCCCAAGATCATGCCGCCGGTGAAAGCCTTTATGCAGAGCATGAAAGAGTATCCGCCTGCGCAAAAAGGCTCCAGTGGCATCGGGGTAGCATCGGCCCTGAATCAGTTGGAAAGTGCTAAAAAACATGCCAATTGATGAAGCTCTGACGGTGGCGCCATGGTGCCGCCGTATCCAATTTAGAGGTTCTCCTATGAAATTGACGTCAATATGGCGAGCCCTGTTGCTGGCAGGCATGGGCACGACGCTACTGCTGGTGCCTGGCGTCCATGCCCAGCAAACAGAGACGGATGTCTTGCTGACCATGCCCACCAGTACAGAGAACATCGCCGGAGGGCTCGCAGCAGATGCCTATGCCAACGGCGTCAATGCCTATGTCTGGGGTTATCCTCTGGTGCGCATGGAGCGTATTGCCCGTGAATACACTCAGGTGTCCGCCTCCCAGGCTGCAACCAGCTACCGGGCCCCCCTCAATCAGTTGGGCTGGGCAAGGGAGCTGGCGACCCCTGATGCCAAAGACATGCCCACCGCCAACAATGACACCCTTTATCTGAGCGCCATCGTCAAGCTCGATGAGCCTTACATACTGCACGTGCCCGACACCCATGATCGTTACTACGTGGTGGATGTGTTCAATATGTGGCAGGAGCTTGAACACTATGTCGGGCGTCGTACCACAGGCACCAAAGCGGGAGATTTTGCCCTGGTACCGCCGGGCTGGCAGGGCACTCTGCCTACAGGGGTCACCCGACTCGACGTGACGACCAGCAAAGTCTGGTTGTGGGGGCGACTTCGCGTGAAACAGGGTGAGGATATGGCTCCTGTGGCTCTGCTGCAAAAAGGCTTCACACTGCGGCCGCTCTCCCAGATGAACAACAAGCAATACACAGCCCCTTACCAGGTGCTGCCAGCGCTACCCGAGATGGGGGAGGATGGCCTGGGCTTCTATCGCCAACTGGGCGCCGTACTCAAAGATAATGGGGTGCCAGCGCGTGATACGTCACTATTCGCTCAGTTCGGCCGCTTTGGGCTGACGGAGCAAGGATTCGATGCCAGCCAACTTGTTGAGCCTCAGCGCCAAGGGTTGCTCAAGGCCCTGACTGATGGCCCCAAGGTGGCCGTCTCGGCGCTGGCAACCTCTGCCGTGCAACGAAACGGTTGGGCCTGGGCCAGTGGTCTGGATCATTTCGGTACCGATTATCCGCTGCGGGCCCTGGTGTCCGGCCCCTATCTGGGTGGCCAGGGAGAGAAAGAAGCCATGTATCCGCTGCGCTCCACCGACGCCAAAGGTGAGCAACTCAGCGGCGATAAAGCCTATGTTCTGCACTTCAAGAAGGCGCCGCCCACCAACGCCTTCTGGTCGTTGACCGTGTATAACACCGTGGACAAAATGTTGGTGCACAACGAGATAGCACGTTACAAGCTGGGCAGCGATACCCAGGGGCTCAAAATGGCAGAAAACGGTTCATTCGATCTCTATCTGCAGCGCGAGGTACCCAAGGGTGACAAGCAGGCCAATTGGCTGCCCACCCCCGCAGGTCCCTTCTATTTGTTGCTGCGCCTCTATCAGCCGCAAGAGAGTGTGCTGTCTGGTGAATATGAACTGCCCCAAGTCGAGGTCATGACACCACAATGAGAGGACATCCTATGCGCTATCTACCGCTCGGAGTGACCATGTTGGCCGCATTTTATTCCGGTCAGAGTCTGGCCGGGGGCCTCTACCTCTATGAGATAGCCACCGATGATGTTGGGCTGGCCGGTGCTGGCATGGCGGCGAGGGCCCAGGATGCGAGTACCATCTTTGGTAACCCGGCGGGTATGACCAGACTGGATGGGGATCAGGTCAGCGGCGGCCTGCAAGGGCTCTATGGCGATGCCTCCTATGCACTGGATGGGCCTGGCAAGAGCCCGGGCAATGTGGTGGGGTTCTCCCCTCAGGGGAGTCTGTTTTATAGCCATAGCATCAATCAGGACGTCAAGATTGGGGTGGGTTTTTATGGCAACTTCGGTCTGGGTCTCGACTTTGGGGATTGGGCAGGCAGTGGCTTGGTACGAGAGAGTTCTCTCATGGCACTGACACTGCAACCTACGGTGGCAGTGCGGCTCTCACCTCGACTCTCCGTCGGTGGGGGGCTTGGCATCAACTACGGCATGTTCTCCCTGAGTCGAGACAGCCAGACCGGGGAGCAGGATCTCAAGGACCATGACTGGGCCTTGAATGCCAGATTGGGTCTGCTTTATGAATGGAGCGAGAACAGCCGCATTGGTCTGGCGTATAGCAGCCGCACCCATTTCAATTACGATATCGAGACCCAGGTCAGCAAGGCCATCGATCCGCCCGGGCCGCTGCCGCCCCAGATGCTCACCTTCAATATCCCCATCGATGCCAGCACGTCCTCCCCCAGTCAGTTGATGCTGAGCGGTTATCAGCGCCTCGACGCACGCTGGGCCTTGTTGGGCAATATTGGCTGGCAGAACTGGAGTGAATTTGATGATGGCAGTATTGAGGCAGCTGGTAATCAAGTGCCGAGCAAGCACCGATTACAAGATACCTGGCATCTGGCGTTGGGCACTCAGTATCAACTCTCGCCCGAGTGGCTGCTCAGCACGGGCATTGCCTACGACTCCAGTTTTTACCAGAGCCAGTCCGATGCCTCTTTGACCCTGCCATCCGATCGCGCCTGGCGCCTTGGCGCAGGGGCCCGTTATCGGCTCAGTGCAAACCAGAGTGTGGGCACTGCGCTTGAGTACCTCAACCTGGGAAATGCCCAGGTGCAGGGAGGGGGGCTCTCAGGGGAGTACCAGAACATGGCGCTCTATTTCATGACCGTGAACTACGACTACCGCTTCTAAGGAGGCCAGATGGCTACTATTTCCAGAATCTTGCTGGGTGCGGCCGTGTGCGGGTCCTTCTGCTCGGTCACTGTGTCGGCAGAGGCGATTCAGCCTGCGGCCACAGTGCCAGGTCCTGTGGCCGGTACTGTGATGACCCCAGGCTATGCCGAGGCGGTAGGGCAGCTCGCCTATGCGTGGGGCTGGCCCTTGGTCAATATGCACAACCGCAGGGCCATGTATAGCCAGGTGCCCCAGATAGCGTTGCTGGGCCCGACGCCGGTGGCGCCCCTCAATGAGCTTGCCATGCTCAACGACTATATCGACCCCAACGTCAAGATAGTGGCCCATCCCAATCAGGATGTGGTCTATGGCTTTGGTGCCCTGGCGCTGGACAAGGAGCCGGTGGTGATCCAGGTGCCTGACTTCGGCGATCGCTTCTGGCTCTATCAGGTGGCGGATCAGCGCACCGACAGCTTCGCTAGGTTAGGTACTGTGCATGGTACCAAACCCGGTTTCTATTTGCTGGTGGGGCCGAACTGGCAAGGAGAGACCCCCAAGGGGATCAGCGGTGTATTCCGCTCTCCGACTCACACTGGCGTGGTGATCCCCAGAGCCTTCATGGCGGATACTGCGACGGACAGGGCGGCCATTCAGCCGGTGCTGTCTGAGGTGATGATGTACCCGTTGTCACGTTTCGATGGCACCATGCAGCGCACCGATTGGAGCAAGTTACAGGTGCTGCCCTTGCCCAAAACAGAAGGGGATAGCAAGGGGGAACTGAGCTGGGTTACGCCCAAGCGTTTCTTCAGCGATTTGAACGCGGTGCTGGCGGAAGTGCCGCCTTTGCCGGGGGAAGAGGCGCTGTATGGCCAATTCAAGGCATTGATAGCGGCAGGCGAGCAGGATCCTGCCATCGCCAGGGTCCTGGCCGAGGTGGCTGAGCGGGCCGAGCAGCAGATAGTGGATCCACTCTTCTTGCTCAACAACAATGGGGTCAGGCTGGCCCATGGTTGGACCCGCCCCCTCAACAACGCCAAGTGGGGCACGGATTACCTGACCCGTTTGGCGGTGGCCAAGTCCAATATCTTCGAAAATGGCGTCGATGAGACCAGCTACATTTTTGCCGAGCATGATGGTGCGGGTCAGCGCTTGAGCGGGGCCCATCAGTACAGCCTGACCTTTGCCAAGGGGCAGACGCCACCGGTGACCGGTTTCTGGTCGCTGACCATGTATGACAAGTACCACTTCTTTGCCACCAATGCCCTCAAACGTTACTCGACGGGGACCAAGAACAAGTCGCTCAAGTACAATACCGATGGTTCCCTGACCCTCTATGTTCAGCATGAGCAGCCCAGCGCAGACAAGTTGGACAACTGGTTACCTGCCCCGGCAGGGGAGTTTGCCATGACGCTGCGTGCCTATGGACCCAAACCTGAGCTGGTGAACGCCAGCTGGGCGCCGCCAGCCATAGTGCGAGCCGCTAAGTAAACCTGTTGTAGATAGCAACTAAAAGATCCCGGCCCTGGCCGGGATTTTTTATGGGGAGCGTGACCGCAGAGATGATGAGGATGCCGTGCTCAGGAGTGAGCAGACCGGGCAGTCGGGGCGCTTGGGCAGCTTCATCTCGCGAAAACCACCGGACAGGCCATCGATCATCAGCAGGCGGCCGCTCAGGCTCTGGCCCATGCCGGCGAGCAGCTTGATGGCTTCGAGGGCCTGCAGGCTGCCCACCAGGCCGACCATGGGGGCCAGCACCCCCGCCTCGACGCAGGTCAGCGACTGTTCGCCAAACAGGCCGCTGAGGCAGGCGTAGCAGGGCTCATCCGTTTGCCAGCTGAAGCTGATCACCTGCCCCTCCAGTCGGATGGCGGCGCCGGAGACCAGGGGCACCCGATGCTGGCGGGCCCGCTGGTTGAGCAGATTGCGGATGGTGACGTTGTCGGTGCAATCGAGCACCAGCTGGTGGCTCGGCAGCAGGGCATCGAGCAGTGCCTCGTCGGCCAGGGCTGCATGGGTCTCGACCTTGAGCCAAGGGTTGAGGGCGCGCAGGCTCAGCGCCGCCGAGGCGACCTTGTACTGACCGATGCGGGCGTCGTTGTGCAGCACCTGGCGTTGCAGGTTGGAGAGCTCCACCTTGTCAAAATCCACCAGGGTGAGCTGGCCCACCCCGGCCACCGCCAGATACTGGGCGGCGGCGCAGCCCAGACCCCCGGCGCCTATCACCAGCACCTTGGCCTGTTTGAGCGCCTCCTGTCCCTCGAAATCGAAGGCCTTGAGGACTATCTGGCGGTTATAGCGCAGCAGCTCGGCGTCGCTGAGGATCTCGCTCACGACAGCAGGCTCCCGAACGGCTCGACGGTGACGGTCTCCCCGGTGGCAACCTTGCCCCGTGCCTGCTCCAGCACTATGTAGCAGTTGGCCTTGGCCAGGGAACTGAACACGCCGGAGTCCTGGGAGCCGGTGCTGCGCACTGTCAGGCCGTCTGGGCCCTGGCTCAGGATGCCGCGTTGGAAGTCCAGTCGTCCCGGTGATTTTTTCAGGGGCTCGCTGGCAATGGCTTCGATGCGCAGGGGTGGGGTCCAGCGCTGCCCGGCCAACCTGGCCAGTGCCGGTTGCACCAGCTGATCGAAGGTGACCATGGCGGAGACCGGATTGCCCGGCAGGCCGAAGAACCAGGTATGGGGCAGGCGGCCGAAGGCAAAGGGCTTGCCCGGCTTGATGGCGAGTTTCCAGAAACCGATCTCGCCGAGCTCTTCCAGCAGTTGCTTGGTGAAATCCGCCTCGCCGACCGAGACGCCGCCGGTGGTGATCAGGGCATCGGCTTCACTGTCTGCCTTGAGGAAGGCGGCGCGCAAGGCGGCAGGGTCATCGGGGATGATACCCAGATCCAGGCAATCTACCCCCATGCGTGCCAGCATGGCCCTGACCCCGTAGCGGTTGGAGTCATAGATGTCGCCATGGGCAAGGGGGGCGCCCACCGGCTTGAGTTCGTCACCGGTGCTGAAGATGGCGACCTTGAGCGGACGGCGCACCCTGAGGGTGGCGATGCCCAGCGAGGCCAGCAGCGGCAACTCCCGTGGACTGAGCCGGGTGCCGGCCCCCAGTACGCTTGCGCCCTCGCGGATGTCTTCGCCGCGGCGGCGAACATTCTGGCCCACAACCGGCTGACTCAGGAAGAGGACCTTGTCCCCCTCGGCCGTGGTCTCTTCCTGCATCACCACCGCCTCGGTGCCCAAGGGGACAGGTGCCCCCGTCATGATGCGGATACAGTGGCCCGCGGGCCACTCGCCCTGATAGGGTTGGCCGGCGAACGCCTTGCCAGCCACCTTGAGCGGGGTGCCGGCGGCGAGATCGGTCAGGCGCACGGCGTAGCCGTCCATGGCGGCGTTATCGAAGGGAGGCACAGACAGGGGAGAGAGAATGTCGTCGGCCAATATCCGACCTAGCGCCTGGGGCAGGGCAACGGACTCGGCGTCGCAGCTGCAATCGAGTCGTTTTAGCATGCTCGCCAGGGCATCGCTTAAGGGGAGTAGGGCTGCGGTATCAAATCCCATTGTCATGACCTCTTGGTAAGGGAAACTGGGTTATGGGGGGATTATCCCAAAATCCCCCCCGAATGGGCAGGCGATTAGGGCAGTAAAACCCCTCGTATTAACATAAAGTCAGGGCATGGGCGTGCGGGTGACTTGAATTATGAGGCCAATCGCCGTTTACTATGCCGCCACAAACCCTGTGGGCCATAATATTCCCTCTGTGTGGGAGAGAGACAAGATGATGAGCTTAAGCCAGGAAGCCCTGCTGGTCAGAGCGGCCCTCGAGGCCGAAGGACTGGAGACCCCCTTGGTCTCCAATTCCCTGAACAACCAGCAAAAAAAGGAAAATATCGAGGGCCACATGCGTGCCATCATGGAGACGCTCGGCCTGGATCTGGCCGACGATAGCCTGGCCGAGACTCCCCATCGCATCGCCAAGATGTATGTGAACGAGATCTTCTCCGGCCTCGACTACGCCAGCTTCCCCAAGGTGACCGTCATCGAGAACAAGATGAAGGTGGACGAGATGATCATGGTCAAGGACATCAGCCTGACCAGCACCTGCGAGCATCACTTCGTCACCATCGACGGACTGGCCCACGTGGCCTATATCCCCCGTGGCAAGGTGATCGGCCTGTCGAAGATCAACCGTATCGTCCAGTTCTTCGCCCGCCGCCCTCAGGTACAAGAGCGGCTGACCCAGCAAATATTGCTGGCGTTGCAGACCCTGCTCGGTACCAAGGATGTGGCCATCAGCATCGCCGCTACCCACTACTGCGTGAAGGCCCGTGGCGTGATGGATTCGACCTCCTACACCACCACCACCTCCCTGGGCGGGGTCTTCAAGACCCAGCCCGATACCCGCGCCGAGTTTCTCGGTGGCCTGAAAGGCTAGTCACCCTGGGGCATGTCCCACCGACATGCCCCGACTTCTTCTTCTTCTTCTTCTTCTTCTTCTTCTTTTTTTTTTTTTCTCTCCCGTCTGCCCACCCCGGTTTATTTTTTGAAAAAATCCTAAAGGGATGCCCGCGTGCGCCGATACAGCTCACCGTGCCGCGAGATGGTCTGTTTGACACCCGTTTGGCCCCCTCGTCCGTGCCGATACGGATGAGATTTGAATGACTGCTATGGATGGCAGCTAGCGCGCTCGCGCCTTTTGGGGCCAGCGCCGACGAATGCCACTTGATGACCCATATGCAGGACATGCCATGAACACCATGACGATAGGCAAGAAACTCACCGCCGGCTTTGCCGTACTCGGCCTGATGATGGCCTTTATCGGCGGTTTTTCACTGTTTGAATTCAGCACCATGAACCGGGCCGCCACCGGGTTCACCGACAGCATACTGCCCGCCGTGGTGCGCACCAGCACCCTGGGGGAGACCATCAATGCGGTGCGCCGCTATGAGCTGGATGTCTTTCTGGTGGCGGACGATCCCCAGCAGCAGGCCCATTACCGCAATGAGAGCGAGAAGAGCCTGAGGGAGGCCGGGCAGCAGATAGCGGCCCACGATGCCACCATCTGGGCGGAGGATGTGGAGGAGCGCCGCACCTTCGACATCGTCAAGGCGGACTGGGAGAAATACCTCGGCCTGCACCAGCGCATCAGGCAGATGCAGGACGCCGGTCAGATGACCGAGGCCCAGCACCTCTTCATGGGGGAGGGGATCACCCTCTACACCAACCTGGCCAAGTCGGTTGGCGATCTGGTACGCATCAACCATGGCTATGCCGACGCCTCCCGCAAGGTAGTAGTGGGGGCGTATGACTCCGCCAAACTGAGCGTCACCCTGGCCCTGCTGGTCGGTCTGGCGCTGGTGATCGCGCTCTCTGTGGTGCTGACCCGCCAGATCCGCGATCCCCTCATCATGCTGGCCCGCCAGACCCAGCGCATCGCGGGCGGCGATCTGGGCAAGGGCGAGTTGCAGAGCTGGATCCAGGAGCATCGCTTCAACCGGGATGAACTGGGTCAGCTTGGTGCCGGCATCCACAAGATGCAGGGGGCCCTGGCCGACCTGGTGAGTGAGATATCCGGCTCGGTGAGCCAGCTGAGCAGCGCGGTGGAGGAGGTGAGCGCCATCTCCGAGCAGTCCGCCAGCGGCATGGCTCGCCAACAGAGCGAAGTCTCCCAGGTCGCCACCGCCATGAACGAGATGCAGTCCACGGTCAATGAAGTGGCCCGCAACACCACGGATGCCATGGGCGCGGCCAAGGATGCCTCCCGCACCTCGACCCAGGGCAACCAGGTGGTGCGCAGCGCCATCGGCAGCATCGAAGAGGTGTCAGTGCAGATAGAGCAGGCGGGCGCCGTGGTGGCGCAGCTGGAGGCGGACAGCGCCAACATCAGCATGGTGCTGGACGTGATCCGCGACATCGCCGGTCAAACCAATCTGCTGGCGCTCAACGCGGCCATCGAGGCGGCCCGGGCCGGTGAACAGGGCCGTGGCTTTGCGGTGGTGGCCGATGAAGTGCGCTCCCTGGCCCAGCGTACCCAGGACTCCACCGCCGAGATAAGCAAGATGATCGAGCTGCTGCAGAGCCGCGCCGCCGAGGCGGGCAATGCCATGCAATTGAGCCGTCATCAGATGCAGTCGAGCGTCGGGCTGGCACGGGAAGCGGGGGGCAGCATCGACAGCATCAACGGCGCCGTCACCCAAATCAGCGACATGAATACCCTGATCGCCACCGCGACCGAGCAGCAAAATGCGGTGACCGAGGAGCTCAACCGCAGCATAGTGAACATCCACAATGCCGCCGACGAGAACGCCCAGGGGGCGCAGCAGACCGCCCAGGCCTGTGTCGAGCTGAGCAAGCTGGCCACCTCCTTGCACCATATGACCCAGCGCTTCACCCTCTGATTGCGGGCATCTGCTGGATAACCAGGCCCCGCCCATCGGCGGGGCCTGGTCGTTGCTGAGGGCTTGAAAGCAGCGCTTCCCCTTGGCCTGGCTGGTAGCCTGATCGGGCGTTGGACGCGCAAATACCCAGGGTTTCCCCGGCAAGGGGGGGGCCACGGCGGCAGCGTTGTCAGCGGATTGTCGGAAATGTTCGAATACGCTCACAAAACGGTGATTAATTTCAGCTGCCCCAGTTCCTGTTACTGCCTCAACCCCTTATGATCCCTGAAATTTTGGCCCAGGAGGCGCCACGTTCGTTATGTTTCGTTCCATCAAATACCAGGTCATGTTTTTTGCGGGTTGCATCCTGCTGGCCACCGTCCTCAGCGTGGTGGGTTACGGTTATCTCTCCCTGGCCAGCTTGCAGGAGAAGATCCAGCAGGAGAGTCATGCCAGTGCCCGGCAGCAGGCCAGGCAGTGGCTACTGACCCTGGCGGATGGTCAGGCGAGCGAAGTGGCGCGCTCCTTCGAGCTGGCGCTCGATGCCGGTGAGACCCTGGCGGCGCTGCTGGCGGGCAATGTCCATCAGCGTGAGCCCCTGAACCGGGACGAGGTTACGGCCCTGCTCAGGGACATCGGCGATCGCAACCCGGACTTTCTCAGCATCTACAGCGGCTGGGAGGCCAACAGCTTCGATGGCGAGGATCTGGCTCATACCGGCAATGGCCAGCATAGCCAGGGATCGGGCAACTTCGCGCCCTACTGGAGCCGCGGCCCGGCCGGTTTCAGCTTGAAGCCCCTCGGTGACTTCTATAGCCAGACACCGAGCGAGACCGGGATCCGCGCCTCCGAATGGTATCTGTGCCCGCAGCAGAGCAAGGCGACCTGCGCGGTCGATCCCTCGGTCTATCAGGTCAATGGTCAACCGACGCTGCTCACCTCCTTCGTGGTCCCCGTGCTCGATGGCGATCAATACCTCGGCATGGTGGGGGTCGATTACTCGCTCAACTATCTGCAGCAGATCGCCCTCAACATCAGCCAGCGGGTATTCGATGGTCAGGGGAGGGTGCGCATCATCAGCCCCATGGGCATCCTTGCCGCGGACTCTGGCGACGAGAGCGGCATCGGTCGCCGCCTGCAAGATCCCCTGTTGCTGGCCCAGCAGCAACGAGGCCAGGCAGGCAGCGAGGAGAGTGATGACCAGTTGAGCGTCTTCGCGCCCATCCGTCTCAACAAGGTCAAACAGGCCTGGGGGATTGCCATCGAGGTGCCCAATAGCGCGCTTTATGCCGAGTATGAACTGACGGCGCAGGCGCGAGCCCAGGCGTTTGGCAAAGGGATCTGGACCCAGCTGATGGTAGGCATGCTGGTGGCGGGGGCGGGATTAGTCTGCCTCGCCTTCGCGGCGGGCTCCATCTCGCGGCCGGTGCAGGAGACGGCGCGCATGGTGGCGCGTCTCTCCAGCGCCGGGGGCGACTTGACCCAGCGTCTGAGCCAGAACCGGCCCGATGAGACGGGGGCCCTGGCCAAGGGGATCAACCAGTTTGTCGCCACGGTGCAAGGCATAGTGACCGATACCGCCGCCAGCGTGAGGGAGCTGCAACAGGCGACCGCGGGCTCGGCTCGCCAGGCTCAACAGGGGCTGAGCAACAGTCATCATCAGCTGGAGCAGGTGGAATGGGTGGCTGCCGCCATCCACGAGATGTCCTCCACGGCGGATTCGGTCGCCAGCAGCGCCCAGATCACGGCCCAGGCGGTGGATGAGACCCGTCAGGCCGTGCACAAGGGTCAGCAGGTGGTGAGTGCCTCGGCCAACGGCATTCGTCAGCTGAGCGGGCAGGTGGAGGAGGTGTCGGAGAAGATCACCGCCTTGCAGCAACAGGGGGTACAGATCGGCACTATTTTGGATGTGATCCGCAACATCTCCGAGCAGACCAACCTGCTGGCGCTCAATGCGGCCATCGAAGCGGCCCGGGCCGGTGAACAAGGCCGTGGCTTTGCGGTGGTGGCCGACGAGGTGCGCAGTCTGGCATCCAGGACGCAAGCCTCGACCCAGGAGATCCAGCAGATGATCAACAGCCTGCGGGAGACCACCAGTGCGGCCGTTGGCACCATGGCCGAGGGGCGTAATCTGAGCACGCTGGCCTTGCAAGATGCCGAACAGGCGGTGCAGGAGCTGGCGACCATAGTGGTGGCGGCGGACCGGATCCAGGACATGGCGGCCCAGATAGCCAGCGCCGCCGAGCAGCAGTCCAAGGTGAGCGAGGAGATAAGCCTCAATGTCAGCAGCATTCATGAGGTGGCGACGGCCGGGGCCCAGGTGGCCAGGGAGCAGGACGCCCAGAGTCGGCAGATGCACGGCCTGACCGAGGCGGTGATGACCAAGCTGGGGCGTTTCCACTACTGATGGATGGCCCTGACGCCAGTGAAAGACCCCGCCCATTGGCGGGGTCTTTCATGTGGGGGGTAATCCGCTTGATCCGATGATGTCACCCTTTGCAACGCTGTCGATGTGTCGATGTGTCGATAGTGGGGCCGGGGCTTGCATCATCAACTCAATCCCACAATGTCACCCCTCTCATCGGTATCGATGTGTCGATAGTGGGGCCGGGGCCTGCGTCATCAACTCAGTCCCACAATGTCACCCCTCTCATCGATATCTATGTGTCGATAGGCAGGCAAGGTGCCGAGCCCCGGCATCGTCATGACCGGGCCAGCCAGGGCATAGACGAAACCGGCGCCCGCACACAGGGTCAGCGAGCGGATGGGCAGTTCGAAGTCGGTGGGCACCCCCTTGAGGGCCGGGTCATGGCTGAGGGAGAGCGGCGTCTTGGCGATGCAGACCGGCAGATGATCCCAGCCTGCCGCCGACAGGGCCGCGAGCTGGGCCTTGGCCTGTTCGGACAGCAGAATGCCGCGTCCGCCATAGCCGCACTCGACCAGGGTGGCGAGCTTGGCGGCCAGCGGCAGGCTGTCAGGATAGAGGCGCTGGGACTCGCTCGTGGGTAACCTGGTCTGATGGCAGGCGTTCACCACGGCCCTGGCAAGCTCGGTGGCCCCGGCGCCGCCCTGGGTGAAAGCCTGGGAGAGGGCAGCCTCTGCCCCCGCGGCTCTGGCGGCGGCGAGCACCATCTCGAGTTCAGCCTCGCTGTCGCTGGGGAAGCGGTTGAGGGCCACCACCACGGGCACCCCGTAGCGGCGAGCATTGTGGATGTGCCAGACCAGGTTGGCGCAGCCCAGTTGCAAGGTGGGCAGATCCTCTTGCTGCAAGCTGGCGGGCAGCGGCTGGCCCGGGACGAGATTGACCTCACCACTGTTGGCCTTGAGGCCACGGACGGTGGTGACCAGCACCACGGCATCGGCGGCAAGTCCGGATTGACGGCACTTGATGTTGAAGAACTTCTCCAACCCCATGTCGGAGCCAAAACCGGCCTCGGTCACCACATAGTCGGCCAGATGCAGGGCGAGGCGGTCGGCTATCACTGACGAGTTGCCGTGGGCGATATTGGCAAAGGGACCGGCATGGACCAGTACCGGGGTCTGCTCAGTGGTCTGCATCAGGGTGGGCTTGAGCGCCTCCTTGAGCAGCACCGTCATGGCCCCGGCCACCTCGAGTTGCTCGGCGGTGATGGGCTGGCCCTGGTCATTGAGGGCGAGCTGGATGCGGCCGATGCGGGCGCGCAGATCCCGCAAGTCCCGAGCCAGGGCCAGGATGGCCATCAGCTCGGAGGCGGCGGTAATGACGAAGCTGTCGGAGCGGGGCACCCCATCCTGCTCGCCGCCGAGGCCGACCTCTATGTGACGCAGGGCCCTGTCATTGATATCCAGGGTGCGGGGCCACAGGATCCTGGCCGGATCAATCTCGAGCCGTGCCAGACCCGTCGTGGCAGTGAACTGGTCGCCGAGTCTGCGCTCATGGAACAGGCGGGCATCCAGGGCGGCGGCGGCTAGGTTATGGGCGGCACTGATGGCATGAAAGTCGCCGGTCAGGTGCAGGTTCATCGCCTCCATCGGCACGACCTGTGCAAAACCACCTCCGGCGGCGCCCCCCTTGACCCCGAATACCGGGCCCAGGCTCGGCTGGCGCAGGGTGGCGATGCAAGATTCGCCCAGTTTGTTGAGTCCCATGGCGAGCCCGACCGTGGTCACCGTCTTGCCCTCGCCAAGGGGGGTCGGGGTGATGGCGCTGACCAGCACCAGCTTGCCGGCGCGCGGCTCGCCCTGACTCAGCAAGGCCGGGTCCAGCTTGGCCATGTGGTGGCCCTGCGGCGAGAGATGGGCGGGATCGATGCCGAGGCGTTCGGCGAGGAGGGTCACAGGCAGGCGGGGGGACTGGCGGGAGATCTCGATATCGCTTAGCATCAGCACCTCGTTGGCATAGGAGTTCGACTATGTCAGGGAGTCTAGAGGAACCAAGAGGTCAGGCCAATGAGTAATAATATTTTATCCCGGGATCGCGTGCCCATGCAGGAGCCGGTCGCCTTCGATCTCAATGGCCTCTATCACCCGCCCAAGCGGCCCCTGACCGCCCTTGGCATCATCAGTGCCGTCATGCCGATGTTCGGATTCGGCTGGCAGGCGATGACGGGGGATCCCGAGCAGCACTTTCGTGATGAGGTCGCGCGGCGCATCAACCGCAATCGCCGTGACGAGGCTAACCTCATTTTGCTGCTGCAAATCGCGGCACTCCATGATTGCCGCGCCCTGACGGTGGCCTTGCCCTATGTGCTCAAGGCCGAGCAGCTGGCCCGGATCCGCACCCGACTGCCGCGCTGGCAGATCGACTGCGACGGGGAGCAATTGCAGGCCAGATTGGCGGATGAGGTTGTCTGAGCGCAGACAAAGACCGTCGCCACTCCCCCTGTGCCGCGGGACTCAGGGCGTGACATTATCCCAGTAATGGGGGGCCAGATAGCGCTCCTGCACGAACTCGATGAAACAACGCACCTTGGCCGACACGAAGCGCCGGTGCGGATAGAGGGCATACAATCCCACCTCTCCCTTGTCCCATTCGGGCAGCAGTGACACCAGTTTCCCCTCGCGCAGCGCCTCACCGACGATGAAGGTCGGCTGCAATATGATGCCCTGATCATCACAGGCGGCCCGGGTCAGGGCCACCCCATTGTTGGCTCTGAGCGGCCCCTGAGGACGCACGCTCTGGCGCTCCTCCCCCCGATGCATCACCCAGTCCGGCTGGGTCAGGGTATAGATGAGGCAGTCATGCTCCTTGAGATCCTCCGGGTGCCGGGGCGTGCCGTGTCTGGCCAGGTAGCCGGGGCTTGCACACACCTCGAGACGCATGTTTGCCAGGGGCCGGGCGACCAGGGAGGAGTCAGGCAGAGTGCCGATGCGCAGGGCCAGATCGAAGCCTTCCTCGACCAGCGCCACCCGCCTGTCGCTGTACTCTATCTCCAGCTTGAGCTCGGGGAAGCGTTCACGAAATCGCGGCAGGGCGGGGGCCAGATGCAGGTAACCAAAATCCATGGGCACCGACAGCTTGAGGGTGCCCTGGGGCTGCTGGTTGTTGTGGGTCAACTGGCTGTGGGTCTCTTCCAGCTCGGCAAGCAGCGCCTGGGATCGCTGGTAGTAGAACTGGCCCGCCTCGGTCGGATTGACCTGTCTGGTGGTGCGCGACAGCAGCCGGGTGGCGAGGGACTCCTCGAGCTGCTGCATCAACTTGGAGGTCATGGCGACCGAGATGCCGAGCTGGGCGGCGGCCTTGGTAAAACTCTGGCACTCCACCACCTTGATGAAGGTGCGCATGGCGGCTATCTGGTCCATTGTTAACTCTCGGTAAATAATTATTTTAATAAATCGCTGATTATCACTCTCTCACGGTGAGTTAGTATCTGGCAAATGCTAATGAATCCACCCATGAAGGAACGAGACATGAAGATGACCAAGATGTTGCTGGCCTCCAGCCTGCTGATGGCGACGCCACTGATGGCTGCCGAGTATGACGTGGATGCGGCGCACACTACGGTGCAATTTGAGGTGGGACACCTCGGTTTCTCCGAGCTGGTTGGCCGTTTCAATACCTTCAGCGGCACTTTTGCCATGGACGATGCCAACCCGGCTGCCGCCAAGGCGAGCTTCGAGGTGGATGCCGCCAGCGTGGACTCCAACCACGAGGCCCGTGACAAGCACCTGCGCAGCCCGGACTTCCTGGATGTCAAACAGTACCCCAAGCTGAGCTTTGTCAGCTCAGCCTATGAAGGCACCAAGGATAAAGGCGTGCTCAAGGGCACCCTGACCCTGCACGGCGTCAGCAAGGAAGTGGCCTTCGATCTGGTCAAGATCGGTGAAGGCAAGGATCCCTGGGGCGGTTATCGCAGCGGTTTCAACGCAGCGACCACCATCAAGCGCAGCGATTTCGGGGTGAACTACATGCTGCCGAACATCCCTGACGAGATGAAGATCAAACTGTTCGTCGAAGGCGTGCGTCGCTAATGGGCGCTGCACTCCTGCTGCAGACACTGGCGGCTCCTCTGGGAGCCGCTTTGTTATCCTGGCGCTGGCCCAGACTCGACTACCTGTGGGGCGCCCTGGCGCTCTGGCTGGTGGGCACTTTGGTGGGCGGCACCTATCTCTTGCCCGTCAAGGCCTGGCAGTGGTTGCCGCTGACCCTGGCGGCGGTGGCCCTCGTCAGCCAACTGTCCAACCGCTGGCTCGGTCTGGGCCTGTTCGCCCTGCAGGGCGCCCTCATCTGGTGGCTGGGCTTTGCCAGCCTGATCCAGGGCACCCCCGAGCTCTGGCTGGCAGTGCTGGCCGCCGTACTCTGGCTTGGCTGGACTCATCGCCATGGGGATAGTCGTGAAGGGCTGGGATTTACCCTGGCTTTCATCTGGCTGGCCCTGGTCATCGGCATTGATGGCAGTCTGCTCATCGCCCAGCTCGCCGGTGCTCTGGCCGCCTTTGCCGGACTGCGGGCCCTGCTGACCATGCTGACCGGTTTCAAGGGGGCAGTGGCTCCTTTGGGGCTGGCACTGGCCTTCATGCAGATGCTGGCCTGGCAGTATGTGGAAGTGCCCCTGCTGGCCCTGTTGCCAGTCTGGTTGTTGCCGCTGTTCGAGTGGTTGCTGAGAACGCGTTCCCTGCCGGTGCGCTGGGCCGTGCTCATCGCATCGGCCGCCATGGGCACCGGGCTCAGCCTGTGGTTCGTCTGGCCACAGGCATCCCTCTACTGAGTTCTGGCGATTAAGAATGGCAGTTAATGTTTGTAAAACAGACAATTAACAACCTTATTGCCACCTGGCGCATAGTTTTGTCCGATAAAGATTGAGCCTCAATCGCGTTTGGGCTAAAAAGGCTGCATATCTAATTTGGACACTTTCAGAAACCCGGCAAGGCCGGGTTTCTGTTTGCCTGCAGTTTGCGGCGTGCTAAGGAGGCCACAGTTGCGCAGTCAAGGATCTGAGCATCTGTTTTTTCGCCATTTTACCAGGCAGGGCCCCATCGAGGGACTCTGCATCGTGCTGGTAACTCATTTGCTGCCCGATCGACCCCACTTCATCCAGGCATTGGCCCAGATTGGCCGTATTGGCGCCATCTTGCCCAAACCCAAATCCGTTCATGAAGCCACCCTGGGATGGGCCCGCCAGCACTTTCCCGTGCGGGATCTCAACCGCCAGTGGAGCAACTGTCCCCAAGAGGTGATCACTCAGCTCGCCCCCCTGGTGGCGGCTCATGAGCGATTGATCATCCTGGATATCGGTGGCTATTTCGCCCGCACCCAGGCTCAGATCGCTGCGTTTTTCGGCCCCCGTTTTCTGGGGGTGGTGGAGATGACGGAGAATGGTCATCAACGCTATGAGCTGGAGCCGCTGTCGGCCCCCGTGCTCTCGGTGGCGCGCAGCCCCCTCAAGCAGGCCGAGGATATCCAGATTGGCCTGAGCGTGGTCTATTCCGCCGAATCCCTGGCTCGCACCCTCAATCGCACCTTCAATGTCTGCCAGGCCGCCCTGTTTGGTTATGGCAAGGTGGGGCGCAGCATCGCCCGGGAGCTGCACTGCCGTAATCTGCATCTGGAGGTGGTGGAGACCGATGAACTGCGCCAGGTGGAGGCGCTCTCCCACGGTTTTCGGCTGGTAGACAAGCAGCAAGCCCTGTCCCGGGCCGAGCTGGTGGTCTGCTCCACCGGTAATGGCTCCCTCGATCTGGCCGATCTCGAGGCGCTGCGCCCCGGCGCCATGCTGGCCTCGGTCACCTCGGCCGATGACGAGTTCGCGTTCTGCCTGGCACAACTGCCCTGGCCGAGCGAGGAGGTGTGCCCCCACGTGCTGGCGCTGACCCGTCCCGATGGCAGCGTCATCTTTTTGCTCAATCGCGGTGAGGCGGTCAACTTCGTCCATGGCGCCGTGATCGGAGGCTATGTCTACCTGGTGTTGGCGGAGATCATGGAGGGGGTGCGGCTGTTGGCGGAGTTTCCCATGGTGGCAGGGTTGCGGGATCTGCCGCCGGATCTGATGCGCAATATTGCTCGCCACTGGCTGGCCGATTTTCATGGGGTCAGCCAATAGGCCTCTTTTTAAGCGCGGACAACGGCCAGACCTGATCCATGGCCGCGACGGGCTAACCGATTTTCAGGGAGTGACCCAATGACAGAGTTATCGTCGTCTTTGCCCAAACCACGGATTGAGATCCGCTACTGCACCCTGTGCCGCTGGATGCTGCGGGCCGCCTGGCTGGCCCAGGAGCTGCTCTCCACCTTCGACAGCGACTTGGGGGAGGTGGCCCTGGTGCCCGCCAGCAAGGGGGAGTTTCGTATCCTGGTCGATGGGGTGCTGGTGTGGGACAGAGTGGCGGATGAGGGCTTCCCCGAGGCCAAGGAGATCAAGCAGCGGGTGCGTGACCTCATTGCCCCTGAGCGCGACCTCGGTCACTCGGATCGCAAACCTGCCAGCGAATGAGGGTAGCGGGCCGCATGCGAAGAGGGAGGCCATGGCCTCCCTCTTCGCATGCGGCACTGGTGATCAGGGGCTGGTTGTGGCGGGCACCGCACGCAAGTGTTCAATGGAGGGGTTTTCAAGGGACTGGCTGTCGATATAGCGTGCCCGCTTGTGGGGTTTGATGCGGCTGACATCGACCCAGACCAGGCCATCGATGCAGTGGTTGAAGTCCGAGTCTATGCCGAAATCCATAAACTGCACGCCCCCCGGCTCGCACAGCTCTGAGTACTGCTTGTAGAGGGTGGGGATGGCGCAGCCCAGGTTGCCGAGCCGGGATTTGAGCGCTATCAGGGCATCGCCATAATCCAGACCCGCGAAGTGGGTGTCCGTGGCGGGATAGGGGCGACGAGAAGGGGCCGGGGATCCTTGTCCGGCAGGCCCTTG
This sequence comes from Aeromonas sp. BIGb0445, assembly GCF_024809075.1. Classification (NCBI taxonomy): domain Bacteria; kingdom Pseudomonadati; phylum Pseudomonadota; class Gammaproteobacteria; order Aeromonadales; family Aeromonadaceae; genus Aeromonas; species Aeromonas sp. BIGb0445. Next base: position 680,274 of record NZ_JANUES010000001.1, read on the forward strand.
GGGGGCGAAGTGCTGACGATAGAAACTCACCAGCAGATCCCGCGCCTGGGTTGGCAGGCTGCCGGACAGGGAGACGGGGCCAAACAGGTAGCGGTAATCCGGGTAGCGGGCCAGGTAGGCGCCGATGCCGAACCAGAGATAATCCAGCCCGCGTTTGCCCCAATAGGCGGGCTGAATGAAGCTGCGACCCAGTTCAATGGCCTGATCCAGTTGAGGCAGCAACGCCGGTTCGAAGCCAAACAGCGTGTGGCTGTAGAGGCCGCTCAGCCCCTTGCTGGCCAGGATCTCGCGCACCGGGGCGAAGCGATAGGCACCGATGATGTCGAGCCGGGTCGGATCCCAGAGAATGAGGTGATGGTACTCATCATCAAAACTGTCCAGATCCCGGCGTCGCCCCGACCCTTCCCCCACGGCCCGAAAGGCAATCTCCCGCAATCGGCCCAGCTCGCGCAGTATCTCGGAGTGGCTCTGCTCATGACGGCGATAGAGGTAGATCCGCTGACCATCCGGGGTCTGGCCGAGGGGCTCGCAAGCCTCGATCGCCTGTTTGAGCCGGGCCCTGTCGCCCGGCAGTGCGATGGGGGATTCGGTCGGGAGGCGGCCCTTTTTGCCTTGGCCGATGCGATAGAGATGTTCGCGCACCAGCTTGGCCCCAGGCTTGGCTGGCAGCGCCTCCAAGGCATGGGGCGGGATGCGCTGCCCTATGGTAATGGTCATGCGCCCCCCTTGCTGGCGAAACAGCTGGGCGGCCAGCAGCAGGCCTGCCCAGGACTTGTTGAGCCAGGAGCCGAGGTAGAAGCCAAGGCCATTGCGTGCCCCCAGGTGGATTGGCACCAGCGGGGTCTGGGTACGCTTGGCCAATTTCAGAAATCCCCCCTGCCAGGGGCCATCCTTGATGCCCCTGAGACCGAGGCGTGACACCTCGCCGGCCGGGAATATGATGATGGCGCCGCCCTTGGCCAGATGCTCCCCCATGGCGACGATGGCCCTGCGCTCCGTCTTGCCTCCCAGGTTGTCCACCGGCAGCAGCAGGGATTGCAGGGGGGTGAGACCGGCCAGCAGCCGATTGGCGACAATCTTCACATCGGGACGAATGCGACCGAGCAGGCGCAGCAGCGCCAGACCATCGAGGGATCCGATGGGGTGATTGGCCACCAGTATGACCCGCCCCTCGGCCGGGATATTCTCGAGCTGGGCATCGCTGACGTGATAGTCGAAATCGAGCTGGCAGAGCGCCTGCTCGACGAAATCAAGCCCCTTGAGATGGGGATACTGGGCGGCGAAGTGCTGGAAGTCGCGCTCGCGCAATAACCATCTGAGGAGGCGGCGGGCCGGGCCCGGCAGATTGAGATGGGGGTAGTGCTGGCTGAGAATGGCATCGACGCTGAACATGGGGCGGCTCCGGCTGTGGCTCTTCCCCCAGCATGGCGCCGTTCTGTTCCCGCCCCGTGGCAGCCCCGTGACAGTTTGATGGCAAGGGGCGGTGGGAGAGTCTGGCGGCTGGGTAGACTCCGGCACCAGGCCACCCCGGCGGCGTCACTCCTGGTACTGGGCGCTCAGGTGCACCAGGGCGACCAGGGTCTGCACCGCTTTCTCCATGGATTGCAGCGGGATGAACTCATGCTTGCCGTGGAAGTTGTGGCCACCGGTGAAAATATTGGGGCAGGGCAAGCCCATGAAGGAGAGGCGGGCGCCGTCGGTGCCACCGCGAATGGGTTTTATCCTGGGGGTGACGCCCACGGCCACCATGGCCGCCTCGGCCAGCGCGATGATGTGCATGTGCGGGGCTATCTGCCGCTTCATGTTGCGATAGCTGTCCCGGATAGCGAGTTCGATGCGCACCCCCGCCGCATCGGCTTGCAGGGCGGCGACCCGCTCGGCGAGCAGCGCCTTGCGAGCGGCAAAGCCCTCATCATCAAAGTCGCGAATGAGATAGTGCAATTCGCTCTGCTCCACCGAGCCCTGCATCTGCGCCAGGTGGAAGAAGCCCTGATAGCCGTCGGTGGCCTCCGGCGTCTGCTCGGCGGGCATGGCGGCGTGAAAGCGCGCGGCCAGGGTCTGGCTGTTGATCATGCTGCCCTTGGCGGTGCCGGGGTGCACGTTGTTGCCGGTGATGCGCACGGTGGCGCTGGCGGCGTTGAAGTTTTCATACTCCAGCTCGCCCAGTTCACCGCCATCGACGGTATAGGCCCAGCGAGCCGGGAAACGGTCAAGGGGGAACCGATCGGCACCGCGGCCTATCTCTTCATCCGGGGTGAATCCGAGCCAGAGATCGCCCCTGGGCAACGTGGGCTCGGCCTGCAACCGGGCCACCGCCGTGATGATCTCGGCGATGCCGGCCTTGTCATCGGCCCCCAGCAGGGTAGTGCCATCCGTGGTGATGAGATCCTGGCCCAGATAGTGCCTGAGGCAGGGGTGTTCGCGAATGCTCAACACCTCGTCCCCCTTGCCGAGACAGATATCGCCCCCCTGGTACTGTTCGATGAGCTGGGGGTTGACCCGCTCGGCCTCGTAATCGGCGGTGTCCAGGTGGGCGATAAGGCCGATGGCGGGGGCACTGGGTTGGTTGCCGGGCAGGCAGGCGGTGAGATAGCCATTGTCATCCAGGATCACCTGGCTCAGGCCCATGGCGTGCAGCTCACCCTGAAGGGCCTGGGCGAATTGCCGCTGGCCCGGGCTGCTCGGGCAGAGGGGATTGTTGGGGTTGGATCGGGTATGAAAGCTCAGATAGTGCAGAAAGCGGGAAAGCAGCTGGTCCATCGGACGGTCTCGACAGGGGATGAGCCACCATTGTCTGCCGGCCCTTTGCGCCTCGCCTTGCGTCAGCGCAGTTTTTTGGCGACTAACCCCGTCACGGGCCCTTGACCCTCGAGAATGGGGTCAGGGGTTGTCGTGCGACACTGCCTGCGATCGGGGCGGCAAAAAAGGGGGAGAAGTGCCTGGGGTGGCGGGTTGAAAAAGCCCCAGGCCACGGGGGGAGGGCAACAGAGGCCAACCCCAGAGCTGGCTTGGCTGGCAGCGAGATTGGGCTCACTCCAAAAAAGCGAAAATTTAACAAGGTTTTTTATTGTCAGCCCGGCGCAGAAGTGTGTAAACTCCGCGCCGATCCAAGGGGTAACCCCGGGCAGGCGAGGCCGCCCATCCCCCTTGCGTTCGACCGCCTATAGGGCGAGGCATGCAGACACGACAGACACTGCAGGGATTGGATTTCTGTTATATCGGTTAGGTGCCGGTATCAGGGAGAACAGCAGGCATTTTGACCATTCAGGCGACCGAGTGGGCCCTTGGGCTCATCATCATCCCCTTGTCATGGGCGGTCGTGGATGGAAATGCATGCTGCGGTATCTTGTCGTCATCTGCTCGCGTTTGCGATGACGCCTCGTCCCTCTCTTCCTTGAAATCCTGCTCCCAAGGTGTTGTGACTGCCAGGCCATGATGAGCCGCGGCGTGGCTGATGCTGCGCGCCATCAAAGTACCGCGGAGCTGACACCCAGCGCCGCATACCGTTGAGCTTGATGTAAAGCCACAAGCCCCACATCAAGACTCGTTACTTCCCAAAATCCACCAGGCAGCCTTGGCTCGCCGCGATGGGTAAATAGATAGTCTGGATGTGACAGACGTCAACAGTCGTGATCAAGATGGCGGCCAACCGCCCTTGCAAGACGCGTTACGTTATTCGCCCCAGCAGGCAGCTTGGCTTGCCGCTATTTGCAATCGATGGTCTGGATGTGATTGAGGGTAACGAAGGCGGCTTCACGCCGCTCATTTGCGAGGCATAGCCCATGACTAACTGGTCCAGCAAGGACTCTTTGAAGGTGTACAACGTTCCCTACTGGGGTGCGGGTTTCTTCAATATCAACGACGCCGGTCATGTGACCGTTTCGCCCGACAAGACTCGCCCCGAGGCACAGATCGTATTGTCTGACGCCATCGAGCAGCTGCGTCAATCTGGCTTGACCACTCCTGTGTTGCTGCGTTTCCCCGACATTCTCAAGAGCCGGGTCGATGCCCTGTTCAACGCCTTCGGTCAGGCCATCGAGAAGTCAGGCTATGAGGGTGACTACCTCTGTGTTTACCCGATCAAGGTCAACCAGCAGCGCCGCGTCATCGAAACCATCAGCCAGTCTTATAGCGACAAACCGCGTCTGGGTCTGGAAGCGGGCTCCAAGCCCGAACTGCTGGCCGTCTTGTCCCATCATCACGATCGCGGCTCCGTCATCGTCTGCAACGGTTACAAAGACCGTGAATACGTGCGTCACGCCCTGCTCGGCAACCTGATGGGCCACAAGGTCTACATCGTGGTCGAGAAGCCCTCCGAGCTGGAGCTGGTGCTCGATGAAGCCAAGCGCCTCAACATCAAGCCGAACATAGGTGTGCGTGCCCGTCTGGCCTCCACCGGTTCCGGCATGTGGGAATCGAGCGGCGGCGCCATGTCCAAGTTCGGTCTCTCCGCCTCCCAGATCCTGGCGCTGGTCGAGCGTCTGCGCGGCCTGGGCCAGCTTGACTGCCTGCAATTGCTGCACTTCCACCTGGGCTCACAGATTGCCAATATCCGTGACATCCAGGGTGGCATCCGCGAGTGCGGCCGCTTCTACGCCGAGCTGCGTCGTCTGGGCGCCGATATCGACGTGGTCGATGTGGGCGGTGGTCTGGGTGTGGACTATGAGGGCACCCGCTCCCAGAGCCACTGCTCCGCCAACTACAGCCTGTCCGAATACGCCAACAACGTGGTGTGGGGCATCGGCGACGTCTGTCGCGAGTTCGACCTGCCGCACCCGACCATCATCAGTGAATCTGGCCGGGCACTGACCGCCCACCATGCGGTGCTGGTTACCAACATCATCGGCGCCGAAGGGGCCGAGATGAGCGAGGTGCATGCGCCTGATGCGGATGCACCAACCCTGCTGCAGAACATGTGGAAAGGCTGGCTTGAGCTCAACCACGAGGAAGATCCCTCCCTGCTGGAGCTGTTCCATGACTCCCTGGCCGACCTGACCGACGTCAACGCCCAGTACACCATGGGTCTGCTCAACCTGGAGCAACGGGCCTGGGCCGAGACGCTGCACCAGAACACCTGCTTGAAGCTCAAAGAGAAGCTCAACCCGGTGAACCGCAGCCACCGCGCCCTGGCCGATGACTTGAACGAGAAGCTGGCCGACAAGTGTTTCGCCAACTTCTCCCTGTTCCAGTCTTTGCCCGATGCCTGGGGCATAGGTCAGGTGTTCCCTGTCATGCCCCTGGCTGGCCTGGATCGCCCGCTGACCCGTCGCGGTATCCTGATGGATATCACCTGCGACTCCGACGGTCAGGTCGAGCACTATGTGGATGGCCTGGGGGTGGAGAGCACCCTGCCGATGCCGGAATATGGCGAACACGAAGAGTGCCACGTCGGCTTCTTCCTGGTCGGCGCCTACCAGGAGATCCTGGGGGATCTGCACAACCTGTTCGGCGACACCCACTGCGCGGAAGTGTGGCTGGATGACGAAGGCAAGATGGACATCCGTAACGTGGTGCGCGGCGATACCGTCGAGCAGCTGCTGCGTTACGTCAACATCGATCCTTCCGTGATCCGCGAGAGCTATCAGCGCATCGTCTCCCATCCTGCCCTGGACGATGAGACCCGCAAGGCCCTGCTCGAAGAGCTGGATCTGGGTCTGCAAGGCTATGCCTATCTGGAAGACGAATAAGCCAGCGGCTTGTTCATCCCGTCACGGTAGAAAGACGGGGATCAAAAACGGCGCCTCTTGGCGCCGTTTTTTATGGCCTGAACACTTGGCTCATGGCAAAGCAAGCAGCAGATCAGTGGTTGCGAGTCTGGACAAGGGCCCAGCCTCAGGCCGGGATGGCTTCGTTGGCGGCGCAGTGGGCCAGCAAGCGGTCTGCGGGCATGGGGCGGCCGAGCAGATAACCTTGCAGGGTGTCGCAGCCAAGGCGCACCAGCAGCGCCTGCTGCTGGGTCGTCTCCACCCCTTCCGCCACTATCCGCATCCCCAGGGTGTGGCCGAGGGCGATGATGGCGCTGACGATGGCGGCATCCTCTCCCGTCTGGCCGAGGGAGGTGATGAACCCCTTGTCTATCTTGAGCTCATTGGCGGGGAAGCGTTTGAGATAGAGCAGGCTGGAGTAGCCGGTGCCGAAATCATCGATGGATATTTTGACGCCCAGCTCGGCCAGCCGGTTGAGGATGAGCAGACTCTCCTCGGCATTCTCCATGGCGGTGGACTCGGTGATCTCCAGGGTCAGGTGGCGGGCCTCCAGCCGGTGACGGCACAGGGCCTCTTCGACCACCCCCAGCAATCCCGGACTGGCCAGCTGTATGGTGGAGAGGTTCACCGCCAGGCTCCACTGCTCATGGCCTGCCGCCAGCCAGCGGCTCATCTGGCGGCAGGCTTCATCGATGACCCAGTTGCCGATGGGAATGATGAGCCGGGTCTTCTCCGCCAGCGGCAGGAAAGTGGCGGGGGAGATGGCACCATGGATGGGATGCTGCCAGCGCAGCAGCGCCTCGACGCCGATCACCTGGCCCCCCTTGGCCTCGTACTTGGGTTGATAGTGCAGTGCCAGCTCGCCCCGCTCCAGGGCGTGGCTCAAATCCTGTTGCAGCAAAAACTGCTGGTGGGCATTGGCGTTCATGGCGCTGTCGAAGAAGAAGTAGTCGTTGCGGCCCCGCTCCTTGGCGTAATACATGGCGGCATCGGCATTGAGGGTCAGCTCGTGCAGGCTGGTGCCATTATCCGGATAAATGGCGATGCCGATGCTGACCGTGATGTGCAGGTGGTGGTGTTCGAGCTGATAGGGTCTGGCTATCTCGGCCAGCAGTCGCTTGGCGAACAAGCGGGTCTGGGCCATCTCTCCCGGCGCCAGGGCCAGCACGAACTCGTCCCCCCCAAAGCGCGAGGCGGTATCGCCGCTGCCGAGCAACCCCTTGATGCGTTCAGTGACTTCGAGCAGCAACAGATCGCCGGTGTGATGACCGTGGGCGTCGTTGATGATCTTGAAGCCGTCGAGATCGAGAAACAGCAGGGCGAAGCGCTGCCGACTGTGCTGGCAGCGCTTGATGCTCTGGGCCAGCCGATCGGCAAACAACAAGCGGTTTGGCAGGCGGGTCAGGCTGTCATGGAGCGCCAGCTTGACCAGTTCGTCGTGAGCCTGGTGCAAGGAGGAGGAGAGGCGGGCATTTTGCACATCCAGCATGGAGAGAATGAGGGCGATGGCAAACACCGTCAGGGTCACGATGATGACCACCAGGGCCAGCCACTTGGCATCCAGCCCGGTATAGAGGGCGCCGCACAGGCTATCGACCGGGAACTGGGCCGCCGCCATGCCGGTGTAGTGCATGCCGATGATGGCAAATCCCATCACCAGGGAGGCGAGCGCCTTGCTGAAGAAGGCGTGCTGGGTGTGCTCTCGCAGGCGAAAGGCTATCCAGAGCGCGGCGCCGGAGGCGAGCACGGCGATGACAATAGAGAGTGCGAACAGGCTCGGCAGATAGTGAATGGCGGGGGTCATCATCATCGCCGCCATGCCGATGTAGTGCATGGCGGCGATGCCCAGCCCCATCAGGAGGGCGCCGCCTGCAATATGGCTCAAGGGCAGGGTGGCGCGGCTCACCAGCCAGAGCGCGAAGGCGGACGAGCCGATGGCCGTGATGAGGGAGAGACCGGTCAATGCCAGATCGTAACCGAGGGCGATGGGCAGCTTGAAGGCGAGCATGCCGATGAAATGCATGGACCAGATGCCAAGCCCCATGGCAAAGGCGCCCCCGCTGAGCCAGAAAGCGGCTGCGCGCCCCTGACTCTGGCTGACCCGGCTCGTCATGTTCAGCGCCGTATAGGAGGCGAGCACCGCCACCAGGATGGAGAAAAAGACCAGTTCCTGGCTGTAATAACTGTCGAGCATGGGAGGCGTCATGAGCACGTCTAATAACCCTGGGATGAATAGCCGGCCTGAGCCATGGCAAAGGTGATCTGGCAAATTTGGCGGCGATTGTACACCAGGCCGGGTATAAATCAGCGAGATATAGAGGCGGAGAGTGACTTTAAAGCATATTTCGGAAGGTATTGCATATCTAGTTGATATTAATGACATTTAATATTCATTATCACCACATTTACATGGCTTTTTATATTTGGCAGTGGCACTGCTGGTTGCTGGGTTCCAAATATTCCCACTGGAAATAAATGGTTATTGCGCTGCGCTCACTCTTTGGTGACAAATAGATAGGCCGACGCGCTGCGCCGTTATTTCAGTCTCGGCGTCGATTGTGAGCTGACGCCGGGATTGCGGAGTCGTTATGATGGCAGAGGGTGTAACCGGAGCAGACAAGGAGTCATCATGATCAGTCACATCGACCATCTGGTATTGACGGTCAGCGACATAGACGCGTCCCTCGCCTTTTACAGCCGGGCGTTGCAGATGGAAGCCATCACCTTTGGTGCGGGACGGCGGGCGCTGCGCTTTGGCAACCAGAAGATCAATCTGCAACTGCTGGGGCAGGAGCCGCGTAACCGGGCTCAGGTGGGATCGGGGGATCTCTGCCTCATCAGCCAATGGCCCCTTGGTGAGGTGATGCGCCATCTGAGTGAGCAGGGGATCCCTCTGATTGAGGGGCCGGTGACCAAGTCCGGTGCCATGGGAGAGATCTGTTCAGTCTATTTCCTCGACCCCGATGCCAACCTGATCGAAGTGAGCGTCTATCCTGAGTCTCGGAACTAATGGGCGCACAGTGACGCGTGTTGCCCGAGCGTCATGCACAAGGAGGTGAGGGTGGATCAGGTAAGTTATCTGTTTTCGGCGTATCTCAATCTGGTGCAGCAGCTGACCGATAACATGGGAACCGAACTCAATACTCAGGTAGTGGAATATCAAGGGGAGCAGGTGCCCTTTTCCTACCTGTGCGTTGGCGGGTCAATGAGCAGAGCGTGTGCCGCCGCTACGAGCAGGATGTGGTGCGGTTTAGCCACTGCACCGTCAAGGCGGCCTCGCTCTTTGGCGAGCTTTGTCAGGCGCTGACAGCCAAACAGGACGCGGTCAGTCCCAACATCAAGCGGATCTATTGCCACGCCGCCCTGAATGACAAACCCATGATCGCCGAGATTGGTCGCGCCAGTACCACGTCAGAGCAAGCGGCAGAGCGCGCCTGCAATCAGGCAATCCTCGTGGCCATGAACTCTGCGGATGAGCGACTGCTGGCTCGACGCGACACGTTATGTGACGGTATTGAGTCGCTAACAGACATCATCAATGATGGCCAAGGAGGCGTGATGAGGCAGATTGCGAACCATATTGGGTGCTGGCTTGCCTTGGTGTGGGTCGGCCAACTGCTGACGGGATGTGCCGACCGCCATCAGGTGCACCTCTCCCCAGAGCTGCCATCTCCCAGGATCCAGGCCGGGCAGAGCCTCTATGTGGCCCTCGCCAGAGATGGCGCTTATGGAGAGCACCATTACCCGGGCTCCGGTCTGATGTTGAGTCAGGCGATAGCCACGCCGCTGCTCAAGCGGCTAACCCGGGTCGAGTTGGCGCGTCATACAGAGAACCTGAATGAAGCCCTGTCTAGTGCCCGAAAGGGGGGATATGACCTGCTCTGCTACCCCCAGATCCTGCACTGGGAAGACAGGGCTACCGAGTGGTCCGCCCGCTCCGACAAGGTGACCGTCAAACTGACCCTGTTCGAGGTGGCCAGTGCCAATGCGCTGCGTTCGGCCCTGATTGAAGGCCAGAGCGGCCTCGCTACTTTTGGGGGGGATCATCCCCAGGATCTCTTGCCCGCGCCCCTTGAGGCGTTTACAGACAGCCTGTTCTGAGGAGGCTCCCTGCCTCCTTCATCGGACGTTCGCCTGATATCCTGTCCGGCGGTGATGGGATTGAATCGATACACATGAAGCCATAGCCCTTAGCAACCAGTCGCCCTCAAGGGGTGGCTCAGGAGTCAAGATGCTGGAACTGAGACCCAACTGTGAGTGCTGCGATCGGGATTTGCCCCCTGAGTCGGATCAGGCGCTGATTTGCAGCTATGAATGTACCTTCTGCGCCTCCTGCGCCGAGCAGTGGCTTGGAGGGATCTGCCCCAACTGTGGCGGCAACCTGGTGGCACGGCCTATTCGCCCGGCGGCGCGGCTGCTCAAAGACCCAGCCTCCAGTCTGAGAGTGCTCAAGGCCACCGGCTGCGCCAAGCTATAAGCTTTATTCCCGTACTAACCGGGGAAGCCTGTGGTAGAGCGCCTCTTTTAACGCAACCTGCTGCAGGCCATAGTGAAAGGCACGGTGGCAGTTGGGGCACAGTGCCACCGTATTGCTGACGGTGTCTGAACCGCCCTCGGCCAAGGTGCGCAGGTGATGCACCTCCAAGAAGGGCTCACCGATGGCGGTGATAAAGGGAGCCTGCTGGCCGCACGATTCGCACTGGCCGTCAGCCATCCTGAGTATCCAGGCTTTCACCCTGGGATCACGACCATGGCGGGCTATGGTGTCATAGCGCTGTTTGGGCTCTTGGGTACCGCCGGGCATGGTCCGCAGTGGCTTTGTCTTGCTGCGGATGACTTCGAGTTCGAAGGTAGCCTGCCCCCTGTTAGCTTGGCCGCTCAGTTCACAGAGCAGGCGTTCGATGATAGGGGCATTGTGAGATCCCACATTCTTGGCAGGTTTTAACCCCGTGACCCAAGGGCGGCCCAGCAAGGCGCAGATATAAGAGATATTCTGCATGCGATATTCAAACGACTTTTGAGTGCGGTTGAATTGGTCAGCGAGATCCGCGTAATAGTGCTTTTTAACAAAATGGGTGCCATTTAACTCTTTATCGCGCATTTCAAGGTAAGCCACGACTGTTGCTGTTAACTCTTCTTCTGTCCAATCACGGTTCAAATCAGACTCCTCTCATCGGGCTAGATGAACCCATCTTCTGCTCCGTGTCGATGGGGCAGGTAAGGTTTCATTCGGTTCATATTATTCTGATTCGCATATTAATCCAAACGAACCCTATCTTCAGCCACTTGAGGGGGCTAATAGGGATGATTTTAATAAATTTGTGTAAATAAATCAGAATACTAAGCTTGGTTTTCCCCGATTTTTAATAAAGTGTCCGACAGGCATCTGACACGACAAGTGCAGAGAAGGGTGAGGTAATCCGATTGGCTATTTTCAATGCGGTGATGAGGCATAAAGACAATCGAGATAATGGGGTATCACCAGTCGGTGACTATCTTTAACCGATGATAAAAAACGCGGCAGCCCAAGGGCTGCCGTGTTTTTCATTTGGTCCGGCCATGGTCCCTGTCAGCAGACTCCTTGCGCCAACATGGCGTCGGCGACCTTGACGAAGCCGGCGATATTGGCGCCGCTTTCGTAGTTCACATGGTCGTCATCCTGGCCCTGTCCATGTTGGCCATAGCGTACACAGGTGGCGTGGATGCTGGTCATGATCCCCTTGAGGCGCGCATCGACCTCGTCCCGGCTCCAGCCGAGGCGCTGGGCGTTCTGGCTCATCTCCAGACCCGAAGTGGCCACGCCCCCCGCGTTGGCCGCCTTGCCCGGGGCAAACAGTACCCTGGCCTCATGGAAGAGCTGAATGGCGGCAGCGCTGCTTGGCATGTTGGCGCCCTCCGCCACCAGCTGCACGCCGTTGGTGATGAGGGTTGCGGCATCCTCTTCCCCCAACTCGTTCTGGGTGGCGCAGGGCAGGGCGACCTGAGTCGGCAAGTGCCAGGGGGAGCGGCCGGTGAAGAACTCCAGCCCCAGCTCGTGGGCGTAATCGGCGACCCGCTTGCGCTGCTCGTTCTTGAGCGCCATCAGGCGGGCCAGTTTCTCGGGGGTGAAGCCGTCGGGATCAAAGACGGTGCCGCCGGAGTCAGAGGCGGTGATGACCCGGGCGCCGAGTGCCATCGCCTTCTCGATGGCGTATTGCGCCACGTTGCCGGAACCCGATACCGAGACCGTCATGCCTGCCAGGGATTGTCCACGATTGGCCAGCATGGCTTGGGCGAAGTAGAGCAGGCCGTAGCCGGTGGCTTCCGGGCGAATGAGGCTGCCGCCAAAGGAGAGTCCCTTGCCGGTGAAGACGCACTCGGCGCTGTTGGTGAGCTTCTTCATCATGCCCGCCATGTAGCTCACCTCGCGCCCGCCCACCCCGATGTCACCGGCTGGCACATCGGTGTTGGCGCCCAGGTGGCGATAGAGTTCCAGCATCAGCGCCTGGCAAAAACGCATCACTTCTCCCTCGCTCTTGCCCTTGGGATCGAAATCACTGCCGCCCTTGCCGCCGCCCATGGGTAGGGTGGTGAGGGCATTCTTGAAGGTCTGCTCGAAGGCGAGGAACTTGAGCACCGAGAGATCCACCGAGGGGTGGAAGCGCATGCCCCCCTTGAAGGGGCCGATGGCCGAGTTGTGCTGGATACGATAACCACGGTTGACCCGCACCTGACCCCGATCATCCACCCAACTCACTCGAAACTGGATCAGGCGCTCCGGCTCTACCAGCCGCTCCAACAGGCCGTGCTGCAAATAGTGGGGGTGACGTTCGATGAAGGGCCAGATGGAGGCAACCACCTCACTCACGGCTTGGATGAACTCGGGTTGGTGGGGGTTGCGGTTGGCCAGCTGGGCCAGGAAATCCGTCTGGGAAAGGGAATGGCTCATCGGTAACTCCTGTATGGGATGATGAAATAGGCGTCTGTCAGAAAGCGAGTCAGGCCCCGCATGAAAGGTTATTTTTTAATTGGTAGTCAGTGCGGGTAAATATTCGAATCCACGGCCTGTTTTAAAAATAATATTTTATTTAGGCCCGAAGCCACGGCGATCGTGGCGCTTGCAGCAAGATAATTCGCGTGAACGAGAATCTTTTTATGCATTTTTGATTAATAAATAGCAAGTTTTTGTTGGTGCCAAGTGACACAGGGGCAAGCTGGCTGCATAGCCAGTGAATGCGTCTCGTGCGAGGAGTGCGGGCAAGGTCGTCGGCCTGCACCGCGTCTTGATGTGCCCATTGTTGGCCGCACTCTGTGTTCCGCTGAATGTGGGAGTGGGTGCTTGTGCCGTTGTGGGCCTCATATCGGGCCTTGCGATCGCGTTATTGGGGAGGGCGGGGGAGAAGTATCCGGCGAATGGATCGGGGCAATATGCTACTGTAGCGGCGCTTTTTTGAAGAATGCGCAGGCTTTGACCCTTTTGAAGACGCTTTTTTGCAGATGCTTTTTGTAGATGGAACAGTATGCAGACTAACCCGATGACATGGCTGACTCAGCCGACAACCCTCCTCAACCCCATATTCTCGCAGGTGACCCATGCTGGCTGATGAATCCATGCGCCTGAACAAATACATCAGCGAGAGCGGCATCTGCTCCCGTCGTGAGGCCGATCGCTTCATCGAGCAGGGCCAGGTCTTCATCAATGGCAAGCGGGCCGGGATCGGCGATCAGGTGTTTGCCGGGGATCGGGTCTTGGTCAACGGTCAGGTGATCGAGGCGCGAGAAGCCGACAGCCTGGTGTTCATCGTGCTCAACAAGCCGGTGGGCATCGTCTCCACCACGGAGGCGGGGGAGAAGGACAACATCGTCGACTTCGTCAACCACAGCACCCGTATCTTCCCCATCGGCCGACTCGACAAGGACTCCCAGGGGCTCATCTTCCTGACCAACCACGGGGATCTGGTCAACAAGATCCTGCGGGCGGGCAACGATCACGAGAAAGAGTACTTGGTGACCGTCGACAAGCCGGTGACCGATGAGTTCATCCGCGGCATGGGCGCCGGGGTGCCGATCCTCGGTGCCATCACCAAGAAGTGCAAGGTGAAGCGCGAGGCCCCCTTCGTGTTCCGCATCACCCTAGTGCAGGGGCTCAATCGCCAGATCCGCCGCATGTGCGAGCACTTCGGTTTCGAGGTCACCAAGCTAGAACGCATCCGCATCATGAACGTCAGCCTCAAGGGGCTGCCGGTGGGGGAGTGGCGCGATCTCACCGACGATGAGCTGATCGAGCTGTTCAAGCTGATTGAAGACTCCTCCTCCGAGGTGAAACCGGCCAAGGGGGAGAAGCCCAAGACCCCAGCGGCACAAAGCGCCAAACCGGCCCAGGGCAAGAAGCCGCGCCGGGACGATAACCACGAGATTGGCGGCCGTCCCAACGTGCCGGGCCCCTCGGCGTTTGAGAACAAGAGCCCAGCGGGCAAGGGCGGTGCAGGCAAGGTCGCGGCCGGTAAAGGCGCCGCTGGCAAGGGCGCTCCGGTCAAGGGGGGCAAGCCTGCCACTGCGGGCAAACCGCGCACCAACCAGGGTGGACGGCAGAAGAAGGGGCGCTAAGCTCGCCCCTCATCCCATAGTGATCCCTCCCAATACACCGGCCTCAGGCCGGTGTATTGCTATGGGCGGGCAGCGGGGCCGGGGCATCACTCTCGGGCACTGCGGGTACTGCGGGCAGTCGCATCGCGCTCGGGTAGTGCAAGGGGTTGAGGCGCAGCACCAGCAGGCTCATCAGCGCCAATCCGCCGAGCTGCCACTGCCAGGCGGCGGCGAAGTCACCGCTCAAGTGGTGCAGGCGCGCCGCCACCCAGGGGCCGGTGGCTGCCAAGATGAAGCCAAATCCCTGCATCAGGGCGCTCAGGCTACCGGCGCGTCTGGGGTCTGGCAGGTGATCCAGCGCTATCACCATGATGAGGGAGAAGCTGCCGCCGAGCCCTGCGCCGCACAGCAGGCACCAGAGGATGGGGGCGGCCTCCGGGGCGAGCCAGAGGCCGCCAAATCCCGCGACCTGCAACAAGATGGCGAGCCCCATCCAGGGGCGCCTGTCCAGCTTGCGCGCCGCCAGCAGCGGCAGGCCGAGGCCGCTCAGGGTCTGGGCCAGCGCCAGCCAGGCCACCAGTTCTCCCCCTTGCTGGGCACTCAGGCCCTGCGCCATGTAGGCCGGTGCCAGCCAGGCCACGACGATGCCATAGCCGCTGTTGATGATGCCAAAGCAGCCGATCAGCAGCCAGCTGCGGGGCAGGCCTATCAATCGCGGCTCCCCCCGTGGTGGCAGGGCCTTGGCCACCACAGGTAATCGTACCCGCCAGCCGAGCCAGATCAGCGCCAGCAGCACCGGCAGGCTCCACAGGGCGAGCACCCGCGACCAGTCCAGCTGGCTCGCGAGTTGGGGGCTGAGGATGGCGCCCAGCGCCCCGCCCCCCATCATGCAGGCAGAAAAAATCCCCATCACCAGCGGGACCCGCTGGGCGAAGGCCCCCTTGATGAGGCCGGGCAACACCCCCTGCACCAGGGCCGAGCCGAGGCCACAGAGGGCGGCGCTGGCGATGAGCAGGGCGCCACTGCTCAAATCGAAGCGCAGGGCGCTGCCGAGTGCCAGCAACAGCAACGCCGTGGCCAGCAGCTGGTGCGGGCTGGCCAGGCGCAGCAGGGCCGGAGTGAACAGCACACCGACCCCGATCAGCAGCAGTGGCAGCAGGGTCACCCAGGCGAGGTTGTCCATGCCGAGCGCGAGACGCCCGTCGATCCGCTCCGTCAGCGGGCCGATGGCGGTGAGGAAGGGGCGCAGGTTGATGCCAATCAGCATCACCAGCACCAGCAGGGCACCGCGGCCTTCCTGAATAGATGGCTTACTCATCGGCGTCAGGGCCGTAGAGGACGGCGGCACTGATGGGGCTCGGCAACTTGATGAGCGGTAGCGGCGGGGGCGACAGGGGGATCCTCAGCCGGGCGTAGCTGGCGGCGCTGTCAAAGCCGAAGGGGGCCGCATCCTGATTGTCGAAGGCGTAGTAGACGGCGCTGATGCCGTTCATCACCAACGCACAGAGGCACATGGGGCAGGGGTGGCCGCTGGCGTAGATCACGGCGCCCTTGAGGGCGCCATGTTGGCTGGCTTCGCGCAGCGCTTCGAGTTCGGCATGGCGGGTGGGATCCCCGGCCAGGTGCATCAGATTGACGGCGCTGGCCAGCCGTTGACCATCGCGTACCAGCAGGGCCGCGAAGGGGCGCCCCCCCTGGCGTCGGTGATCAAGGGCAAGTTCGACCGTTTGTACCAGCCAGGCTTGATGGGTCGCCAGGGAGCCATCGGGTGTGGAAGTGTCAGTCATATGGAGTGGCCGCTTGTGGAGTCTGGTGACAGGCTAGCCGCTCGCGCTATTATGGGGAAATTAAATGATTCAATGCCAATCAGTAATTTTTCAAATGGAGTCACCCATGCTGGATCCCCAATTGCTGCGCAGCTTCGTTGCCATCGTCGATACCGGCAGTTTCACCCGCGCCGGTGAACGGGTTCATCTGACCCAATCCACCATCAGCCAGCAGATGCGGCGACTCGAGACTCAACTCGGTTGCGCCTTGTTGGACAGGCGCGGCGGTCAGGTCACGGCGACAGCTCAGGGGGAGACCCTGCTTGGCACGGCGCGGCGCATCCTGAATCTGCTCGCCCAGGCGGAGCAACAGGTGGCAGAGGCGAGCCAGCAGCTCACGCTGGGAGTGCCGGAAGATTTTGCCGCAGGCGCCATGACCCGGGTGTTGGCCCGCTTCGCTCGGGACTATCCCCAGGTGCGGCTCGAGGTGATGAGCGGACTCAGCCATGAGCTGTGGCAACGCTTTGCCGCAGGGGAGCTGGATCTGGCGCTGGTCAAGCAGAGGCGGGGCCAGGGCCAACCCAGGGCAATCTGGCCCGAACCGATCGCCTGGGTCGACAGCCGCGACTGGCCTGCGGCAGGACGGGATCCCCTGCCGTTGGTGGCCTTTCCAAGCGCAGGACTCTATCGCGACGAGATGACGGCGGCGCTGGACGCCATGGGGCTGCGCTGGCGCATCGCCTATGTCAGTGCCAGCCTGGCCAGCTTGCAGGGGGCGGTGAGCGCCGGGATCGGGGTCAGTTTGTTACCCCAGCGGCTGTTGCAGGAGGGGCAGGTTAGCCTGAGTGACTGGCCCGCCCTCGCCCCGGTCGAGCTGGCCCTGCATGTGAGCCGTGAGCGGGGCGAGCCCCTGGCCCGGCTCGCCGAGGCCCTGATCACCCTGTGCGATGAGGTGATGACTGTGGATGACCGGCATTGAGGCTCAGGCGAGTTGTTGACGCGGCACCACGGCGAGCCAGATCTCCATCTCGCCGATGCCGTTGATGCCATCAAACTGCGGGGAATAGCGCTCGAAATCGGGTTTATGGGCTGATTGATATTGAGACGCTGCCAGCCAGGCCAGCGCCTCTTGCCAGCGGGCAGGCAGGGTGCTGACATGGCCCTGATGGCAGAATACCGCGTAGGTCTGGGCCTCGATCCGCATCCGCCCCAGCCCCGCGGGCAGCGCCGCCAGGCAGGCCACTTCCAGGGCGCACATATATTCGAAACGGCTGTCATCGCCCCCGCACATCACCCCGTAGGCATATTCACCGAGTTGGCCGGGCAGGGGCCAGAGCTGACCGGCATCCCGCCATTGGCGCCCAATGTCTGCACTGGCTGCGTCGTGCTGACGGCGCAGGCCGCCGAGCAACATAGGACGGCCTTGTTCGAAACGCTGGGGTTGGCTCATGCTGCGCTTCCTCGACGGGAATGGGGGCGGTCTCGGGCTAAAACCGTCTTGGGATTAGTGCTCGGCCCCTGCGGCCAGCTTGCGCTCATAGTCCTGACGGACGATGGCGAGCGCCGCCAGGGCCAGGGCGGGGGCTATCTTGTTGGTTTCCAGCAGCTCGATGAGATCGACGGCGAGCTGCACCTCTGCGGGGGCATTTTCCAGGGACATCTTGGTTTCTCGAATAGAAGGGACCCGCCATTATACAGCCCGGAGCGACGGATACACGCCCCGCTGGCCGGGGCGCATGCGGTCACATGTGCTGACGCATCTCCTTGTCGAGCTCTTCGCGCAGGGCCATCAGCTTCTTGGCGTACTGCTGCAAGCGTAGATCCTGCTCGCTCACCGGCTGCCACTGGGGCACGGGGCTCGGCTTGCCGTGCTCGTCCATGGCCACGAAGATGATGATGCAGTGGGTGGTCTTGTGGCGAGCCGGGTCGGTGGGGTGGCGGCTATAGACATCCACGGCCAGGTGCATGCTGGTGGTACCTGTGTGGATCACCTTGGCATGGACCTCGACCAGCTGGCCTATCTGGATGGGACGCAAAAAGCGAATGCCCCCCACATAGACGGTGACGGCATAGCCGCCACACCAGCCGGCGGCGCAGGCGTAGCCGGCCTGATCGATCCACTTCATCACCATGCCGCCATGGACTTTGCCACCGAAGTTGACGTCGGCGGGCTCGGCGAGAAATTGCAGGGTCAGTTCACGGGCACTCATGGCACTTCCTTCTGGGGTCGAATGGGGGCAAGAGCTGCAGATAACGATGATCCTGCCCGGGGTAGTGATGTCACTGACGATAGCTTTGTCGGTACTGCTCGGCCTGCTGGCAGGCCGGTATTTGGCCAAAGTTCGGGCGTTTGTTTCCCTCACGCTGCCCGAAGCTGGCAAAGGTCTGCGTACAGTTGGCGGCCTTGCCGCCTTGCTCCTCACATGCCTTGATGCGTTGGGCCTTACCTTCGTCGATCAATGCCTGCTGGGCGTTGAGACAGGCTCTGTCCAGCTGACTCTGCTGGGCTTCCCTGTCTTCCAGTGCGGCTAGCAGACCGGTTGAGAGGCTGCCACCCAGCAGCAGTATGGCGAGCTTCATAATGTGCGTCTTCATGACTTGTCTCCAGCAGAGGGCCGTCCCCATATGACCAGGGCGATGCCCCCCAAGATGGCTATGGATGACAATAACAGCCGCATTGACCATGACTCATCCAACCAGATGAGCCCGCCGAGGGCGGCGAGCAGAGGCACCAGCAGCTGGACGCTGGCGGCCAGGGTGCGGCCCAGCTGGGGCAGCACCCGATACCAGAGTGCATAGCCGAGCCCGGAGGCCAGCGCCCCCGAGGCCAGGGCGTAGCCGATGGCCAGCGGGCTGGCCTCAAGGTGCCCCAGCCACAGGTAGAGCAGGGCCGCCGGCAGACTGGCGCGCAGGAAGTGGCCGGCGTTGGCGGCGAGGGGATCGGCAAAGCGCGGCGCGCGCAGGGTGTAGCAGGCCCAGGCGATGCCGGCGGCTATCATCAAAGCCGCCCCCAGAGGATCCGGCGCCGTGATGCCGGGCAGCAGTAGCAGGATCAGTCCCGCCATGGCGAGCAGCAAGCCGGCCCACTGGCGAGGGGGCAGGCGTTCACCGCGCAGCAGGGGCGGGGCCAGCATGCTGAGCTGCACGGCGGCAAACAGCAGCAGGGCGCCGGTGCCCGTGGTCAGGGTCAGGTAGGCAAAAGAGAAGGCCGCGCCATAGCCGATGAGGGCCAGGGCGCCCCCCCAGTCCCCCTGGCGGGGCTGTGGGGGACGACGGAGCGCACAGAGCAGCAGCAACATCAGGGCGCCGCTGGTCAGGCGCAGCAGGGTGAACAGCGCCGGATCCATCCGCTCGTCGAACAGGGCAAGGCGGCAGAGCAGCGAATTGGCTGCGAACGCCATCAGCGTCAACAGGGTCAGCAGCAGCAGGCGTGGCAGTGGCATTTATTCACCTTGAGTTCAGTGGACGCGACCCAGCATGGATCACTATGCAACGAGGAGGGCCTATGAAACAAATACTCGATCAACTGCTGGGCAGCGGCAAGAGCTGGCTGAACGATGGCGGTGACAGCCGCAAGGCGCAGATGAAGGGCATGGCGCAAGGTGGCCTGGCCGCCGGGGCCATGGCCTTGTTGCTGGGTAACAAGAAGATCCGCAAATATGGCGGCAAGGTGGCGGCGGTGGGCGGCGCGGCGGCCCTCGGCGGCCTCGCCTACAAGCTCTATCAGGATTGGCAGGCCCAGCAGGGCGGGGCTGCGCAACCGACCCAGCCACTGGACAGCCTGCAAGGCCAGGCGCTGGATGCCCGCGCCACCTTGCTGGTGCGCGCCATGGTGGCGGCGGCCAGGGCTGACGGTCACATCGACGACGCCGAGCGCCAGAAGATCCAGCAGTATCTGACCGAGCAGGGTCAGAGCGATGCGGCGCGCTGGATTGACGCCGAACTGGCGCGCCCCCTCGACCCGCAAGCGCTGGCACGGGAAGTGACCGACATGGAGCAGGCCACCGAGGTCTACCTCGCCTCCCTGCTCACCATAGAGGCGGATCACTTCATGGAGCGCGGCTATCTGGACGAGCTGGCGAGGGCCCTCAAGCTCGATGCCAACCTCAAGGGCAGCATAGAGCGACAGGTGGCCCAGCTGGGAGCCCCGAGCTGACCGTTGGCAAATAGCGGGATAGTCGATAACGCCCCAATCACGGGGCGTTATGTTTTGTGCTTGCCTGGCGGCACTGCCCATCTGGGATGCGATTGACCCTTTTTGTTGTGGCTGACTCCCCCTATGATTGGCCTTTCTCCAGAGATCGCAGGGGATGAAAGTGTCACTCACCGGCAAGGAGCCATCATTGGAAATACGCAAGGCAACCGCGCGCGATATCGACGCCCTCGCGGAACTGAATCGGCAAATATGCGTGATGCACTTTGAACATGTCCCCGAGGTGTTTTGTGGCCCCTCTGCTGAGGACCGCGACTTTCTGCTCGCCGCCATCGGCAGCGAAGAGCGGCTGTTTTGTGTGGCGGTGGAGCATGCTCAGGTGCTGGGGTTTCTGGTGGCAAGAATTGACATCAATGAAGCCATTCCCTTTCTCAGCAAGCTCCCCATCTGTCGTATCACCACAGTGGTGGTCGATGAGCAGCACAGATCCGGCGGCATCGGCAAGGCATTGATCGCCCATTGCGATCAATGGGCCAAGGCCCAGGATGCGAGCCAAATCCGGCTGGAGGTGATGTCCTTCAACGACAGGGCCAGGTCGTTTTATGAATCCCTGGGTTTCACCCGTCAGTCCGAAATTTACGCCCGATAAGCGCTCCTCCCCTCAGGAGACAAGGCCCCGTCATGGGGCCTTGTTATGTCCGGCTTTCATGGCGACCGAGCTGTTGGTGGATCAGCGCCGCCAACCGGGTGAGGGCCGCTTCCAGCTCAGGGCGCCAGGGATGGGAGCTGTTGAGGCGCAGGCAGTGGTTGTGCTGGCCCTGGCTCGAGAACAGCGCCCCCGGCGCCAGCGAGAAACCGCAGGCCAGCGCCTGGGCATGCAGCGCCCGGCTGTCGAGCCGAGCATCAAATTCCAGCCAGAGGAAGTAACCGCCATCCGGGGTGGAGATGCGCACCTCCTCCTGGAAGAGGCGCAGCAGGGCCGCCCGCATCTGCTGCTGGCGCTGGGCCAGGGTGTGGCGCAGGCGGCGAAAGTGGGCATCCACCCCGCCCTGGCGCAGCATGTCGGCCAGCGCCAGCTGGCTCGGCACATTGGTCGACAGGGTCGACATCAGTTGCAGCCGCTGGATGCGCTCGGCATGGGGCCCCGCCACCACCCAGCCGACCCGAAAGCCCGGCGCCAGACACTTGGTCCAGGAGCCGCACAGCAGGCTGTCGCCCCGGGCGTCCCAGAGCTTGATGGGCCTGGGGCGCTCGCGGCCAACATAGAGCTCGGCGTAGACGTCGTCCTCCACCAGGGGCACCTCATGGCGGTTGAGCAGTTGCATCAGCCCCTGCTTGTGGCCATCCGGCATGGTGTGGCCGAGGGGGTGCTGGACGTTGCCCATCAGCCAGCACGCCTTGATGGGGCGCTGGGCGAGCGCCTCGGCCAGCAGGGCGAGATCGATGCCGACCCCGGGGATCACCGGGATCTCCACCACCTTGAGCTGCAAGCGCTCTATGGCCTGCAGGGCGCCGTAGAAGGTGGGGGATTCCACCACCACCCAGTCCCCCGGCTCAGTCAACACCTGCAGGCTCAGGGAGAGCGCCTCCATGGCCCCTGTGGTGATGATGATCTCCTGAGGGTCCACCGCCAGGCCGTCGCTGGCGTAACGCTGGGCGATGGCGCGGCGCAGCGCCTCGTTGCCGGGGGGCAGGTCGGCCACAGTGCTGAAGGGGTCGAGGCGGCGCATGCAGCTGGCCAGGGCCCGGCCGAGCTGGGGATGAGGGAAGAGGGCGGGATCCGCCACCGCCATGCCAAGGGGCACCAGCGCCCGGGACTTGCTCGCCTGCAACACCTCGAACACCAGATCGTTGATATCCACCGAGCCTGTGTAGTGCGCCTGTTGCGGGGCGCAGGCTCGCAGCGGGGAGGTGGCGGCCTTGACGTAGTAGCCGGACTGGGGCCGCGCCAGAATGAGGCCACGGCTTTCGAGCAGCTGGTAGGCCTGCAGCACCGTCATGGGGCTGAGGGTGTGGGTCTTGCAACTCTGGCGAATGGAGGGAATGCGCTCCCCCGGCTGCCAGAGGCCGGTCTCTATTTGTTGTTGCAGCAGGGCTGCCAGCTGGCCGTAACGGGACATGGTGTGCCCTAACTGTTATAGGTGTATTTCACTATAACTGCATCTGTTATAGGTGTCATAGGGCGTGTTGTACTTAACGGGCGAAAAGCTGTCTGTTAAATGCAACATAGAGAGTCCTGCATGATTAACCTGGATGATGTGGTAAGCCTGTCCCGATTGCAGTTCGGGGCCACGGCCATGTTTCACTTCCTGTTTGTGCCCCTCACCCTGGGGTTGTCCTGGATCCTGGTGATCGCCGAATCCGCCTACGTGATGACCGGCAAGGTGATCTACAAGGACATCACCCGTTTCTGGGGCAAGCTGTTTGGCATCAACTTCGTCATGGGGGTGACCACGGGGATCACCCTGGAGTTTCAATTCGGCACCAACTGGGCCTACTACTCCCACTATGTCGGCGACATCTTCGGCGCCCCCTTGGCGGTGGAAGGGCTGATGGCCTTCTTCCTGGAGTCCACCCTGGTGGGCCTGTTCTTCTTCGGCTGGGACAGGCTCTCCCGTGGTCAGCACCTGATGGTGACCATGCTGGTTGCGCTCGGCTCCAACCTCTCCGCCCTCTGGATCCTCATCGCCAACGGCTGGATGCAGAACCCGGTCGGTGCCGAGTTCAACCCCATGACGATGCGCATGGAGCTAACCGATGTGACCGCCGTGCTGTTCAACCCGGTGGCCCAGGTCAAGTTCGTGCACACTGTGGCGGCGGGTTACGTGGCGGCTTCCCTGTTCGTGATGGGGATCAGCAGCTGGTATCTGCTGCGCACCATGGAGGTGCGCTTCGCCCTGCGCTCCTTTGCCATCGCCTCCGGTTTTGGCCTGGCCGCCATCCTCTCGGTTATCGTGCTCGGGGATGAGTCCGGTTATCGCACTGGCGAGGTGCAGAAGGTCAAACTCGCCGCCATCGAGGCGGAGTGGGAGACCGAGCCCGCCCCGGCCGCCTTCACCCTGTTCGGCTGGCCCGATCAAAGCGCCGAGACCACCCACGGGGCCGTCAAGATCCCCTATCTGATGGGCATCATCGCCACCCGCTCCCTGGATGAGCAGGTGACCGGCATCAAAGATCTCAAGGCCGAGCACGAGGTGCGCATCCGCAGCGGCATGCGGGCCTATGGCGCCCTTGAGGCGCTGCGCCAGGATGGTGGCAATGGAGCCGCCCGCGCCACCTTCGAGCAGCATCGCCAGGATCTCGGCTACGGTCTGCTGCTCACCCCTCATGCCAAGGACATAGCCAAGGCGGACGAAGGGGCCATCGCGCGGGCGGTGGAGGACTCCGTGCCCCAGGTAGCACCGCTGTTCTGGAGCTTCCGGCTGATGGTGGGCATCGGGGTGGTGTTGCTCGGGCTCTTTGCCGCCGCCTTCCTGCAACTGTGTAGAGGTCGGTTGGTGCAGTCGCCGCGTCTGCTTAAGGCGCTGTTCTGGTGCATTCCGCTGCCCTGGGTCGCCATCGAGGCGGGCTGGTTCGTGGCCGAGTTTGGCCGCCAGCCCTGGACCATCAGCGAGGTGTTGCCGGTGTCGGCCTCGGTCTCCTTGCTGCAGCCGGGCCAGATCTGGTTCAGCCTCATCTCCATCAGCCTCATCTACACCAGCTTGCTGGTGGTGGAGCTGTTCTTGTTGCGTCATGTGATCCGCAAAGGGCCCGCCAGCCTGCAGACGGGTCGTTATCAAGGTGAAGTGTTGCAAAACGGGAGTGCGCTCTGATGGATTACGAAACCCTGAAAGTGATCTGGTGGGGTCTGGTGCTGTTCCTGCTCATCGGCTTCGTGGTGATGGATGGCTTCGATCTGGGGGTGGGCCTGCTGCTGCCCATCGTCGGCAAGAGCGATGAGGAGCGGCGGGTGCTGCTCAACAGCGTGGGCCCGGTGTGGGAGGGTAACCAGGTGTGGCTCATCGCCGGGGCCGGCACCCTGTTCGCCGCCTGGCCCCTGGTCTATGCCGCCGCCTTCTCGGCGCTCTACGTGCCCTTCATGTTCCTGCTGTTCGGCCTCTTCCTGCGCCCGGTGGGCTTTGACTATCGCAGCAAGCTGGAATCGGCCCAGTGGCGCCGCTGGTGGGACAGGGCCCTGGTGACCGGCGCCCTGCTGCCGACCCTGGTGTTTGGCGCGACGCTGGGCTTCCTGTTGCAAGGCTTGCCGTTTCGCTTCGACTCGGCCCTTCGCATCCACTACGGCGTTTTCGATTTTAACTGGCCGCTGCTGCTGACCTGCATGGGCACGGCGCTGGCCCTGCTGATGCTGCATGGCGCCAGCTTCCTGCAGTGCAAGACCCAGGGGGTGATCGCCGAGCGCTGCGCCCGCCAGAGCCTCTGGCTCGGGCCCCTGGCCAGCGGCCTGTTTGCCCTCGGCGGCCTCTGGCTCAGCCAGATGCGGGGATACCAGATTGCGGAGATTGGCGATCTCAACGGCGCCCTGACGCCGCTGATGAAGCAGGTGACGACGGCGCCGGATGGCTGGCTTGGCAACTTCGTGGCGCACCCGGTGCTCTGGGCTGTGCCTGCCTTGGGCCTGCTGCTGCCGTTGATGAGTACCTTGGCAAGCCACCTCGGCAGAGCGCGGCTGGCGATCATGGCCAGCGGCGGCGCCTGCGCCACCATGATGCTGACCATCGCCATCGCCCTGTTCCCCTTTGTGCTGCCCTCGTCGCTGGATCCGTCGAGCAGCCTGACCCTGTGGGATGGCACCTCCAGCGAGGGCACCCTGCTCATCATGCTGGGGATAGTGGGGGTGCTGATGCCCATCAACATCGGTTACACCCTCTGGGTCTACCGGGTGGTGCGCGGCAAGGTCAGCACGGATCAGGTGCGCCAGCACGGTCACAGCCTCTACTAACCGTCTTCACCTCAAGGGAGTTTCGACTATGTGGTATTTCACCTGGATCCTGGGGCTGGGCTTTGCCCTGCTGTGTGGCCTGGTCAACCTGCTCTGGCTGGAGGCCCGTTGGGCCGCGGACGAGGATCTCAAGGAGTCTTGAGCCCCGCGTTCTGGAAATGCAAAAGGCCGACACTGGGTGTCGGCCTTTTCGTTTTGCGTCTGCGCGGCGAATTAGATGGCCAGCGCCAATTTGGCTTCGCGCTTCTCGCTGACGTGGGTCAGGCCATAGGCCAGCAGCACTATGAGGGCGCCTATCCAGGGGGTGTGCATCAGCCCCAGGTGTTCCACCACCAGACCACCGACCACGGATCCCAGCGCTATGCCGACGTTGAAGGCGGCGATGTTGAGGCCGGAGGCCACGTCCACGGCGTTGGGGGTATGGATCTCCGCCTGTTTCACCACCAGCACCTGCAGGCCCGGCACGTTGCCAAAGGCGAAGGCGCCCCACACCAGCACTGTCAGCACCGCCAGCATCGGATGGGGCGCGGTGAAGGTGAGCAGCAACAAGATGAGCGCCAGCCCGGCAAACATCAGCTTGAGGGCGGGCAGGGGGCCCATCTTGTCTGCCAGCTTGCCGCCCCAGATGTTGCCGAACGCCACCGATACCCCGTACACCAGCAGGATCAGGCTGACCGCGTTGGCGCCGAAGCCGCTCACCTGTTGCAAGATGGGGGCGAGGAAGGTAAACGCCGTGAAGGCGCCGCCGTAACCGAGGGCTGTCTTGGCGTAGACCAGCAGCAGCGGCTTCTTGGTCAGCACCGAGAGCTGCTCACGGATGCTGGAGGCGGCCCCCTTTGGCAGGTTGCTCGGGATCAGCAGCAGGCTGCCCACCATGGCGATGAGGCCGAGCAGGCTGACCACCAGGAAGGTCTCGCGCCAGCCAAACTGTTGGCCAATCCAGGTGCCGAGCGGCACGCCGGTCACCAGCGCCACAGTCAGACCGCTGAACATGATGGCGATGGCGCTGGCGGCCTTCTCCTTGGCTACCAGACCGGTGGCGATGGTGCTACCTACCGAGAAGAAGACCCCGTGGGCCAGACCGGTGAGGATGCGGGCGACGATCAGGCTCTCGTAACCCGGCGCCTGCCAGGCCAGCAGGTTGCCAATGGTGAACAGCGCCATCAAGCCGACCAGCAACCACTTGCGCGGCAGCTTGCCGGTGAGCGCCGTCAGCAGCGGCGCACCGATGGCGACGCCGAGGGCATAGAGGCTGACCAGCAGGCCCGCCGAGGGGAGCGAGACATGAAGCTGTTCGGCGATGGTGGGAATGAGCCCCACTATCACAAATTCGGTGGTGCCGATCGCGAAGGCACTCAGGGTGAGGGCAAATAATGCCAGTGGCATAGAAACTCCTTGGATATGGGCTCCCTATGGGAGAAGGAGGCCAGTATGCCCAAGAGCTTTGTTGGCAAAAATGACGACGACATCAAATGACTTTTGCTCAATCAGCAGCAATAACCGAGGGGAGGCGGGTGTTATCGGGCGGGGCATCGCGTGGATGGTGCACAAAACCAAAAAAAGCGGGAGGCACAGTGCCTCCCGCTAGGGGTTGGATAAATATCCCGGATCGTTATTGACTCCCTTCTCCCCTGGCGGGAGAAGGGTCGGGGATGAGGGGGGTATTCTATATATGCTGCAAAACTGGCCTATGGTAGCGAAAGATGCTGCTATACCCTCACCCTGGCCCTCTCCCATGGGGAGAGGGAACAATCCGGTTAATCCCAGGCCGGGGCGAAGTCCGGATTGGCGCAGCGCTCGCCCCGATCCAGGGTGGCAATCTGGGTCATCTCGTCGCCGCTCAGCTTGAGCTCGAGGGCGGCCAGGTTGGCAGTTAGGTTGGCGCGCTTGGTGGAGCTCGGGATCACCGCCATGTTCTGGGCCAGCAACCAGGCCAGGGATACCTGGGCGGCGGAGACGCCATGGCGTGCGGCGATCTGCTGCATCAGGGGCTCGGCGAGCACCTTGCCATAGGCGAGCGGCATATAGGCGGTGATGGCGATGCCTTGCTCGCGGCAGAACTCCACTACCTTGCGGTTTTGCAGTAGCGGGTGAATTTCCACCTGCTGGTGGGCGATGGCGCCCGGTCCCAGGATGTCGATGGCCTGTTTGAGCTGGGCGACCGTGAAGTTGGAGACCCCTATCTCCCGGGTCAGGCCCCGGGCCTTGGCCTCGGCCAGCTGCTCCAGATAGACCGCCATCGGCACCTCATCCTGGGGGGAGGGCCAGTGAATGAGCGCCAAGTCCAGATAGTCGGTACGCAGCTTCTCCAGGCTCAGCTCCAGGCTCGGGATCACCTTGCCCTGGCCAAACTCGCTGATCCACACCTTGGTGGTGAGGTAGATATCCTGGCGGGGGACACCGCTTTCGCTCATCAGCTGGCCCACTTCGGCCTCGTTGTCATAGATCTGGGCGGTATCTATGTGGCGATAGCCGAGATCCAGACCCTGCAGCAGGGAGTCGCGCAGGGGTTGCTCTTTCAGGCGGAAGGTCCCCAGACCCATCATTGGCATGTTCATTATCAAATTCCTCAATTGTGTTGTGACATTCAGCCTCGCTCCTTGGCGCAATGGCGAAGGCGGGGCAAATAGTGAGATAGCAAATAGCGCGGCGCTGGGTTGTCAGGCCATCACGGCGTGGTAACGGCGGACGGCACTGCTGGCAAACCAATGTTCGGTGTCGGCCACAAAGGCGACAAAGTGGGGCTGCTGCTGGTGGGCGTTGAGCGCGTCCTGGCTCTCCCACACTTCATACAGCATCCAGCTGTGAGGGTTGTCCAGGCTCTGGTGCAGCTGGTAGCTGTGGCAGCCGGGTTCTTGCACGCTCGCCGCGACCAGCGGCGTCAGGGCGGCTCGGAACTCGGCACTGAATGCGGGCTTGGCTTCAAGCTGGGCAATGACGACGACAGCAGCAGATGACATCCGAACCTCCTCGTGGAAACGGTGGCCAGTATGCCCGTGGCGAAATGGAGGGAACAGAGCAGCAGTCGCAAAACACTATTGATAATTGAGCATCAATAACGCGGGTTGGCGCCAAGGATTATTGAGTGGCGCCCATGTGGTGTGGAAAGTGGCGGCCTTGCGGGCTATATCATCAGGCCGTGGCTGCCTCCGACCAGACCGCAAATTCATTGCCGCTGGGCTCGACGAAGTGGAAGCGGCGGCCACCGGGGAAATCGAACAGCGGGCGAATGATGGAGCCCCCATGCTGGAACACCTTGGCCTGGGTCGCGGCAATGTCGGCGCTGTAGAACACCAGCAGGGCGCCACCCTGGGCGCTGTGACCATAGAGATCTGCGCGATAGAAGCCGCCATCCAGCCCTTCCCCTTCGAAGGCGCAGTAGTCAGGGCCGTAGTCGGCGAACTGCCAGCCGAAGACGGCCTGAAAGAAGGCCTTGGTCGCCGCCAGATCCTTGGCGGCAAACTCCACATAGTTCAGTTTTTCATGGGCCTTGGTCATGGCAGCTTCCTCTTGTTTCAAACGATGTGTGATGACTGGCTCACGATTGTCTGGGCTGCCAGCGCTGCTGGGTCCGCGGCGTGGAGCAGGGCAGTGTCTCCCAGGGGATCAGCTTGAGTTGCCGGCGGCGCCCCCAAAAGAGGGTGGCCATCAGCAGGCCGAAACAGAGGGTGAAGAAACTGGCCTGACGCAGGGCATATCCCAGGCTCACCTCATGCTGCCAGCCGAAGCACCACATCAACAACCCCCAGATGGCACCTGTCGGCAGACCAAAGGCAAGCAGGTTGACCAGAAAGCGCTCATGGTGGGGCGGTCTTAGCCGCAGGCCCAGTCTGCGCAGCAATCTGAACAGTGGCGGGTTGTAGTTGACCTCCTTCACGCCCTTGCTGGCCAGCTCCCTATGGGCGGCGAACAGGCGATGTTCAAATAACATGGTGCTTCTCTTGTGTGACGGCATGACAGGGCCAGGCGATGGAGCGCCGCTCCGGCCTTCAATAAGGTGGTGCCGATTGTAGCCTTTTTGCTGGCTCGGGTGTTTGCGCCGGATCACATCGTTCCGTGCAGTAGAGGGGGGAGATCAGGCTGGGGGTAGAGGGGCAGGCCAGAGGGAAGAGAGGTACCTCCGGCCTGATTGACAACGTCAGATGGTCTCCCTGGCTACAGGGCCCGGCCATCATAGTGATGCACAGGCACGGACTCGGGATCTATGGCTTCCAGGCAACGGATATTGATGGCGGCAACATGGTTGCCATCGGGATCCACCCCCTCACCATAGGGGTGCATGCCGCATACGGGGCAGAATCTGTGTTTGACCACGTGTTTGTTGAAGGTGTAGGTGCTGGCCGCCTCAGGCGGGGTCAGCAACGTCATCTTCTCCCAGGGGACAAACCACAGCAGCGACCCCTTGCGTTGACAGATGGAGCAGTTGCAGGCCAGGGCCTGGGTCAGTTCACCATCGGCTTCGAATGCCACTCTGCCGCAGTGGCAGCTTCCCTTGTATTTCATCACCCGACTCCTTGCGTTATATGGTCAGGGTCCTGAGCCGAGGCGGCTCTGTGCCCTTGCGGCCCCGGATCCCGACCGGATGAAGGGCCCGCATCAGTATAGCCATGTCCCATCGGGACAGACTGGCGCTGCATGGGGCCGCGAGCCTGGGTTCCAAGAAGAAAACAGAGCAGGATCAGGCGCCGTATCCGGGATGGCTGCCTTGCCAACTAACCCGCATTGTGCCTATAAAGCCCAATGACTCTTGCCAGGATGACAACAATGAAGACCCATTCCGATGAACTGACCCTGTTTGTGGCCGTGGTGGAGGCGGGCAGTTTTCGCCAGGCGGCGGAGAACCTGGGGCTGGACAACTCTGTGGTGAGCCGCGGCATCAAGCGGCTGGAGGAGAAGCTCGCGACCCTGCTGCTCAACCGCACCACTCGCCGGGTCAGCCTGACCGAGGAGGGGAGCTGGTTCTATCAGCGGGCGGTGAGGGTGCTGACCGAGATGAGCGAGGCGGAGAGCCATCTGCTCAGTCGCAAGGAGCAGCCGGAGGGAATACTGCGGGTCGATGCCGCCACCCCCTTCATCCTGCATCGACTGGTGCCCCTCATCGGCGAGTTTCGGCGCCGTTATCCCGGTATCGAGCTGCAACTGCACAGCTCGGAGGGCTTTATCAATTTGATGGAGCGGCGGGTGGACATGGCCATTCGCATCGGCGAGCTGACCGACTCCTCCCTGCGCGCCTTGCCGCTCGGGCGCACGCGGTTGCGGCTGCTGGCATCCCCCGCTTACCTGAGCGAGCGGGGCACCCCGCGCCAGCCGGCGGATCTGCTGGCGGGTCACGAGCTGCTGGGCTTTTTGAATCCCGAGCACCTCAATCACTGGCCCCTGCTCACCGAGGAGCAGGGAGACAGGTTCGCCATCACGCCAACCCTGAGGGCGAGTAGCGGCGAGACCCTGCGCCAGCTGGCGCTGGGGGGGCAGGGTATCGTCTGTCTGTCGGACTTCATGACGGGGGAAGACAGGGCGAGCGGCGCCCTGGTGGAGGTGCTGGCCCGCAGCAACAGCGGCGCCTCGCGCCCCATTCATGCTGTGTTCTACTCCGATGCCCAGCGGGATATCCGGCTGCGGGTCTGGCTCGATTTTCTGAAAGAGCAGATTGGCCGCCACGCGCTCTGAGGGGCGCCGCACCGCAGGCATCATGGAGGGCGTGACGCTGCTCGCCCCCCGGGCCACCGCCTGACAGCCCCACAAAGAAACGGGCCGACATTGCTGTCGGCCCGTTGATTATTACCCGTCTCTCTTTCTCTGTTGTGCGCGCTGCATGCACTTTTTATTGATGAGCGGCTGGCTCGCAAGGGATGCAAGTGGTGCTTGGCATCCCCTGGCGATGATACCCGCAGGCGTGGCCCCGGGGGCTGCGCCAGCCGGGATCGGGCGCCGCGCCCCGACTGTTAATCCTCTTCTGCCCAACGAAGGGAGCGCTGGACCGCCTTCTGCCAGCCGCCGTAGAGGCGATCGCGGCGGGCGTCGTCCATCTGCGGGATGAACTCGCGGTCCACGCTGAACTTGTCTTTGAGCTCGTCCGCGCTCTTCCAGAAGCCCACGGCCAGACCGGCCAGGAAGGCGGCGCCCATGGCGGTGGTCTCGATGCGAGTCGGGCGTACCACTGGGGTGCGCATCATGTCGGACTGGAACTGCATCAGGAAGTCGTTGGCCACGGCGCCGCCATCCACCTTCAGAGAAGCCAGCTTGATGCCGGAGTCTTGCTGCATGGCATCGAGCACGTCGCGGCTCTGGTAGGCGATGGATTCGAGCGCCGCACGGATCACGTGGTTGCGGTTGGTGCCACGGGTCAGGCCGACCATGGTGCCACGGGCGTAGGGATCCCAGTAAGGGGCGCCCAGGCCGACGAAGGCCGGGACCAGGTAGACGCCATTGGTGTCGCCGACTTTGGTGGCGAAGTAGTCGGTGTCCCGGGCATCGTGAATGAGCTTCATCTCGTCACGCAGCCACTGGACGGTGGCGCCACCCATGAACACGGCCCCTTCCAGGGCGTAGTTGACGTCGCCCTTGGGACCGATGGCGATGGTGGTCAGCAGGCCGTTGTTGGAGCGAACAGGCTCGGTGCCAGTGTTCATCAACAAGAAGCAGCCGGTGCCATAGGTGTTCTTGGCCATGCCTTTCTCGAAGCAGAGCTGACCGAACAGCGCCGCCTGCTGGTCACCGGCGATACCGGCGATGGGGATGCGCGCGCCGCCGCCACGGGTGGTGTAGCCATAGACCTCGGAGGAGGGGCGTACCTCGGGCAGCATGGAGGCCGGGATGCCCAGCTCGTCGAGCATGCGTTGATCCCATTTCAGATCACGAATGTTGTAGAGCATGGTGCGCGACGCGTTGGTGGGATCGGTGACATGCACCTCGCCATTGGTCATCTTCCACAGCAGCCAGGTGTCGATGGTGCCAAACAGCAGCTCGCCATTCATGGCCTGCTCCCGGGCGCCTTCGACGTTGTCGAGGATCCACTTCACCTTGGTGCCGGAGAAGTAGGCATCGACCACCAGACCGGTGTTGTCGCGCACGTACTCTTCCAGGCCACGGGCCTTGAGATCTTCACAGATGGCGGCGGTGCGGCGGCACTGCCAGACGATGGCGTTGTAGATGGGCTTGCCGGTGGCTTTCTCCCAGACGACGGTGGTTTCGCGCTGGTTGGTGATGCCGATGGCGGCGATCTGGTCGCTGTGCAGGCCGCTCTTGGCCAGCACTTCGGTGAAGACGGAGGACTGGGTCGCCCAGATCTCCATGGGGTCGTGCTCGACCCAGCCCGCGTTGGGGTAGTGCTGGGTGAACTCCCGCTGGGAGACGGCCACTATGTTGGCATCCTGATCGAAGACGATGGCGCGGGAAGAGGTAGTGCCTTGGTCCAGGGCGACGACGTACTTTTGTGCAGTAGACATGATGTTCTCCAGGTTTGGATGGGACCGCTCTTAAGCGGCGGCCTCTTCTTTAGCAGTTTGGGCGGCTTGCTCGGTGGCGGCAACACGGTTGCCCGGTACGCAAGGAGCCAGCACTTTCACATAGAGGGCGGTGCCGAGCTGGGCGCCGACGATGGGGCCCAGGATAGGTACCCAGAAGTAGGGGTTGTCACGGCCACCGGTCAGGGCGACATCGCCCCAGCCCGCCAGGAAGGCGAATAGCTTGGGACCAAAGTCACGGGCCGGGTTCATGGCGAAACCGGTCAAGGGGCCGAGGGAAGCACCGATGACGGCGATGAGCAGACCAATCAGTAGGGCGGCGGCGAAGCCTTTGGGGGCGCCGTTGTTGTTGTCGCCCAGTGCCATGATGCCCAGCATCAGCACGGCGGTGATCACCAGCTCGACCGCGAAGGCTTGCAGGTTGGAGAGCAGCGGGTTGGCGTAGGTAGAGAAGATACCGGCGGTGGCCAGACTCTCCAGGCTGCCGCGCACCACATTGTGGGTCAGCTCCCACTGGGTGAACAGGCTGCTGTAGAGGAAGTAGACCAGGGCGGCGGCGCTGAAGGCACCGGCTATCTGGGCGATGATGAAGGGCACTACCTTGCGCTTGTCAAAACCGGCAAAGGTCATCAGTGCCAGGGTCACGGCCGGGTTCAGGTGGGCACCTGATATGCCGCCGGTCACATAGATGGCGATGGCAACGCCGATCCCCCAAGTGATGGAGATCTCCCATTGGCCGAAGTTGGCACCAGCCAGCACCAGTGCCGCCACACAGCCGACGCCGAAAAAGATCAGCAGGCCGGTGCCGATGAACTCGGCGAGACATTCGCCAAGCAGGGTATTGGGTCTTTGTATGCTCATTCCTTTATTCCTCTTATCCACCCACAGACAGGTTTTGATGTTCCATGTTTTTTCTTTCATTCCAATTGGCGCCGAGGATCGGTTTGTTGTTTTTGGAGTCTGCGCAAACGTTATGCTCGTTTGCGCTCGTTCTCGGACGAATGAGAAAATAAACCTTTCTGGCCTGTTCGCCACATCCCTCTGTTGGGAAATGTGGGCAAGATCCCATTCATTGCTAATAAAATGTGACGAAAAGCAAGGCGTAGCAAGTGGTCTATCCCTTAGGTGTTAGTCTGAAAGGCCCTTGCTATCAGGGTTCTGGTCTGATGAGTGTTTGCTCATTAGTGCGCACTTTCTGTAATAAATCTGTAATATTTTCGGTTACATCACAGATTAAATGTTCCTAAATGCGCATAATTGGCTCGCTTACGAATCAAGATGTACTGATCGTGCGGTGTGCACTGGGCAAAGTCCCACACTCAATAACAACAAGACAAGGAAACTAAGATGCTTAGTTTTTTCAGGCCAGCGCCTCATATCGAGCGTCTGCCGGCTGACAAGGTTGACCCCTTCTACAAGCGCATGCGCTGGCAGATGTTCTTCGGTATCTTCCTCGGATATGCCGGTTACTATCTGGTGCGCAAGAACTTCAGCCTGGCGATGCCCTATCTGGTAGAACAGGGTTTCTCCCGCGGCGATCTGGGCCTGGCCCTGTCCGGGGTCTCCATTGCCTATGGTCTCTCCAAATTCCTGATGGGGAACGTGTCGGATCGCTCCAACGCGCGCTATTTCCTGTCGGCAGGTTTGCTGCTCTCCGCCGCTATCATGTTCATGATGGGGACCATGCACTGGGCCACGTCCAGCATCGGCATCATGTTCGTGCTGTTGTTCCTGAACGGTTGGGTGCAGGGCATGGGCTGGCCCCCTTGTGGCCGCACCATGGTGCACTGGTGGTCCCAGAAGGAGCGGGGTGAAGTCGTCTCGGTCTGGAACGTGGCCCACAACGTGGGTGGCGGCATGATAGGCCCGCTGTTCATCCTCGGCATGGGCTGGTTCAACGACTGGCGCAGTGCCTTCTATGTGCCGGCGGCCGCTGCCGCAGCCATCGCGGTGATCGTCTTCTTCGTGATGCGTGATACTCCGCAATCTGTCGGTCTGCCGCCGATTGAGGAGTACAAGGACGACTATCCGAAGGATTACAACGAGAGTCACGAGCAGGAGTTCTCCGCCAAGGAGATCTTCATGAAGTACGTGCTGCACAACAAACTGTTGTGGTACATCGCCATCGCCAACGCCTTCGTTTACCTCATTCGTTACGGTGTGCTGGACTGGGCGCCGACCTACCTCAAAGAGGCCAAGGACTTCAGCGTGGATCACTCCTCCTGGGCCTATTTCCTCTACGAGTGGGCGGGTATCCCCGGCACCCTGCTGTGCGGCTGGATCTCCGACAAGCTGTTCCAGGGTCGCCGTGCCCCGGCTGGCATCCTGTTTATGGTGCTGGTGACCCTGGCCGTGCTGGTCTACTGGCTCAACCCGGCGGGCAACCCGACCATCGACATGCTGGCGCTGGTTGCCATCGGCTTCCTGATCTATGGCCCCGTCATGCTGATTGGTCTGTATGCGCTGGAGCTGGCGCCCAAGAAAGCGGCGGGTACCGCAGCGGGCTTCACCGGTCTGTTCGGTTACCTGGGCGGCGCAGTCGCAGCCAACGCCATGTTGGGCTACACGGTCGACCACTTCGGCTGGGATGGCGGTTTCATGGTGCTGACCGCGTCTTGCGTGATCTCCATCGTTTTGCTGGCCATGACCCTCAAGCATGAAAATATCGCTGTGGCAGCCAAGGCGGCCGCCAATAAGGCATAAAACGTGATCCTGACCTTATCGATCCCAAAGGGGATAAGGTAAACTCCGAAAGGCCCCGCATCTGCCGGGGCCTTTTTTCGTTTCATCATCGGAGTGCAAGCGTGAAACAAACCCAACGACATCTGGAGATACTGGACGTCCTGACGCGGCAGGGATTTGTCTCGACGGAAGACCTGGTGAGCCATTTCGACGTCAGCCCGCAGACCATACGCCGGGATCTGAACGATCTCGCCGAACAGAACAAGATACGTCGTCACCATGGCGGCGCCTCATTGCATTCGAGTACCGTCAATACCGCATACAGCGCCCGTAAAGTGATGCAGCTCAAGGAGAAAGAGCGCATCGCCCGCGAGGTGGCGGCCAACATTCCCGACGGCTCCTCCCTCTTTATCGATATCGGTACCACCACAGAGGCCATCGCCCGGGCACTGCTCGATCACCGGGAATTGCGCGTCGTGACCAACAACCTCAACGTGGCCAGCATTCTGACCGCCAAGGATGACTTCACCGTCATCATCGCCGGGGGCGAGATCCGCAACAGAGATGGCGGCATAGTGGGGGAGGCGACCCGTGACTTCATCGGCCAGTTCCGCATGGACTACGGTGTCATCGGCATCTCCGGCATCGATGGTGACGGCTCATTGCTCGATTTCGACTATCACGAGGTGAAGATAGCCCAGGCCATCATCGCCCATTCCCGCCAGGTTTTTCTGGCCGCGGATCACACCAAATTCGGCCGTAACGCCATGGTGAACCTGGGCCACCTCAATCAGGTACATGCCCTGTTCACCGACCAGCCCCCTCCCGAGAAGCTGATGCGCATCATGGCTCAGCATCAGATAGAGTGTCATATCTGCTGACGACCCCGGCGCCGCTCCCGCGGCGGTGCCGAGTCGTTTTTCCCGCAGTGCTTGGTCTGGCCGCCCACGGGCGGCCGTTTTGATGGGGGAGTGCGCTTGAAGGGTGAGTCAACCCCCTTGCGGTGGCTTGCTGCACATCTCCTCGCTGCCGTTGCCGCTTCTCTGATCCCGCCTGCTCCCCATTTGCCCTGATATGGCGCCTTTATCCGCTCGCTGT
This sequence comes from Aeromonas sp. BIGb0445, assembly GCF_024809075.1. NCBI lineage: Bacteria > Pseudomonadati > Pseudomonadota > Gammaproteobacteria > Aeromonadales > Aeromonadaceae > Aeromonas > Aeromonas sp. BIGb0445. The sequence continues at coordinate 716,645 of NZ_JANUES010000001.1, forward strand.
TAGCCTGCACTCTGCACTCTGCACTCTGCACTCTGCACTCTGCGGCACAGGAGCGCGATCACCTGATTGTTTGCAGTCTTTCCCCTCTCCCTCGCTGATGGCGTTGCCCCTGTCATGGGATGGCAACTGACGCCTATTAAGCTGCGTCATCGTCTGCTTTTTGCTGGCATCGAGACAGGTGGCGCCCCCTTGCTGCAAGGAGGGGGAGGCCGGATCCCTTTTTTTGCGGCTTGGCCTCTATCGCGATCACACTTTCATCACTAAATGTTCGTTTATAGTTTTTTTATGCTCTAATATGAGCGAAATCAAACATTGTCGCCTTGGCGAACGCAAATATAAGAAAGTAGGTGAACATGAGCGAACATTATGATCTGGTCGTCGTCGGTGGCGGCATCAATGGGGTTGGCATCGCGGCGGATGCGGCCGGCCGTGGCCTGAAGGTAGCTTTGTTTGAGGCTCATGATCTCGCCTCGGCCACCTCGTCCAACTCCAGCAAGCTTATCCATGGCGGCCTGCGTTATCTCGAGCATTATGAGTTTCGCCTGGTGAAAGAGGCCCTGGCCGAGCGGGAAGTGCTGCTCGGCATGGCCCCTCATATCGCTCGCCCCATGCGCTTTCGTTTGCCCCATCGTCCCCATCTGCGCCCGGCCTGGATGATCCGCGCCGGCCTGTTTCTGTATGACAACCTGGCCAAGCGCGACAAGCTCAAGGGCAGCTGCGGTGTGCGCTTCTTGCCGCAAGATGGCTTGAGATCGGGGATCAGCAAGGGCTTCGAATATTCGGATGCCTGGGTCGATGACGCCAGACTGGTGGTGATCAATGCCATGATGGCGCGCAGCAAGGGGGCCGAGGTGCAGACCCGCACCCGCTGCGTCAAGGCGACCCGGGATGCCAAGTTATGGACCCTGACCCTGGAGCGCGAGGGGGGTGAGCGTTTCACCGTCACCTGCAAGGGGTTGGTCAATGCGGCGGGTCCTTGGGTCAAGACCTTCTATGACGAGGGGCTGCACGAGACATCCCCGCGCGGCATCCGCCTCATCAAGGGCAGCCACATCATAGTGCCGCGCATCCACGAGCGCGAAGAGGCCTATATCCTGCAAAACGAAGACCACCGCATCGTCTTCGTCATTCCCTACCAGCAGGATTTCTCCCTCATCGGCACCACCGATGTGGAGCACAGGGGCGATGCCCGCGACGCTCACATCAGCGACGCCGAAGTGAACTACCTGTGCAACGTGGTCAATGCCCACTTCACCCGCAAGATAGCGCCGTCCGATGTGGTTTGGACCTATTCCGGGGTGCGACCGCTGTGCGATGACGAGTCCGACTCCCCCCAGGCGGTGACCCGGGATTACACCCTCGAACTCAGTGGCGATGCCGATGGCGCGCCCCTGCTCTCGGTATTTGGTGGCAAACTCACCACCTACCGCAAGCTGGCCCAGGCCGCTTGTCACAAACTCAAGCCCTGGTTTGCCCAGATGGGCGATGACTGGACCGCGTCCAGCCGCCTGCCCGGCGGCGAGTTCGATTGCAGCACCCAGGAGCTGGCTCGCGCCTATCGACTCGAGTTTGACTGGCTCGATGAGCGCAGTGCCCAGCGCATCAGCGAAGCCTATGGCGCTCAGGCCCGTCTCTGGTTGCAGCATGATCGTGGCGAGCACTTTGGTGCCGGCTTGTATGAATCCGAGGTGCGTTACCTGCTGGAACACGAGTGGGCGCACAGCCTGGAAGACATCCTGTGGCGCCGCAGCAAGTTGGGGCTGCGTCTGGATGCCCAGCAACAAGCCGCCCTGCAAGCCTGGCTTGAGCAGTTCCACCACGCCCTGCCACAGGCCATGTAAAGGATGAGGGCATGCCCCGAGCATGCCCCCGTCATCACGAGCAGATGGCCACCACGGCTCGGCCGGTATCATCTGCTCGTCATATTTTCCCTCTATAACAATGACCTGCCCCATGACGGCGGTCTGACATATGACCCCAAGGTTGACCTGTGCCATCGATTGGCCGTTTGACTGACCTACCTGACCCTTCAATAACAACAAGAGCACCCAAGATGAAACAAGTAGCCTTATCCCTTCTTGCCCTCTCCCTCGGCGCCACTCTCCCTCTGCCTGCACTGGCTGCCGATGAGGGCAAGGTCGTCATCGCCCACCGCGGCGCCTCCGGATATCTGCCCGAGCACACCCTGGCCTCCAAGGCCATGGCCTACGCCATGGGGGTGGATTATCTTGAGCAGGATCTGGTGATGACCAAGGATGACCAGCTGGTGGTGATGCACGATCACTTCCTCGATGGCATCACCGATGTGGCGGCGCGTTTCCCCGGTCGGGCCCGCGCCGATGGCCGCTACTATGTGGTGGACTTCACCTTGGCCGAGGTGCGCTCCCTGCGCATGACCGAGCCCTTCCAGCTGGTGGATGGCAAACAGGTGCCCGTCTACCCGGCCCGCTTCCCGCTGTGGCAGTCGGATTTTCGGATCCACACCTTCCAGGAAGAGATAGAGATGATCCAGGGCATGAACAAGAGCACCGGCAAGCAGGTCGGTATCTATCCCGAGATCAAGGCGCCCTGGTTCTTCCGTCACGAAGGCAAGGACATCTCCAAGGCGGTGCTCTCCGTGCTCAAGGAGTACGGTTACACCGACAAGCAGAGCAAGGTCTACCTGCAGAGCTTTGATGCCGATGAACTCAAGCGCATCAACGGCGAGCTGATGCCCGCCCTCGGCATGGACGTGAAGCTGGTGCAGCTGATGGCCGAGACCGACTGGAACGAGACCATGGTCTACGACACCAAGGGCAAGGCGACCCCCTATGACTATGACTGGATGTTCAAGCCGGGGGCCATGAAGACCATAGCCGCTTACGCCGACGGCATAGGCCCCTGGAAGCCGATGATAGTCACCGAGCCGGGTACCCCGGGCAAGCCGGTGTTCACCAGCATGGTCAAGGACGCCCATGCTGCCGGGCTCAAGGTACACCCTTATACCTTCCGCCAGGACGAGGGCCAGATCCCGGCCTATGCCAAGGACTTCACCGACCTGCTCAACATCTTCCTCTACCAGGCCGATGTGGATGGGGTGTTCAGCGATTTCCCGGACAAGGCGGTCGCCGTCATCGAGGCCCACGGCAAAGCGTAAATCAGGGCGCAACAGGGAAGAGCGAGCGGGGCCAGGTGCCCCGCTTTGTTATGGGCAGGCCACGGGGAAGCGAGCAGTCTGATCGTTTGCATGACCTGGCAACGCTGTGGGGAAGGGGAGCAGTACCCGCCTTGGTGGATGAGGGGCCGCTCAATGACTGCGGTGGCATCATGATGTCAGGCTGAGCTGCTGCGAGTGTAATGTTTTATTTACGATTTATGATTTTATGGCAAGTGGTACGGCCTATCTTATAGGTCTTTATCATTCCAGATTGGTTGTTTATCCAGCTATTGACAGCTTTTACCGCTGGTTACACTTGATTGTTTGTTTTTCCTTGGTAAGGTGGTGGCGGTTGCGTAACAAGGGGTGAACTGGTGTAAACATTAAGATACACCACCCCTTTTGGCTTAGACAGTAGCGAGAATGACATCATGCACAGAGATCCCCTGAACAACATCCACATCCAGTCCGAACAGGTCATGATCACCCCGGCCCAGCTCAAGGAGCGACTGCCCATCTCGGAGCAGGCCCTGGCCTTCGTGCAAGGGGCGCGCAATACCATAGCCGACATCATTCACCGCCGGGATCATCGGCTGCTGGTGATCTGTGGGCCCTGCTCCATTCATGACATGGACGCCGCCAAAGAGTACGCAACCCGACTCAAAGCGCTGCATGACGCCTATCAAGATTCTCTCTACATAGTGATGCGGGTCTACTTCGAGAAACCCCGCACCACGGTCGGCTGGAAGGGGTTTATCAATGATCCAGACCTGGACGGCACTTTCGATGTCGAGCTGGGACTGCACCGGGCCCGGGAACTGCTCTGCTGGCTGGCCGAGCTGGAGTTGCCGCTGGCGACCGAGGCCCTCGACCCCATCAGCCCGCAATACCTGGCCGAGCTCTTCTCCTGGTCGGCCATCGGTGCCCGCACCACCGAATCCCAGACTCACAGGGAGATGGCTTCCGGCCTCTCCATGCCGGTCGGTTTCAAGAACGGTACTGACGGCAACCTGGGAACCGCCATCAATGCCCTGCAGGCGGCATCCAGTCCCCATGCCTTCATGGGCATCAATCAGCAGGGCCAGGTGGCGCTGTTGCAGACCCAGGGCAACCCGGATGGCCACGTGATCCTGCGCGGCGGCAAGCACCCCAACTACGACTCGGTCAATGTCTCCTTGGCCGAGGAGGCGCTGGAAAAGGCGGGCCTGCTGCCGGGGTTGGTGGTGGATTGCAGTCATGGCAACTCCAGCAAGGATCACCGCTTGCAGCCCAAGGTGGCCGACAACGTCATCCACCAGATCCAGGAGGGGAACAGTTCTATCATTGGCGTCATGCTGGAATCGCACCTCAACGAGGGCAACCAGTCCAGCGAGCAGCCCAAGGCACAGATGCGTTACGGCGTCTCCATTACCGATGCTTGCATCGACTGGGAGACCACTGCCACGCTGCTGGATCGTTGTCACCAGCAGCTGGCGGCCCCGCTCAAGGCGCGTGCTCAGGGCTAAGCCATTGAGTCACTGTGTGAAAATGTTGAATAATAGGGCGTCGCATCCGGCGACGCCGTCAGGAAGATGTCATGGCAGAAGAGTTGAATGCCCTCAGGGACAAGATAGATGTAGTCGATCGGCAGCTGCTTGATCTGCTGGCCCAGCGTCTGGCCCTGGTGGGGGAAGTGGGTGAGGTCAAGAGCCGTCATGGTCTGCCCATCTATGCCCCGGACAGGGAGGCCAGCATGTTGGCCGGTCGCCGGGTCGAGGCCGAACGGCTGGGGGTGCCCGGCGATCTGATTGAAGACGTGCTGCGCCGGGTGATGCGTGAATCCTATGCCAGCGAGAAAGATACCGGCTTCAAGTGCATCAATCCTGCCCTGGGCAAGATTGTCATTATCGGGGGCGAGGGGCAGCTGGGCCGGCTGTTTGGTCACATGTTCTCGCTCTCCGGCTACCGGGTCGAGACGCTGGAACAGGCCGACTGGCCGCGCTCTGACGAGATCCTGGCCGATGCGGGACTGGTGATGGTGGCGGTGCCCATCGACATCACCTGCCAGATCATCGACCGGTTGGGTACCCTGCCAGCAGATTGCCTGCTGGTGGATGTGACCAGCGTCAAGAGTCAGCCTCTGGCTCATATGCTGGCCACCCATACTGGGCCCGTGCTGGGTCTGCATCCCATGTTCGGTCCGGATGTGGCCAGCTTTGCCAAGCAGGTGATCGTCTGCTGCCTGGGGCGGGATCCGGCCGCCAGCCAATGGCTGCTCGAGCAGATGACCATCTGGGGCGCCCGCCTGCAACAGGTAGAGGCCAAGGCCCATGATGAGGCCATGACCCTCATTCAGGCGCTGCGCCACTTCGCCACCTTCGCTTATGGCTGGCATCTCTCCCAGGAGGGGGCGGATCTCGAACAACTGCTTGGCTTGAGCTCGCCCATCTACCGGTTGGAACTGGCCATGGTGGGGCGGCTGTTTGCCCAGGATCCCGAGCTCTACGCCGACATCATCCTCTCTTCACCCCAGAATCTGGCCATGGTGCGTCGCTACTTCGAGCGTTTCGGGGAGGTGTTGCACCTGCTGGAGCAAGGGGACAGGGCTGGTTTCATCACGGCATTTCGTCAGGTGTCCGACTTCTTCGGCCCCCACGCCGATCAGTTCCTCAAGGAGAGCCGCATGTTGCTGGCGCAGGCCAACGACCGGCGCCATTATGGTTAGTCTGGACAGCAAGCATGAATAGCAGAAGGGGCCCGCGGGCCCCTTCGTTATGGCGTGATGAAACCACCATGGCCTTTAGTCAGCCGCAGGCACATAGAGCTCGGCATCGTCCCAGCCAAGGGGCAGGGTGAGCAGGGCATCGATCAACTCCCGGCGATCGGATTTTTCCAGATAGGCGAGATAGAGCGGACGGCGCAGGGGCTGGCCTCCTTCCACCAGATGCAGGCGCCCCTGCTCCAGGAAGGGGGTGACCATGCGCCGCGGCAGATAGGCGGCCCCACCGTTGGCGAGCACAAACTGCAACGCCATGCTGGCGGAGCTTGAGTGCAGCACCGGGGTCTTTTGCAGGCTCTGCAGGCGGCTTGGCTGCGGCTCGAAGCTGGTGCCCCAATCGAGATGGATGTGCGGCATCTGCATCAGGTTGTCGGCATTGGCGGCCGGGTCCCGGCTCACCAGCTCGAACACCAGCTCACCAATGGGGTGCAGGGCTATTTCGTCGATCTTGGTCGGCTCCGAGAGCAGCGCCAAGTCGAGGGAGCGCTCCAGCAGCTGGCGGCAAAGGTGCTCGCGAGAGGCGGTCTCGAGTCTTACCGCGAGGCCGGGGGCCAGGGCGTAGACATGATTGAGCCAGTCGTTGAAATCCAGCTCCCAGAACACGGGAGGGGCGCCGATGGCAAGCTGCTGACTGAAGCCCGGGGAGAGGGCCACATCCTGCTTGGCACGGCCCAGGGTGTGCAAGATGGCGTCGGCATAGGGCAGCAGACGCTCCCCCGAGGCGGTCAGGCGGATGTTGTTGCGATGACGGGCAAACAGACTGACCCCGAGCTGCTGCTCGAGCTGGCGAATGCGAAAGCTCACCGCCGACTGGGTCAGATAGAGATTCTCGGCGGCGCGGCCAAAGTGACGGGTCTTGCTGACTTCGATGAAGGTGCGTAGCAGTTCGGTATCCATCAGTCGAGGGACTCGTCACCGCCACCCATGCCACCGCCCATGCCGCCACTCCCGCCGAAGCTGCCAGCAGCCTCGTCACTGGCGCCACCGGCGACGGTGCAGAGGCGATGAACCCGCTTCGGGCCTATGACTTTGAGATACTTGAACCACACCTTGGCGTGGGGGTTGCTGCCGGGTTCACCTGCCTTGAGTTGCTCGGCGAAGGCGGTCTCTACCTCGTCGCGCGGCGCCAGGTTGCCCTGGTAGATGGCCAGCATGCTGGTGCCGTATTTTTCCAGACTGTCTGCTTCGGCGACGGTGAATTCACCACTGCGACGCAGGCCACGGGGAAAATGTTTGAAGTCGTTGAAACGCTTGTCTGATTCGAAGCTCATAGTGCTCTTGTTCTGGTTAGTTTGACCTTTGCGGGCAAGTATCATCAGGCTTTTAAATAGTGCAAAATCAATTTTCTCACTATCTTGATAAAAATGTTTTATTGAACTATTTACCCCTGTCTGTGGTGATGATTGTTGGGGTAAGTTGGCCAAAAAGTGAGAAAAATAACGGACTTATGACGCAGCGCGTCATCCCGTTGTCATTTTTTTTGCCCATTTTTGGCAAGGAAAAGGGCGCACAGTGGCGCCCTTGTCATTCAGTTCTGAGAGCCAAACTGGCTGCCCAATGTCATTCAATCATGGCCGGTTGCGCCTGGGCATCGGCACGCCACAAGCGATAGCGCACCTCGTACTCCTGGGGTATATAGATGACGAAAGGCAGCTTGGAGTTGTAGTTCACGAAGAAGCCTTGGCCATAAATCTGGATGAAGCTCTCTTTCTTCTGGCCTTCCGGGCAGGCCATCAGGGTGCTGATGGGGTCGGAGACCTTGCCCAGGGTCAGGTAGTTGTAACCCCACCCCTTGACGCTGTGCTGCTCCAGGTTGCCAGCGAAGCGCGGCACGTTGCAATCCACCAGCATCTTCTTGCCGACTTGCAGCTCGACCATCATGTCGGCTTCATTCTCGACTTCCGGCAGGCGGACAACGACACGTTCCTGGTTTATCTCGGCGGCCGGGAACATGCTGATATCAAATTTTTTCGGTTCGGCGGCGAAGGCATGCCCGCTCAGCAAGAAGGCGCCCAGCAGGCTAAAACGCAATACGGTTTTCATCTGTACCTCATGGGATTGAACTATCGTCGCTAGACTAACCGCTTCACTGCCTTCATACCAGCGCTCTGCCATGCAAATCCTGCCTGTTCGGCCACACAATGACGTGATTTGGCTATTTTCTGACAGTGCGCGCAATCACTGTACTGTTTTGGCGACACCTGCTGGCCGACAGCGGTGCGCGGTGCGTCCGCTGTCGGTCAGTTCAGGGGCTTAGCGCACCAGTATTAGCTGTTTTGCCCAGGAGCTGGGGGCCCGCAGACCGATGGCGCCGCTGGTGATGTCCAGATAAGCCACCGTCTTGCCCGCCGGGAAGGGGGTGGAGGACCAGAGATAGACGTAACCGTCATTGACCTCTTTGCCCTCGCCCGCCATGGCGCGGGGGAAAATGGTCTCGTTCAATGCCGGCTTGTAGCAGGCGGACTCCAGGATGCTGGTCAGCTCCTTGATGGTGGGCAGGCGCCAGTCGGTGTGACCGCCGAAACCATGGAGGGCGTGATTGGATTCGGTGCGGATCCGCTCGGCGGTCAGCAGTGCCTGCTGCCAATAGAGGCGGGTCGGCTCGCCACGGCAGCTCTCATTTTGCCAGGTTTGCCCCAGCTGGCAGCGCATCCAGGTCAGACCGGAGGCGCGGTCCGTCACGGTACCGTTGCCGTGATCGAGGAAGCGGGAGCTGGGGCTGGTTCTGGGCATGCTGTCGTCGCAGATGGCGATGGCCAGTGCCAGCGGGCTGCACAGACAAAGCAGCAGGGTCAGGAGAAACTTGTTCATCGGGTTACCTCGGCCACCAGGCGCAGTTGCAGGGCATTGGGGTCGTCAGGGGTTTGTACGGGAGTCGGGTAATCGGTGCCAGCGTCCTCACCCCAATAAAGCGGGGCAATGACACTGAGCGGCGCACTCTCGAGGCGACGGGAGGGGGTCAGAGTCTGACTCCAGTAATAGCCATCGAAGCCATTGAGACCGGTACCCAGATCGGGGAAGTAGCGCACATCGAGGGTGGCAATCTGCCCATCCTGCTGAGCCAGCGAGCCGTAGTGTTGCAGACTCATCAGCTCCTGGGCGTGGGGCAGACGCCAGTGCGCGATGCCGCACAGCTGCTGGCTGTTGAGCCATTGACGGTATTGCTCGGTTGAGCAGATGGCCTCACCACTCGGGCAGGCGTAGTCCAGCTCGGCTTGTTGGGGATGGTAGTTGCCAAACTCCCAGGCGAAGACCCGATGCAGATCCCGCGGGCTGTCCGGGTCATCCAGCTTCTTCTCCCAGACGAGGCCGGTGTTGAGATCCTCCACACAATCCCATTGAGCTGCGCTGTCCGGCAGCGGCTGCCCCTTGTTGTCGAGCTTGCGATAACGCAGGGGAGCCTGCTTGAGGCTGGCATCCTGGCCCGGGTGATCCGCGGGCTCGCTGGTCAGCAGATAATCCACTCCGTCGCTGTACGTCGTGACGCCGCTGGCGGTGACCAGGGCTCTTGGCTGCTGCTGTTGCAACACGGCGCCGAGTCGGGGTTGCAGGCCGAGGAGCTCCGGACTGTCGGCAAAATGCTGACTGAGCTCGGGCAGCAGGGTGACCAGCCCCTGCCAGATCTGGCGTTGGCGTTCATCGGCCGTGATCCCCGGCAGGGTCGTGGCGTCATTGAGCACGGCCAGTGCCAGCTCGGCGAGGGCCTGGTTGAACTCTTCCAACCGAGCCAGGGCGGCCAGATCCTGGCCCGGCTGCAGGGGGGCCAGGTCGGCCAGCAGCTTGGCCAGTGCCTGGGCTGGCGGCATCCCCTCACCGACCCGGATCTGCAACAAGGTGCTCAGGGGACTGGGCGTGAGGTGTTGTGCATCCTGGCGCGCCGCCGGGTGAGTCAGGGTCAGCGCGGCGGGATCCCTTGGGATGAACAGCAGAGGGCTGGTCAGCAGGGTGGGGGAGTGCCCCTCCAGCGGGCGAGCGCCTGCGGCGCCATTGACCTCGGGTTCACCGGCGTCACAACGATCGTTTTGATTGAGATTGACGCACAGGGTACCTGCCTGGGGCAGGTTGACCGTCAGGCGATAGGCCGGTGCGGCCAGTGGCGCCTCGTCCGAGTCGCCGCCACCGCAGGCGCTGAGCAGGGGAGCCAGCAAACAGGCAAGCCAGCTGTATTTCAGATTCATCTCTTGTCCTCAAAGGGGCCAGGGCCCCTCGCTGTTATTGATAGGGTCTGTGTTAACCACGACGCACGAAACGGCGCCAGAGGGCGAGCGGCAGTAGCCAGAACAGGTTGATGGCACCGCCCCCGCTGCTGTCCGCGGTGTCGAAATGGATGATGCCGTCCTTGGGCGGCGCCACCGGCTTGCCACATTGGGCGCCGACGCGCTGGCTGATGCTCCAGCCATTCAGGCGGCCCCGCTTGCCGGGGGCGTTGTCCACGACTTCCAGGGTCCACTTGCCCGACAAGGGTTCGCCGTTGAACAGGCTCAAGGGTTGCAGGGATTGCAGTTCGGTCGGGAAGACCCCCTTGAGACGGGGCAGCGGACTGTAGCCTTTGTCCCAGATCTGGACCCGGGTACCGGAGGGGGAGTTGAGCCAGATCTCCAGCTCGTCCAGGGCCTCGTGCTGCAAGTCCAGGGTCAGTTGCAACTGATCGCTCACCCTGGCATCGCTCTTTTCCAGCAGCAGATTGGTTTCGCTCAAGCCCTTCTCATCACTGCTGATGGCATCGTTGAGGGTCAGCGACTGGCCGCTTGCTCGGGCGACTACCGGGGTGCCGATGGGCAGGCTCAGCGGTTGCTGCCACTGGCGCTCGCTCGGACTGGCACCCGTCAGGGCGAGGGTGATGGGCACGTCCACCACGTCGCCACAGGCGAGCGGAGCCTGGGCCAGCAGTCGCAGGGTGGTGGTCATGAGGCCGCCTGGTGCCAGGGTGCTGCTCTGCCACTGAACCGGCTCGGCCTGCAGGCCGCCGGGCAGGGCCAGGGTCAGACTGTGCAGGGTCACTGGCGTGTTGCCGGGGTTGCTGAGGTTGAGTACTACCGACTGGCGCTCGCCGAGCTCGATGGCGCTGCCGTCGGCCAGAGCCATGCTGACCGGTGCCTGCAGCAGGCCGTGCTGACGGAATGCCTGTTCCAGCAGGCGACCATAGTGGCGCGCCGGATAGAGCCGCTCGGCCGTGTCCACCGTGAGGCGGGCCAGCTGTGGCATGCGAATGGCGGGTCCTAAGCCGAAGTGGGACTCGATGACGAGGCGATCAAACTCGTCTCGCGCCACCTCGCCATGTTCGGCGACGGCCGCCAGCAGAGCCTGGAACAGGGGGGTGCCCCACAGCTGATCACCGTTGCTGCCGTTGATGGTTCTGTGGGCCGGATAGTTGTAGTCCGGGTGATAGCGGGCGCGCAGATCGTCCAGCTGGCGCGGGGCCCGGTCGGTGAAGCGGGCATCCCAGTTGAACACCATGGCCGGTTCGAACTGGCGACCCGTCTCGCTGCGCTGACGATGACTGGCCGCCAGATAGTCGCTGAAGCCTTCACCTATGGCGCCCCAGTCACCCTCTTCCCCGAGATCCGGCACTATGTGGTGCTGCACCGCGTGACCAAACTCGTGCCAGACAACCATGGGGTCTTCGGCATCGGGCACGCCGCTGCGGCCCAGCTCTAGCCTGCGCTCGAACGGATCGTAGAGGGAGTTGTCCTGGAAGCCGGCATCGGTGTCGATGTCGAGGGCGCCAGGGATGAGGTCGGCAAAGCCGAGCGCCTTGAGGTGGCGCTGGGCCAGGTCCAGGTGGTAGTAGGCGTTGATGTCGGCGAAGCCCGGATCGTCCCGGGTCAGGCGAAATGCCTGAGCATTGTCGGCGCGGTAGGGCGCCGTGCTGGGCTCCATGGCATCCACCACCCGGGCATGGGGGCCGCTGAGCAGATAGTCGCTGCCCTGCAGGGTGACCGGCAGCGCCACCTTGTCCTGGTAGGCGGCATCGGCAAGTACCAGGGCGTCGTGCCAGATCAGGCTGGCATCTTGCAACTGGGTACGAGGATCCGGGTCGAATACCCGGGCCAAGACGGAGACATCCCCCGCATCGGGGGCCTGTAGCGCTGTGGTGGTGGCGATGTCGCCCCAGCGGCCGAGCTCCTCTGTGCCATCACAGCTGGCAAACAGCTGCACATAGGAGGCCTTGGCGTTGCCATCCTTGTGCTCACGAATGCGCTGGCGCAGGGCCGGCACCAGGGTCTCGCCATCGCGCCAGTACCAGGCCTCGACCACATTGAGGGTGTCAATCTGGGCACCGGCATCGCGCAGGCTGGTCAGCAAGGGATCCAGATTGCCACTGGCATCGCAGCCCGGCAGGCTGGTCTGGAGGGGGCGCAGGTTGTGGTAGAGGCGCCAGGGCTTGCCGGCGCTGTCTATGCTGACGGCCGCCTGGGTGGTGGCCACCGGCAGGCCGTTGACCAGCATGCGGAAGCTATGGTGGTGGCCGAGCAGGCTGGCCTTGTCGTAGTCGGGGGCCAGGGTCACACCGAGGCGAGCCTCCAGCCAGGCCTGGGGCGTGGCGGTCAGCGGCGCCTCATCGACAAATTGCAGCTCTGCCGCACAGAGGGGCTGGGCGAGCAGGGTCGCCGTCAGCCAGAGGGCCAGGGAAGAGGGTTTCATGGATGACTCCAAAACGGGATTGAAAGAGTGAGGCATGGCATCAGGGGGTGACCCCGGCCAGGTTGAGCAGGAAGGCATATTCGCGGGCGGCCTTCTGCTGCGCCGTGCCCGCGCTGGCCAGATGCCCGCCGTCGAGCTCGGTGCTGAGCAGATAGGGGCCGGCCGCGGTGCTCTGTTCCCGCAGACGGGCCATCCACTTCAGCGGCTCCCAGTAAGGCACCTGGCTGTCGTGCAGTCCGGCCGTCACATAGAGGGGCGGGTAGGGGGCCGCGTGCAGGTTGTCGTAGGGGCTCAGGCGGCGCATGGCTGCGTAGTCGGCGGTCTTGGCCGGGTTGCCCCACTCGGCATACTCCTGGCGGGTGAGCGGCAGTTCGGGATCGCTCATGGTGCCGAGCAAGTCGACGAAGGGGACCTGCAACAGGGCGCCAGCGAAGCGGGTAGGGGCCTGATTGAGCGCCGCCGCCACCAGCAGGCCGCCGGCGCTGCCGCCCATGGCGAACAGCCGGGCAGCGTCGATGGCGGGATCCCGCGCCAGGGCATCGGCGACGGCCAGGAAGTCATCCACGCTGTGCTGCTTGCGCTGACCCCGGCCGTCTTGATACCAGCCATCTCCCAGCAGACCGCCGCCGCGCACATGGGCGATGGCGTAGACGAAACCACGATCGAGCAGGCTCAACACCTGAGGCTGGTAGTAGGGGCGCATGGAGGTGCCATAGGCGCCATAGCCATAGAGCAGCAGCGCCTTGGGGGTCTTGATCTCTTTGCGCCACACCAGGGAGACCGGTACCCGGGCGCCATCCTTGCCCAGGACCCAGCGCCGTTCGCTCTGATAGGCAGAGGCCGTTGTCTGAGTGGCATCGCTCAGCCATTGCCCCGAGTCCAGATCCAGCCAGCGTTGGTGCGGGGCCTCGGCCATGCCCTGACGGCGGATCAACACGTGCTGGCTGGCCGGATCCTGAGCGCCCTGGATCCAGGCCGTACCCGCCCCTTCGGTGAGCGGCAGGCTGTGGCGCAGTTCGCCGTTGGCATCGAGCACATCGAGCCAGTCATCGCCATCCTTGCGGTATTGCAGCACGGTGTGATTGGCAAACAGGCGCCACTTCTCGAGGGTGCGGCCCTGACCCGGCCAACGCAGCTGCCACCTGCCTTGCCTCAGTTCGGCCAGGCTGCTGGCCTGGTAGAGGCCAAGCTCGCCATCCCGGTTGCTCTTGAGCAGCACCCGCTCGCCCAGGGTATCGAGGTAGTACTCCACACCGGGTTGGCGGGCCTTGAGCAGGGCGGCGCCACCATCATTCAGCAGGTATTGCTCCGAGCTGTTGTGGTTGTTGCTCTGCAAGATGAGGTGACGCTGGTCGGTGGTGCGATAGAGGCTGAGCAGCCAGGCGGCATCCATCTCCTGATGGATCAGCCGCTCCTTGCCCCCTTGCCAGGCCCACAGTTGCCAGGGGCGCAGGGTATTGCGCTCGTTGGCCAGGGTATAGAGGGTGCGACCATCCCGACTCCAGAGCAGATCGCTGGCGCGGTGATCCAGGGTGGTGAGGGTCTTGCCGCTCGCCAGATCCAGCAAGGTGATGCGGTAATCCCTGTCGCCACGGCTATCTTCGGCCAGCGCCAGCCAGCGCCCATCGGGATGCAGCGACCAGCTGGCGAGCTCGTAGTAGCCCTCCCCTGGTTGACGCGGGGCCAGCCGCTGGCGGGGGGTGGCCTGCTCATCGGTCCGCTGCCACAGGCTGCCGTCCGCTTTCATGCGCCACTGGCTGCCGGCCTCGGTCAGCCACTCCTCTGGTAGAGGCTCGCCCCGTTCTCTGGCCTGCCACTCGGTTTGCAGTTGCTGTGCCAGTGCTTGCTGGCCGCTGAGCTGGTGCTCGGTCCAGCGATTCTGCTCGCGCAGCAGCGTCAGCAATTCGGGGGAGCGGCGGCTGTCGTCACGCCAGCCGCCATAGGGATCGACCCGAGCAATCTCGCCCTGCATCAGCAAGGGGCGTTTGGGGATGGGGGGCGCTTCCTCAGAGGCCTGGGAGGCAGGGGCCGCCAGCAGGGCGGCCAGGATCAGTAGGTGCTGCATCAGATCCCCACGAAGGTGTAGCGCAGGCTGGCGCTCAGGGAGCGACCGGTCTGGGTGAACAGATCGGCATTGGTGCCCGCTTCCAGCCCGGCCACATCCTGATAGCGGGTGTAGCGGGTATCGAACAGGTTATCGAGCTTGAGGTTGACCTTGAGGGCATCGGTGATCAGCCAGTCGGCGGTCATGGCCACACTGAACCAGCCCGCGCTCTTGAGGCAGTCACTCTGGCTGCTGGTCAGGCTGCTGCCGCAGCTGGGCACCCGGCTCATGGCGGCGGCGTAGTCGGCCTGCACCCCGACGCTCCAGTCGTTGGCCTGATAGCTCAGGCGAGTGTTGCCCTCCAGCGGGGTGAGGGTGCGCAAGGCCTCGCCCTCGCTATCTTCCCCATCGACCCAGCCGAGCTTGGTGGCGAGCTCCCATTGCTGGGTCAGCCAGTAGCTGGCGGCCACTTCGGCGCCCCAGGTCTCGGCCTTGGCCACGTTGCGGTACTGGCGCAGGATGACGCCGTCGCGCAGCCGCAGCCCGACTTCACGCCAGTCGATGAAGTTGTAGTAACGGTTGTAGAAGAGCGCCGGTTTGATGCTCCAGTGCTCGCCCTCGCCTCCAAGGCCCCACTCGAAGCTGTGGCTGGTCTCTTCCTGCAGCTCGGTGTTGGCGATGATCTCGAACGGCGGCAGGGCAAAGTAGTGGGGGATGTTGCCGTACACCTTGTCATAGGAGGGGGCACGGAAACCGTTGGCGTAGCTGAGCCAGCTGCGCCACTGGTCGTTGAAGCGGTAGCTGGTGGCCAGGCTCGGGGAGATATGCCAGCTGTGGTTCTCGCCATTGCTGCCATCCAGCGGTTGTAGCCACTGATGATCCATGCGCAGGGTCGGGGTGAACTGCCACTGACCCAGGGTCGCCACGTCGCTGAGCCAGACCCCGGCCCGGTCGGTGCGGGCCCGGCTGAACGGCGCCGACTGCTGGGGCTGGGGCACGCCCGCCTCCAGACTCAGCTTGTCCACCGGTCGCTCATGGTTGGTGCGCTCCAGCTCCATGCCATAGCTCAACTTGTGGCCGAAGTCGCCGGTGGTCAGATCCCGGCGCACATCCAGCGCGCTGCCGATCCGCTCTTCGGTGAAGGTGGCCAGTTCCCGCTCGCTGCGATAGCGCGGGTAGCCGCTCAGCTCGTCGTTTTGCAGCAGGCTGCGCTTGTTGGCCGTGTTCTTGGCGTGGTTGCCATAGAGGTTCCAGGTGAACTGATCCGCCAGCAGGCTGTCGAGGCGGCTCGCCTCCCAGCTCAGCTTGCCGCCCTGGGTCTTTTGCGACGCATTCTCGCGGTACTCGCGTACCTGCCATTTGCCGTCGGGCTGGGGCACTTCGCGGGGTCCCTGATCCCGGTAGGCATTGTCCTCGAAGTAGTCGAGTTCGAGGCGCAGCAGGTGGTGCTCATTCAAGTCGAAACGGGAGCTGGTAGAGGCGCTGAGGCCGTCCAGATCCGCCGGGATGCGACTCTCGTCATAGTTGGCGGTCTCGTGTCCCTGCCAGCCGGAAACGCGCAGCAGGTGCTCGGTATCCAGCAGGCGGGCGGCGCCGGTGGCGCTCAGTTTTTGCTTGGCGCTGCTGCCATCGTGCAGGATCTTGCTGCTCAGATAGGCATCCTGGCCCTGCAGGTAGTCTTCCGGCTGCTTGGTGCTGATGACGATGGTGCCGCCGATGGCGTCGGAGCCGTGCAGGGAAGAGCCCGCCCCCTTGGCCACTTCGATCTGCTTGACGTCATCGAGATCGAAGCTGAAACGGCCCACCTTGTCGTTGAGATCATCGGCGCCGAAGCCATCGCTGACCCGCACCCCATCCTTGATGATCAATACCCGGTTGCCACCCATGCCGCGGATGATGATGTTTTGCGGCCGCCCGGCGGAGCCGGTCACCGAGACACCGGGTTCATTCTTGAACACGTCGGTGAGTTCGGTGGCCACCTGGCGATCCAGGTCCTCCTCGGTGATGACGGTGATGGAGCCCGAGACGTCGGACAGCTTCTGCTCTATCCGCTGGCCCTTGACCACTATGGTCTCGCGCGCCTTGAGGGTGGGATTGATGTCAGTGGCGTCGATCCTGGCCGGATCGCTGGCGGCCAGGGCTGTACCGGACAGCAGCATGGGCCAGTAGTGCAGTGGTGTTTTCATTGTTGATAATGATTATTATTTGAGCCTGAAAGGCGCGGATTATTGCAGACTCATTAGGGCAGATCAACAGTTGATAATAATTATCATTGCTATCGTACTGAATTGATATTATTGATATTTTTGACATTTATTCAATGAGGGGTGGTGCTGCTTGGTCTGATTGAAGAAGGCAGAGTGTGATAGCGATGCAACTCGGGGAGGTGAGAGACGAGACTGGTGGGAGGGGAGTTGGATTCCGTGCACATACGACAGAGCCCGCCATGAGGCGGGCTCTGTCGAGGGGGCTGGCTCAATCAGGGGGCGCGGTAGAAACGGTTCAGCTCGTTCATCACCTGGATCATGGCGCCCATGTCCGGAGTGCCGTGCTTGATCTGGCGATAACTGTCCCAGTCACGCAACTCGAAGTCACCCTGCTTGTTGAACTCAGTGATGGTCTTGTCCTGATAGATGGCAAAGTTCTGTTGATCGCCAGCCAGCAGCCAGTTGCGCTGGCCAGGATCGAACAGATTGCGGCCACTGCTGTAGTCGCGTTCAGGGTTGCGCACCCCCAGCATATTGGGCATCAGGGTGGGCACCAAATCCATATGGCTGGTACCCGTATCAATGTTTGCCGCGGCCTTGCCCGGCCAGGCCAGCACCAGAGGGACCTGCACCTGGTAACGGGAATAATTGGTTCCCGATCCCCAGCTGTTGCGATCCGTGTCGTTGAACTCCTGACCATGGTCGGAGGTGATCACCACTATGGTGTCATCGCTGAGCCCTTTTTGCTGCAACTCAGCCAGCATCTGTTCGAGCAGCTGATCGGCGTAGAAGACAGCGTTCTTGTAACGGTTCTCCAGCTTCTGGCGATTCTCGGCGCGATAGGCGGTGGCCGGATTGAACTTGGTCAGTTCGGGCTGGAAGGGGCCCTTGATCTCGGCGGGTAGCTGATAGGCACCCGGGCTGGATAGATAGACAAACGAGAACCATGGTCTGTCGTTCGGGCGCTCACCCAGCCACTGTTGCCAGTCTGCAACCAGCTTGCCATCATCCTGCTGGCGGGAGACAAACACCTGCTTGCGCAGGCCGGCGAGTATGCTCCGGCGATACTTATCGGCATCATCAAGGGAGCCAAACAGACCGAATTCGTAATCCTGGCGCAGCATCTCATCCAGCAGCACTGGCGGGGTCTTGTCGAGGCGGATGTCGTTGTAGTAGTGACCGGGCAGGCCATAAAACAGGCTGAACATGCCCATCACATCGTCGTTGCCGCCGCTCAGGTGCTGACGGAAGTTGAGGTGCTGGTCTGCATAGCGTTGCAGATTGGGCATATTGATGCTGTTGAGCATGTCATAGCGCAGCGAGTCCACCACCACGATCAGCAGATTTTGATGATTGCTGGGCGCATTGACGCTGAGCGGGCGCAGCGGATAGCGCAGCCGGCTCTCGCCATCCCCATCCTGGGACTGGGCCTCTTTCTCGTACTGATCCAGGTCCAGCCAGCCATGCTTGGCCAGGAAGCTCTTGGCGGTCATGGGGTAGGAGAGCGGGAAGTTTGCCTTCTGCATGGTGATGGGCTGATACAGGGTCGCATCTGCCCAGCTGTTGACCACGTGGGTCAGGATAAAGCAGCCGAGCAGGGCCAGGCCCACATGGCTGCCATACTGACGGCGCTTGCGCTTGTTGATCTTGCGCCACACATAGGCCGACAGCAGCAGTTGCAGCAGGAAGATGGTCGGCACCGCCACGAAGATGATGCTCCAGATAGAGCCTTGCTCCGTCTGGGCTTGCTCCAATAGCAGCTGCCATACCTGCCCATTGAGATGGAACTTGAACAGCCGGAACACCTGGGTGTCGATGAGCAAGAGCACCAGCGCCAGGGTCGCCACTATGGCCGAGACGAACCTCAGTGCCTTCTCTTTGGGAAGCACGAAACTCAGGGGGAATATGGTCAGCAGATAGGTGACGAAACTCAGGAAGGAGAAGTGGCCTATCCAGCTGATGATGAGATAGACGATCCCGAGGGTCGTCGATGGCCAGCTGATGGCACCCAGATAGCGGGTGGCGATCAGCATGGCCAGGATGATGTTGAAGAAGGAGAACCAATGCCCCCAGGTGATCAGGCGGGAAACGTTATCACGATAGGGGTTGCCGGTTTCGACCATAGTGATCCATCTACTTGAAAAACATCAAAGAATGCGGAGAAACTCAGTGAGCATCGCGACGGTGATCCACCGAGGCAGTGAGCGCCTGGATGTATTTTTCGGTGATCGCCTGACGCTGGGCCGGGGCCATACCATTGATGATATTGGTGGTCAGGTTGCCAAGCACCATCAGACTGAGATCCACCGGCGCCTTGTGTTTTTCCAGGGCGGTGATCAGGTCGTTCATCAGGGCGTCAAACTGCTCGTTATTGTACTTTGATACGATGGGCATAATCTTCAGTTCATCTCAGTTCAAAGCGACTTATAATACTCCACCCTTTCGGCTAACACTATGGCTTTGTGACATGAGTCTCGATATCGACAAGATCATTCTTCACTCCCTGCGCAGTGGCAGCGACGGTCAGCCCCAGGCCGATACCCGCAGCCAGACCCTGACCCCCGACGAGGCCGTTCAGGGGCTGATGGCGGAGCTGCATCGCATCTATAACGGCAAAGGCGGCAAAGGATTTGGTTACTTCGCCGAGGGCGAGGAGGGGGCAGAGGCGGCCGAGGCGGCCGAGGGGGATGATGCCCCCAAACCGGCCTCTCCACTGTTTCGCATCGCCCTCGAACAACTGCTCGCCGGACAGAGCGACTTCGTCCCCTTCTCGGTCTCCATGACCCAGCACCTGGTCAAGACCCTGGTCGACCATGCTCTGGATGAACAAGGGGTACTGCTGTTTGCCAAATACAACTATGTGGGGGTCGACTATCTGCTGGTCGCCCTGCTGGAGGGCAAGGAGAGCGTGACGGTGAGTGAAGCCCTCGAGCTCAGCCATATCCAGTATCTGGATATCGGCAAACTCAATCTGGTGGCGCGTATCGATCTGACCGAATGGAAGACTCAGCCCGAGTCGCGTCGGTATATCACCTTCAGCAAGGGGCGGGTTGGCCGCAAGTTGGGGGATTTCTTCCTCGACTTATTAGGTGCCCGTGAAGGCATGGATGCCAAGCTGCAAAATAAAGGGTTATTGCAGGCGGTAGAGGATTATTGCGCCACTCAGCAGCTTGAGCCGCAAGAGCGCAACGATTACAAGAAGCAGGTCTTCAAATATTGCACCGAACAGGCCAGTGCCGGTGAAGAGATCGAGATCCGTGAACTCTCGGCGGAATTACCCGGCGATAACGACCTCGATTTCTATAGCTTTATTGGCAAGGAATATGAGTTGGAGGATCGCTTCCCACCAGACAGATCCACCCTGCGGGGGCTGACCAAGTTCGTCGGCTCCGGTGGCGGTCTGACCCTGAGTTTTGAACAGAAGCTGCTGGGCAGCCGGGTCTTCTATGATCCCCAAACCGACACCCTGACTATCCGCGGCGTGCCGCCCAATTTGAAGGATCAGCTGACCCGATCGTCATAATGTGATCCAACCCGGGTTTCTGGTAAAAAGGCACCGCAGTTCGCTGCGGTGCCTTTTTATTTGGCGGGCGGGGGAGGCAAGAAACTGACCAAGTGCTTTAGTTAGCAAATTAAACAATGAATCAACGATGAAAGGGTTTTCATGAGAGTGAAAACCCTTTCATTTATGTAATTATGTTTCAGTAAGGTAACTTAATTTCTCCAATGGTCAGAAATAATGGCCATAAAATGCGATAACCCCCTGAAACAAGAAAATGTTTTCAGAACTTTCCGGAAGGAAATACGTAATTGCATTTCAAAAATGCGAGTTGCGTCATGTGAGGCATCTGAGGCTTGGGATAATATTCATCCCGCACACAATGCTCTTGCAGCGCGGAACAACAACAAGGAAAGGCTCATGAAAAAGACATTACTCTCCTCTCTGATTGGTTTGGCTACCCTGGGTGTGGCTTGCACTGCCACCGCCGCCATTGATGAGGGTCAGCTGACGATCTGGATCAACGGTGACAAGGGATATAACGGTCTGGCCGAAGTGGGTAAGAAATTTGAAGCCGAAACCGGCATCAAGGTGACAGTGGCTCACCCGGATCAGGTTGAGGTGAAATTCCAGCAAGCGGCCGCGACCGGCAACGGTCCGGACATCTTCCTGTGGGCCCATGACCGCTACGGCGAATGGGTCAAGTCAGGCCTGCTGGTGCCCGTGACCCCGAATGCCGACGAGAAAGCCAAGTTCGAACAGTTTGCCTGGGATGCCATGTCTGTTGATGGCAAGACCTACGGTTATCCGGTCGCTGTCGAAGCCGTGAGCCTGATCTATAACAAAGACCTGCTGCCAGAGCCGCCCAAGACCTTCGAAGAGATCGCCAAGATCGACGAGACCCTCAAGAAGGATGGCAAGCGCGCCATCATGTGGGCCTACGACACTCCTTACTTCAGCTACCCGCTGGTGGCTGCCAATGGGGGTTATGCCTTCAAGAAGACCGCGACCGGTTATGACGTCAAGGATACCGGCGTGAACAACGCGGGTGCCAAGGCGGGGGTGGGCTACATCGCCGACATGATCAAGTCCGGTCACCTGGAGAAGGGTATCGACTACGGCGTCATGGATGCGAAATTCAACAAAGGTGAAGTGGCCATGATGATCAATGGTCCCTGGGCCTGGAGCAACCTGGACAAGAGCGGCATCAAGTACGGCGTTGCGCCGCTGCCGACCCTGAACGGCAAACCGGCCAAGGCCTTCGTTGGCGTACTGGGTGCCACCATCAACGCCGCCAGCCCGAACAAGGATCTGGCCGTCGAGTTCCTGGAGAACTACCTGCTGACCGACAAGGGTCTGGCCGCAGTGAATGCTGACAAGCCCCTCGGCGCCGTGGCCCTCAAGTCCTTCCAGAAGACCCTGGAGTCTGATGCCAACATCAAAGCCACCATGATGAACGCCCAGAATGGTGAGCCGATGCCGTCCGTGCCCGAGATGAGCCGTTTCTGGTCTTCCTTTGAAACTGCCCTCAAGAACGTGACGTCCGGTCGTCAAGGCGTTGACGAAGCCCTGGATACCGCTGCCAAGCGTATCGTTCAGTAAGTATCTACCAGGGAGGCCCGCGGGCCTCCCACCTCTTCTTTCCTTGGCGTAATAAGGTTAATTGGCATGGAAGTAGTACCTTCTCTCGAATCCTATGCCGGTCCCAATGACAAGCACACCTGGCTTAAGTGGACCATGGCGGCGCTGATTGCCGTGCTCAACGGCTATGCGGCCGTGATGATGTATGCCAGTGGCGAGTGGGTGTTTGCCTTGCTCGATCTGCTGGTGGTCTCCGTTGGCCTCTATGTCTTCATGAACAAGAAGACCTATGCACACCGTTACATCTTCCCGGGTGTGGCAGGCATGGTGGTCTTCATCATATTCCCGCTGGCTTACACCATAGGGATAGCGTTTACCAACTATTCAGGCGCGAACTTGCTCTCGGTCGAGCAGGCGCGCAATTACCATCTCAAGAAGAGCTACAAGGTCGCCGGTGGCGAGTTTGATTTCACGCTGCTCAAGGGTGAGAACAACCAGTATCAGCTGCTGCTCACTCAGGATGGTCGCCATTTTGTCAGCCCGCAGATGACGCTGATGGACAACAAGGCGCGTAGCCTGGCCGCGGGGCAAGGCCCGGTGAACGGTGCCGAGCAACAGGTCACACTGAGCCCCCTCGAAGGGGAGCCTGGCCTGCCGGCAGCGCCGATCCGCGAGATCATCGCCCACAAGACCCATCTCTCCGAGCTGGATCTGCTGCTGCCCGAAGGCGGCATACAGCTCACCATGAGCAGCCTGCGCAAGTTTGCCGCGCAAAAGCCGCTCTATACCCAGTTGGTTGATGGCGCCGTGCTGAAATCCGGGGTGATGCTCAAGGAGAGCAATCTGCTGCGTGATAACCAGAGTGGCGAGCTGATGATGCCCAATACAGAGACGGGTTTTTATCAGTACATCGACGAGCAGGGCCACTTTGTCGGCAAGAGCGTGGCGCCAGGCTTCGTGGTCGCAGTGGGCTGGAAGAACTTCACCCGCAT
The DNA here is from genome assembly GCF_024809075.1 of Aeromonas sp. BIGb0445. NCBI lineage: Bacteria > Pseudomonadati > Pseudomonadota > Gammaproteobacteria > Aeromonadales > Aeromonadaceae > Aeromonas > Aeromonas sp. BIGb0445. The sequence goes on from NZ_JANUES010000001.1 coordinate 739,507, forward strand.
CCTCACCGATCCGGGTATCCAGGGACCCTTCTTCCAGATCTTCATCTGGACCGTCATCTTCTCCACCTGCTCTGTGGTGCTGACCCTGGCCATCGGCATGGTCGTCGCCTGCCTGGTACAGTGGGAGCAGCTCAAAGGACGGGGATTTTATCGGGTCATGCTGATCCTGCCCTACGCCATCCCGGCGTTCATCTCCATCCTGGTGTTCAAGGGCTTGTTCAACCAGAACTTCGGTGAGATCAACCTCTTCCTAGAAGCGGCATTCGGCATCAAACCGGACTGGTACACCAGCCCCTTCCTGGCCAAGACGATGATCCTCATCGTCAATACCTGGCTCGGCTACCCCTACATGATGATCCTCTGCATGGGGCTGCTCAAAGCCATCCCGGAAGATCTCTATGAGGCGTCCGCCATGGACGGCGCCGGCCCGGTGCAGAACTTCTTCAAGATCACGGTACCGCTGTTGATGAAGCCGCTCACCCCGCTGCTGATTGCCTCCTTTGCCTTCAACTTCAATAACTTCGTGTTAATCCAGTTGTTGACCAATGGTGCGCCGGACATCATAGGCGCCAGTACCCCGGCCGGCACCACGGACTTGCTGGTGAGCTACACCTACCGGATCGCGTTCCAGGGATCGGGTGGCCAGGACTACGGTCTGGCCAGCGCCATCGCCACCGCCATCTTCCTGATTGTCGGGGCCCTGGCACTGCTCAACCTCAAGCTTTCCAAAGCTGATCAACTGTAAGGGGAGCTATATGGCTATCGTACAACCTAAATCTGTCAAGTACCGGGTGTGGGCCACTCACCTGGTGATGTGGGGCTTCCTGGCAGTGATCATCTTCCCGCTGATCATGGTCATCGCCATCTCGTTTCGAAACGGCAACTTCTCGGTGGGGGAGATCATCCCCTCCAACCCCACGCTTGATCACTGGAAGCTGGCGCTGGGCATGACCATCACCAACGCCGATGGCAGTGTGACACCGCCTCCCTTCCCGGTACTGACCTGGCTGTGGAACTCCATCAAGGTGGCCGGCATCACGGCGCTGATGATAGTGGTGCTCTCCACCACCTGCGCCTATGCCTTTGCCCGCCTGCGTTTTCGCGGCAAGCAAACCATCTTGAAGGGCATGCTGATCTTCCAGATGTTCCCGGCGGTGCTGGCGCTGGTCGCCATCTATGCGCTGTTCAACAAGATAGGGGAGTACATTCCCTGGCTTGGCCTCAACACCCACGGTGGCCTGATCCTGGCCTACATGGGGGGCATAGCGCTGCACGTGTGGACCATCAAGGGTTACTTCGAGACCATCGACTCCTCCCTGGAGGAGGCGGCGGCCATCGACGGCGCCACTCCCTGGCAGGCGTTCAGGTTGATCCTGCTGCCCCTGTCGGTACCCATATTGGCGGTGGTGTTCATCCTCTCCTTCATCGGTGCCATTACCGAGGTGCCCATGGCCTCCATCCTGCTGCAGGATGTGAACAACCTGACCCTGGCGGTCGGTGCCCAGCAGTACCTCTATCCACAGAACTACCTGTGGGGTGACTTCGCCGCAGCTGCCGTGCTATCCGGCCTGCCCATCACCCTGGTGTTCTTGCTGGCTCAGCGTTGGCTGGTCGGTGGCCTGACAGCCGGTGGCGTCAAGGGCTGATGTTTTATGGCAGGGAGAGACATCTCCCCGCTATCACGATTTGCACAGATTCAAGAGCGGAGCTCGTCATGGCTGAAGTAGTACTCAACAACGTTCGCAAGAATTACGACCCGGCTGTCCACAAGGACACGCTGCGCAATATCAATCTCTCCATCAAGGAGGGAGAGTTCATCGTCTTCGTCGGCCCGTCCGGCTGCGGCAAATCGACCCTGCTGCGGATGATCGCGGGCCTTGAGGACATCACCAGCGGCGAGCTGACCATAGGGGGTCGTTACATGAACGACGTGCCGCCGGTGGAGCGCAACGTCGGCATGGTGTTCCAGTCCTACGCCCTCTACCCGCACATGAACATCTACGAGAACATGGCCTTTGGCCTCAAGATCAAGAAGATGGGCAAGGACGATATTCACAAGCGGGTGATGCGTGCCGCCGAGATCCTCGGCCTGGAGCCTCTGCTTGAGCGCAAACCCAAGGCGCTCTCCGGCGGTCAGCGCCAGCGGGTCGCCATCGGTCGCTCCATCGTCCAGCAGCCTCAGGTATTCCTGTTCGATGAGCCGCTCTCCAACCTGGATGCCGCCCTGCGGGTCAAGATGCGCATCGAGATAGCCAAGCTGCACAAGGAGCTCAACTCCACCATCATCTATGTGACCCACGATCAGATTGAGGCCATGACCCTCGCCAATCGCATCGTGGTGTTGAGCCCGCTCAAGGGGGAGGCAACCAGCAATCTGGAGCAGTTCGGTACGCCGCTGGATCTCTACCACAACCCGGACAACAAGTTCGTGGCAGGCTTCATCGGCTCACCCAAGATGAACTTCCTCAGCGGCGAGCTGGCCGAGATCGGCGAGCAGGAGTGTCTGATCAAGCTGGTGTCGGGGGATAGGGTGCGTGCTCGCGTCGATGCCCGTCGCGCTGCCGTCGGTGACAAGGTGGAACTGGGGGTGCGTCCCGAGCACCTGGTGACCCTGGATCACCCCCATGCACACAGCAAGGTCACCGGGCAGGTGCAGGTCGCTGAACACCTGGGCGCCGAGTCCTTCATCTACATGGACGTGGAAGGCCATGATTTTACCGTCAAGGCCAATGCGGACATCGAGGTGAGCAGCGGTCAATCCTACAGCGTCGGCATCCCGGCCGAGGCCTGCTACCTGTTCGATAGCAAGGAGCAGGCTTTCCCCCGTACAGCCAAATACATTCGTGGTTGACCATCAGCCCGGAGGGGCCAGGGGTTTCCTGGCCTGACTTTTCATGCAATGCCTTTTGCCGGTCGTGAGACCGGCTTTTTATTGGCACAGGGATTCAGGGGGGATCACAGCTTAGGGTCGGCGGCTTTGCCTCTGCCTTGGGGCGGCTCTGCTGCGGTTGCCTGGGCGGCATTGGCCGGTAGCTCGGCAGGCACCCCTTTAGGACGCGAGGCTGCTTTAGCGGCAGGTTTTTCCGATGTTGTTTTCTTTGCCGGTGCTGTGCGGGCGGCAGGTGTTGCCGCTGCCGTTTTCTTTGCTGGGACTGCGTTGGCGGCAGGTTTTGCCGATGTTGTTTTCTTTGCCTGGGCTGCTTTAGCGGCAGGTGTTACCGCTGTTGTTTTCTTTGCCGGGGCTGCGTTGGCGGCAGGTTTTGCCGATGTTGTTTTCTTTGCCGGGGCTGCGTTGGCGGCAGGTTTTGCCGATGCTGTTTTCTTTGCAGGGACTGCGTTGGCAGCAGGTTTTACCGATGTTGTTTTCTTTGCCGGGGTTGCGTTGGTCGGGGCGGCGGTAATCGATGGCACTGTCGCCGCCGATCTGGCTTCCAACGGGGCCGTGTTCTTGGCTGGCTTGACTGCTTTGTGCTCCTTGAGCGCCTTGCCCTTGCGCAGTCGATGGGCCACATCGGGTACAAAGCTCTGCTTGGCGAGGGCGGGGCGCTCGTAGCCTTGGGTCTCTATGGGAGGCAAGGTTATCTTGTCGTATTTGATGGCTTTGTAGGGGATCCGGCTGAGCAGGTGGGAGATGCAATTGATGCGGGCGCTGCGCTTGTCATCCGCCTCGACCACGAACCAGGGGCAATCCTCGGTGTCCGTATAGACGAACATGTCATCCTTGGCGCGGGAATACTCGACCCAGCGCGAGCGGGCATGGAGATCCATGGGGCTGAATTTCCAGCGTTTGATGGGGGTATGGATGCGGTCGAGGAAGCGCTTCTCCTGCTCTTCGTCCGATACCGAGAACCAGTACTTGATGACAATGATGCCCGCGCGGGTCAGCATGCGTTCGAATTCGGGGCAGGCGCGCAGAAACTCGCGGTATTCGTCGTCCTCGCAAAAGCCCATCACTCGCTCGACGCCAGCCCTGTTGTACCAGGAGCGGTCGAACAGTACCATCTCACCGGCGGCGGGCAGGTGGGAGGCGTAACGCTGGAAGTACCACTGGGTGCGTTCGCGGTCGGAGGGGGCGGGCAGGGCCGCGACCTTGACCACCCGTGGGTTTAGCTGGGCGGTGATGGCCTTGATGACCCCGCCTTTGCCCGCGGCATCGCGCCCTTCGAACAGGACCACGACCTTGAGCCCCTCCTGTTTGACCCACTCCTGCAGCTTGACCAGCTCGGCCTGCAGATTGACCAATGCCTTCTCATACTCTTTCTTGCCCAGCTTGGTAGCCTTGCTCATGATCATCTCCCTCTTTGAGTCTTCCCAGCTTGCACCAGTCGCACGCCCCGTGCCAGGGGTCATATGGTAAACTTCCGTTCATAGCACCCTGTGCCAGAACATCCTGGGTGTCGCCTGAGGTTCTGGTTCCCAGGCCAACTTGTTCGAGGAACTCATGAGACAGTTTGTGGAAATTGATGCCAGCCCGCTCGCCTACCTGGACGAGGGGCAGGGACCGGCCATTCTGTTTGGCCATGCCTATCTGATGGATGCCGAAGCGTGGCGTCCGCAATTAGAGGCGCTCAAGGGGCGCTACCGCTGCATCGTTCCCGAGTTGTGGGGCCATGGTCAGTCGGGGGGCTTGCCTGCAACCAACGGTAATCTGACCGACGTGGCCAGCCAGATGCTGCAGTTGATGGATAGCCTGGGCATAGCGGAATTCGTACTGGTCGGTCAGGGGCTGGGGGGGATCTGGGGCATAGAGTTGGCCAAGTTGGTGCCCACTCGGGTGCGCGCCCTGGTGCTGCAAGGCTGCTTTGCTGGCTGGGAGCCCCAGATCAGTCGGGCGCGCTACCAGGGCTGGCTGGATGAGATAGCCGCCAAGGGGGCCGTGCCCAGCGCCATCGCCGCCGGTTTTACCGAACGTTACCTGGCAAATCACCCCCATCCGCTGTTGCAGCAGGCCATGATGGCCCGGCTTGCCCAGTGGCCCGCAGACAAGATCGACGCCCTGGTTCGACTCGGTCAGCATTGGATCGGGCGAGAGGATCGCACCGACTGGCTGCAATACTTCAGCCAGCCGAGTCTGGTCATCATGGGCTGCGAGGAGAAGATACATCCGGTGCTGGAGGGGTATCTGATGGCCGAGGAGCTGGGGTGTCCGCTCAAAGAGATCCCGGGGGCCGGTCATCTGGCCAGTCTGGAGGCGTCCGCGGCGGTCACCGGGGCGCTGGAGGCGTTCCTCACAACCCTGTGACCTGGCCGCCCATCGATTCAGAAAGAGGCCCGCATCATGCGGGCCTCTTTTTATGTTCTTGTGCGCAGCCCAGGAGGCGTCACCAGATATAGCCCAGCCCGACGCCTGCGTAGAGTTCGCCATCATGTTGCACCAGAGGGCTGTCGGCGATGTCGTTATCGTAGAGCTCGTAGTTGACGCCGAATCCACCAATCCAGTGGGGGCTGAAACGATAGCTGCCAATGATGGAGGCCATGGGGGAGAGGGTGGTGCCCGTGTTCCATTGCGGGCGGCCCGGTGCCACCTCATCGTCAGAGATGCCGCCGAAGTAGTAGTTGGCCATGTTGTGGCTGCGCAGCATCAGACCAAAGCCCGGCATGACCAGCAGCCTGTCGCGCACTATGGGGAAGTTGGCCCATGCCATCACTTCCTGACCGTTGCTGGTCCCCGTGACATCGCTGGTGGCCCTTAGGGTCAACAAGGCATACGGGGTCACCAGATCGGCACCAAATCCGGCCTCAAACTCGCCCTTGCGCTTGTTCATGCCATCGAAGAAGCGATCGTCATCGGGATCCAGGTTGCCAAAGCGCACCCGCCCGAAGGCATAGGTCGACAGATTGCCATCCCGGGAGAGGTAGTAGCGGGCCCTGTCCCCCAGATACATCAGGTTCTCACCAAAATAGAGTCCACCAGGTATGGGCAGCATGGTGTCATCCTGATGCTGATAACGGGCCTGGCCGCCGATAAAGGCGCCTCCCAGCACCAACCCTTTGGGAATGGGGCTGGTGGGGCTGTCACTGGAGAAGGGGCTCAGGGCGCCCAGATCGATGTCGGCGTGGGCAGTGCCGATGGCGCAAGAGGCCAACAGGGCTGCGAGGCTAGCCAGCTTCCGGGCGGTTGACGGTGTCGATCGAACAGGGGTCATGTAAATCGTCCTTGTTTAACTGCCCGTGTGATAGGCCAGAGGTGTCGAATGAAAAAAGGCGAACATTTAAGCCGATGCCCGGAGCAGATGCAAGTTAGCAGGGCGCAACGCATTTAATATCAATAAATTGGCGCCCTATGTCAGGATAATTTTCATCCTGGTTGAACTCTGCTCGCTGGATCACGATGGCGTGGTCTCCAATGGATCACCCTTAAGGGGCCGGGCTCTCGTCTCGTTTGGGCCAGGCATTGAGTACGGCCTTGACCAGGGTCGCCAGCGGGATGGCGAAGAAGACCCCCCAAAATCCCCATAAGCCACCAAAGACCAGCACGGCGATGATGATCACCACAGGGTGCAGATTGACGGCTTCGGAGAAGAGCAGCGGCACCAGCAGATTGCCATCGAGGGCCTGGATCACCAGATAGGCGACCATCAGCCAGGCAAATTCAGGTGTCAGCCCCCATTGGAACAGCGCCACCATGGTCACCGGCACTGTCACCGCCGCCGCCCCTATGTAGGGAATGAGGACGGAGAAACCCACCGCCACCGCCAGCAGCACCGAGTAGCGCAGTCCCATCAGGGCGAAGGGAATATAGGTGGCGATGCCGACGATGAGGATCTCGATGACCTTGCCGCGGATATAGTTGATGATTTGATCGTTCATCTCCACCCAGACCCGATTGACCAAGGTTCGGTTACGGGGCAGGAAGCGGCGTATGCCCGCCAGCAACACCCCCTTGTCCTTGAGCATGAAGAACACCATCAAGGGCACCAGTATGAGGTAAATGAGCAGGGCTACCACGTTGACCAGGGAGCTGAGCGAGGCGCTCACCAGGGTCTCGCCGCCGCTCAGGATGCGTTGGCGTATGTTGTCGATCAGCGTCTCCACCAGGCTGACATCGATGAGCTCGGGGTACTTCTCGGGCAGGGTACGCACATAGTCCTGGGTGTGGCCCAGCATGGCGGGGGACTCTTTGGCCAGATTGATCCCCTGGCTGACCAGGGTCGGGATCAGACCAAGCAGCGCCAGCACGGTCAGGGTGAGAAACAGCAGCAATACCAGACCGGTGGCGGGGGTTCGCCCCAGGCCCAACCGCTGTAACCGGCTCACCGGCCACTCCAGCAGATAGGCCATCACCAGGGCCACCAGCAGCGGCGCCAAGATGTCGCCAAACAGCCAGAGGATGGCGAAACAGAACAGCAATAACAGGAACAGGGTGACGGCATTGGGATCGGAGAATCGAGTCTGATACCAGCGTTTCAGGACTTCAAACATGGAGTATTCCTCAACAACAGGATGGCTCCCCGACCGTGAATTGCAGGTGCAGGTGCGAAGGGGTTTGCTCAGCGCTCAGTATGCTATGGCCAAGGCGCGTCAGATAGGCCGGGATATCGCGGCGCGAGCCGGGGTCGGACAGGCTGATGGCGAGGGATTGACCGGTTTTAGCCTGGCGCAGCCAGAGCTTGACCATGATGAGTGGCTCAGGGCAGCGATAGGAGGTCAGATCCAGGTGTTCCATAACGGCTCCAGCGGGCGAGACGCCGCTATTATGGCCGTGATGGCAGCCTGAAACAACGCTTGTGGGCCGTCAGGGGCAAGGGTATCCTGCCGAAGCCCCTTCCTAAAGGAGATAGAGATAACGTGGCACGTTTTTCCCCCCTGATGGCAAGTATTCCCCTGCTGACCTCCCTGATGAGCGCCAGCTTTACTGCCCAGGCTAACAATCAGCTGCCCGACATAGGCACAGCCGGGGTGGCGGCGCTGCCCATCGAGCAGGAGGTGCGCTACGGCAACGCCTTCATGCGCTTTGCCCGTGCAGGTCTGCCCGTTATCGATGATCCCGTGCTCAGCCAGTACATTGACGATCTGGGTCAGCGACTGCTGACCAACGCTGACGGGGTGCGCTTCCCCTTCACCTTCTTCCTGATCAACGATCCCAGCATCAACGCGGCGGCCTTCCTTGGCGGGCGGGTCAAGGTACATACCGGCCTGTTTCTCTATGCCGACAGCGAGAGCGAACTCGCCTCGGTACTGGCCCACGAAATCACCCACGTCACCCAGCGTCACATCGCCCGTTATCTTGAAGCCCAGGCGAGCAGCTCGGCCATGACCCTCGCCGGTCTGGTGGGCTCCATCGCCCTGGCGGTGATCAACCCGACCGCCGGTATTGCCGCCCTGCAGACTACCCTCGGTCTGTCGATGCAGTCGGCTATCAACTACACCCGGGACAACGAATACGAGGCGGACAGGATCGGCATGAAGACGCTCTATGACGCGGGTTTTGACCCCAGCGGCATGGCGACCTTCTTCCAGAAGCTGGCGGCGGAGTATCGTTACGCCAGCAAGCCCCCCGAGATGCTGCTCACTCACCCCCTGCCCGAGACCCGGATTGCCGAGGCCCGTGCCAGGGCCGCCAGTTACGGCAAACGCAGCCTGCCTCCTAGCCTGGACTTCTGGTTTGCCAAGGTACGTATTCAGGCGCGTTTTGGTACGGAGACACAGGCGGCCCTGCTCACCTTCTTCGAGCAACGGCTGAGTCGGGGCGATTACCCCCTCAAGGACGCTGCTCTTTATGGCAAGGCCCTGGTGTTGCTTCAGCTCAAACGGGCGGACGAGGCCGATGCCATCATGAAGGAGCTGGCCAGCCGCCATCCGGAGGACCTGTTCATCCTGGATGGCCAGACTGACATCGATCTTGCCAAGGGGCGCAATGCCCAGGCCATCGCCCGCCTCGAGCAGTTCAGACGGCGGATGCCGGATAACGAGGTGGTGGTGATCAACCTGGGCAACGCCTATCTGGAGGGCGGCAACACCGCCAAGGCGATCGCCATTCTGGATCCCTACGCCCGGGAGCATGAAGAGAACAGCCTGACCTGGAGCCTGCTGGCCGATGCCTATCGCAAGGCGGGCAAGATGGAAGAGCTGCACATGGCGCGGGCCGAGACCCTCTCCCTGCGCGGCGACTACCAGGCCGCCATCGACGAGCTGATCGTCGCCCGTGGCACGACCAGCAATAAACTGAATCTGGCCCGTATCGAGGCGAGGATCACCGAGTTGGAACGTGAGAAAAAAGCATTGGAGAGCCTCAAGATGTGACGCTTCTTGCGGCGGATAAGGGCGTAGCGGGTCACCGCTGCGCCCTTTTTATTGCCTGGTATGCCCGGACGGAGCAGCTGGCCTGCCCAGGCAGGCACAGGTGATTGCCGATCACTGGCGGGTCAGGGTCGCCAGCCGTGCGTGATTGAGTTCACCGACCAGGGTCTGCACCAACTTGCCATCGGCATCGAGCAGATAGCTGGTGGGCAGCTGGGCGGGGCGGGGGAAGGGCAGCCTGGCGCCGGCCTCACCGTTGACCTGCATGATGGGCACCTGGATATCGTGACGGCGGGCCAGCTCTGCCAGCGCGGGCGCGCTCATGCTGTCGAAACTCAGCGCCACGACCTGCACCTTGCCCTCCCGTTGCAGGGCATTGAGCAGGGGCATCTCCCGCAGGCAGGGCGCGCACCACTGGGCAAAGTAGTTGACCAGCAGTGGCTTGCCCGCGAACCGCTGCAAGCTGACCGGTTCACCCTGGGTGTCGGTCAACTCGGGTTGCGGGGTACAGGCGCTCAGCAGAGCGGTCAGTGCCATGGCATGGATTGCTTTCATTGCCTCTCCTTGAGATGCGTCATCAGGTTGGGGCCTCTTCAGGCCCGAATGGCGGGCGTCTCATACAATTTGATAACCCTCTGGTTTCATTCCATCAATGGAAGACGTGCCTCAGGCTTTGCCATACAATAGCGCCGTTTCTTCCCCTCTCATGCGATAAATCAGGGAGTTATCATGAGCGAGACCCAAATTTACCACAATCCGCGCTGCTCGAAGAGCCGTGAGACCCTGGCCCTGCTCGAGCAGCATGGCATCCAGCCCGAGGTGGTGCTCTATCTGGAGCAGGCACCGAGCGAAGCTCAGATCCATCGCCTGCTGACCCAGCTGGGCTTCGAGGATCCCCGCCAGCTGATGCGCACCAAAGAAGACCTCTACAAGGAGCTGGGGTTGGCAGAGCTGAGTGGCGAGGCCCTGATCCAGGCCATGCATCAACATCCCAAGCTCATCGAGCGCCCCATCGTCATCAAGGATGGCCAGGCCCGGATTGGCCGTCCTCCCGAGCAGGTGCTGGAGATCCTCAAGTGACCACTTTTCACGCCCGTCTGCTGACCCTGGTCGGCTTCCTTGGTCTGCTGGCCTGGGTCATTATCTGGCACGTCTGGCTCTCTCCGCATCCTGACATCAATCCCTGGTTGCTGCCGGTGATCTGGACGCTGCCGCTGCTGTTCCCCCTAAAGGGCATACTCCAGGGCAATCCCTACACCCATGCCTGGGGCAACTTCGTGCTGATGCCTTACTTCCTGCACTCCCTGACCCTGATCACCGCGGATGAAGGGGAGCGCTGGCTGGCGGTCGTGGAGCTGGTGCTCACCATCCTCGCCTTCGTCGGTACCATCTATTATGCCCGCCTGCGCGGGCGGGAATTGGGCCTGAGCATTCGCAAGAAGAAAGAGACCCAGCCATAGGTTGTCAGCCATAAAAAAACGCCCCTTGGGGCGTTTTTTTATGGTCGATCCGGGTCAGGAAAATGGGGGCGCGCCTGCCACTCTTGCTGGGTAAAGCGCATCAGGTCGGGGTAGAAGGCAAGAAAGCCTTGCTCGCAGCTGCGCCACTGGGCCGGGGTCAGGGTTGCCAGCGCCAGGCCGAGAGGTTGCGGGCGGCGCAACCGCTGGCCTATGCCGTTGAGGGCCCGTGTCAGCCCGTCCAGCTCGGCATAGGAGGCGAGCCAGTTCTGGCGCACCATGGCTGTTAACGGGGAGGGGAGGCCACCTGGCAGGCGATCCTCATCGGCCAGCAGGGCGGCATAGCTCTGCTGCAAGAAGAGCGGCAGTGGCGTCTGGCTAAAGCGGGCCCAGTGCAGGCTGAGCCAATGGTCGTAGAGCATATCGGCCAGGATGGCGCCAAAACGCCGCCAGGGCGGCGCAAAGCAGGCGACCGCGGCTCTGTGTTCGGGGTGGGCATCGGTGAAGGCATCTATCTTGCGATGCAGCCAGATGCCTGCGTCCAGCGATGGCGTCAGCCCGCTTGGCAAGGGGCCCTTGATAAAGTCGCCGAGCAGGTTGCCGGTGAGGGAGCTGTGGGTATGGGCCGCCAGGTGAAGGTGTGCAAGATAGTTCATGGGGTGCTCGCCGGGTGAGTGAGTGAACCTTAGCCGAGTTCAGGGGGGAGCGTGGTGATGGCCCCCCTTGAACCCGGTTGTGGATCAGATAGCGAGGAAGGCAAGTATCAAAATGGGGCCGAGCAGACTCAGGATGAAGCCGGATACGATGGCGATCGGCACCATGGTGATGCCCCCCGAGCGCTGGATCACCGGCAGAGTGAAGTCCAGGGCGGTGGCACCACCATAACCGACCGCTGCCGAGGGGTGACGGCGCATCAGCATGGGGATGATGAGAATGGCGATGAGCTCGCGGCCAAGGTCGTTCAGAAATGCCGCCGAGCCCAGCACCGGCCCCAGCTTGTCGGCGACCAGGATGCCGGAGAGCGAATACCAGCCAAAACTCGAACTCATGGCCAGGCCGTGAGCCAAGGGCAGGCCGAGCAGCAGGGAGGCCACCAGGCTGCCTACCCAGCTGGTGAGGATGACGGTGGCCGCTATCTTCATGCCCCAGGGGTTGAGCAGGATCTGGCGCAGGTGCATGCCGGAATTGCGCATCTGCACCCCGATGAGAAACAGCAGCAGCATCAGCGCCCACTCACTCAACTTGTCGATGGGCAGGAAGCGTGGCTCGAACAGCAGGCCAATGAGCGTCCCCGCCAGCACCACGAAACAGAGCTGCACGGATTCCCACAACATCTTCCACTTGCTCGGCATCTGGGAGTCGTTGCCATCGTGGGGCGGAGGATTGCGCCTGTCCAGCCACCAGAGGCCGGCCAGATTACACAGAGAGATAGAGGCCAGCATCAGGGTCGCAATGACGAAAATGCGCGGCAGGTTAGCACCCAGATCCTCCACGAAGGCCAGCCCCAAACCCATCAGGAAGAGGATCAGATAGACCAGCTTGCCGAGGGTGCCGTTGACGAGCTTGAGCAGGGGCTTGGAGGAGAGGGGAACCAGGTAGCCGATCACCAGGGGCAGCAGGATCAGCAAGACATTCAGCAGCATCGGGGCCTCAAAGAAGAGAATGACAAAAACGACACCTTATCATTAGTTATTAAGCGGGTGTCACATATCTGTGAGATAAGTTGACTCATCCGACCCTTGTTTTAACCTCGCGCTTATGGAGCCCCAAGCCTTTTGCGAGAGCGTCATCTGCTCTTGCGGGCTTTTTCTGCCAAAAAAACCAAGAAAATCACATGGATCCACTGCCAGTTTGCATCGCCAGCTGGTATGAATAAACAGGCTTTTATGCTGTTATGATGAAAAAGCGATGATGTGCCGGATTAACCGAGGTATTAGGCGCGAAACAGGCCGGCGTCCTGGCGGTATTAAGTCGAGTTTTATGCATACAAAGTGCTGAAAAATACTATCAAGGCCAATAAAAATACAGATAAAACACCAAGAACCTCTACTCTGTATTGTTTTTTGACCATGTGGATGATATTTTCGCTGAAGGTTGCCATCGGTTAACATTTTGTTAATGGAGTGATGGTGGTATCACGCCCCAGCGGCGTCTAGGGACAGACAAGGTTGTAGTGGATGAGCGACGTTGCCGCACTGGAAGTTCGTGCTTTGCATAAGTACTTTGGCACCCACGAAGTGCTCAAGGGCATCGATATGACGGCCCACAAGGGAGATGTCATCTCCCTGATCGGCTCCTCGGGATCGGGGAAGTCGACCTTTCTACGCTGTGTCAATCTGCTCGAAACCCCTTCCTCCGGTAGCGTATCCCTTCACGGTGAGCTGATCCGGATGAAGACGAGCCGGACCGGCGAACGTACCCCGGAAGACATGCGCCAGGTTGAACGTATTCGCAGTCGCCTCGCCATGGTCTTCCAGAGTTTCAATCTCTGGTCACACATGACCATCATGCAGAACATCATAGAGGTGCCTATCCAGGTGCTGAAGGTGCCCCGTGCCGAGGCGATCGCCAAGGCGGAGCATCTGCTCAACCGGGTCGGGCTCTGGGAGCGTCGCGATTACTATCCCGGCCACCTCTCCGGCGGCCAGCAGCAGCGGGCCGCTATCGCTCGCGCCCTGGCGGTCGACCCCGAAGTGATGCTGTTTGACGAGCCCACCTCGGCGCTGGATCCTGAGCTGGTAGGGGAGGTGCTCAGCCTGATGCGCGAGCTGGCCGAAGAGGGGCGCACCATGATGGTGGTGACCCACGAAATGTCTTTTGCCCGTGACGTGTCGAACAAGGTGATGTTCCTGCACCAGGGGGTGGTGGAGGAGCAGGGCAATCCGAAAGAGATCTTCGCCCACCCCAAGTCAGAGCGTTTCAAACAATTCATATCTTCCATCTATTGATGGACGAGTCTTCCCATTATCCAAATTGTTTTATCAAGGAGAGATGACAATGAAAAAACTGATACTGGCCACGGCCATTCTGAGCACCCTGGCATCCGGCAGCCTGATGGCCAAGGAGTGGAAAGAGGTACGGATCGGTGTAGAAGGCGCCTATCCTCCCTTCTCCTGGACCGAGCCAAGCGGCGAGGTAAAAGGTTTTGACATCGACATCGCCAACGCCCTGTGCGAGGAGATGAAGGTCAAGTGCACCATGGTCAAGCAGGATTGGGATGGCATCATTCCGGCGCTGCTGTCGCGTAAATATGACGCCATCATCGCCACCATGGACATCACCGAAGAGCGCAAGAAGAAGGTGGACTTCACCCAGAAGTACCAGCACATTCCCGCCCGCTTCGCCGCCAAGAAAGGCACCGACGTGCAGCTCGACAAGGCCTTCATGGATGGCAAAACCATTGCCGTGCAGCGCGCCACCTCCATGGACACCTACATCACCGATAACTTCCCCAACGCCACCATCAAGCGTTACGGTACCGCCGACGAAGCCTATCTGGATCTGAAGTCCGGCCGTGTCGACTACGTGATGGCAGACTCTGCCGCCATCAGCGACGGTCTGCTGAAGAAAGATGGCGGTGACGCCTATGAATTTGTCGGCCCGAAACTGACCGATCCCAAGTGGTTTGGTGAGGGTGCCGGTATCGCGGTGCGCAAGGCTGACAAGGATCTGAAAGAGAAATTCAACGCCGCCATCCTGGCCCTGCGTGCCAACGGCAAATACAAAGAGATCAATGACAAGTACTTTGATTTCGATGTGTACGGTGAATAACGAGGCGACAGGCTGATCCCAGTCAATCGTCATCGGGCCCGCGGCTTTTCCCACGAAAACGGCGGGCCCGTTTGGTTGCGATAGAGATGCATGTGTATGTGTTTGATTTGAAAGGATCTGAATCCTCTGTTTGGGTGAGGCATACCCATTCAGTCAGTTTGCGATGGAGTTGCACATGTTTGATTTGAAAGGATACGAAGCCTCCCTGCTGGAAGGTGCCTGGATCACCTTGCAGGTGGCATTGGCCTCCCTGCTGCTGGCGCTCCTGCTCGGCCTGCTCGGTGCACTGGCCAAGCTCTCCCCCTATAAGTGGGCGCGGGGTCTGGCCACTGGCTACACCACCCTCATTCGCGGTATTCCTGATCTGGTGCTGATGATGCTGCTCTTCTTCGGCGGCCAGGTGCTCATCAACGGCATCTGCACCTGGATCAACGAGCAGTACAATGCCTGGTTGTTGTCGAGCAATCCCAACCAGGATTGGGTCTCCCTGGTACCCGATTACATCGATATCAGCCCCTTTGCCGCCGGGGTGGCCACCATCGGCTTCATCTTCGGCGCTTATATGACAGAAACCTTCCGTGGCGCCATCCTGGCGGTGGACAAGGGCGAACTGGAGGCGGCTCGCGCCTTCGGCATGCGGGCAACCCAGGTGTTTGTGCGCATCCTGTTCCCGCAGATGATGCGCCATGCCTTGCCGGGTTTTGGCAACAACTGGCTGGTCCTGCTCAAGACCACGGCCCTGGTCTCCATCATCGGGCTCGATGACATGGTGCGCAAGGCATCACTGGCGGCGGGCTCGACTCAGCAACCCTTTACCTTCTACATGGCGGTAGCCCTCATCTTCCTGGTGTTCACGGCTGTCTCCACCTCGGCGCTCAAGTGGGCCGAGCGTCATTATGCTATCAAGACGAGGTAAGCCATGGACTTCTCGATAATCCTCAAAGAGTGGCCCACCTATTGGCAGGGCCTCTACACCACTGTGCTGCTGGTGGCCGCCGCCTTGCTGCTCGGCCTCATGCTGGCGGTGCCGGTGGGCATCTTGCGTAACCACAAGAACTGGCTGATCAAGGGGCCTATCTGGGCCTACATTTACTTCTTCCGTGGCACGCCGCTGCTGGTGCAACTGTTCATCATCTACTACGGCGCCGCCCAGTGGGAGTGGCTGAAAAACAGTGCGGCCTGGACGCTGTTCGCCGAGGCCTGGTTCTGTGCCCTGCTGGCCTTTACCCTCAACACCGGCGCTTATACGGCCGAAATCGTGCGCGGCGCCGTGATGAACATGCCCAAGGGGCAGATAGAGGCAGCCCAGGCCTTTGGCATGAGCCCCTGGCAGACCCTGACCCGGATCATCTTGCCCAACTCGTTCCGTCGGGCATTGC
Organism: Aeromonas sp. BIGb0445; assembly: GCF_024809075.1. Lineage (NCBI taxonomy): Bacteria > Pseudomonadati > Pseudomonadota > Gammaproteobacteria > Aeromonadales > Aeromonadaceae > Aeromonas > Aeromonas sp. BIGb0445. Next base: position 755,354 of record NZ_JANUES010000001.1, read on the forward strand.
CGGCCTACAGCAACGAGGTGATCTTCATGCTGCAAGGCTCGGCGGTGGCGGGCATCATCACCATCGTCGACTTGACGGGCGCGGCGCGGATCATCAACTCCCGCTACTACAGCCCGTTCGAGGCGTTCATCACCGCCGGCCTGCTCTATATGATGCTGACCTTCATCATCGTCTGGCTGTTCAAGAAGCTGGAGTCGCGCTGGCACGCCCACCTGCGTCCCCGCAGCGTCTGATCCCGCCGATGCACCATAAAAAAGCCCGCAACAGCGGGCTTTTTGTTATCTCTATATTGCGGGGAGCTAGGCTCAGCGGCCCAGGTAGGTGCGGTCGAAGAAGGTGTTGACCCAATGGGGGCGGTAGATGGCGAGCAGGGTCATGGTCATGCCGTTGAGCAGGGCCTCGGGAAAGAGCAGCAGTGGCCAGATGCTGAGGTAGTCATCGATGATGGTCTGCCAGGGGTAGTCGCCGCTTAGCCCGAGCAGCAGGGCCGTGGCCAGCACCTTGGTTGAAATGGCGAGGGCGCCGCCGAGGAAGGCGGCGATGAACAGATAGATGAACAGATGCCGTGGCAGCCAGGCCCAGCTTGCGAGGAACAGCAACCAGCTGGTTGCCACCGGCAGTGCTATGCCGAGCAGGGCGTTCCAGCCAACGTTGGCCCACTGCTCGACACCTGTGTAGCTGAGCAGTAGCAGAGTCAGGCAGGGGGCCCAGAGCGCCAGGCGCCAACCGAGCAGCAGGGTCAGGCTGGTGATGCCGAGAAAGTGAATGGTCAGGCCATCATGAAGGCCGGCGCGCAGCAGCCAGAGCGGGATCAGAACGATGGCGCTGCCGAGCAGCAGGTGTTGATAGAGGGGGGTGGTGCGCAGGTTGTGCCAGAGCGCACGGTTCATGCTGGTGCCTAGCAGCAGCAACCAGAGCAGCAGGGCCGCGAGCTGTCCTTCACTCATGGGGCATCCTTGCCGTGGGCCGCGGCAGACCGCGGCCGTCTCAGTTAATCAGTATTTTACCTGGGGATGGTACTGGCCGAGGATGGCCTGGATCTGATCCATGGTCTCCCGCTTGGGAGGATGAATACCGGTCAGCTCGTAGGTCTCTCCCAGCACGTCCCATTTATGCTTGCCGAGCTCGTGGTAGGGCAGCAACTCCACCTTTTCGACTGACTCACCCAGCTCCTTGATGAATTGACCCAAGCCATGGGCGCTCTCTTCGTCATCGGTCCAGCCTGGCACTACCACATAGCGGATCCACATGGTCTTGCCCTTGGCGGCGAGATAACGGGCGAACTCCAGGGTGTACTTGTTGCTGACGTGGGTCAGGGGGATGTGCTTCTCATCGTTGATCTGTTTGATATCGAGCAAGACGAGATCCGTGTTGTCGAGCACCTGATCGAGCATCTCGTCGTAGTGGCGCACGAAACCGTTAGTGTCGAGGCAGGTGTGGATCCCTTGCGCCTTGCAGGCTGCAAACAGTTCGGCAATGAAGGGCTGCTGCAACATGGCCTCGCCACCGGAGGCGGTCACGCCACCGCCAGAGGCATTCATGAAGTGGCGGTAGCTGGTGAGATCCTGCATCAGCTCAGGGACCGTCACTTCACGGCCACCATGGGTGTCCCAGGTATCGCGGTTGTGGCAGTACTTGCAGCGCATCAGGCAGCCCTGCATGAAGACGATGAAGCGTATTCCGGGGCCATCGACGGTGCCGCAGGTTTCTACGGAATGAATGCGACCAATAACAGACATAGGGAACTCCAGCGTTTCGAGCAGGTCGTTATTTTATTACGAAAAGCCCTATAAAGCATACTTGTTTAGCCGCTTGATAACGGCGTCAGCAGACTCTCCAGTGCCTTGACCGGCAGTGGGCGGCTGGTGAGGAAGCCTTGATAGTGCTGGCAGCCGAGGTGTTTGAGTATGTCGAGTTGCTCCTGCTCTTCGACCCCCTCGGCGGTGACGGTGAAGCGAAACACCCTTGCCAAGTCCAGGATGGCCTTGACGATGGCTCTGTCCTGTTCACTGTGCACCAGGGTCTGAATGAAGCTGCGGTCCAGCTTGACCTCGTCCGCGGGCAGATCCCGCAGATAGGCGAGGGATGAGTAGCCGGTGCCAAAGTCATCGATGGAGAGCAAGATGCCGAGCTCCTTGAGCTGATGCATACGGGCGATACTCTCCAGCCTGTTCTCCAGTACCACGGATTCGGTGATCTCGAGCAGGAGGCGGGAGGGGGGCACCCCGGTGTCACGGAGTATGTACTCCACCTGTTGCACGAAACCGGCGGTGTGGAACTGGCGAGCGCTGACGTTGACCGACAGGTGGGGTATCGTGAATCCCTGATTGAGCCAGAAGCTGTATTGGGCACAGGCCGTCTTCATCACCCAGTAGCCGATGTCCTGAATGAGGCTGGTCTCCTCGGCGATGGGGATGAACTCCCCGGGAGGCACCATGGTGCCATCGCTCTTCTGCCAGCGCAGCAGGGCTTCTATGCCGGAGAGGGCACCGTTGTCGACCCGGTATTGCGGCTGGTAGTGCAGCAGCAGTTCGTGATTGCGCAAGGCATCGCGCAGCTGGTTGCTGAGGGCGAGTTTGCTGCGCTCCTTCTCGGCCATGGCCTGACTGAAGAACACATAGCTGCCCTGACCACCGCGTTTGGCCATGTGGGCGGCGGTATCGGCTTGCTGCATCAGGATCAGGTGATCCTTGTCCTCTCCCGAGAACAGGCTGATACCGATCGAGGCGCTGCAGTGCAGTTTGTGGGATTCGATATCAAACGGAGCCCGAAATTGACCCATCAATTCACGGGCAAAGTGCTCTGCCAATATTTTGGCGGTCACATAGCCCTGGCCCAGGGCGGTGAACAGCAAGGCAAACTCGTCCCCCGAGGTCCGGGCCAGCACCAGATTGTCCTGGGGCAGCTCCTTGAGGCGTGCAACCACGGCCTGTAGCAACATGTCGCCATAGGCATGACCCAGGGAGTCGTTGATCGACTTGAAGTTATCCAGATCGACCAGCAGCAGGGCACCCCACTGGCCATTGGGCTCGCTCAGGGTGCGATTGAGGGCATCGGTCAGGCTGCGGCGGTTATAGAGGCCGCACAGATCGTCGTAGTAGGCGAGCTGTTCGATATTGCGGGCTGCCTCTTTCTCCTTGCTGACGTCATAGAAGCTGCAGACCAGGTGACCTATCTCCCCATGCTCATTTCTGACGCCGCTCACCATCAATCTGACCGGGAACAGGTTGCCGGCCTGATTGAGGCACTGCTCCTCCCCAATCCATAGTTCCTGATTGCGCACCGTCTGCCACACCTCCTCTTTGAGGCGATCGCCGTAATAGGGGGGGCGCAATCGGTCAATGTGCTGGCCCACCATCTCGCTCTGCGCAAAGCCGGTGATGCGGCAAAAGGAGTGGTTGACCTTGAGGATGGTGCCTTGGCTGTCGGTCACCAGCAGACCATCGTGGGTGTTGAAGGCGACCTCGGCCAGGCGCAGGGCATCGTCGGCAGCCAGACGTTGCAGCTCGATGGCGGCCCGCTTGGCTTGGGAGGTGAGCACGTCGAGCAGCGGCATGGGATCGGCCAGTGGCTGGTCAAGCAGCAAGATGAGCTGGCCTATGGGGCCCGGGGTCGGCAGGCTCAGGGGAATGCCGATGAATGCCTTGGCATCGTGACTGAGTAACTTGGTGGCGCTGGGGTAGCGCTGCGCCAGATCTTCGATGTAGAGCGCCTGACCGTGGTGAAACAGCTCGGCGCTGGGGCCGGGATCCAGTCCCATGGCGGGCCAGTGTTGCGGTTCACCCTTGAGCCTGACATGGCGTGGTATGACCCAGAGATCCTTGCCCCTCGGTTGGTATTCACCCACCCACCCCAGGCTGGCGCCACTGATATGACAGGCCCAGCTCACCAGGGTTTCACAATAGTCGATACCCGTCATCAGACTGAGTTCGCCGGGGAGGGAGAGGGCCTGAGCGGCCTCGCTGGCCATCTCCTCAACCTGAGGCTGCCAGTGGCCCAGTTGCTGGGCGCAGTGGCGCACCAGTTGCAGCATCTCCTCGTTGAGCAGCGTGGGGGTCCGGTACTCCAGGCTGAGCACGCCGATGAGCCTGTCCTGATCGAGCAGGGCGGCATCGAGGCGTGAGTGGACATTGTCCTCGCTCAGGTAGTAGTGCTGGCTGAGCATGGGCTGGTGGGCGGTTTCGGAGAAGCTCAATGCCTTGCGGGTGCGCAGGGCGCGAATGTAGCGGCTGTCGCCTCGAATGGCCGCAAGGGGCGTGGCCGCCTTGCCGGCATCGGTGCCATCCCAGCCGAGGGAGAAGACAGGGGTGAGCTGTTCGCCCCCCAAGCTACCGCTGGCTTGGTAATGCCAGAGGGCGAGCCGGTCTGCCCCCAGGGTCTCTTTCAGACTCTCGAGCATGGGGGCGAACTGCTGCTGGCTCGCCATCTGGCTGAGTCTGGGCAGGTGAAGGGCAAGGTCTGCCGTGATTTCCTGGGACTGGGTCTGCAGGCAGATGAGCCAGAAGGCATCCTGCTCGTGGGAGAGGGCAATCTGCCAGAGGATGCCGTCGAAGCGTAGATGGAGCCGACCGCTTTGGCCCTTGGCCAGCATCTGCTCTATCGGGCCGCGCAGGGCTTCCGGCAACTGGGCAGGCCAGGGAGCTCTGGGTTCATCGAGCCAGTGCAGCGGGGTTTGCATCACATCCGTCAGGGCAACCAGTCGTTGGCTACGAGCGTCCAGGCGAAAGAAGAGGGGCGTGGACGAGGTGGGCACTGGTTGACGAAGTGCGATAGACGACATGAGGGGAAACATCCTGTTGAGCGACTGCCGGAGGGCCAAGAATACTGCATATTGCGGGCAAACAAAATTTCGTTGAAGTCTAAATTAGTGCTGTCTAATGCTATGGCGAGCTATCGCTGGTTGGCGTCTTGCCGATGAAACGGATCCTGTTTGTTGGTGGTGTGGTCTGCCGCCTGCTCAGCCAGCACGACGTCAAGGTGAAGAAGCTCTCCGGCGGCTTCAAGACCTGGCAGGTGGCGTCCCTGCGCGATCCCTCATAGCTTGCGAAGGCTGGTTGTGAGCGGGGGGCTTGCTGTTTCCCCCTCTGGTTAACCGTGGCGGATCTGGCCGAGGCGGGTGAAACCGTGCAGGCTCTTGCGCCGCAGGAAGTGGCTCTTCTTGATGGGATGGAAGACGAGGGGGCGAGCCAATGCCGCATTGGTGGCCTGCAGGCGGCTGAGCTGGTGCGCGGCCCCTGGCGCCGTGCTGATCAGCAAGGTCAGCGGCAGCACGAGGGGCGCCATGGCGGCAGCCTGAGGGGGGGAGGATAACCGGGTGTCTAGCTGTTCATCCTCGAGAAGGTCCCTCGCCCTGGCAAATGCCGTCAGCATGGGCGGGGTCGCTCTTCCTTCCTCCAGTCCCTTGATAAGGGTGGCGAGCGCCTCATGAAACCCGGTCAGGGCCAGGGTAAAGTCAGGGTGACGGCGTTTGGCGAGCAGGGTATCAAAGGGGAGTGTCCCCAGATGTGCCGGCAGGCGCAGGCCAATCTCGAGGTGGAAGCACTCCTGACCCCCTTGAGGTTGGTAGCGGGATTCGGCCAGGTGGAGCAGGCGATCCAGGTAGTCATGGTCGGTGATGAGGATGCCATCGTGGGTCAGTGCCCACTCCCGGGCCAGGTACATGGAGAGGAGATTGGCCAGGCGCCGCGCCATGCGAATGCCCCCCTCATCCTGGCTGGCCAGGCCATGGCCGAGGCAGTATTGATGCAGGTGGGTCAGCCCGGCCTGGGCCGGGCAGAAGCAGTCGTGATTGGCGCCTTGCTGCCAGCGGTCGATGAGCGCCTTGTTGCCAAAAACCCGGTGACGGACAAAGCTCGGGGCGAGCAGGGTGCCTAACTGTTCTATTAACCGGGGGGTGATGGCATCGAAGTCGGCGGCGCTGGGGGAGGGGGCCAGCAGATTGCTCTGCTGGGTCAGCAGATCGAGCAGGGGCGGCAGTCGGCTCTGCTCGCTCAGGGTGAATACGAAGGCGAGCCGTTCCAGCCAGAGCAGTGCGAACTTGAGCCAGAGCTCATCGCGCACCTCCATGCCGGGGTAATAGATAAAGGTCTTCATCTCGAAGTGATCGCCGCTTGCGTCGCCAGTAACAGAGGAGGGGCAATATACCCAGTTCCCCTGAGCGCGGCAAACGGCTGCGGTCATGTTTGCCAATGGGCTAGGCCCTTGCGGAGAGGCGACCCGCGTCCCCACGCCATGCTGGTAGGCGATGGCGGCAAGCTCTGCTATAATTCGCGCCCTTTTGTTAAGGTCACCCGAGTCAACACCATGAAGTTCATTATCTTTTGACTCCATGTGTAACGCATTGAATTTATAGCTAATCAACAGCTTACAGCACAAAGATGGAAACATTGGCGGTAACTTTTGTGGTAAGACTAGCATAAGTGAGGTGTGTATGAGAAGGCGTGAGACTTGGGCCTTACAGCAGAAGGCAAATGGCTGGTACTTGGTGTGGAATGTCCCCAAGGCTATCCGTGGATTGCCGATGTTTGGCGGTCGTAGGCTCTACACAAAGACGTTACAAACCGGCGACCTCAAAGAAGCCCAGAGGAAGCGTGACCTCATCATTGCCAACTTTGAGCGGTTGGTGGCACAGGCTGAAGAAGCCCCCAAGCGTCTGCGATTTAACGCTTACATCGAAGAGATTCAACAAGCCGTCAGGGAAGCAGAGCAGCGCATTGAGGTTGTCATGCTGCCAGATGGACAAGAGGTTGTCGTTGAACCTGAAGGGCTATACCACGCTTATGACGTCGAGTCGGCCATTGCGCGTGGGGATGAAGAACTGGCGGACGCCATAAGGCTTGCCCTCCACGGGGAGCTAGAGGTGGGCGATAAGTACGCCATCACTCTACAGGAAGCCTCCAAGGCATTCATCGAGAGTGAGAAGGCAAAGGCCGTGAAGGGTCTTAAAGCCGCAGCTCCGGCAACGTTGAGTCGCGCCAAACACGCAGCAGAAAGCCTTGCATCCTTCCTTGGTCGTCCAGTGGTTCTACTGAAGGATGTAGAGCGGAGGGACGTGACTTTGTGGCTTGACTCCCTGGCTGGTAGCAAGAGCGATAGCACACGGGTCGGCTACTTATCGGCTCTGTCCCTTGTGTGGGAAAGTTGCTATCTCACTCGGAGCGTGGAAGGGGATAACCCATTCAAGAGCGCAGGAATCAAGAGTACAGGCGACTCCCAGTCATACGCCCCTTTCACTCCTGAAGAGATGGCCCAAATCGTCGAGAAGGCCCCGCATGATCTTCGCATGTTGACGAAGTTCGGACTTATCACAGGTTGCCGCCTAAGCGAGATTATTGGTCTTCAGGCTGATTCCTTTGAGGTTAGCCAAGGCGTTCCGCTGGTGCGTATCAAGGCTGGCAAGACAGCAAACTCCATTCGTGCCTTCCCTCTTCCGCTCGGTCTCTGGGAAGAACTCAGGCAATGTGTTGTCGGCAATGTGTGGCCTGTCCCTAAGTCGAAGAACCCCCACGGGTGGTCCAGCAAGTTTGGCAAGTTGAAAGAGGCTGTCACAGGCGTCAGAGATCGCACCAAGGGCTTCCATAGCTTGCGTGGCATGGCTATTACCGCGTACCAACGTGCAGGCATCCCAGAGGATGTTACAGCGCCAATAGTGGGGCACGGGACCAAAGGGCTAACCATGTCTTATGGGCTCTATTCATCTGGCCATGACTATTCACGCCAGCTCGAAGCCGTTGAGACCATGCTTGCGTCCGACTACATGTCCCAGTTCATCAAGTTGTTCGATGTGTAATCCATAGAAACAAAAAGCCCCCTTGGTGCAAGACAGGTCTGATCCTGAAGTCCACCAAGGAGGCTTTGTCATTGATTTAACAGTATAATCTAAAAAAATAAACCCCCGACTTAGCGGGGGTTCTGATAGAGCAATCGCTTTATGCGTTGGAGACTTTGTAAGTCGTCACATTGCCTTGCTCTTTGGCTTTCAGGTATGCGGCTTTAAGCTGACGCATAGCTTCATGTTTGGCATCTTTAGCTTTGGAAGTGCGGCGTTCTGATTGCATAACCTAACCCCTCCTCTCCTATGTCTTTTGATACTGTGCAGTTTAAAGGTTGAGCATGCTTCTTGGCAAGCCGAGCGTAAAAGGTTTTTAACTTTGGGTTTTCAGCAATCGCTATGTACAGTTGAGCACTGGTCGTTGACATGTGAAAATCGAGGATCTGGCTTATTGCATTGCCTAAACGATTAAGTTGTGAGTGAGCTAACCGGTCTTCACTTGCTGAAGGGGGCACAAAAAAGTTCTCTTCCTCAAAGTTATCTTGTCGATCAAACTTCATTTCGAACGTATTGGCAGGAAAAGTCATTCCAAATTCTGCTTCCTTATCTCCGATCGTGTCTCCGTAAGTTGCAGCAACAGGCGAAAAGACCATGATGTAGTCATGATGATCTATTGAAAATGAGATTTTCTGGGCAGTTAGAGCACCAAACGCAAACGTTTCTAAGTTCCACTCTTTAATTCGAGGCATTCCAACAGCTCGACAGATAACAATGAGGTGCCAAATGGTATCAGGGTGTACTTATTGGTGCAATTGTGTGGGTAATCTATAAAACTAAGCGTTTTATCATGCTCTATTCACTGCATGATCGTTACCTCAAGTAATCCACATTCTGTGAGGTCTCCACGTTGAGCATGGCGGCGACCTTGTGATAATCCAGCCCTACCTTCAGGCCCATTGTGATCGTCTCCATGCAAGCGATCAGAGCGTGCATACAGGGGGCGTTGGATACCTGCTTGATGTACTCCTTGGCTGACCCATTCTTGCCTGTAAGGACAGAAGGGACATACCCAGTGGCAGCCTTGCAGGCCAGCCGGTAGAAGTTGCCGTAGGCTTTCCCGCACATGTCGATCCCTTTGGCCTTGATTGCATCGTTCATGGCCTTGCGGGTGGTGTCGTGCTTCTCAAGCAGTTCAGGGGACACTGCGACAGACTCAGCGATAACGGCGGCCTGCATGGTGTCGCCTTCGGTCAGCGCAATGAAAGCGTCAATGACAGCAAGCTGGAACTCTCGGGAGCAGTAGGAGGCGTAGAGGATGGCCGCACGTTTGCAGCCCCAAGTCTCACCATTGCGTCCTCGTTTGGAAATTACCTGAATTTCAGGTATTTGAATCATAGCGACAACTTCAGGGCTGACTTTCCAGTTGTCGAGACGTCCTCCAGTGTTGCCTTCAGCCAGCCATGCTTTCTCAATGTCGGTCAGCGAGTACAGTCCCTCGGCGTTCTTGCGGATAGGATAGGCGTTACCGTTGAAAGTAATGTTCATAAATGGGTTCCTTATGTTGTGCCTCTCATGCCGTCCTCTCTCCAGCAAGCCCCCAATCGCTTAACCCATAGGCAAGCTGGAGCAGCAGAAGAGGCACGACATAAAGACGCAATTGGTTGATTGAAAGTGACCAGAGGAAGGTCTGTTGCTTAGGTCAGGGAGAATCGACTAAAGGAGTTGACGGGACAGTCAATCGAGACCGAGTTAGGCTCTTTATTCCTTTTAACGCAGAGGGCAATCAGCATGGTTTGGGATGAACTTGGACTCACTCAAGAAGAGTATGAAGAGCTTGAGCAAGCAGGGATCGTGTGGGAGCTAGATGAAGGCAGTAGCGGCGAATCGCCTAACAGTTACTACGCATACGTCCCTGAAGGCGTAAGTCCTGAGATTCTGAAAGCGAAAGGCTGGAAAGTCGGCGACTCACTAAGGGTTTCACTCTGGGCTTTCGACGGTGAAGACGATTCAGCATTTGCTCCCGAAGACTAATAACCGATTACTTCTACGTGAAATCTTGGGGACAATCGCCCTGTGACTCTTCAGAATTTCACGTAGGCTCACCAGTAGTTGACTTGTTCAGTGGGTCTTTTACTGCCCGTAGCAATTCATACCGGCTACTGCCAGTTGATCCGCTCGTTCGTTCATCGGGTGGCCGCTGTGTCCCTTCACTTTCTTGAAGGTCACTTGGCGGGTGTTCAGCAGGTTATCCAACTGTTCCCAGCGGTCCCTGTTCTGGACTGGCTTGTTGTCTGCCCTCTTCCATCCCTTCGCCTTCCATCCGGCTAACCACTGGGTCGCCCCATTGATCACATAGGCGGAGTCCGTCAGGACCTCGACGACAGAGCCAGGTTTAAGGAGTGACAGCCCTTGAATGACTGCTTCCAGTTCTCCGGTCTGGTTGGACTCCCCAGTGCCCACGCAGAAGCCGCAGCGTTCAACTTTGCGGCCATCGCTACGGACAGCAAGGAAACCCCAGCCAGCCACACGGACTGACGCTTTGGTGTGGTTGGTGTTGCAAGCGCCATCAGTGGCGAGTGTGTAGGTGTACTGTTGGGTCATTTGGTGTTGTCTCCGGTGGTGGTCTTCGTGATCTTGATGTAGTGCCTTGCGAGAAGACGTAAGGGGCTCTTATCGCGGTGGAGGTTCTTTGCGACGGTTCGACAGGCTTTCTCCAAGCTGTCCCCTTGAAGAACCCGATAGGCCACGCAGAAGAGGGCATGACGGACTTTGGCTTTGCGCTTGTGGCTCCAGTCCTCAATGGTGACTTCGCGTTTGATGGCCATCAGGCGGCCTCCTGTTCGGTTGTCGGGAACAGCTCACGGGCAAGCGCAAGCATCGACTCTCGGTCTGTCCCGTGGGATTGCATGACGTATCGGTTGATTGCGTTCTGCACCTGACCAGTAGACGGACGGCGGCCAAGGGTCAGAGTGGCGAAGGCTTGAAGGCGCTTCACGAAGTCGCTGGGATGGACCAGAAAGGCTTCATTAGCGGTCATGTTGATAGGTTCCTTCGGTAGAGCAGGGGAGACGCAGAGCCTCCCCCGTTGGTTGCATTAAGCGGTCAGCAGGGCAGCCAGCTTGGCCTTGACCTTCGGAAGGGTCCGCTGGGCATGTTCGCGGCGGTCCTTGTTGTGTTCTTCGGTCGCACGGCTCCAGCCCTCCAGATCCTTCAGGGCTTCCAGCAGTTCGTCTTGGGTCGGCTCGTGGTACTTAAAGGAGTGATCGCGGCCATGCTCGGAGCCGTTGCGTTCACAGATAACCAGCCATTCGGTCGCTGCTGCTTTGCCCCACTCCTTCGCATTGTTGAAGTCGAAGCGGGTGGCGTAGACCCAAGCGGCCATCTGTTGGTGATCCTCTTCGTAGGCTTCACGGTTGGCCTTGGCCTTCGCTTCAGCAGCCTTGGCCCGTTGGTGACGCTGGGAGGCTTCCATCTGGAGCACTCGGACTTGACCAGAAGACAGGCCAGCCAGTTCAGCCAGTTTGTTGATAACAGCGCGTTGGCCGTTGATTACGTCCAGCAGTTCTTCGGACAGGTCAGCAATGGTGATTTTGTTCATGTCGGATTCCTTGTGTTTGTGTTGAGACGGGCACAGTGGCCCCTCCAGAAGGCCGCAGAGGCTTTCCGGATGGTTGTGGTATGGGGTAATTAGGGGTTAGAGAAAGTGGGTTATTTAACGGATTGCAGGGCGCAACGCAGGCGATCCCATTTGGTCATCGCGGAGTCGTATTCCCCAGCGATACCGTCAGCGATAGCCTCTCGCAGCAGCTTCAAGCCTGACTGGGAGTTAAGCGAGCGGACACGGTTGATGTCGTTCTGAAGCTCGTTCATCAGGTAGTCGCTGGGCATTCCTACCTGTGCGGCCATGTCGATCATTACCGCTGTTGCATGGGACTGAATTTCCTCCCGACTCATGCCGGAAGAAGAGACCACGGAGTCCATTCGGCTTTCGCCTAGACCCAGCAACTCGTCAGCGTAGAACTCAGCGACTCCACCGCCTCCCAGAGCGTTATTCACAGCGTTCAAGCCTGAAAGAATGGTGTCCGGTAGGGACTCGGAGTCGTTGTCCTGGGAAAGCGAGTGATCGTCCTCGTCGTCGAAGAAGTAGTCCTTGAAGTCCTCGGCCTGTGCCTTGGTCATTTCGATCCCATCCAGTTCATAGAGGGTTTCCCCTTGGTCGTTCACCCCGCTGGAGTAGGAGGGCAGATCGCAGGTCTCCACGCTGAAGCCGTAATCGGTGGTCTGATAGTCCATCACTGCACCTCCCCAGCCAGTTCACCTTGAGAGCGCAGCTTGTCAAACTCACGGTTAACCAGTGCGTTGAGCATCTGGGTGCGAGTCAGGCCAAAGCCTGCCTGTTTGGAGAAGTAGATGGTCAGTGCGTCAGCCTTGGGGATAACGTCTTCCCACAGGATTGCAGTGGTACGGGCTTGGGGTTTCTTTCGTTGCATGTTCGGGTGTTGAGTTTGAGTAGACATAAGGTCTCCTTGAAGTTGAGAGGTAATAGGCCAGAGTAACGTTATTCAAAGAAGAACCCCCAAGGGCAGCCCCCGTGTAAAACACAGGAACCACGCAAGGGGGTCCAAGGAATCGCAACCATGACCATCGGTTTCGAGAAAGGCAGCAGAGGAAGAGAGGACCCTGACAGAAACCTCTCTCCATCCTTTGGTCAGGGAAATCCCTGTTACGCTTCCAGCAGAGCGACCGCACAGGCCGGACGCAGGATGTTGTGACCGACGAACATCTTAGCCAGCACGGTGTTACCGACACGCAGAGGTTCGGGGACCCACTTGGTCGCAATGTCACGGACCTTCACGGTAGCCGCGCAGTCCTTCGTGTAGACCAAGCCCAGCAGCTTGGAGAAGTTCCCACGGTACGCAGCGGTACGGCCAGAGCCACCTTCTTCCACGCTCAGGGGTTCCGGTGAGCCGATCAGGCCGTTGCTTTCGTCTTGGTCCGGCAGGTTGTTGGACTCGTAGATCTTCATACCGGCGACACGAAGGCCAGTGTCAGCGTTACCGTTGGACTTGTCCTCGCCAGTCTGGCCCAAGAAACGCTTATCCAGCCAAGCCATGTTGCCGATACCAGCAGTCGCATTGGTCAGGGCCTCGAAGTCGTCCGGCTTCAGGACACACACAGGGATGCCTGGGACGCTCGCCTTGCGGAACTCGGTACGGGCACGGAAGATGGCGTCCACGATTTGCTGACCACGGGTCATCGGACGGCCTGCCGCATCGGTTGCTCGCAGGGTAATGTTCTCGGTGAAGGTCTCGTCATCCAGTACGCCGTTCTCACCGAATTGAGCAATAGCCAGCTCTTTGTTGGTAATGAAGGCAGCCTTGGCGATGGTCCGGAAGACGTTCTTGTCGATCATGTTCGACAGCTCATAGGCCAGCTCACGGGCATAGTGAGAGCGAACCTCGAAGGTGCTCAGGTCTTCGTCTTGTTCTGCCACGAACACAGCAGCCACAGCGACGTCATCCACGGTGACTGTGCGCATGACGTTCTTGATGCCGCCAGCTTGGATCAGCTCGCCGGGCTTGTGGTACTTCGCATTGTGGCTCATGCCAAGTACTGGGAAATCGAATGCTTTGCCACCCTTCAGGGTCATCACTCGGGTGGTGTCCAAGGAGACGCATTGATTGCGAAACATCGTCAGAACTTCACCAGCGAACAGCTTCAGGAAGAGGGCTCGGGTATCGCCTTGACCGTTGTTCTGACCTACATGGGTTACGTTTTGAAAAGTCGGGAAAGTGCCGTAAGCAGACATAGTTGTTTTTCCTTGTTGATAGGTGGATGGCCCTTCGGCCAAAGAGAAAGAGGGAAAGGGAGTCAGGACGTAGAAAAAGGGAGCCCGCAGGTTTCCCCACGGGCTGGTCCTTGAATTGCGCGCTCTTGGAGCGTCTTCCTACGTTCTTAGGTCAGGGAAATCTGGAGGAAGGCGAGAGGGTGCCCGATTTTGGGGATTCCCCATTTTCGGACAGGGGGATCGAGAGGTGTCCATTTTTCCGGATTTTTGGACAGGGGGATCGAGAGGGTGCCCGATTTTCCTGATTCAGGATTTTCGGGCAGGGGGACGCAGGGTGGGTATTTTTGCCCCCAAGGGCATTTTTACCCAGTGCGCAAGGGCGTCCTCGGGGCTGACGCGGGGGTCCCCAAAAGACAAACTCTCTTTTCGGGAGGGGGAATTTTCCCCAATTTGGGATTTATTCCTCCCCCTTCAGGTTGTCCTCTGGTCTGTCTTGGGGGTCCCCAAACGCCGTAGGGGCTTTTAAGGACCCCCTGTTAATCACTCGGTCTTCCAGGAATGAATGATCGCTTCCCGTTGCTGCATCACACGGGCGCTATAGACTGACCAGCAACGGGCGTCCCAGACCATCACACGGCCTTCTGGTAGGTCGTGGTAGCTGATCACCTTGTTCTTCTTCAGGGTGTCGAAGAACGGCTGCCAAGCTCCACGGGCGGCCTGCTCGACAAGCTGGTGCGGGATTTCACCGTAGTTGTCATTCACGCGGATAGAATAGGCACGGGCAGCGAGCGCAAATAAGGATGGCTTGTTGAACTCAGTGATAAACCAGCGGGTTGATCCCTCCTTCGCCAGCTTCACGGTCTTGAACACAGATGCGTTCTTCTTCTCCTGTAACGCCTCCTTAATCGCCGAGACGAAATCCACATGCCCAACGACATCGGCTGCATAACGCACGTCGTGTTCACGCAGCTCTTTCGTAACGTCGCCGCTGATGTAGTATTCCCATCGGGGGTATCCATCGGCTGTCATTTCGCCGGTCTGCCTGCTGCTGATCGCGTGCTTAATAACGGCGCTTCCCGAAGACAGCTTGGTGAGCCTGAGCACTCCTTTCTCTTCGAGCACCTTCAACGTCCGGTGAACATTTTGAGGGGCTACCTCGTCACAGCGGCCCATTTCTTTAACTAAGTTGGCGACGGTCTGCTCGGGGGTCGGAAGGTAACAGAAGTCACTTCCAACCAGAGCATGTACCACGGCTCGCTGTAGCTTGCCCGTGAGAATCTTGTCGCGGCCTTCTGTTGTCAGCACCGTTCCCTTGGGTAAAAGAGTTGGATGCTTTTTCATCATTTAATGTTTCTCCATTAGGTGGTTGCATCAATCGACTTCTATTCGATCAAGCTTGCAAAGTCATTTCATTGATTGATGTCAAACCTTTAGATCAGATCATCAATTTGTAAGCGGAGCGTCGAGCTGTTCGTCAATAAAGGAGCGGGCGTCCTCGCGGGTATCGGCGCGGTCTTCAGTGGATGCCATCGGGACGGCGGAGGTGGAATACTCTGGGGTGACAGATTTTGCGGATTCCGCATTTTCTGTCAGCTTGGCGATGGTCTTCGCTACAGTGTCCTGTGTCATGTTGAACAGCTTGGCAATCGCCCGCCCGCTCATGCCTTCCTTATGCTTCTCCAGAATCGCAGCATCGCGCTTCTCTTTCAGTTGCACAGAGAGGGCTGGGGAGATCTCGGGGTTGGGATCTTGGCGGAATCCGCTGTTTTCCCAAGGCGGCTTCAGGTCGTCCTCGGGTCAGTCGCTCGGATACTGTAATTTTGCCAAACTGGCATTTTTACAGTACGGCTTCAGGTTGTCCTCGGGACCCCTTCCGGTTTTCCCTGATTCAGGATTTTCCGGAACCTGAAGGACGGACCTCGGGAATACGCCGGATTTGCCTCAGGGGCATTTTCGGCGTATTGCAAGGATGGACCTCGGGTTACTGACGGATTTGGCCTCGGGCCATTTTCGCCACTCACCAAGGCGGACCTCGGGGTGGTGCGAAAAGACAAACTCTCTTTTGGCACCGCCTCAAGACGAACCTCGGGGGCACATTTTCCGGATTCCGGATTTTGAGACCCCCTCCAGATGGACCTCGGGGGTTGCTAAAAGGGGGCGTCCCGTTTCGCAACACCTCAAGACGTACCTCGGGTGTGTCCAAAAGCCGTTGGGGCGTTTGGCTACCCCTCCAGACAGACCTTAGGAGGTACAGTTTTGCCTCAAG
Organism: Aeromonas sp. BIGb0445; assembly: GCF_024809075.1. Lineage (NCBI taxonomy): Bacteria > Pseudomonadati > Pseudomonadota > Gammaproteobacteria > Aeromonadales > Aeromonadaceae > Aeromonas > Aeromonas sp. BIGb0445. The sequence goes on from NZ_JANUES010000001.1 coordinate 771,179, forward strand.
GGCATTTTTGTACCCCTCCATCCCCCCTTCCGGATTTCCCTGTGCATAGGGGCCACAGGATAAGTACCTACAGATTACTTATAGATAACTCCCTTTCCTGCCCTTGCTTGGATGGACAATGTTGATAGGCGATAAAGGGCAGAGCTGAGGGAGACGCTGGGAGGTGGTCGGATTTGCCCTCGGGCCATTTTCGACCGGTCCTCGGATCCGTCACTTGGTACTCCATTGCTCCCAGATTGGGATTTTTGGAGTAGTCCCAAGGTCAGACGCGGGGAGGTGTCCGGATTTGGGCTGGGACCATTTTCGGACAGTCCAAGGTCAGACGCTTGGTACTCCATTTCTCCTGATTCAGGATTTTTGGAGGTAGTCGCAAGGTTCATTGCTGGGGAGGTGGCCGGATTTGCCCTCGGGGCATTTTCGGACAATCCGAAGGTCCATCGCTGGGTGTTCCGTTCTCCTGATTCAGGGATTTGGGACAGGTCACCCAGTTGGGTTTCATAAGGAGCTTGTTATGTTCAGCCAACGGATACTGTTGATAGGTCATCCTTGCTGGTTATCTGTCCTTGTGTCGTCACTCGGTTGTCCTCGGGATGGTCAGTGGGAAGTCTTGAGGAAGCGACAACAGGACAGCCATTGGGGCGTCCTTGGGTAGTCCTCGTGTATCCTCGGGTAGTCTTAAAGATACCTGTAGTAAGTAATGTATAGAGAGATAGTATCTAGGGTATCTAATAGATGTCTTATAGATAGTCTTAGGGACGGGCGGAGGGAAGAAGAGAGAGAGGGGACCGGTCTTTCATTTCATTCAATGGTCAGGGAAAATTCAGATAGCCTCATTTGTCCCTGATTTGGAGGTCCCTGGAAGGTGTCTCGGTGGTGTCTCCACGATACTCGTCGGGATGATCTTTCGGTTTTTCGGGATTCCCGACTTTCCGAAAACACCATGATGGTCGTCGGGACAGACCCACGGATAACAAACAGGGGCACTCAGACGAACAAGCCCAGAGTCGGCCCCAGCGCCTCCCAAACGACAAACCCCCAAGGTGTCGCGGTGAACAGCCTCGGGGGTCGATTGAAAGATTCGATCAAAGTGGGTCACTCGATCAGTTCTTTCTATTGGTCAGGGTAAATTAGCTTTTTCTAATGTACTTTGGGACTGTTCCAGTGATCGGTCCTTTCGATGGTCCCAGGCTCAACCGATAGACACACTCGATCAACTCAGCTCCCCATCCTCTCGCATCCTTGTTGATAGGCGATGGACAGTCGCTCGGCTGACTCCATGAAGCGTAGCGATTTCCCGCAGAGACTTACCGCCTTCCAGCAGGGTCGCCTTGATTGCATCCTCGTCGATACTCTTGGGCCTGCCGGTGTACTTCCCCGCAGCCTTGGCCTTGGCAATCCCTTCCATCTGACGCTCCTTGCGTAGAGCCGTCTCGAACTCAGCAAAGGCGCCCAGCATGGTGAACATCAGCTTCCCTTGGGCTGTCGTCGTTTCTAGGTTCTGGTCCAGTACACGCAGGGTCACGCCCTTGGCTTCCAGTTGTTCCGTAATGTCTAGCAGGTCAGCGAGAGAACGGCCCAGACGGTCCAGCTTGGTGATCACCACATCGTCCCCCTCTCGGACATACCGCAGGAGTTCGGCTAGTTGCTCACGGCCATCTGTGCTGGTCCCTGATACCTTCTCTTGGTACACACGCTCACAACCGGCCTTTGTCAGCTTATCCAGTTGAACATCCAGCGATTGACCGACAGATGACACTCGCGCATAACCGATAACCTGTCCCATCACTCTCTCCTACTCAATCCACCAATGCCCAAGCTGTCATAGGGACTTTCCCCGCGTCGTAATGCTTTCCAGCAGCTATCTCTGCTTGCCGGTGGTCAATCGCAGCAATGACCTTCAGTTCCTCTTGGAAGCCCGTAGCAGCAGCCTTATCAAGCATCCTTGGGGCGACTCTATCCAGTGACTTCCTGTCCTTGAATCGGCGAAGCCTGATAACCAAGTCATTCATGTGGAAATCTCCTTCATCTTCTTCCTATTGCTTCAACGTGAGTCCTTGTCGGTGTCACGCCGTCACATTAATGTCTAAACCCTATGGGACTTAGATTATGAAACATAAATGAGACAGTCAATACCCCCGTGTGAAAGAAGTCCATTAGGGTATACCTCAAAGGGACGGACGAAAGGGCAGAGACACACGGCAGAAGGCCGCAGGGGATCGTCTACGTGATGGCGGATGGCTTGGGGTATGGACAGGGAGAGGAACAGGCAGTTGCTCAGGTGGCTACAGAAAGAAGATGACAGGGCGACCGGCAGCTTGGAGAACTGAGGGGGGGACGGGGGGAAATCGCAGGCGTTTAATCACTGAAGAAGGCGTTCAGATTTTTTCCAAAATTTACCTGGAAACGACAACGAATTATGGGCTGGCTATTCAGCCGGACTTGAGTGCCTTTACTTGTTCACACAAATCCGGCAGAGCGCATTGTCTCATTCAAATGTCATGTAGGTGCAGCCTTTGTGCTGACTAATCGATAGCACTGGTTTGGCATCGCATCCTTCACACCAGAAGTGAACGGATAGCCCATGTCGACGTGCACTTGGATTACCTTCTAGGGAGGTATCCATTACCGCTTTGCCATCACTAACAGTTACATGTACACCGTGTGTAGCGTCTTCAGTGCATTCAAAGACTTCAACTTTGTCATGGTGCAAGCAGTTGAAACCACATGAAGGACACACAAGTTGCCCATCTTCAGTATTGTCGAACTTTGGAAGCATTTTTTCTCCTTTATGTTCTGTGCCAAATTACATAAAACCCTCAAATCTGTTCTTCGACGCTAACCAAGGTAAAAGAGTGCAGACCAGCACCACCCAGTCGGGAAGAAATAGATGGTGTGTGCATTACAGCATCGACGATTTGCTGAAAAACCGGCATCTCGTCAGCTTCCATAGTGAATTCAATGTTGTTTGTACCGTTTGCGATGACCACTACATAGTTCTTCATCTTTGCCTCCTCGGTATCTTGGATACAGTTCGCCGCGGTTCAATCTGCCTTATCATCTCATAAGAGTCCATGCTGAACTGGCAAGCTCTTGATAGAGAGCACAATAATACCAAATTTACCCTCAAGGATTTGTTATGTAACATGTTGTCGACTGAAGAGGTCTTAATGGACTACGGAGTGGCCAGATGAAACGTGACTGGGAAACGGTAAGAGAAATGCTGACAAAGATTGAAGCTATGGATAGCTCCACAGGCTACTTATCTCTGCGTGATTTCGGCGCTGATACTTTGGAAGAGAAGTATCGAATTTCTGGACACATGAAACTCATGATGGATAAGGGGCTCGTTGAAGGGACTATTAATGCACGTCTTGGCGTCCAAGCAAATGACTTCTCAGCCAGAGCACTTACGTGGGAAGGGCATGAGTTCCTAGACGCAATCCGTAGCGATACCGTATGGAACCGTACCAAAGAGACTTTTGCAGACAAAGGGCTCGACATGACCTTTGAGACGATCAAAGCAGTTGCCGCTGCTGCAATGACCTCCATGCTTGGGCTGTCTGTGTAGCACCACCTCTAGCCGCGCTCCAACTTGAATTCTTGGTTCCTGTGACCTGAAAATTTCACGCACATAGGAACACACCAGCAAAGCCCAGATGAATGATTTCCATTGGCCTCGCGTGATGCCATTGGCTATTGATCGATCATTCAATTGTCCTCTAATACCCATTTGGGTTATAACCGTATTCTCATGCAGAGACCGATTTTAATTGTTCTAACCAATTGAAATTATTTTGATTAATTCTGTGGTTAATACATTTGTAGGTTATAAAGGAGAGTTGAAACATGGCTAGATGTACAGCACCAGTTCGGGGACATAGTTCAGCTGCGGCAGCGGCTGCCTGTCCTGCTTGTCGTTATAAAAGCCGAAGTTACGGTGGGGGATACAGCGGTAGTTACGGCGGTAGTAGTTACGGGAGCTACAGCCCTTCACCATCATCTTCATCGGGGAGCAGTAGCCGCAGTGTAAAGCCTAGCTGGTCAAAAGCCGGTTCCGTAGTTTTCTACACACCCAACGAAGTGACATCACTCACGCCAATCCGTCAAACTGTAGAGACAAGAGCAGCAGAGCAGCCTGATCTTCGTGATGTATTTTTGTGCCATGCGTGGGATGACCGGAAAGGGGTAGCCAAAGAGCTACATGATTTACTCGAAGCGGCGGGTGTCAAAGTCTGGTTCAGTGAGAAGGATCTTGGTCTCGGTGTTCCGATGATGCGGGCCATCGACAAGGGTTTGGCAAACTCCCGAATTGGGCTGGTACTTGTGACACCAGCTTTGCTGGAAAGATTGCCTAAAGAGGGCGTCGCTGACAAAGAGCTTTCGGCTCTATTGGCTGGCAACCAGCTTGTCCCAATCGTGCATAACACAACGTATGTTGCTCTCCGCAATGTCAGCCCTCTGCTTGCTTCACGCAGCGGCTTGGACACAGGGGAAGATACAATGTCGGTTGTTGCTGCTAAAATTGCAGAATTAGTAGCGGTTTAACTTAGTGATCCGTACAGGTTCCTAATTCAGGTGCGGTTGTTCTAAAAGTGTGCTTTAGCGATTAGGTAACTGGGTCAGCTTCTGGTTAGCCCAGTTACCGTACTTGTCCACATAGCCAAACCTCGGGCCTGTCCTCCAGCCCTGCACACGGCCAGACCGCTTGTTCACCTTCCGGTACTCACCGCCCAGCAGGATCTCCCACGCGCCCCCATTCTCTCCCAGCACAGGGAATTCCTGGCCCTCGGTTATCCCTAGTCCAGCTTCCACGCACACAAGCTTTTTCTGTCCGTTCATCGTTGTGCCCTCAGCATGTCCTTGAGCTTCTGTAGGGCGTTCCTGTTGTGCTCTTGGCTGGCCTTCTTGCAGGCATCCCATTCCTCCGGTGTCTTGATGACTCGCTTGTGGTCGAACATGGCGAACTTACTCACAGGCGAAGAAGCGAGAGCGTGATCTTTGTTACTTTGTTTCTGTTTAGAAGAAGTCAAAGACTTAGCCGGACGCTGGGTGCTGGGGGTGCGGAAAATTGACATGATCGCAGAGCCGAGACGGTAAATTGACGCCAGATTCCAGTTGGCTATCTGGTCGTGCTTACGGTGTTCGGTCTTGATGAAACCAAGATCTTCCAGACGACGCAGCGCATTGCGGACTGTGCGAGTGGTGCAGCCGACAGCTTTAGCGATGGAACGTAGGTAGAGACAGGCAGCCCAGCCCTGAGCTTTGTTCATGTGACGGGCTATGACCAATGCAACTTCTTTGGTGTAGTGGGTCCCGAAGGTGGACGCTGGTAGTTTGGCAATGGTGGCAACAATCTGGTCGCTGTGAGATAATGTGTAGCTGTTCACGGGAACTCCTATTCTAACATTTGTTCCCATCGCTACTCGTAAGTCGTTGATTTACTTAAAAATTTAAAGAGCCCCCATGAAGTTCATTATCAAGCTGTTCCCCGAAATCACCATCAAGAGCAAGTCAGTGCGTCAGCGTTTCACCAAGATGCTGCAGGGCAACATCCGTAACGTGTTGCGCCGCTTTGACGAAGACGCCCGCGTGCGGATGGATTGGGACAAGCTGGTGGTGAGCTCCCGCAACGATCACTTCCACGCCCAGTATCTCGAGACCCTGGCCTGCATCCCTGGCATCCAGTATTTCCTCGAAGTGAAACTGAGCAACTTTACCGATCTGCACGACATCTTCGAGCAGACCCGCGCCGTCTGGGGCGATCGTCTGAAAGGCAAGACCTTCTGTGTGCGCGCCCGCCGGGTCGGCAAGCACGACTTCAGCTCCCTGGAGCTGGAGCGCTATGTGGGTGGCGGCCTCAACCAGCACTGTGAAACCGCCGGTGTGCGCCTGAAGAAGCCGGATATCCAGGTCAATCTGGAAGTGGAAAACGACGAGCTCTACATCATCAGTGCCGTGCACCACGGCCTCGGCGGTTTCCCCATGGCGACTCAGGAGGATGTACTGAGCCTGCTCTCCGGTGGTTTCGACTCAGGGGTGGCGTCCTATCAGTTCATCAAGCGCGGTTGCCGCGTGCATTATTGCTTCTTCAATCTGGGTGGTGCCGCCCATGAGATCGGGGTCAAGCAGGTGGCCTATTACCTGTGGAGCAAGTTTGGCGCCTCCCACAAGGTGCGCTTCACCGCCATCGACTTTGAACCCGTGGTGGCCGAGATCCTCGAAAAAGTGGACAACGGCCAGATGGGGGTGGTGCTCAAGCGCATGATGATGCGCGCCGCAGGCCAGGTGGCCGATTACTTCCAGATCCCGGCCCTGGTGACTGGCGAGTGCGTGGGTCAGGTATCGAGCCAGACTCTCACCAACTTGAACGTCATCGACCGGGTGACCGACAAGGTGATACTGCGCCCGCTCATCACCTGGGACAAGCCGGACATCATCAGCCAGGCGCGCCACATCGGTACCCTGGAGTTTGCCGAGACCATGCCGGAGTATTGCGGTGTCATCTCCAAGAAGCCGACCATCAAGGCCGTGCTCTCCAACATCGAGGCGGAGGAGGGCAACTTCGACTTCGCTATTCTGGACAAGGTGGTGAGCGAGGCTCGTCATCTGGATATCCGCCGTATTGGTGAAGAGACGTCAGCCCAGGTGCAAGAGGTGGAGACCACCCAGGTACTGGCCGCAGACGAGATCATCCTGGATATCCGCTCCAATGATGAGCGCGATGAGAAACCGCTGGTGGTCGAGGGGCGTGAGGTGCTGCATATCCCCTTCTTCAAGCTGGCGACCGCCTTTGGTGACCTGCCGAAAGAGCAGACCTATCTGCTCTATTGCGATCGCGGCGTGATGAGCAAACTGCAGGCGCTCTATCTGAAAGAGCAGGGCTTTGACAACGTCAAGGTCTATCGCCCCTGAGCACCAGGCTCGGGCATGGTGCGGCACCTCGCGGTGCCGCCAATAAAAAATCCGGCTTATGGCCGGATTTTTTATTGCACTCGAGCTGTCTGAATCGTGATCGGAGCCGAGCTGTATGGCGATGAGGGTCTCCTGCTCGTCGTCAGCGGCCTAGGGGCAGGGGACGGGAGTAAAGGTAGATTGACCCTGGCAACGCCAGCCCATCTGGGCTTGGCGCATCTGCCAGAGGTTGTCACTGCGAAACAGGGTCAGGATGTAGAGCATGTCATTCTTGCTGCCATCGAGGGCAACCGAGAGCACCAGATCATTATCCAGTTGTTGCGCCTGGATCCGGCTCGGTACGTCAGCATGGCCCACGAAACGCAAGGCGATGGCCCTGTAGTCATTCACCCAGGTCTGCTGTTTATTGCTCGCCAGGCGGATCTGCTGATTGAATTCCTGCACCGGCGTGGAGGCCAGTCGACCAAACAGAAGCTGGGCATTGGCACCCATGGTGGTCACTATGAGCAGCAGCGAGGTAATGATCCCGAATTTTTGCATGAAGGTTCCTGCCTGATAATGACTGCTCTCTATGACAACAGAAAAGCCCGCTTGGTTCAATCAGGCGGGCTTTTGTCATTCAGGCATGGCCATGCAGGCGTCAGTGCCGACCGCTAGCCCCGTTGCAGGCTGAAGGTTGGCAGGGAGAGATGCCAGTAGATAGCGGCCACGCGCAGGCCAAACACCACCGCCATGCTGATAAACATGGCCAGCACCCTATCCAGACTGCACTCGAGTGCCACCGTATAGACGATGCCGCCGAGGATACAGGCGGTGGCGTAGATCTCCTTTTGCAGCACCATGGGGATCTCCCGGGCCAATACATCGCGGATCATGCCGCCGGCAACCCCTGTCATGGTGCCCATCAGTACGGCAATCAGGCCGGATGCGCCAAAATGGAGCGCCTTTTGGGCGCCGATCACCGTAAAGAGCGCCAGGCCAAAGGCATCCGCCACCGGTAGAACATACCAGGGCAGGCGCTTGGGCAGGCGAACCAGCCACATGCCCAGCAGGGCCGTCAGCAATATGACCCAGATATAGAGGGTATCGCGCACCCAGAATACCGGGGTGGCGCCGAGGATCATGTCACGAATAGTGCCACCGCCGATGGCGGTCACTGCCGCCAATACCAACACGCCAAAGGCGTCCATCCTCAATCGGCCCGCAACCAGCACGCCGGAAAATGCGAACACGGCGGTACCGAACATGTCGCTGACATAGACAATCTGATCAACCAGGCTCTGCATGGAGAAACATCGACTCGAACAAAAGAGGGGCGCAGATTCTAGAGGCTGCATGGGCAAGCGCCAAGTCCGACCATGTGAAATTGAGAGATCCGCCGCGCTTTGAGCGTCCTCAGCGCCCTGATAGCAGGCTTGCGACGGGGGAGGCGACTGACCCGGCTCATGCCCGCAGTGACGGCGATGTGCGTTCAGCCGTTATTTTTTTCGTTTATTTACTTAAGTCTGACGATAACGGACCGATAAATAGGTTAAGCGGCGAGAATGGAACGAACAGCGAAAAAATCGCTAAAGTCCTCTCAAAAAGCGCCGTTAACCAGAACATATCAGGCACAGAAAAAAATAAAGCCTGAGTGAATTAAAGATAAAATTTAATAGCTTAGGAGAATAGTTATGAGTATGTACATCAATACCAACGTTTCATCGCTCAATGCCCAGCGCAACATGATGAACAGCACCAAATCTTTGGACACCTCTTACACTCGTCTGGCCTCCGGCTTGCGCATCAACAGCGCAAAAGATGATGCAGCTGGTCTGCAGATCTCCAACCGCCTGACCTCCCAGATCAACGGTCTGGATCAGGGTAACCGCAACGCCAACGATGGTATCTCCCTTGCTCAAACAGCTGAAGGGGCCATGGACGAAGTGACCGGCATGTTGCAGCGGATGCGCACCCTGGCCCAGCAATCCGCCAATGGATCCAACTCCGCCAAGGACCGTGAGGCCTTGCAAAAAGAGGTGGATCAGCTAGGGGCAGAGGTCAATCGTATCTCTGGCGCGACTACATTTGCGGGCACCAAGCTGCTTGACGGTTCCTTCGGTGGCACCTTCCAGGTGGGCGCGGATGCCAATCAAACCATCAGCTTCAGTCTGTCTCAGGCCGATGGCTTCAGCATCTCCGGGATTGCGGCAGCAGCGGCAACTACGATTGCAGGGACTGCCGCCGCGGTGGGTATATCAACGATTTTCCTTGGAGGAAGTGCTGGTGGCATCAGCATCAGCAGCCAGAGCAATGCTCAGAATGTCTTGGCCGCAGTTGATTCCATGTTGACCGTGGTCGATGGCAAGCGTGCCGAGTTGGGTGCGGTGCAAAACCGGTTGGACTCGACTATTCGCAACCAGTCTAATATTTCCGAAAACGTCAGTGCTGCACGCTCCCGGATCCGTGATGCGGACTTCGCGACCGAGACCGCCAATATGACCAAGCAAAACATACTGCAACAGGCGGCGTCCAGCATCCTGGCACAGGCCAACCAGCGCCCTCAGTCTGCACTCTCCCTGCTGCAGAACTAAATTTTAAGCAAAAGAAAAGGGCGGTTGTTCAGGCCGCCCTGGTAAAGAAGATGGAACAATGGGGTGTTCGGATATACGCCTTGTTCTATCAACAGAGAAAGTCTCTTATTGGTACTACCCCTCTAGTGTCGCGCAGATTGTTCGGTCTGTCACATCAGAGGTTGTTCTCCTGAGCGTAAGCTCTTCTTTGGCCGACACTGTCGGCCTTTTTTATGGGCGCCGGAAAACCGGCGACTGTAAATTGAAAGCATGAACCATGCCAATATAAAGCTGGTAGAGCGTGTGGCATGCCTCTCCATTGACGCTGCGTCATGACCAGCTCTGGGCCATTTCTGTGTTGTTCCTCTATTCCCTTGTCTTGGTCTCTTCCCCTTGTCAGGAGGAGAGTGTTTGCCGCTGAAAGTGTCAGAGCGGCAATTAATTACCTAAAGCTTCCGATTGTGCAGCCGCTACAGAGTGTGAAGCAATTGATGGGGTGTTCGGAAGACCAACATTTGCGCAACTGCGGGTCCTATGTCTGTTCAAACAAGGGACCCGCCAGATGGTACAGCCCCGTTCAAGCTGTCCGTCTGAACGGTGGGATCCTGACTGTGTGACACAAGCAGAGCCCGCAGTTTCTTGTTCATCAGGAGAAATTTTTTATGGCCATGTTTATCAATACCAACACTTCATCATTGAACGCCCAGCGTAACTTGATGAACACCAGCAAGTCGTTGGATACCTCTTATACCCGTCTGGCATCGGGCTTGCGCATCAACAGTGCAAAAGACGATGCGGCGGGTCTGCAGATCTCCAACCGTCTGACCTCCCAGGTCAACGGCCTGGATCAGGGCAACCGCAACGCCAACGACGGCATCTCCCTGGCGCAGACCGCCGAAGGGGCTATGGATGAAGTGACCGGCATGCTGCAGCGTATGCGCACCCTGGCCCAGCAATCTGCCAACGGCTCCAACTCCGCCAAGGATCGCGAAGCCTTGCAGAAGGAAGTGGACCAGCTGGGGTCTGAAATCAACCGTATCTCTACCGATACCACCTTCGCTGGTACAAAATTGCTGGATGGCAATTATGGCGGAACCTTCCAGGTGGGGGCCGATGCCAACCAGACCATAGGCTTTAGTTTGAGTCAGGCTGGTGGCTTCAGCATTTCAGGGATTTCGGCTGCGGCTGGGACGTCAATCACGACAGCCACTGGGGCGACTGTGTTGGTCTCCGCTATCTTTGTCGGTGGCAGTGCCGGTGGTATCAGTATCAGTAGCCAGAGCAACGCCCAAAACGTGCTGGCAGCTGTCGATTCCATGCTTGGTGTGGTGGATGGCAAACGTGCCGAGCTGGGGGCGGTACAAAACCGGTTGGATTCGACCATCCGTAACCAGGCCAATATCTCCGAAAACGTATCGGCTGCACGCTCCCGTATCCGTGATGCGGATTTTGCCACCGAAACCGCCAACATGACCAAGCAGAACATCCTGCAACAGGCTGCTTCCAGCATCTTGGCACAAGCCAACCAGCGTCCACAGTCAGCACTGCAACTGCTGGGCTAAGCTGGTTAGTTTCAACGTTTTGATAGCGTAACGAGGTGTTCGAATGAACACCTCGCTCTATTGATAAAGAAATTTTTCCATACTTCCCAACTGGTTGTGCAGAACTCTCATCTTGTTATCCTCGAGATTGTTCTCTTGGGAGTGATCTCTTCTCTGACCAACGATTGGCTGCTCTCATATCTGACGCCAAAAACAGCGCACCATTATCTCCCGTAATTTCCCGCATCAATAGCGTCAGCGATTATCTATATGAAGGAGCTCTGTCAAGGGACACACTCCATTTCTGGGCCATCATTTTGGCCTTTCTTTGCCACCCTGAGCAGTAAGGCGGAAGGCGCTTGCCTCTTTGTTGATGAGGGTGGCAATAAATGTCCTAAAGCTTCTGATGGGGCTGCCGTTACAGGATATGAAGCAAATTGAGGGGTGTTCGGAAATCCAACATTTGCGCAACTGCGGGTCCTATGTCCGTTCAAACAAGGGACCCGCCAGGTGGAACAGACTCGTTCAAGCTGTCCACCTGAACGGTGGGATCCTGACTGTGTGACACAAGCAGAGCCCGCAGTTTCTTGTTCATCAGGAGAAATTTTTTATGGCCATGTTTATCAATACCAACACTTCATCATTGAACGCCCAGCGTAATTTGATGAACACCAGCAAATCGTTGGATACCTCGTACACTCGCCTGGCATCCGGTCTGCGTATCAACAGCGCCAAGGATGATGCGGCGGGTCTGCAGATCTCCAACCGTCTGACCTCCCAAGTTAATGGTCTGGATCAGGGCAACCGCAACGCCAACGATGGCATCTCCCTGGCGCAGACCGCGGAAGGGGCCATGGATGAAGTGACTGGCATGCTGCAGCGTATGCGCACCCTGGCCCAGCAATCTGCCAATGGCTCCAACTCCGCCAAGGATCGCGAAGCCCTGCAGAAGGAAGTCGATCAGCTGGGGTCAGAGATCAACCGCATCTCCAAAGACACCACCTTCGCCGGCACCAAGCTGTTGGATGGCACTTATGCTGGTAACTTCCAAGTGGGCGCCGATGCCAACCAGACCATCGGCTTTAGCCTGTCTCAGGCTGATGGCTTCAGTATTTCAGGTATTGCGGCGGCGGTATCTGCATCAGGTGGCGCTGCAGTCGGAAGTATCTTCACCAGCGGTTCTACTGTCGGTGGGATCAGTATCAGTAGCCAGAGCAATGCTCAAGATGTTCTGGGTGCAGTCGATGCCATGCTGGGCGTGGTAGATGGTAAGCGTGCCGAGTTGGGTGCGGTGCAAAACCGCCTGGATTCGACCATCCGCAACCAGTCCAACATTTCCGAAAACGTCAGTGCTGCGCGCTCCCGTATCCGGGATGCAGACTTTGCGACTGAGACTGCCAACATGACCAAGCAGAATATTCTGCAACAGGCGGCGTCCAGCATTTTGGCTCAGGCCAACCAGCGTCCGCAGTCAGCCCTGCAACTGTTGGGCTAAGCCGGTACCCAAAAGTCCAACACAGATTGATTAGGAGGAGCAGCAGATGGCCACTGAATCGATAATCTTGCCTTCTGTTACTTCGACACTAACTCAGCATGGCGGCCCTCAGGCCGCTATGTCTGTTTCTCCGCCCACATCCGGTGGAGCTAACGCAGTCGAACAGGCGAGTGTCGAATCGACAGCCAAGGTATCGCAGGAACAGCCTACGCATACCAAAACCTCGGAATTACGTAAAGAGCAGGTCTTGATTGAAAAAGAGGCCCAAGAATTGCAGGAAAGGTTGGACAACCTGAGCAAGCTGAAAGGATGGACCATCAATTTCAGTCTGGTTCCTGAGCTTGATCAACCCGTTATCAAGGTGATTGATGTTGATACCAAGCAAGTCATTCGCCAGATCCCGAGTGAAGAAATGCTATTGATAAGCAAACGGTTACAGTCGATGGACCAGACGAGCAACAGTGGTATTAGCCTATCTGGACTGCTGTTTGATGATCAGGTGTGACCTAAATTTTTAAGTTGATAGAGAGGAGGACGTGATGGCAATTACTTCTGCGGGAGCGGGTTCTGGACTCGATCTTGAGAGCGTGATCGCGGCGAGTGTGGCAGCTAAAAAGGCCCAGTTGCAACAGCCGATCGTGACCAAGCAAAACAGTACACAGATCACCTTGTCTGGCATAGGTCAGCTCAAGTCCTCCATATCTGCTTTCACCGATATTCTCGACAAGTTGAGTGCCCCCGGCGCATTCAACAAACGCGCCATCAACATTACCCAGAGCAAAGACGATCCCATCTTGAAGGTGGAGAGCAAGACTGGTGGATCCAATGGGCAGTACAACATTACTGTCAATAAGTTGGCACAGACGAGTCGTCAGGAGGGGATATTCGATAGCTCTACGACCCCTATGGTGACTCAGGATGGTCAGCTGACGTTCAAGGCCGGTGACAAGACGTTCAAGGTGGACGTCAAGGCGGGTTATACCCTGCAAGATATCCGCAAGAGCATCAACAGCAATGGGGATAACTTCGGTCTCAGTGCCAACATCGTCAACACGGCAGATGGCAAGGCCAAGCTGATGATTGACTCCGGTATCTCGGGGGATGGCAAGGATCTGACCATTACCGGCAATACGGCTGAACTCGGTATTTTTGAGGCGGGGGGCGGGGTCATGAACCAGACCCGGCCAGCCAGCAGTGCCGAGATCAACGTGGATGGCAACGTCCTCAAGAGTGACACCAATACCTTTGATGACTCCATTCAGGATCTGAAGATAACCGTACTGCGCGTCTCGGATGCGGATAAAGACAGCAGCGTACCTGGGGCGCTCAAGTCAAACAAGGTGGATATCACCACCGACAAGACCTCTATCCAGGAGCTGGTCCAGCAGTTTGTGGATGGCTACAACACGCTGCAAGACAAGATGAACGCCCTGGACAAGCGTGGCACCTTCGTCGGCGGTGTGAAGCAGGATGATGGCGGCGCCCTGGCTGGTGACTCCACTACCCGCGCAATCAGCTCTTTCATGAGCAATCTGCTGGTCAGCCCCTCCAAAAACAGTGGCACCTATTCCACCGTCTTCGAGATCGGCATGAAGATGGATAACAAGGGCAAGCTGTCTCTGGACAAGACGAAGTTCAGCGAGGCTATCGACAAGAACTTCGATCAGGTTGTGGCGCTATTTGGGGGGGATGATGGTTTGGCATCCACCTTGAACAAGGGGCTGAAGGAATACACCAAGAGTGGCGGCATGTTGGCACAGCGGGAAGATGTGCTGAATTCGGATCTGCGCAGCCTCACTCAAAAAACATCGACGGCCAATGCCCAGCTGACAAAATATGAAGCGGCCTTGCGGGCCCAATACGGTAGCCTGGATGCCTTGTTGGTCAAAATGAATAACTCGGCATCCGCCCTGGCGTCGCTACAAATAAACAATAAGAATTGATTAATCGTGATATTACGAGGACTCATATCATGTACAACCGTAATCTGAAGGCATATAAGGCAACCAGCATCGCGGCTGATTTGACGGTCGCCGATCCTCATCGTGTCATTCAGCTTATGATGCAAGGCCTTCTCGAGCGCCTGGCTCAGGCCAAGGGCGCCATCGAGCGGCAAGATATGGAGGCAAAATCGGTTGCTGTTTCCAAGGCGCAAGGGTTGCTGCACGGACTGCAGGATGCGCTCGACCTGAGCCAGGGGGCCATGGCCGAGGATCTGTATGGACTCTATGCCTATATGGATGAGCGTATCTGGGATGCGAGTCTGGCACGGGATATTGCGCCGCTTGAGGAGGTGATGGGGCTGATGGTGACCATCAAATCCGGTTGGGATCAGCTGCCAGAGGCCGAAAAACAACAAGGCTATCAGATGAGACAACAGCTGGGTGAGTTGTGAGCATCACACTATCCTCCCTCGATGAGGCATTGACGGAAAATGCTCATCTGATGGAGACGCTGCTGCAGCAGCAGCAATATGATAATGCGTTGCTTTGCATGGATGACAGGTTGGTCTTGGTAGCGCGCCTGGTACAGCTAGCTAAGGATGAGCCAGCGCAACAGCAGGACATCGCTACGTTGGCAACCGTGCTCACCATTCAAGAAGCAAGCATGAGTGTCTTGGCTACCAGTCATCATCAAACTATTTTCAAGCAGCTGACTCTGGTTGGGAGAGCCAACAAGGCTGGGCGAGCTTATCGTGTGAACAGCAAGGAGTTTTGATGTCACTCAATATCGACGCAACCCTGGTCAAAGCCGAACAAGACGCACTGCGACTTCAACAGCAGGCAGAACAGGAAGCGGCCATGGCGATGGCCTTACCGCTGCGCTTTGAACAGAATATGGCGGCATTTCGCCAATATATCCCCCATATCGCCGATATGTACGAAGCCTACCAACCCGCACGCCCTTTCCGATTCTTCTGCAATGAGAATGGCCAACCCAACTTGGCCTGGCTCGACGATGACGTCGCCGTCTACGGCAAAGAGCCCTACCTCATCTGCGAGACGCTGGTGACCGAGTTCATGGAGAAGGGGGGGCTATCCAAGTTCTCCTTCAGCCAGGAGGCAAATCCACTTGGCTTCATGCATGTGGAATACCTCAACAAACTCAATGCCTATCTCGACGATATCTCGGCCCGGGAGGTGATGCTGGATCGAGTACCCCATGAGGTACCCAGCGCCCTGATCTTCGGGGTGGGGCTGGGTTACCATCTCGGTTACCTCTATGAGCAATGCAAGATTGGCACCCTGTTCCTGTTTGAGCCGGATCTGGATCTGTTTTACGGGTCGCTGTTTTGCTTCGACTGGGCTCCCCTGCTGGCCTATCTGCATCAGGAGAATCTGGGGCTGCACATACTGCTGGGACAGGATGAAGAGACCATAGTCAAGGATTTCGCGTCGGCCATTCACAGTCGGGGTTCTTTCCTCATCGCCAACGCCTTCATCATGTGGGGGTATCAGGGCGATAAGATAAAGAAATTGATAGAGAAGGTGCAGCAGGAATATTATCTGCTGGTGATGGGCTGGGGCTTCTTCGATGACAACCTGATCGCCTTGTCTCACACCATCAACAATATCGAGCGTGGTGTGCCGTTCCTGCAAAAAGATCGACGGATCTCGCCCCAGTATCAACGTACCCCCATCTTCATCATCGCCAACGGTCCCTCGCTGGACGAATCCATCGCCGTCATCGCAGAAAATCAGGACAAGGCCATCCTGATCTCCTGTGGCAGTGCCATCTCGGCCTTGCACAAGGTGGGCATCAAGCCGGATATTCATGTCGAGACCGAGCGCACCAAGATCGTCTATGACTTCCTGGTGAATCTGGATGATCCTGACTATCTGCGCGATGTGCTGTTCCTGAGCACCGACGTCATCCATCCAGATTGTGCCACCCTGTTCAACAACTCGGCGCTTGGGTTCAAGCTCAGCGAGCCCGGGGTAGTGCTCTACCAGAACTACTTCTCTCAACTGAAGCCCTGTGCCGGGCTCGGCGGGGTGAATCCCCTGGTGGGCAATATCGGGATCAGTGCCCCCATCCACCTCGGGTTCAAGCATCTCTATCTGTTCGGTCTGGACAATGGCTACAAGCACAAGGGACACCATCACTCCAAGCTCAGCTCCTATTACAACGATGAGGAGAATGCCGGAGCCCTGGGGGAGATGATGTATGGCGACAGCCTGTGGCAGCGTGAGGGGAACTTCGGTGGCATGGTTATCAGCAACGCCATGTTTGATACCTCCCGCCGGGTGATGGAGCAGGTGTTGGCCACCAATGACGAGGTGCGCTGCTTCAATTGCAGCGATGGCGCCAGGATTGAGAAGGCCAGGGCCTTGCCGAGCACGGAGATAAGCCTCTCCCTGCCGATCGACAAGTCCGCCCTGCTGGGGGAGATTTCGGCACTCTGCGAGCCCATTCCCTTGTCCAAGCAAGACTTTTCCCCGCTGCTCGACGTCGAGTTTTTCAATGTGTTCATCGACAAGATGATGGACGAATGGCAGCAGCCATTCTCGTCCCGCAATGAGCTGAACCAGCTGATGCTGCGCAATTTTGGTTACCTTGCCCAGATCGCCGCGACCCGGCAACAGCATATTTCCCAGACCATGGTGGGGTCGATGAACTATGTGTTCACCCTGCTGAGCTCCATTCTCTACTCCTTCGAGGGGGAGGAGGAGACACTGGTGCTGATGAAGCCGGCCATCGAGCTGTGGCTGGCGTTCCTGGGGAAGGTAAGGGAGATGTATCCGAGGGCGCTCGACAGCGTCGATATGATCGATAACGAAGTGATGGCCCTCTTCAGGAAGAAAGCGTAGGAAACAGGCAGGAAGGCCTGTTCAGAAAATCAGCCGAAAGATGGACCTGTAACCGGGCACGAAAAGAACAATGCCGACCCGTGGGTCGGCATTTTTTATCGCTTCGCATAAGGATTTTGCGCCGCGAGCAGCCTCGCGTCCTTGCGCAATATCTGTACCGAAATCAGTGCGTCCGGCTCAAGTTCAGCGCCACCGTCGTGATGCTGCACGTGTTCAAACAGGCGATGGTAGCCCGGGTGCCAGCCAAACAGCTCCCCGTAGTTCATCTTGTAGCTGAAGAGATTGGCGTGATGCTGGTAGTCGTTGCGATAGTGGCCCGCCGGAGGATTGAAATCCATGATGGTCATCAGACCCCTATCGGCCAGCAGGGCATCGCTGCCGGCGGCAATTTTGAACAGATCCTGTGGGTCGCACAGGTAGAGGCAGAAGCCGAAGATGATGAGATCGACGGCTTCTATCTCGGGCAGACAATCGGCGGTCCCCACGGTGAGATGCAACCCTGGATAGCGAGAGAGCCCATCCTGGATGGCACTTGCCGACGGATCCACCCCATAGCAGCGGGCACCATAATGCTCGGCCAACTGCGCCAGTCGCCAGCCATTGGCGCAGCCTATCTCCAGGATCCGGGCGGGTTTGACCGCCAGATAGTGCAGCGCCTTGAAGATGGGATCGCTGGCCAGCGACTTGCCGAGAATGGCTGTCTTGTTTCGCTCGTACCACTCATTCCCTTCTTGTGCCATGAAGACGTTCTTCTGTTGCATCTAGCGCTCCTCGGCAGCTTGGGAAACCAATGACCAGGCCAGCGGCGTGCCGGCCTGAATATCCTGGCTGGCGCAGCGGCCCAGCAGGGAGGGAAGGTGGACTGGGGGCAACCCGTGAGCGGGTCGGATGGATCGCAAATTACGGGGAGTGAACGCCTCTCCCGCCTTCATATCCTCACAGACGAACAACGAACGTGAAAACAGACGGTTCTGCTCTGCCTTGGGGTTGAGGCTGTAGCTGATCTCACCCAGCGCGGCCTCCACTTGCCTTACGCCCGCCACCATCTGGCCAAATTCCGCTGGGGTCATGGAGAAGGAGGCATCCGGGCCACCCAATGCGCGATCCAAGATGAAGTGTTTCTCTATCACCTCGGCACCCAGGGCGGCGGCCGCCATGGCCACGGCCTGCCCCAGGGTATGGTCCGACAATCCCACCTTGACGCCAAATGTCTGCCGCATATTGGGGATGGTGAGCAGGTTGGCTTCCTCCACCGGGGCGGGATAGGAAGAGGTGCACTTGAGCAGGGTGATATCCTGATTGCCCATGCGGTGGCAGGCCTGCACGGCCGCATCGATATCGGCAAGGGTCGCGATGCCGGTCGAGATGATCATCGGCTTGCCCTTGCTGGCCGCGTATTCGATCAGCGGAATGTCGGTGATCTCGAACGAGGCGATCTTGTAGAGAGGGACATTTAGGGTCTCCAGGAAATCGACGGCGGTGAAATCAAAAGGGGTCGAGAAGAAGACAAGCCCTGCTTTCTCTGCTTCGGCCTGGATGGCGGCATGCCATTCCCAGGGGGTATAGGCCTCTTGATAGAGCTTGTATAGCGTGGTGCCATCCCAGATAGTGCCCTGATTAATCTGGAAATATTCATTGTCGCAATCCAGGGTGATGGTATCGGCGGTGTAGGTCTGGATCTTGATGGCATCGGCACCGCACTCCTTGGCGGCGCGCACCGTCGCTAGGGCCTTGTCCAGTGAGTGGCCATGGTTGGCCGACAGTTCGGCAATGATGAAGCATCGCTTCGGATTGATGGCTTGAGCCCTGCTTGGGTTCATGGATGTCTCCACTCCTGTTCGGTGATCCCCATGAGCAAGAGATCGACATAATGTGTGGTATGGGGTCGGTAGACCGCTTCCCGCCAGGCGCCTTCCTGACAAAAACCAGCCCTCAAATAGGCCTGAATGGCTCTTTCATTGTCCGCCGCGACCTCCAGCTTGAGCGTGTGCAAGCGCGCGACCTCAAACGCCAGCTGGTTGATGGCGGCCAGCAGACGCATCCCCAGCCCCTTGTCGGTGCGCCTGGGATTGCGATAGATCCCAAGCCAGGCCAGTCGATTTTGCCAGTCCAGCCGGTGCAGGGCGACCACCCCGAGGATCCCTTGAGGGTCCTGGCAGAGGTAGTTGAGGTTGCGGCTTTCATCTTGCTGGCGCGCCATGAAGGCGCGATGCGCCTCGAGGCTGATATCGCCCCCCGTGTTCATCCAGCGTGCGATTTCCGGATGGTTTCGCATCTGCCAGACCGCCACTGTCTGCGGCTCGTCCAGCATGGCGAAGGGTATGAGCTCCAGCCCTGCGAGGCTGAAGTGCCGTTGCAGGTCTATGTCTGCTTGAGCCATGAGAGTGCCTCCAGGGTTCCATTTCCTGCCATCAGCGTCTGCAGCCTGAGGGTCCGTCGGGCTCGCTCATCTGCTGGCGCCAGCCTGGACAGGCCCTGTTCCAGTCGGGAGAATAATGCTGGTTCGTGCCACCAACCCGCCGAGAGAAAAGCGTCACTGTTGCACCAGCCGGCCAGCTGGCTTGCCTGGTTGTCGGCGACCCCGATCAGGATGCCCGGCAGGCCGCAGCGCGCCAGCTCATAGGTGACTTGTCCGGCACTGCTGATGGCCATGTCGCAGCGAGACATGAGGCCGGCCATCTGCTCGGCATCGAGGCGGTGATGTTGCCTGCACCCCTCAAGGCGCGGATCGTGCTCCCGGATGACGACGTCCAGCTCGACCTCGGGACAGTGCTGGCGTAGCCAGGTGACCAACCCGGGAGTCAGGTCGCGCACGTCGGTTCCCCCCATGATGATCAGGATGCGCTCGATGCGCTCGGGAACCCGGGTTCGGGCGGGAACGGACCAGAACGGAGGGCGCAGGGGTTGCCAACCCGGTCCCCACTGCCAGAGGGCGGCACCGCACTTGTTGCCTGGGGTACCGGGGCTGGCATGGATCACCATCCCCTCTGGATAGTCCAGGCGCTCGGTGTCATCGAGGTAAACCACCCGCACAAACCCCGCCGCTATGCTCTGCAGTGTCGTCAGGCTCGCCGAATAGGAGTCGACAATGGCGACTGCCTGCTGCGGGGAGATGGGCTCTTGCTGCCAGTTGCCCCAGCGAACGGACTCCTCCTTGAGCATGGCGCTGGCCAGCTCATCGCCCTCGACCACCCAGTGGACAGTGCCGCCCTGTTGCCGCCAGGCGGTGGCATAGGCGCTGCAGCGACTGAGGTGACCCAGACCCCGCCCCTTGTCCCCTTCGCTGAAAATCCACAGGGGCAGCACTCAGCGCACCTTGAACACCGGCTGGATCGGCTCGCCATCCAGAGATTGATGAATGGCCTTGTCGGCATCCAGACGGATAAGCGCTGGCAGCACCTCGGCATAGACGCTCAACAGGGTGTGAACGTCCTGCTCGCTGTGGGCGAGGTTGAGGTTGTGGCTGCCGAGGCTGAGAATGCCACGCTTACACAGCTCCTGGATGAAGTAGCTTTTCAGCAGCCAGCTGGAGTGGTTGGCCGAATCGCCGATCAGCAGAAAGCTCCAGCTCGGGTGACCGGCGCTTTGCAGCCAGCTCGGGGCGTCTATTTGTTGCAGCAGTGCGTTGAGCCCATCGAGCAGTTGCTGGCCCCGCTCGGCCAGTCGTGCTGGCACGTCGAGCCGGCGCATCTTCTTGATGACGGCGTTGGCCGCCGCCAGGGCGATGGCATCACCGCCAAAGGTGCCGGAGAAGAAGATATCCTCCATGCGGCCCATGTACTGGCGGCGGCCCACCACGGCGGAGATGGGGAAGCCGTTGGCCATGCCCTTGCCAAAGGCGGCCAGATCCGGCGTGACCCCGAACAGGGTCTGGGCGCCGCCAAGGTGGAAGCGAAAGCCGGTGATGGTCTCATCGAAGATGAGCAGGGCGCCGTGCTCGTCGCAGAGCTGGCGCAGGCCGGGCAGAAATTCGGGGGTGGGCCAGGCGACGTTCATGGGCTCCAGGATCACGGCGGCAAACTCGCCGGGATGGGCCTCCAGCTGGGCCTTGAGGGAGCCCAGATCGTTGTAGTCGAAGCGATGGGTCAGTTCGCGCACGCACTCGGGTACCCCCAGATGGCGAGTGGTGGAGCCGATGTACCAGTCCTGCCAGCCATGGTAACCACAGACGGCGACCCGCTCCCTGCCGGTCACGGCGCGGGAGAGGCGGATGCAGGCGGAGGTGGCATCGGTGCCGTTCTTGCCAAAGCGCACCATCTCGGCACAGGGGATAAGCTCGATCAGCTGTTCGGCAACCTCGGTTTCCAGCCGATGGGGAAGCGAGAAGATGGAGCCCAGGTTGAGCTGCTCCAGCACGGCCTGGTTCACATCCGGGTCGCAATAGCCGAGGCTGATGGCGAGCAGACCGCTGGCAAAGTCCAGATACGAGTTGCCATCCACATCCCACACCCTGGCGCCCTGGCCGCGCTCGATAAAGAGCGGGGCGGCGCCGTAGGGGAAGCAGAGACGGCTCTTGGAGAAGGTTTGGGAGCCAAGGGGAATGCTCTGTTCGGCCCGGGCAGAGAGTGCCATTGAATGTTGATAACGTGAGGTCATGAGTGCTTCTCCTTGGCCAGAGATGTTTCCAGCCCTTCATTGCGCCGGTGTTGGGTGTTCAGGGTCGCCAGTTGCGGCTCCCGCGCCAACAGAGCGAGGATGTCTTCTGTGGTGAAGGCGGGCTTGCCCGGATAGAGCTGGCGGTAGATTTGCTCGACCAGCTCGAAATCGGCGGGCTCGTCCACCGTCCAGCGCAGCTGGGCCAGGCTCGGCGTGCGGCTCAATCTGCCTATCTTGAACAGCTCGGCATGTTGGCGGATGTAATAGGTGACATGCTCGCGCTCGGCCGGGCTCTGAGCCTGCGCTGCCAGCAGACGCAGGGTGGCGGCACTCAGGATCTCGGCGTCCAGGCCATCCGGGTAGCTGGGATCCCAGCAGTTGCTGCTGTAGTCATAGCCACCCTGCAGGTGGAGCTCGATGAGTTCATCGATGAGGGCGGGATCTGCCAGCGGGCAGTCACCGGTGAGCCTGACGATCTGGCTGGGGTTAAATCGTTGAGCGGCCAGATGGAAGCGTTGCAACACGTCGTCCAGGGGGCCACGAAAACAGGGCACGTCCAGCTCTGCGCAGAGCGCCGCTATGGCCAGATCGTCGGCCTGGTCACTGGTGGCGACCACCAGCTGATCCAGTCTGGCCGAGCGCTTGAGCCGTTCAATCTGGCGGGCGAGCATGGGGGCGCCGAGCAGGGGCTTGAGCACCTTGCCCGGCAGCCGGCTGGAACCGGCTCTGGCCTGCAGGATACCGAGGATCATGATGTTCTCCACAAGGCTGGATTAATGAGGGCCGGCTCGTCACAGGCGAGGGCAGCCAGCTCGTTGTCATGGCACGGATGCAGATGGGCATAGGCCGATGCGATCGCCGCCAGCTCATGGGCATGACAGACCCCTACCACGAAGCGGCTCACTTGGGGCAGGGCCGGGATCAGGGAGAGCGCCTTGTGGAGGGGGGAGCGGTGGGGCTGCCACCCATCCAGCCGCGCCAACTGTTCGCTGAAGGGGTGAAAATGGTCGGGACGCAGGTCCGGCTGCATCAACAAGAGGCCTTGCAGGAAGAGGGAGCGAACATGGATTTCACACCCCAAGTCCTGCAATCGGTCGAGCCAGCCCGAGCGTAAAAAACGCTGATCGAGCAGGTTGGCAGGCAATTGCACCAGCTCCAGGGGGTAACCCTGCTCCAGCCACAGTGCCAGCTCCTCGGGGGAGTAGACGGAGACCCCTGTCTTGCCCACCTTGCCCTCTTGCTGCAGTGTCGCCAACGCTTCGAACAGGGCAGGGCTGGCATCCTGGCTACGGTGCAGCAGCAAGCCATCCAGCCTGGTGCGCCCCAATCGTTGCAGGCTGCTCTGTACGCAGGCGTTGACCTCGGGGGGCCGGATGCCGGGGGCCAGCTTGTTTATCAGGCGAAAGTCGGCGGTCGGCCTGCTGCCAAGCCGTGATTCGGCATTGCCATAGGCCTGAGCCGTGTCCAGGGTATCCATCCCCAGCTTACGCGCCAGGGCCAGTATGGTGTCGAGTTCGTCATCCGCTACCTCGCCCGCGCTATTGCTGATGCCATAGGCGAGCCCGAACTGTACCGTGCCCAGGGCTAGGCGCATAGTACCCGCTCCAGGGCCTCGACGACCTTGTCCTGCTCGGTTGATGAGAGGCCGGGGAACAGGGGGAGGCTGATGGCGTGCCGATAATAGGCCTGGGCGCCAGGATAGTCGGCAGGGTCGTGGCCGAGTTCACGGTAATAGGGCTGGGCCGGAATGGGCATGTAGTGGACGTTGACGCCGATGCCGGCCTCTCTCAGCTGCGCAAACACCCGGTCCCGGTTGGCGACCTGGATCACATAGAGGTGGTAGCCGCTGCGGCGGTCATCCATTTGACGCAGCGGTTGCAGCGGCAGCTCGGTCAGCAATTCATCGTAGCGGGCAGCCAGTTGTTGGCGCCGGTCGATGAAGTGGGACAAGCGGCCGAGCTGGCTCAGGCCCAGCGCGGCCTGAATGTCGGTCAGCCGATAGTTGAAGCCGAGCACCTGTTGCTCATAGTACCAGCCACCCGGACTGGGAGAGTCCAGCTGCTCGGCATCGCGGGTGATGCCGTGGCTGCGATAGAGCCTCAGCTTGGCGGCCAGCGCGGCATCGCGGGTGGTGACGGCGCCCCCTTCCCCCGTGGTGATGGGTTTCACAGGGTGGAAGCTGAAGACGGTCATGTCGCTGTGGGCACAGCTGCCGATGGGGGCATCCTGATAGCTGGCCCCCAGGGCATGGCAGGCATCCTCAATGAGGTGAATGCCATATTGCCGGCACAGGGCGCCAATCTCGGCGAGATCGCAGGGTTGGCCCGCCAGATGCACGGCGACCAGCACCCTGGGCAGGCGGGAGGTTCCCTGGACGGCGCTCAGCTTCTCTCGCAGCGCCGTCACGCTGAGGTTGCCGGTCTCGGGATCCACATCGACAAAATCCACCTGAGCACCGCAGTAGCGGGCACAGTTGGCCGAGGCGACGAAGCTGATGGCCGAGACCCAGACCCAGTCGTCCGCGCCCAGTTCCAGCGCGGCGCAGGCGAGGTGCAGGGCCGTGGTGCCGTTGCTGCAGGCGATCACATGGGGGGCTTGGCAATAGTCGGCTATTCCCTGTTCAAAGGCGGGGACCATCTGACCTTGTGTTAGATAGTCCGACTTCAGAACGGCAACGACGGCATCGATATCATCATCCGTGATGGATTGACGTCCATAGGGGATCATTCGGCTAGCACCTGCTGGTTCATGGTCTGTAGTTCATCTATCGACAGGAAGTGCTGATTATTGAGGGAATTGTATTCAAACCCAGGGTCGACCAGGGTGGCGGTCTCCCCCAGGGCATTGATCGCGAAGTCATTGTTGCGACTGCTGAAACTGATACTGGGGGAGATCACGTAATAATCTTTGAATTCAAAGGTGTGGTAGGAGTCATCGGCCGGGCACATCACCTCGTGCAGCTTCTCGCCCGGGCGGATGCCAATGATCTCCTGGGGCAGATCTGGGGCCATGGCACTGGCGAGATCGGTGATGCGCACCGAGGGGATCTTGGGAACGAATACTTCCCCTCCCTTCATGCGGGCAAAGTTGGCCAGTACGAACTCCACCCCTTGCTGCAAGGTGAGCCAGAAGCGGGTCATCTCGGCATGGGTGATGGGCAGACTCGACGCCCCTTTGGCGATGAGCTGTTCGAAGAAGGGCACCACAGAGCCGCGGGAACCAACCACGTTGCCATAGCGAACCACGGAGAAGACGGTCGGGTTCTTGCCCGCCATATTATTGGCGGCGACAAACAACTTGTCGGAGCAGAGTTTGGTGGCGCCGTAGAGGTTGACCGGGTTGGCGGCCTTGTCGGTGGAGAGGGCGATCACCTTCTTGACCCCATTGTTGAGCGCGGCCTTGATGACGTTTTCGGCGCCACCTACGTTGGTCTTGATGCACTCCATGGGGTTGTACTCGGCGGCGGGCACCTGCTTGAGCGCCGCGGCATGCACCACGAAGTCCACGTCTCGCATCGCCATGTCGAGCCGCTCCCCATCACGCACATCGCCGATGAAGTAGCGCATGCAGGGGTGGTTGAAGTGCTGCTGCATCTCGAACTGTTTCAATTCATCACGGGAATAGACGATAAGACGAGCCGGTTGGTAACGCTCCAGTACCATCTGGATGAAACGCTTGCCAAAAGAGCCGGTGCCACCGGTAACCAGGATCGTTTTCTCGTTGAACATAGATATATCTCGTGTGAAGAGGAGTCTGGGGAGATTGAATGCAAAATCAGGGCCAACAATAATCAGCTGATGGCCCGTTCGGTCAATTTATCCACTGGCTATTTAGTGACGGCCTGTTCGCTTTTCACCCAGCCCTGATAGTCGCCGCTGAGGTGATAGACATGGCTAAATCCGGCTTTTTCCAGTTCGGCTTCGGCAAGGGCGGCACGCCGTCCAGTTTGGCAATAGACCACCACAGGCAGTCTTCTGTCATCGCCGATCTCGGCCAGACGCTTGATGAGCTGGTCGTGGGAAATGTTGATAGCGCCAGGAATATGACCCTCGGCAAACTCCTCTTTCGTGCGTACATCCAGCAGCAGTGGCCGTTTGCTCGACTGTTTCTGCCAGCTCTGCAGGGTCTGCTGGTCGATGGGGACAACGGCCATGGCGCTGCTGCCAAGCAAGGCTGCACCGCACAGGCAGGACCATAACAGGGGCAGCATGAGGGAGCGACGAGAGAGGGTCATGGTGATCTCCAGATCTTAAGGTTGGGTCGCGCGCGCCGTGGCGATGGCCTGGCACACCTGTTCAACCGCGTTGAGTGCTCGCGGGGTAAATCGGTGCAGCTCATCCGGGTTGATCAGGGCGAGTCTGTGTTGTTTAACCGCATCCAGCATGGGCCACTGTTGCCAGTGATCCAGCACATGCTTGTCTCGGCTGCCCGCCAGGATGAGCTGGGGATTGGCCTTGATGATCTGCTCCAGCCCTACCTGGGGGTAGGGACCGGCCGCATCATCGACCAGATTGCGGCCACCACACAGGGTGATGGCTTGCGCCGGCCAGGCGTAGCCGCTAACGCTGGTCAGCGGCGGGTTCCAGAGCTGATAGAAGACGCGGATGGGCTCACCATGACCATATTTGGCCTCAAGAGCCGCCAGTCTGGCGAGATAGGTATCGGCTTGGGCATTGGCACTCTGCTGCAACCCCAGTCGCTCGCCCAGGGCACGCATCTCCTGGCCAAGAGAGGCAAAGTCGGTGGGTTCAGAGTAAAACACCGGGATGCCAAGCTGTTCGATGGGGGCCAGCATGCGGGACTGGGCCGAGCGCCAGGCCACCACCAGATCCGGTTTTTGCGCCAGCAAGGCCTCGACATTGATACTGCGGTAATTGGCCACATGGGGCAGGGCGCGCACCTGTGGTGGATAGTCGGAGGCATCATCGGTGGCGACGATGCGGCTCCCGGCGCCCATATCGACCAACAGCTCGGTGAGATGGGGGGTCAGGCTGATGATGCGCTGGGGCGGTTCGGCGCCATACGCCCTGGCCGCCAACAGACAGAGCAAGGCACAGGGCAGCAGGCGCTTAACCATGCAGGCCTCCGGCCAGAGTCAACAGCAAGGCCAGCGCGAGCCAGCCCCAACCGATACACAGGAGCCGAGTGAGCAGCCGACGCGGGCTCTCCCAGGAGGGATCGCACCCATCCCCCAGCACCGGCAGTCGCACTAGCGTGCCTTGATAGTAACGGGGCCCTCCAAGGCGCAGTGTGCATTGGTGCGCCAGGGTGGCAAGCAGGGCGCCAGCGGCGGGGTGGGGCCAACGGCTCACGCCAGTGCGCAGGGCACTCATCCCCTCCTTGACCTTGGGGAACAGGTTGGGCAGCGCCAGCAGCAGGGCGGCGGGGGCCGCTAATCCCTGATAGAGGGCTGCGGCCGGGCGGCCGAATTGCACGAAAGCCGGTTGCTTGCAGCTCCAGGCGTATTGCATCAGCTGGGCCAAACGCCACAACAAGGCGCCCTGCACCCCGGCGAGGGCAAAGCCAAGCAGGGGCCCCGCCCAGCCGCCGAGCAGGCGCAAGGTACAGGTCTCGCACAGCGCCTTGGCGAGCCCCATGCTCGAGAGCTTGCCGGTTTCGCGCTTGAGCCAAGGGGCGGCTTGCAGCCTGGCCAGGGGCAGGGTATCGCTTTTCAGCAAGGCGCCTCCCGCCGTGGCCAAGGTACGCAGAGGGCGGGACTCTATCATCAGCAACAGAAACAAGAGGTCGAACAGCGGCTCGGAGAGGGCGAGGTTGCGCACCGCCCAGAGCCCGGCCGCGCAGGGCAGCCAGACGACCAGCAGTGCCAGTATGCCCGCCTGCCACTGCGCGCTCGGGGTGCCGTCCGGGCGATGAACCTTGTGGCCCAGTCGGCTGAGCAGGGGCTCGGCTGCGGAGAGACGCAACCAGTCAGGCCTTGGCAGCAGGGCTTCGAGCAAGGCGGCGCCCCCCATGATGGCCGCCGGGGTGGCCGCCATCAGGGTCAGGGTATCGAGGGAGGGCAGGGTTATCACAGCTTGCCGAGCAGGGAGAGGATCACCTCGGCGGAGTGCTGGCCGGCGACCTCGATAAAGGCGTCGAAGGATTCCACTTGCTCCTTGCCTGCGATGTCAGACATGGCGCGCACCACCAGATAAGGCACGCCAAACATATGACACACCTGGCCGATGGCGGCCCCTTCCATCTCGACCGCCAGCATCTGCGGGAAGTCGGCGCGGGCACGGTTGATGGCATCCGGCTTGCACATGAATTGATCGCCGGTGCAGATGAGGCCCAGCTTGGTTTGATGCTTGCCGTGCAGGGCGATGCACTCCTGGGCCAGGGTCATGAGACGCGCATCGCAGGGGAAGGCGGCGGGTTGTTGCGCCATCTGGCCCATCTCGTAACCAAAGGCGGTCACGTCCACGTCGTGAAAGCGCATCTCGCTGGCGATCACCACATCCCCTACCCGCAGCTCCTGATCGAAACCGCCGGCGGAGCCGGTATTGATCACGCAGTCGGGGGTAAATCTCTCCAGCAGCAGCGACGTGGCGACGCTGGCGGCGACCTTGCCGATGCCGGAGCGGGTCAGGATCACCTCTTTGCCTGCCAGTGTGCCGCTATAAAACTCGCAACCGCCAATCTTGGTGGTGGTCATGTCGCTAAGCTGGGCGCGCAGCAGGGCAACTTCCTGCTCCATGGCGCCGATAATACCTACTTTCATCAGAAACCTCGTCTAGGGGCTCAAGCCCGCCTAAGTTGCGGCAATCATAGCAAAAATCCGCGCCAAGCCTACAGGCGAGGCGGCCTTGGGTGATCGCTTGCACAAAAAAACGCCCCCGCAGGGACGGGGGCGTCGGTTTGTTAGTCAGAGCGACCAGAGAAGGCCTTCGGACTCATGGCCTGGGTCAAACGGCCAGATAGTCCATGATCCCTTCGGCGGCCTTGCGGCCTTCGTAGCTGATGGAGACACCACGAGGATGTCTCCTGGGTTCGCTATCGACGACGGCCGGGCTTAGACACTCAGATAGTCCATGATCCCTTCGGCGGCCTTGCGACCTTCGTAGATGGCGGTCACTACCAGATCCGAACCGCGCACCGCATCGCCACCGGCAAACACCTTGGGATTGGTGGTCTGGAAGGCGAAGTCGGACTGCTCGGGAGCACGGATCCGCTCGCGATTATCCAGCTCGATACCGAACTCAGCCATCCAGGGCTGTGGGTTGGGCTGGAAGCCAAAGGCCATGACCACGGCATCGGCGGCCAGCACCTGCTCGGAGCCTTCAACCACCACCGGATTGCGGCGACCGTTGGCATCGGGGGCACTCAGTTCGGTGCTCACCACCTTGATGCCGCAGGTGCGACCATGGGCATCGAGCTCGACGCCAATGGGTTGCAGGTTGAACATGAACTCGACCCCTTCCTCGCGGGCATTTTGCACCTCGCGCTTGGAGCCCGGCATGTTCTCGGCATCGCGGCGATAGGCGCAGATCACCTTGTCGGCGCCCTGGCGGATGGCGGTGCGCACGCAGTCCATGGCGGTATCGCCGCCGCCGAGCACCACCACCTGCTTGCCAGCGAAGTTGATGTAATCGGCCTGCGCCTTCTCAAAGCCCAGCAGCCGGTTGGCGTTGGAGATGAGGTAGGGCAGGGCGTCATACACCCCAGGGGCCTCTTCGTTGGTAAAGCCGCCCTTCATGTACTTGTAGGTGCCGACCCCGAGGAAGACGGCGTCAAACTCGCCGAGCAAGTCGGCGAAGGAGATATCTTTACCCACTTCGGTCTCGAGGCGGAATTCGATGCCCATGGCCTCGAAGATCTCGCGGCGGCGCTGCATCACCTCTTTTTCCAGCTTGAAGGAGGGGATGCCAAAGGTGAGCAGGCCGCCAATCTCTGGATACTTGTCAAACACCACGGCGCTGACGCCGCCGCGGGCCAGCACGTCGGCACAGGCGAGCCCGGCCGGGCCCGCGCCTATGACGGCGACCCGCTTATCGGTTTTCACCACATTGGAGAGATCCGGGCGCCAGCCCATCTCGAACGCCTTGTCGGTGATGTATTTTTCGATGTTGCCAATGGTCACGGCGCCGAATCTGTCGTTGAGGGTGCAGGCACCCTCACAGAGCCTGTCTTGCGGGCAGACCCGGCCGCACACTTCCGGCAGGCTGTTGGTCTGATGGGAGAGCTCCACCGCCTCCAGAATACGTCCCTCGTTGGCCAGTTTCAGCCAGTTGGGGATGTAGTTGTGCACCGGGCACTTCCACTCGCAATAGGGGTTGCCGCAGTCGAGGCAGCGATCCGCCTGCATGCCGACCTGGGCCTGGTTGAAGGGCTCGTAGATTTCCACAAACTGGATCTTGCGGATTTTCAATGGCTTCTTCGGCGGGTCGACCCGCTGAACATCAACAAATTGGAATACGTTCTGGCTCATAGGTTCCCTCCTTACTGCGCCTGGATTCTGAGTTCTGCACTGGAACGACTGGTGTGGCCCAACAGTGCCTTGACGTCACTGGACTTGGGCTTGATCAGCTTGAACTTCGGCACATAGGAATCAAAGTTGGCCAAAATTTCCTCGGCGCGTGAGCTGCCGGTTTCGTTCAGATGTTCGGTAATGATGCCGCGCAGGTGTTCCTGATGAATGGCAAGGTCTGCCACTTCCAGCAGTTCCACCAGTTCGGGGTTGGTACGCTTGGTAAAGTGACCATCGCTATCGAGCACGTAGGCGAAGCCGCCGGTCATGCCCGCCGCGAAGTTGACCCCGGTTTCACCGAGGACGGTTACTATGCCGCCTGTCATGTATTCGCAGCCGTTGTCGCCAATGCCCTCGACCACCGCCAGGGCTCCGGAGTTACGCACCGCAAAGCGCTCGCCTGCGGTACCTGCCGCATAGAGTTTGCCGCCGGTGGCACCATAGAGGCAGGTGTTGCCGATGATGGCCGCCTCATGGGACTTGAACGACACGCCGACATGGGGTTTGACCACCAGCTTGCCGCCGGTCATGCCCTTGCCCACGTAGTCATTGGCGTCACCGGTCAGGATCAGCTCCAGACCGCCGGCGTTCCAGACGCCGAAGCTCTGGCCTGCGGTGCCGTTGAAGTGTACGCGTACCGGATCGCTGGCCATGCCCTGGTTACCGTGACGGGTGACAATTTCACCGGACAGGCGCGCACCGATGGAGCGGTCTGTGTTGCGGATGTCGTAGCGATACTCGCCGCCGCTCTTGGTTTCCACCGCCTCGAGCAGGTCCTCGACCATGCGCAGGTTGAGCGGCCCCTTGTCGAAGGTGGGGTTGTGTTGTTGGCAGAACAGGCTGGAACCCGCCACCGCCACCGGCTTGGCCAGGATGCCGGAGAGATCCAGCTTGGCCTGGCGGGCGGTGAGGCCGGGCAGGGCTTCGAGCAGCTCGGTGCGGCCGATGAGGTCGGTCAGCTGGCTGATACCCAAACCGGCCATCAACTCACGGGTCTCCTGAGCCACGAACCTGAAGTAGTTCATCGCCATCTCCGGCAGACCGGTGAAGTGATCGCGACGCAGTTTCTCATCCTGGGTGGCCACGCCGGTGGCGCAGTTGTTCAGGTGGCAGATACGCAGGTATTTGCAACCGAGCGCCACCATGGGGCCAGTACCGAAACCGAAGCTCTCGGCGCCGAGGATGGCCGCCTTGATGATGTCCAGACCCGTTTTGAGACCGCCATCCACCTGCAACCGCACCTTGTGGCGCAGGCCGTTGGCGACCAAGGCTTGTTGGGTCTCGGCCAGGCCCAGTTCCCAGGGGGAGCCGGCATACTTGACCGAGGTGATGGGGCTGGCCCCTGTGCCGCCGTCATAACCGGAGATGGTGATGAAGTCGGCATAGGCCTTGGCCACGCCGCAGGCGATGGTGCCCACTCCGGGTTCGGAGACTAGTTTCACCGAGACCAGGCAGCCTGGATTGATCTGCTTGATGTCGAAGATGAGCTGGGCCAAGTCCTCGATGGAGTAGATGTCATGGTGGGGCGGCGGCGAGATGAGCGTCACGCCAGGCACGGAATAGCGCAACTGGGCTATCTGGGCCGTCACCTTGTCACCGGGCAGCTGGCCGCCTTCGCCGGGCTTGGCGCCCTGGGCCACCTTGATCTGCACCACATCGGCGTTCATCAGGTAGTGGGGGGTGACGCCGAAGCGGCCCGAGGCAACTTGCTTGATGCGCGAGTTCTTCTCGGTGCCAAAACGCTTGGGATCTTCACCGCCTTCCCCCGAGTTGCTCTGACCGCCGAGGCGGTTCATGGCAATCGCCAGGGCTTCGTGAGCCTCAGGGCCGAGGGCGCCGATGGACATGGCGGCAGAGTCGAAGCGCTTGAAGAGATTGGTGGCAGGCTCCACCTCGTCGATGGAGATGGCCTGCTGGCCTTGTTTGACCCCGATAAGGTCGCGCAGGGTCGCCACCGGCCGCTCGTTGACCAGTCGGGCATAGTGCAGGTAGTCGCTGTATTCGCCGGAGCGCACCGCGGTTTGCAGGGTCTGCACCACGTCCGGGTTATAGGTGTGGTACTCCTCGCCGTGGACGTACTTGAGCAGGCCGCCCTGGTTGAGGGGCTTGCGCTTGAGCCAGGCGGTACGGGCCAGATTGTGCTGATCCTGCTGGATATCGTCAAAATCTGCACCCTGGATCCGGCTGGACACGCCGCGGAAGCAGGTCTCGACGATGGACTTGGACAGACCTACCGCCTCGAACAGCTGGGAGCAGCGGTAGCTGGCGATGGTGCTGATGCCCATCTTGGACATCACCTTGTAGAGGCCCTTGTTGATGCCATTACGGTAGTTGAGCATGGCCTGGCGCAGGCTCATCTTGAGCACGCCCTCTTCCAGCTGCTTGGCCAGGGTCTCGTAGGCGAGATAGGGGTAGACGGCAGTGGCGCCAAAGCCGAGCAGCACGGCGAAGTGGTGCGGGTCGCGGCAGCTGGCGGTTTCTACCAGGATGTTGGCGTCACAGCGCAGGTTGTTGTCAACCAGGGTGCGTTGCACCGCGCCCACCGCCATGGCGGCCGGGATAGGCAGGGTATCGGCACTGATGTTTCTGTCCGAGAGTACCAGCAGCACGGTACCTGCACGGGCGGCAGTCTCTGCCTCCTGGCAGATGCGCTGCACCGCGGCCTCCAGCCCTTCGCTTGGGGCAAAGTTGAGGTCGATCAGGGTGTGGCGATAGTGATCCCCTTCCAGGGCCAGCAGCTGATGGAAGTCGGAGTAGAGCAGGATAGGAGACTGGAACAGCACCCGATGGGCGTGACCAAAGGTCTCGTTGAAGACGTTCTGCTCGCTGCCGATGCAGGTCGCCAGGGACATGACATGATTTTCCCGCAGGGGATCGATGGGCGGGTTGGTCACCTGGGCAAACATCTGGCGGAAGTAATCATAGAGCGTGCGTTGACGGGAGGAGAGCACCGCCATGGGGGTATCGTCGCCCATGGAGCCCACCGCCTCCTGGCCGTTTTCGCCGAGCACGCGAATGATCTGATCCAGCTCCTCATAGGAGTAGCCAAACAGCTTCTGATAGGTCTTGAGCTGATCGTCGTCCAGCTCGCGGGCGCCGGTGTTGGCGTCGTCCATCTGCTCGAAGGGGATGAGGCGCTTGCAGTGATCTGTCATCCACTGCTTGTAGGTGTGGCGGCTCTTGAGATCGTCATCGATCTCGAAGCTGGTCCACACCTTGCCATTGCTGGTGTCGATGACGAACAGCTCACCCGGGCCAACCCGGCCCTTCTCCAGCACCTCGTCCGGGGTGTAGTCCCAGGTGCCCACTTCGGAGGCGAGGGTGATGAACTTGTCCTTGGTGATGACATAACGGGCAGGGCGCAGGCCGTTACGGTCCAGGGCGCAGGTCGCGTAGCGGCCGTCGGTCATGACGATACCGGCCGGGCCGTCCCAGGGCTCCATGTGCATGGAGTTGAAGTCGTAGAAGGCCCGCAAGTCCTCATCCATGTTGGGGTGCTTCTGCCATGCAGGCGGGATCAGCAGGCGCATGGCGCGGAACAGATCCATGCCACCGGCCAGGAAGAGATCCAGCATGTTGTCCAGGCTGGAGGAGTCCGATCCGGTGGTGTTGACGAAGGGGGCGGCCTCTTGCAGATCCGGAATGAGCGGGGTGGCGAACTTGTAGCTGCGCGCCTTGGCCCACTGGCGGTTGCCGGCGATGGTGTTGATCTCGCCGTTGTGGGCGAGATAACGGAACGGCTGCGCCAGCGGCCAGCGCGGGCTGGTGTTGGTGGAGAAGCGCTGGTGGAAGACGCAGATGGCTGACTGCAGACGGATGTCGGCGAGA
The DNA here is from genome assembly GCF_024809075.1 of Aeromonas sp. BIGb0445. Taxonomy (NCBI): domain Bacteria; kingdom Pseudomonadati; phylum Pseudomonadota; class Gammaproteobacteria; order Aeromonadales; family Aeromonadaceae; genus Aeromonas; species Aeromonas sp. BIGb0445. The sequence goes on from NZ_JANUES010000001.1 coordinate 805,381, forward strand.
TCCAGGTAGAAATGCGGCAGGTCCACGGGCATGCAGAGCCCTTTGTAGACGGTGACCAGATTGGAGAGGCTGACCACGTAGAAGTAGTCATCGCTGATCCGCTTCTCGATGCGGCGACGCACTATATAGAGGCGGCGCTCGAGATCCTTGTCGACCCAGCCGGGAGGGGCGTTGACGAAGACTTGCTCTATGCTGGGCAGGGACGCCTTGGCAATGGGGCCGAGGACATGGGTATCAATAGGCACCTGACGCCAGCCGACCAGGCTCAGGGTTTCCCGCTCGAGCTCTTCGTTGATGATGTCACGGGCTTGCTGGGCCAACACGGGGTCCGGGTTGAGGAACAGCATGCCGACCGCATACTTGCGGCCCAGATGCCAACCCTTCTCCTCGGCCACGGCTCTAAAGAAGCTGTCGGGCTTTTGCAGCAGCAGGCCGCAGCCATCGCCGGTCTTGCCATCGGCGGAGATACCGCCGCGGTGTTGCATGCGAGCCAATGCTGACATCGCGAGACGGACAAGCTTGTGGCTGGCTTCCCCTTCCATGTGGGCCAACAGGCCGAAGCCACAGTTATCCCTCTCCAGCTTTGGATCATATAGTGACATTGCATATCTCCCTTGCTCGGCCTTGATTCGCAAACTGCATAAATTGCGATTGGCTCTTGTGGTTCCGTCTGCCTGAAGTGGCGAATCTCCAAACTAATGGGAATTTTGCACTAGGTCAATTGGACAAGTCAGATGTTTTACTTGTTACATCCACATAACAAAATGTGGTTGCGTATTGATATGTGGGGGGTGTTTTGGTGTATTGGTTTGCTTTTAATTGATATACCAGCGTTATATATCTAAATATTGCACTTTGTCAGTTGAGGTCGCGACCAGACCCTCTTGTAGTAATCTTACCAAGCTGCGCAAGCAGTGAATGAGTTCGATCACATTTCTCTGTTGTGCGACTTGCTTTTACTTCCCACCGAGATACCGATTTATTTGTTTTTATAAACAAAAACTTAGTGGCATTTATTCTCATTACTTGTGGTTCGCTGTCGCCAGCATGACGGCAGCACCGAACGGGATAAAGTCTCGGTTGGAGATATTTATTCGGTTCAGGATGAATATTTATATGTTTTTACACCGGGCTGACTCTTGATCCAGCTCAGCATGGTGGCCAACCCAGCCTGTACAATTTCGCTTTTTATCGGGAGTTGTCATGCAGTTACATGAAATGGTCAATACCCTGGGGCAGGATCTCAAGCGCCGCCATGGTGAGAAGATCCACAAACTCTCCATTCATGGTGCCTTCAGCTGTCCGAATCGGGACGGCACCCTGGGGCGTGGGGGCTGCACCTTCTGCAATGTCTCCTCCTTCGCCGATGAGTCGGCCCAGCAGCTCTCGGTGATGGCTCAACTCAAGGCCCGGCGTGAGGAAGTGACGCGAGCGCGGCGCTATCTCGCCTATTTTCAGGCCTATACCAGCACCTATGCCGAGGTGGCCTATCTGAAGCAGATGTACGAAGAGGCGCTCTCGGTGAGCGACATGGTGGGCTTGTGTGTCGGCACCCGGCCTGATTGCGTGCCGGATGCCGTACTCGATCTGCTGGCCGGTTATCAGTCCCAGGGTTATGAGGTGTGGCTGGAGCTGGGGCTGCAAAGCGCCAATGACGAGACACTCAGGCGGATCAATCGTGGCCACGGCTATGGGGCTTATGCCGATGCGGTGCGCCGTGCCCAGGTGCGTGGTATCAAGGTGTGCACGCATCTCATTGTCGGCTTGCCGGGTGAACAGGCGATGGATAGTGTGCAGACCCTGCAACGAGTCGTCGAGACCGGGGTCGAGGGGATCAAGTTGCACCCTCTGCATGTGGTGACTGGCAGCACCCTGGGCAAAGCCTGGCTGGCAGGGAGGCTGGTGGTGCCGACGCTGGCAGAATATGTGGCGGCGGCGGTCGCCATGATCCAGCACACGCCGCCGGAGGTGGTCTATCACAGGGTCTCTGCCTCGGCCCGTAAACCGACCCTGCTGGCTCCGGACTGGTGCGAGAATCGCTGGACAGCCATGAGTCTGATTGCAGCAGGCTTGTCCGAGAGCGGTCCTCAGGGCCATCGGTTGGGAACCCCCTTTCTACTCGATAGCCAATAACTGACTAACCTATCAAATTTAGCAAAAAAAACAGTGGGTTATTAGATGAAAATCAGACTCTGTTCTATAGTTCTCAGGTCGTTAAGCTGTTAAGGTGCGCCGTTCGGAGATATCTGTCAGGCCACGCATTCAATGCCATCAGGCTGATGCAGCACCGAACCTTGAGGTGACCTGTTTGGTGCCTTATCGTGATAGGGGTGACATGGGCCACAGCGCAGATGGCATGTCTCTTATTAGGGATTACGTGTTTTTATTGGGTATCATGTGAGTATCTTTGTGCTTATCATCACAACCAGACGCCTCAGGTAAACGGCGTTTTGGCGCTGAGCATGGATAAGCAAGGTTGACCCTCAGCCTATTTATCGAACAGGATTTTATGCAAGCAGAAACCGACCATATCGATGAGCTGTTGGAATGCCTGGTCTTCCTGACCCGTTTCTATGGCGTTCCCAATAGCAAGGATGCGTTGACCACTGGGCTGCCACTGGTGTCCGGTCGGTTGACCACGGCGCTGCTCAGCCGCGCCGCAGAACGTGCTGGCCTCTCTGCCCGGGAGGTGCTGCAACCTCTCGAACAAATATCCTCACTGCTGTTGCCCTGTATTTTGCAGACCCGCGATGGCGGTGCCTGCATCTTGCTGGAGTGGAACGAGGATCGCAGTCAGGCCAAGGTTATTTTTCCTCAGGCAGGCGATGCGGCCGAGTGGCTAACGGCAGCCCAACTCGGCGATGCGTATCTGGGACGGCTCTTTTTCGTCAAGAAGCAGTTTCGCTTCGACGAACGCTCCCCCAAGGTGCTGGAGACCCGCGATGGTCACTGGTTCTGGAGTACCCTGCTGGAGTCGCGGGGCATCTATCGCGATGTCCTGGTGGCCTCCATTCTGATCAATTTGTTTGCGGTGGCCAGCCCTCTGTTCACCATGAACGTCTATGACAAAATAGTACCCAACCTTGCCTTCGATTCCCTCTGGGTGCTAGCGGTGGGCGCCGTGGTGGTGTTTACCTTCGATTTTGTGATGCGCCAGTTGCGCAGCTACTTTATCGATATTGCCGGCAAGAAGTCGGATGTGCTGTTGTCGGCCAAGATTTTTGCCAAGGTGATGGGGATGCGAATGGAGTCGAGACCCGCGTCTACCGGTGCCTTTGCCAAACATTTGCAGGAGTTTGAGTCGGTGCGGGAGTTCTTCACATCGGCCACTGTCTCAACCCTGATCGATCTGCCATTTGCCATCTTCTTCCTGGTGGTGATCTGGATGTTTGCCGGGGTCATGGTGGTGGTGCCCATCGTCGCCATGCTGATCCTGCTGGCCTACAGCTTCTATATACAGGGTTCCCTCAAACAGTCGATTGAGGAGGGCTCACGGCTCGCCTCCCAGAAAAACGCCAACCTGGTGGAGAGCATCGCGGGTCTTGAAACCGTCAAGATCTTCGGGGCCGAAAGCATGTTCCAGCATCGCTGGGAACAGGCGGTTTCCCACATCTCCACCTGGGGGGTACAGACCCGCCGTATCACCAACTCCATGTCATCCCTGGCGAGTTACATTCAGCAGGTGGTGACGGTCGGACTGGTGATTGTCGGTGTTTACCAGATCTCGGATGGCCTGGTCACCATGGGCGGCATGATAGCGGCCGTCATGCTGTCGAGTCGTGCCATCGCGCCCATGGTGCAGCTCTCTGTGCTCGCTACCCGCTATAACCAGGCCCGCTCTGCGTTGACCATCCTCGAGGGGATCATGAGTACCCCGGGTGAGCAGGAGGAGGGGCGGCAGTACATTCACCACCCCGTGGTCGAGGGGCGCATCGAATTCGAGAATGTCACCTTCAAATACCCGGGCATGGAGACCAGCACCTTGCACGACATCAGTCTCAAGATTGAACCGGGCGAGAAGGTGGCAATCATAGGTCGGATCGGGGCGGGCAAGACCACGCTTGAAAAGTTACTGATGGGGTTATATCGCCCGAGTGATGGCTCAGTGCGTCTAGATGGTTTCGATCTCGATCAGCTGGCCCCCTCGGCCGTGCGCCGTAACATAGGTTGTGTGCCCCAGGATGTGACGCTCTTCTTTGGCTCGGTGCGCGACAACATCATGCTGGGTAATCCTCTGGTGGATGATGCCAGGGTGTTGCGCGCCGCCAAGCGAGCCGGGGTGACCAACTTCACCAATCGGGATCCCAACGGTCTGGATCGCCAGATTGGTGAGGGGGGGCGTCAGCTATCCGGTGGTCAGCGCCAGGCTATTTTGCTGGCTCGGGCGCTGCTCAATGACCCTCCCATACTGGTGATGGATGAGCCGACCTCCAATATGGACAACCAGTCCGAGCAACAGGTCAAGCAGGAGCTGGCCAGGCTCGGCTCTGAGACCACCCTGATTGTCATTACCCACAAGACATTGATGCTGGATGTGGTCAATCGGGTGATCGTTATCGAGCAAGGCAAAATAGTGGCGGACGGTCCCAAGGTTCAGGTGCTGCAACAGCTCAAAGAAGGCAAGGTACGGGTTCAGGAGGCATCTAATGCTTAAGAAGGATGTGTTGCCCGCCCAGGAGCATCTGGCCTTCGTGGATGATGGTGCCGCCGCCGTATTGCTCAGTACACCAACCCGGGCTCGAGTGCTGCTCTGGTGCTGTTTCCTCTTCTTTATGAGCGCCCTGATCTGGGCTGCATGGGCCAAGCTCGACGAGGTGACCGTGGGACAGGGCAAGGTGATCCCATCCCGCCAATTGCAGGTGATCCAGAACCTGGAGGGGGGGATTGTCAAAGAGATCTTCGTCAAGGAGGGCGACATCGTCGAGAAGGGCCAGACCTTGTTGCGCATCGATGACACCCGGTTTCGCTCCGACTTTCGTGAGCGCGAGCAGGAGCTGGTTACCCTAAAGGGCGACATCGCTCGCCTGCGAGCGGAGATCCGCAGCGTGGTCGTCAAAAGCGAGGCTAACGTGAGTTGGCGCGAGCAGGTGGCGATTGACAAACAGGCCATCGATTTCCCGGAAGGTTATGAGAATGTATTTGCCGAATATGCGGCCCGTGAGGTGTCGGTGCAAAATGATCGGCTCAACAACCTTCAGAATCAGCTCTATATCCTGGGACAACAGATAGAGCAGAAAGAGCAGGAGCTCATCGAACTCAACTCGAAAATACGTACCGTGGGCCGCAGTGTGGATCTTGCTCGCCAAGAATTGAATATCAGCCGCCCATTGGCGAAAGAGGGGATAGTACCTCAGGTTGAATTGATCAAACTGGAACGTCAGGTAAACGAAATGCAGGGTGAGCTGGAGAGTAATCGCCTGGTGATCCCCAAACTAAACTCCGCATTGCGGGAAGCCATCTCCAAGCGCAATGATATCGCACTGAAATTCCGAGCCGATGCCCAGACTGAATTGAATGAGCGTCAGGGTAAATTGGGTCAGCTCTCCGCAGGCCAGGTGGGGCTGCGAGATCGCGTAGACAGAACCAGCGTGGTTGCACCTCTTAAAGGCACCATCAAAAAGCTGAAGATCAATACCTTGGGTGGTGTGGTCCAGCCAGGCATGGATTTGATGGAGATAGTGCCACTTGAGGATACACTCTTAGTTGAAGCCAAGGTGTCGCCCAAGGATATTGCTTTTTTGCGACCCGGATTGGAAGCCGTGGTGAAATTCACTGCCTATGATTTCACCATCTATGGGGGCTTACATGGCAAGGTAGAACAAATAAGTGCCGACTCTATTCAAGATGAGGAGGGTAATTCCTTCTATCTGGTACGAGTCAGGACGGATAAAAGCTTTCTGGGCGATGAAACAAATGCATTACCCATCATCCCCGGTATGTTAGCCAGTGCAGATATCATTACTGGTAAAAAGAGTGTTCTAGACTATTTGCTAAAACCGATATTGCGGGCCAAACAGTCGGCACTGAGGGAACGATAAGCCAACAATCAATAAAAGCATATGACTGGAGATATTATGAAAAAGACGATTGTTGCCATGCTTGTAAGTGGCGCTGTATTACTTCCTGGCCTGGTTCAGGCCGAAACGCTGGAGCAATCCGTTGCTCAGGCGTTGGCGACTCATCCCAAGATCAAGGAGGCATTTGATCTCTATCAGGCCCGCATGTATCAGCATGATGGTGCCAAGGGCGGCTATTACCCCACCATAGATCTGAGAGCCGGGGTGGGGTATGAGAATACCGACAGCCCCGCTACTCGTCTGGGGGGCCCTGGTGTCGATGACTCCATGACCCGCAAAGAGGCTGGCCTCAGTCTGCGCCAGATGCTGTTTGACGGTTTCGATGTCAGCAGCAACGTGGCTCGTACCAAAGCAGAGGCCAGCGCCCAGCGCCTGGCCATGATCTCGGAAGCCGAGAACACGGCGCTGCGCACGGCCGAGGTGTATCTCAATATGCTGCGTCAGCAGGAGATACTGGAGTTGTCCAAAGACAACCTGGCGACCCACGAGCAGATCCGCAGCGACATCAGCAAACGAACCGACTCAGGATTGGGCTCAACAGCAGACCAGACCCAGATCGAGGGCCGGGTCGCACGCGCCTATTCAAACCAGGCGGCGGCGGAGAACAACTATCGGGACGCCGAGAGTGAGTACGTGCGTGTGGTCAATGAGATGCCCAAGGATCTGGTGCAGCCAGTACCGGATGCCAGCCTGATGCCTGCGTCCATCGAAACGGCGCTCAAGACGGCCACCGAGGTGCATCCAACCCTGCTCTCCTCCCTGCAAGATATTGAAGCGGCCAAGTACCAGAATGAAGGTGCCAAGTCTGGCTTCTATCCCAATGTCGCCATCGAGGTGGATCAGAACTGGAATGAGGACATCGATGCTGTCAAGGGACGTAACGACGATCTGACCGCTATGGTGCGGATGCGCTACAACCTGTTCCGTGGTGGTTCAGATCTGGCCGAAAGCAAGGCGACTTCTGCGCTCTATTCTCAGGCGAAAGACATTCATCTGAATGCTTTCCGCCAGGTTGAAGAGGGTACCCGTCTGGCCTGGAATGCCAAGCAGTCGCTGGATCAGCAAAAAATCTACCTGCAACAACACGTAGATGCGAGTTATGACACTGTGCAGGCGTACAAGAAGCAGTTCGGCTTGGGTCAGCGTACCTTGTTGGACGTGTTGAACACCGAAAACGAGCTGTTTGAAGCCCGTCGCAGTTACATCAACGCGGAGTATGACTCCCTGCTGGCCGACTACCGCATCCTCAATGCCACTGGCAGCTTGCTCAGTGCCATGCAGGTGCAACAACCCGCCGAATGGCAAGCCAAAAACTAAGGTAGCGGACTGCTGCTGTTGGGCTTGGGTGTGACGACAATACCATTGCCGTCACACCCCACATCGGGCTTGCAGTCTGACGCCCTTATCTCCAGTATCTTGCACCTGATGATTTGTTGGCTCAGCTGAGTAGGGAAGGGATGTGACATTGTGGCGAATCGGGCAGTGGCTCGGCCTGTTTCACCGCCGGGGACGACACTTGCTCTGGTGTGGGCTGGCCCTGCTTCCTCTCTTGCTGGCGGCGAGTCAGCCGCTAACGGATGCCGATCTGGCCATGATAAAGCGAGCGCAGGACACCTATGGTGAGCGAGCAGGCAAACGCACGGCGAGCTGGCGGTTGCTTACCTTGCAGGCGCAGGCCGCAGGCTGGTCGGAGCGACAGAAGCTAGAGAAAGTGAACAGCTTTTTCAATCAGCTGCATTTTGTAGACGACAGCAAGTTGTGGCGCAGGAAGGATTACTGGGCCAGCCCTCTCGAATTTTTGGGGGCGGCAGGGGGAGATTGCGAGGATTTCAGCATTGCCAAGTATTTTACCCTGCTGGAGCTTGGCATCGACGATGAGAAGATGCGGATGGTGTACGTCAAAGCCTTGGACTACAACCAGTTTCATATGGTTGTTGCCTACTATGAAACCCCTTCATCCGTCCCCCTCATTCTCGACAATCTTATTGGGGCTCTGCGTCCGGCGACTGCACGTAAGGATCTGCTGCCTATCTACAGCTTCAATGGTCGTCACTTGTGGTTGATGAAGGCGCGTGGCCAGGGGGAACTGGCCGGCCAGTCTTCACGTTTGGGATTATGGAATGATTTACGCAATCGCATGACTTCAGGGCGATTGGCTCGACCTGTGGTGAATTTGGATGATTAACCTATGACGCTATATCGACAGTTACTGGCCACCATGTTGTTGCTGTTCGGGGCTCTGTTTGCCGTAACTTATTGGGTTCAGTTCAATTCGACCCGCACCTATCTTGCTCAGCAGCAAGAGACGACAGTGATCAACACCGTAACGGCCCTCGGACTGGCATTGACTCCCTATCTCGAGAATGGCGACAAGGTGAGTGCCGAGTCGGTCATCAAGGCGGTGTTTGATGGCGGCTACTATCGCTTGGTCCGGCTCGATCTCTTGGCCTCCCAGGATGTGATAGAGCAGGAGAATACTCATCATATTGATGGGGTTCCCGCATGGTTCATAGGGCTGGATCTGTTCCCAGAGATGTCCAATGAGTCCATTTTGACGTCGGGCTGGTTGCAGCTTGGCAAGCTCAAGGTGGTCGGTCATAGCGGTCAGGCCTATTACGAACTCTGGCAAGGGATGACCAACCTGGCGAGCTGGTTTGTTGTCGGCTTTCTCATCACCACATTGCTGCTGATGCGTGCCCTCAGTTATCTCCTCAAGCCGCTGGATCAGATCCGTGAACAGGCAATTGAGATAGAGCAACACCATTTTGGTCATGAGATCCCCGAGCCGCGTACCCTGGAGCTAAAGCAGGTGGTGCAAGCCATCAACACTCTGTCTGGCAAGCTGGCTGCTCAGTTCAAGGAGCAGGCACAAGAAGCTGAAAATCTGCGCGAGAGAGTCTATCTGGATGCGGTTTCCGGTTTGGGCAACCGCGCCTATTTCGTCGGTCAAGTCAATGCCTGGATCGCCGAGGCGGGGCAGGGGGGCGTCATGCTGGTGGCGGTCGATATGCTCGATGACATCTATCGGGACGAGGGTTTTGCCGCGCGGGACAACATGGTCAAGTCCATTGCCCAGAGCCTTAATGATGAACTGAGTGGGTGGGACGGGGCCGCCATTGCCCGCATCTCGGCCACCGAGTACGCATTGCTCTGCCCGACCAACGATCTGGACACCTTGCAGGAGCTGGCCGAGCGGATCAACAGTCGTATCGCCGATCTGGTGGTCAACCCTATGGGTGAAGCGGATGCGCTGTCGGTGATCGGCATCGCCGGGCGAGACAGTCAGGATGATCTCTCCAGCTTGCTGACCAAGGCGGATAATGCCCTGGGCCGGGCGCGCAACGAGCGACGGGGCGCCGTGGTGATGGAAGGGGGCAATAATCAAGGCATGATGGGGCGCCTGGCCTGGCGGGATCTGGTGGAAGATGCAATTAATCGTCAACTGTGGCGTTTCAAGGCACAACCTGCCTGTCGTTTTGACAATGGGACAAGGCTTCACGCCGAACTGTTTGCCGCCATTCATCGCGATGGCAATGACTATTTTGCGGGTCAGTTCCTGCCGGCTATCGAGCAGTTCAAACTCGGCAGCGAGTTTGATCAGGCGATACTCACGGCCACGGTGCCCCTGCTACAACAAGACGCCGAATTGGTACTTGCCGTGAATATTACCTCCGGGGCCATCTGTTCGGATGAGTTCCTGCTCTGGCTCGGTGACTTCTTGGGCCGCAATCCTGAGTTGAAAGACAGATTACTGTTCGAGATCCCGGAAGGGGCCATCCTGAAGCATCAAGCTCAGGTTGAAGCACTGGTGGCCGTGGTGCGCGAGCATGGTTACCAGTGGGGTGTGGATCATTATGGTCGCCACTTCCAATCCCTTGGCTATCTGGAACAGATGGCTCCTAGCTATGTCAAAGTTGACCATGGCTATACCAGCCAGGTCATGGAGCCGGGGGCGGATACCTCCTTCCTGGCTGCAGTATGCCGTGCCGCGCACAATGCCGGCGTCTTGACCATTGCTACCCGGGTAGAGAATGAGCAGCAAGTTAAGCTGCTATCTGGTCTGCATATCGACGGTTATCAGGGTTTTGTACACCCGGCATTCCTCATTTGAGCCAAAAATAATATGAAAAGGGCGCCCAGGTGGCGCCCTTTTTTATCACCTTTCAATGTAACCATTAGTTAACCTTATCTCGTGTGATGATAAGGCCTCTTTTGAGGCACTACCTAATATGTTGTTTTAAGAGGATAAGTGGCCAGCGTTCGATTTGGTTCATGAGTGTCTCTCTTGGGATGCCAATCCAGTACATTTTTGCAACGGACGTCCCCGTACTTCGCACATAGGGTTTATACATCGAAACCCTCAGTGTTGGAGTCAAGGCTATGCGTACCCAAATGATCGATAAGACTGTCGTCGTCGCCTCAATGGAAGGGGAAATCCTCGTCGTCAATGCTGATGGCAGTACGCGTCCATTGCAAGCGGGTGAGACGCTCTCACCCGGCACCAAACTGACACTGGCTGACGATGCCAAGTTGGCACTCCTCACCCCCGAAGAGGCCGCCGCTCTGGCCCAGGGGTCATCGGCTGCGCCCGAAGCCCATGTTCCAACCGATGCAGCGGACAAAGCCCTTGATGAGGCCAAACCGGATGGAACCGACAAACCTCTCGATCCCAATGACATAGCCGCATTGCAACAATCCATCCTGGAAGGGGTCGATCCGACCAAGAGTTTTGAAGCTTCTGCAGCCGGGGGGGCGCCAGCGGCAGGAGGTGGTGGTGGAATAGGCGGTGTTGCAGGTGCCAGTGGCAATGGCGGTTTTGTGACCATAGCGCGCACGGGTGATGCCACCATCGCTCAGGCTGGGTTCGATACAGACCACAGTGCAGAACCCTTTGTCGATCGTCTTCAAGAAGACGATCTCTTGCCTGATAATCAGCTCGATGACCAGGATGAATCTGCAGTTACCCAGGAAAATCAGGCCATCAGCGGCAATCTGCTGCTCAATACCAATAATCCCGACGGACCTTCTGATGCCTCGATAGTCTCTTATAGCTGGGGAAATAACACCGGCATACCGGCCGGCGTCGCATCCACCTTGGCGGGGATCGGCACATTGATCATCAATGCCGATGGCTCCTATACCTTTACCCCCGCTCTCAACTATTCCGGTCCTGTTCCCCCTGCGAATTACATCGTGACCGATGGCGCTGATACCAACCCGTCGGTCCTGACCATCACCATCTCCCCAGTGGATGACCCGGTGGCTCTGGGTGGGTTGCAAGTGGAAGGAGGGGAGCTTGTCTTGAATGAAGCCGCCTTGGCGGATGGCAGTGCACCTGATGCAGCGGTGCTGACCAAAGGGGGGTCTTTCACCTTCAATGCAGTAGATGGTGTCCAAGTCTTGAGTCTGGGCGGTGTGGTGCTCATCAGCAATGGCCAGGTCATCACCAATTTCCCACAGGTGATCCCCAGTCCTTCAGGCAATCAATTACTGGTGACCGGCATCACTTACAACCCTGTAACCGGTGCCGGGACAGTCAATTACAGCTACACCCTGAACGACAACGAAACCCACACTCAGCCAGCCAATGACACCGCGCTGACTGAAAGCTTCAACGTTGTGCTGACCGACAACGATGGTGACAGCACCAGTGCCAGCCTGGATGTGGTGATACTGGACGATGTGCCCAGCGTGCGTCTTATCCCCGGCTCTGGTGAGCTGGGTGTGGTCAGCGTGGATGAGAGTTTGCCTGTGTTGGGTGGCGCTGACAGCGACGGCATCGCCAGCGCGACCCTGGCTGCGGGCACGGTGCAAGCCCAGTTCAACCATGCCTTCGGCGCGGATGGCGCGGGCAGTATCGGTTACAACCTTGCCCTCAATGGCGGCAACGTGGCGAGCGGCCTCTATGCGGTCGACTCGCTGGCGGCCAACGGCCAGGGCGCCCAGATCCTGCTTAACCAGGTGGGCAATGTCATCACCGGCAGTGCCAACGGGGTGAACTACTTCACCCTCACCATCGATCCGGCCACTGGCGCCGTGACCCTGGCGCTGCTGGACAATGTCTGGCACGGCGATACCAGCAACCCGGATGACAGCGTCAGCCTGACCCTGACCAGCGGCGTGCTGACCCTGGTGCAGACCGTCACCGATGCCGATGGCGACAGTGCCAAGGCCAGCATCGATCTGGGTGTCAACGGGACGTTCCGCTTCGAGGACGATGGCCCGGCCTCGGGCTTGGCAGTCGAATTCCAGCGCCCAGGTTTCGTGGTGGTGGATGAAAGCCTGCCCGCCTTGGGGGGAGCTGGTAGCGATGGTATTGCAAGTGCAGTGTTGAGCGGTGTTACCGTACAGTCACAGTTCACTCATGCCTTCGGCGCGGATGGGGCGGGCAATATCGGCTACAACCTGGCCCTCAATGGCGGCAATGTGGCGAGCGGCCTCTATGCGGTTGACCCGCTGGCCGCCAATGGCCAGGGCGCGCAGATAGTGCTCAACCAAGTGGGCAATGTCATCACCGGCAGTGCCAACGGGGTGAACTACTTCACCCTCACCATAGATCCGGCCACGGGCGCCGTGACCCTGGCGCTGCTGGACAATGTCTGGCACGGCAATACCGGTAGCCATGATGACAGCGTCAGCCTGACCCTGAACAGCGGCGTGCTGACCCTGGTGCAGACCGTCACCGATGCCGACGGCGACAGTGCCAAGGCCAGCATCGATCTGGGCGTCAACGGGACGTTCCGCTTCGAGGACGATGGCCCGACCGCAGGACTGGCCGGTGAGGCCCCGAGTCTGGGGTCGGTGAAGGTGGATGAGAGTCTGCCGGCGCTGGGTGGGGTGGGCGGTGACGGCATCGCCAGCGCCACTCTGGCGGCGGTCACGGTGCAAGCCCAGTTCAACCATGCCTTCGGCGCAGATGGCGCGGGCAACATTGGTTACAGCCTGGCCCTCAATGGCGGCAACGTGGCGAGCGGCCTCTATGCGGTTGACCCGCTGGCCGCCAATGGCCAGGGCGCCCAGATCCTGCTTAACCAGGTGGGCAATGTCATCACCGGCAGCGCCAACGGGGTGAGCTACTTCACCCTCACCATAGATCCGGCCACGGGCGCCGTGACCCTGGCGCTGCTGGACAATGTCTGGCACGGCAATACCGGTAGCCATGATGACAGCGTCAGCCTGACCCTGACCAGTGGTGTGCTGACCCTGGTGCAGACCGTCACCGATGCCGATGGCGACAACGCCAAGGCCAGTGTCGATCTGGGCGTCAACGGGACGTTCCGCTTCGAGGACGATGGCCCGACCGCAGGACTGGCCGGTGAGGCCCCGAGTCTGGGGTCGGTGAAGGTGGATGAGAGTCTGCCGGCGCTGGGTGGGGTGGGTGGTGACGGCATCGCCAGCGCGACCCTGGCGGCGGTCACGGTGCAAGCCCAGTTCAACCATGCCTTCGGCGCGGATGGCGCGGGCAACATTGGTTACAGCCTGGCCCTCAATGGCGGCAACGTGGCGAGCGGCCTCTATGCGGTTGACCCGCTGGCCGCCAATGGCCAGGGCACCCAGATCCTGCTCAACCAGGTGGGCAATGTCATCACCGGCAGTGCCAACGGGGTGAACTACTTCACGCTGACCATAGATCCGGCCACTGGCGCCGTGACCCTGGCGCTGCTGGACAATGTCTGGCACGGCAATACCGGCAGCCATGATGACAGCGTCAGCCTGACCCTGACCAGCGGTGTGCTGACCTTGGTGCAGACCGTCACCGATGCCGACGGCGACAGTGCCAAGGCCAGTGTCGATCTGGGTACTGGCGGCGTATTCCGCTTCGAAGATGATGGCCCGACGGCGGGGGTGAGCACTCAGGCGCCCAGCCTGGGCGCGGTGAAGGTGGATGAGAGTCTGCCGGCGCTGGGCGGCGTGGGCGGTGACGGCATCGCCAGCGCGACCCTGGCGGCGGTCACGGTGCAGGCCCAGTTCAACCATGCGTTCGGCGCGGATGGCGCGGGCAACATTGGTTACAGCCTGGCCCTCAATGGCGGCAATGTGGCGAGCGGCCTCTATGCGGTCGATCCGCTGGCGGCCAACGGCCAGGGCACCCAGATCCTGCTTAACCAAGTGGGCAATGTCATCACCGGCAGTGCCAACGGGGTGAACTACTTCACCCTCACCATAGATCCGGCCACGGGCGCCGTGACCCTGAACCTGCTGGACAATGTCTGGCACGGCAATACCGGCAGCCACGATGACAGCGTCAGCTTGACCCTGACCAGCGGTGTGCTGACCCTGGTGCAGACCGTCACCGATGCCGACGGCGACAGTGCCAAGGCCAGTGTCGATCTGGGTACTGGCGGCGTATTCCGCTTCGAAGATGATGGCCCGACGGCGGGGGTAAGCACTCAGGCGCCCAGCCTGGGCGCGGTGAAGGTGGATGAGAGTCTGCCGGCGCTGGGCGGCGTGGGCGGTGACGGCATCGCCAGCGCGACCCTGGCGGCGGTCACGGTGCAAGCCCAGTTCAACCATGCCTTCGGCGCAGATGGCGCGGGCAACATTGGTTATAGCCTGGCCCTCAATGGCGGCAACGTGGCGAGCGGCCTCTATGCGGTCGATCCGCTGGCCGCCAATGGCCAGGGCGCGCAGATAGTGCTCAACCAAGTGGGCAATGTCATCACCGGCAGTGCCAACGGGGTGAACTACTTCACGCTGACCATAGATCCGGTGACTGGCGCCGTGACCCTGAACCTGCTGGACAATGTCTGGCACGGCAATACCGGCAGCCACGATGACAGCGTCAGCCTGACCCTGACCAGCGGTGTGCTGACCCTGGTGCAGACCGTCACCGATGCCGACGGCGACAGCGCCAAGGCCAGTGTCGATCTGGGTACTGGCGGCGTATTCCGCTTCGAAGATGATGGCCCGACGGCGGGGGTGAGCACTCAGGCGCCCAGCCTGGGCGCGGTGAAGGTGGATGAGAGTCTGCCGGCGCTGGGCGGCGTGGGCGGTGACGGCATCGCCAGCGCGACCCTGGCGGCGGTCACGGTGCAAGCCCAGTTCAACCATGCCTTCGGCGCAGATGGCGCGGGCAACATTGGTTATAGCCTGGCCCTCAATGGCGGCAACGTGGCGAGCGGCCTCTACGCGGTCGATCCGCTGGCCGCCAATGGCCAGGGCGCGCAGATAGTGCTCAACCAAGTGGGCAATGTCATCACCGGTAGTGCCAACGGGGTGAACTACTTCACGCTGACCATAGATCCGGCCACTGGCGCCGTGACCCTGGCGCTGCTGGACAATGTCTGGCACGGCAATACCGGCAGCCATGATGACAGCGTCAGCCTGACCCTGACCAGCGGTGTGCTGACCTTGGTGCAGACCGTCACCGATGCCGACGGCGACAGTGCCAAGGCCAGTGTCGATCTGGGTACTGGCGGCGTATTCCGCTTCGAAGATGATGGCCCGACGGCGGGGGTGAGCACTCAGGCGCCCAGCCTGGGCGCGGTGAAGGTGGATGAGAGTCTGCCGGCGCTGGGCGGCGTGGGCGGTGACGGCATCGCCAGCGCGACCCTGGCGGCGGTCACGGTGCAAGCCCAGTTCAACCATGCCTTCGGCGCAGATGGCGCGGGCAACATTGGTTATAGCCTGGCCCTCAATGGCGGCAACGTGGCGAGCGGCCTCTACGCGGTCGATCCGCTGGCCGCCAATGGCCAGGGCGCGCAGATAGTGCTCAACCAAGTGGGCAATGTCATCACCGGTAGTGCCAACGGGGTGAACTACTTCACGCTGACCATAGATCCGGTGACTGGCGCCGTGACCCTGGCGCTGCTGGACAATGTCTGGCACGGCAATACCGGTAGCCATGATGACAGCGTCAGCCTGACCTTGGGCAGTGGCGTACTGACCCTGGTGCAGACCGTCACCGATGCCGACGGCGACAGTGCCAAGGCCAGTGTCGATCTGGGTACTGGCGGCGTGTTCCGCTTCGAAGATGATGGCCCTGTGCAATCTGGTAATGGGCAAGGCCCCACAGTGCATGGTGCTGTCCAGGAGGATGCCCTGACCTTGGCTGGCGGTGCTCCTCATGAGGGCAATCATGAAGGGCCGGGGCAGACCACCACGGCCAGTGACACCTCGGGCACTCTGAATACCTTGGTAGAGTTTGGCGCCGATGGTCCTGGCGTATTCAGCCTGTCGAATAACGTCAGCTCGCTGGTCTCACAAGGGCTGAGCAGCGGCGGTGTGGCGTTGAGTTACAACGTGGCGGGCAATGTGCTGACAGCCTCCGCCGGCGGGACAGTCATCTTTACCCTGACGGTGGCTGCCGATGGTGATTATTCCTTCACCCTGAAGGGGCCGCTGGATCATCCCGTCAAGGAAGGGTTACCTAATGGGGATAATGAACTGCTGCCAGTGCCTATCGACTTCTCGGGGGTGCTGGTCGCCACCGATGGGGATGGTGATCGGGTTCCAGGCTTTACGAAAGGTTCATTCACCATTGATGTGCAAGACGATATTCCGGTAGCGCAAGATGACTATGCTACCGTGCTGTCCGGGCAGTCCCAAAACATCAATATGGTGTTCGTGCTCGATTTCAGCGGCAGTATCGATAATAACGAACTGAACGCCATGCTCGATGCGGTGCGTACTGCAGGGCAGGCGTTGTTCAACACCTCTGGTGGTCAGGTCAAGATCCAGATCGTTGCATTCTCCGGCGATTCCATTGCTTACCTGCCAACCGACAATATCACTGCGTTCACTAATCTGGTGAACTCATTGAACCCGCAGGAACCCGGTGGTGTTCGCCCATTCAACGGTGATACCGACTTTACCGATGCCATCCAGGAGACCATTGCTTCCTATACCCCGATCTCGGGGTGGAACAATCAGGTGGTCTTCATCAGCGATGGCAACCCCAACGAACAAACTGGTCCTGGCGGCACGTCGCTTACCAGCCCTGTAGCAACCAGCTGGAATAATTTCGTCGATAACAACGGTATCACTGTCACCACCATAGGTATCGGTAATGGCATCATCGATGCCCGTCTGCAAGATATCGACGTGGATGCGGGGCCGAACAATACCCCGCTGCGAGTGAACAACTTCGGCGATCTGGTCGATACCCTGCTCAATCAGGTCATTGGTGGTCTGGTGCAAGGCAATGTGCTCAACGGCACCAACACTGTCGTTGGCGGTGGGGATGATGATGCCTATGGTGCGGATGGCCCGGGCTATATCCAGTCCATCAAAATCGGCGCGACCACCTACAGCTGGGATGGGGTGCTCGATGGCGATCAGCAGCTGACAGCCGTTACCACCCCTGCTGGAGGCAAGCTGAGCTTCAATTTCTCCACCGGGGCATGGAGTTATCAGGCGCCCGCCAATGTGAATGGCGATCTCACCGAGGACTTCCAATACACCATCATCGACAAGGACGGCGATCCGGCCACGGCGACCCTGCACCTCTATGTCGAAGACGTGGGCGCGGTGGAAGGCTATGTCGATGAGGATGAACTGCCAAATGGCATCACCGACGGTGACAGCATCACCAACAGCGTCAGTGGCAGCGTCGCACCGCTGATCGTGGGTCCGGATAATTCCGCGACCATCAGCCTGGGCAGCAATACCAGTGGCGTGACCCCGGCCAGTTCGGGTGGCGTGGCGCTGGTCTATACGGTAGTGGGCGATACCCTGACTGCCACGGCCAATGGGGCGACTGTGTTCACACTCCAGGTCGGTTCAAATGGCAGCTATCAGTTCAACTTGGTCAAGTCGCTGGATCACCCACTGGGTAACGGTGACGACAACGAGCTGCTGACGCTCGATTTCACCAGCATCCTGCAGGCCAGCGGCGGCAGTGGCACCTTGGCTGGTAACTTCCTGATCCATGTAGAAGACGACGTGCCTAAGGCCAACGACAATGTCGGCGGCACCGTGACCGAAGACGTGGTGGCGAGCCTGAACGGCAACGTGCTGGGCAACGACCTCTCTGGTGCAGACAACCC